>NCRC01000038.1 GCA_002894685.1 Salinivenus lutea
GCTACAACATCACCGAAAAAACCGGCCCCCTCGACGACGCCGAGGAGTGGGAAGACGCCGACAAGTCCGAACAGGACATCCTCACCTGGGACGTGTAGCAGCCTCCGATTTTCGAGTTTGGAGTTCGGAGTTTGGATTGGGGTGGGGCTGACGGGCGTTGCTCGTCGCCCCCGCCGGCCCCTTCTCTCAGCGGCGGTCCGAGCTGCTCTCGCGCTCCCGCACCGTACCCCCCACCACCAGGGCGGCCCCAATCAGGACGGCGTTCTTGATGATGTACTGCCCCTCCAGCGTGAGGCCCCACGGCACCTGCGTAAAGCACACCTCCGGCAGCAGCACGAGCGGAAGGAGCGTCCCGGGCATCTGCAGGAAGAGCAGGAAAATTGCGATCCGGTTGAGCGGGCGGTACAGGAGGCCCACGCCGATGGCCACCTCCCACCAGCCCAGAATGGGGAGGAAAAGGTCCGGGGGAAGAAAGTAGACCGTGCGCCGAATTAAGTCTTCGGCCGGACTGACCCCGAGGGGCTTCAGCAGCCCGAACCAGATGAACACGATCCCCAGGCCCATGCGCAGGATGAAGAGCCCGTGTCGACGCATCCAACCGGCGATGCGACGGTCGAGGGGCTCAAGTCCGAGGCGACGAAGAATGCGCTCTTCAAAAGACGACATAACGGAGCGGCGGCTGTGATCGGAAGCGGGGAAGTATACCGACACCACCGGTGTTCGTCTCCCGCCTGCGCCCGCCTTCACTAACCATTAACGCCCCTCGTTCCCCTCACCGCACCCGGGCCCCCGAGGCGGTGCTCTGGGTGGAGTGGTCGAGAACCTCGTCCTCGCCTGCCGACACGACGGTTTCCCCGACCATCGCCATTGTCGCGGTTCCCCCGGCCGCGTGGACGTCCGCGACCCTCCTCTCCACCCGCTCGGTCGCCAGGCCGGTGCGCGTGGCAAAGGCCCACGATGCCCTGAAAAGCGCGGCAAGGCCGTTGGTCGGATCCAGGTCCGAAAGTGCCTCCCGCCCGACCGTCGCGACGCGGCGCACCGCCGCGTCGTCGCCCAGCACGTCCGCCGTGGCGATGTTGCCGAACGTGCTGTACCCGATCGTCTCGGTACAGGCCATCCGCTGCATCCCATCGCCCCGGTCCCAGACGAGGCCCCCGCACTCCTGGATAAACACATCGCCCAGGCCAGTCCCCGCCGCCACCTCGGCCCGATGCGCCGTTTCGACGAGGGCCGCCCGGTCGTGGCCGAGGCCTTCCATCTCGTTGGCGGCGAGGGCCGTCGCAAGCGTCGCCGCCCCGCTCACCCCAAAGCCGCACCCGATGGGGACCTCCGTCTCGATCCGCACCTCGGCGGGGACGCCCAGTCGACGCAAGACGCCCGTCACGGGAGGGATGGAGGCCCGCGCCCCGTCCAAAAACACCACGGTCTCGGACGCCGGCGCCAGGGTCACGGTTGCGCCATCGGCAATCGCAAAGCTCACGCCCAGCGACGCCGCGCCGTCGCGGGGGGCGAAGATGGTGGTGACGCTGCCCGGAGCAGTGGCGGTTACGGCCATGGGGAAGAACGTTGAGAGAGACAATGGGACGGGCCGACGCGGACGCTCACGCCTCCAGGACGAACTCGATCCGGTCGATGTCCGCGCCCTTGGTCGTGCGGTTCGTGATGCGGACGCGACCGACTTCGCTGAGCCGATCGACGTGCGTGCCGCCACACGGGCACAGGTCGAAGTCGCCGATGGCAACCATGCGAAGCGGGTCGACGTGGTCGGGGATCAGATCGAGGAGGCCGCGGCCCTCGGGGGTTTTCTCTTCCGCCTCGGCCCGCGGCATCTCCGCCTTCGTCACCGCGAGGTCCTGATCCAGCACCTCGTTCGTCCGCTCCTGGATGTGCGCCACGTCGTCCTCGGAGAAGGTCGCCGGCTTAAAGTCGATGCGCGACGTGTCCGTGTGGATCTGGTTGCCCGCCGTCTGCGCACCAAACTCGTCGAGCACCACCTTCGACACCACGTGCTGCGCCGTGTGCATGCGCCGGAGCGTCTGCCGCCGCTCCGCGTCGATCTGCCCGGTCACCTCGGCTCCCTTTTCCGGAAGGGCTCCGTCCACCTCGCCGAGGATATGCCGCACGTCGCCGTGCGACTTCTGCACGTCGGTGACGGTCGCCGATCCGTCGTCCCACTCCAGGCGGCCCCGATCGGCGGGCTGGCCGCCGCCCTCGGGGTAGAAGTACGTGCCGTCGAGCACGATGTAGTCGTCGGTGGCGTCCGTGACGGTGGCCGTGAACGTCGTGACGTCGTCGCGGTCGGGGAGGTAGCGGAGGGTGGTCATGAGGCCAAGGCAGTCGTGTGCGTCGAGCCGGTGCGCACAGCCGCACTTTCGATGCTGCGTTTCGTTCCCCATCGGCCGCCTGGGTGGTGTCCGTCGCCCGTCGTTGTTATCTATCCCCCGTGTGCCGGTTTTCCGCTACGGCTGCCCCGCCCATGCCCGATTCCGCCTTCCCCGATTCTTCGGCCTCGCCCGGGCGCGCCTGGCTCCACACGTGGGGCCTGTCGCTCCTTCTCGTCCCGCTCTGCGGCTACCTGCTGTGGGCCTACGCCACCGGCACCTACACGGTCTTCGACACCGCCTCGCTCATCATTCACGAGGCCGGGCACGTCTTTTTCGCGCCCTTCGGCTGGACGCTGCGGATCCTGGGCGGCTCGCTCTTCCAGTTGATCCTGCCGGGGCTGTTCGTGTTCTCGTTCCTGCGCCACGCATACACGCCCGGCACACAACTTTCGCTCGTGTGGTGGGGGCAGAATGCCCTCAACGTGAGCACCTACGCGGCCGACGCCCAGGAGCGCGCGCTGCCCCTCATCACCAACGACCCGGCCACGCACGACTGGTGGCAGCTCCTGCGCGCCGCCGACCTCCTCGCCTACGACGATGTGGTGGGGGCCTGCTTCCTCGCCCTCGCCATCCTCGCCTTCGGCCTTGCCCTCCTCGTGCCGCGTGTCCCGATCTGACTCCCAGCGTTCTATCCTTCGATTTGGTGCGGCGCCTCCGGGGCAATCTGAGAATGCTCCACCTCATCGTCCCGAAAGAACCGGATGTCGCCGTCCACGCTCACAGTCCACACTTCCTCCGCCCCGATCTCACGGTAGAGCCGCCGCTTGCCCTGCATCTCCGCCTCGGTGTTCGTCTCGCTCATCACCTCTACGCAGATCTCCGGTGCCCGTGTGGTCGGGTCGCCGGTTGCTTGCATCTGTCGCCCCCGCTCGCGGCTATACCAGACGACATCGGGAACCTTCACGCCCTCGGGCGTGGCGAGGGCGTATGATGGCGGGGCAGATCCGTCCGGGGCGTGCTCGCCCAGCGCCTGCATTATCTCGCTCATCCGGATGGACCGGGACCCCGAGAGCGGGGTGAGAATGAACTGTCCCTGGCTGTTGGTTTCCACCTTGTACGGAAGATCGTTCAAGCTGGGATCCCGGCAGAGGCGCCCCCACCGCTCCTGATGCTCCGTGGCTGAATCCTGAATCCCGGGCATGGGCGTCGGGGAATTGTGACGCGAACACAGTCGTCGTACCGGGGCCGCTCGCTCCCGTTCACCGTGCGCCTGCCCCGAAACAAAAAAAGCGCCGCCCCGGGATCACTCCCAGAGCGGCGCTTCGAACGTCGGGAATCGGGTCGGAATGGAATCCCCTCATTCCGCAATCCATCTGTGCTTACGTGCCGGCCGAGTAGTCGGTGGCGTAGTGCTCCTGGTCCTCGGAGAGGGCGTCGATCTCGATGCCCATCGTCTCCAGCTTCACCTCCGCAATCTCGTCGTCCATCTCCTGCGGGATGTCGTACACCTTGTCCTCCAGCATCTCGTCGGACTCGTGGCGCTGGACGAGGTCGAGGTGGGCGCGGAACTGGTTGGCGAAGCTCATGTCCATCACCTCGCTCGGGTGTCCCTCCGCCGCGGCCAGGTTGACGAGGCGGCCGTCGCCGAGCACGTACACCCGGTCGCCGTTCTCCTTCGTGTACTCGCGGTTGTTCTCGCGGACTTCGCGGGCGTCGATGGAGAGGTCGGCCAGCTCTTCGAGGTTGAGCTCCACGTCGTAGTGGCCCGTGTTGGCGACAATCGCCCCGTCCTTCATCTTCAGGAAGTGGCGGCCGCGAATCACGTCCTTCATGCCGGTGGCCGTCACGAAGATGTCGCCCTTCTCGGCGGCCTCGTCCATGCTCATCACCTGGTGGCCGTCGAGCGTGGCCTTGAGGGCGGTGGCGGGCCGCACCTCCGTCACGATCGTGTTGGCGCCCATGCCCTTCGCCCGGGTGGCGACGCCGCGGCCGCAGTGGCCGTAGCCGGCAATGACGAAGTTCTTGCCCGCAATGAGCGTGGAGGTGGCGCGCAGGATGCCGTCGATGGTGCTCTGGCCCGTGCCGTAGACGTTGTCGAAGTCCCACTTCGTCTCGGCGTCGTTGACGGCGTAGACCGGGTACTGCAGCTTGCCGTCGTTGTCCATGGCGCGCAGGCGGTGGACGCCAGTGGTTGTCTCCTCGGAGCCGCCGATGATGTGGTCGGCCATCTCCGAGTGGTCGGAGTGGACGGTGAAGATGAGGTCGGCGCCGTCGTCGAGCGTCAGGTGCGGCGGCGTGTCAATCGTGCGCTCAATGCACCAGTAGAAGTCGTCGGTGTCGAGGCCGTGCCAGGCGTAGATTTCGGTGCCGCCCTTGGCGAGCGCGGCGGCGATGTCGTCCTGGGTCGACAGCGGGTTGCAGCCGCTCCAGGCCACCTCGGCGCCGCAGGCCTGCAGCGTTTCGACGAGGACGGCGGTCTCCTTCGTCACGTGCAGGCAGCCGCTGATCTTGTAGCCCTCGAACGGCTTCGAGTCGGAGAACTCCTCACGCAGTTGCATGAGAACGGGCATGCGGCTCTCCGCCCATTCGATGCGCTTGCGGCCTTCCTCGGCCAGGCCGAGGTCGCGTACTTTGTACTGTCCTTCTTTGTGATCCATGTGTCGGGAGGGGGGATTCGTGTAGAGGGGTGGCAGTCGGTCGTCGAGATCTGGATGCCCTGGATCCGTACGAACTACACGCTTTCGGGGCCGACGGTTTGTTCGCATGGGGTAAATTCCTCCGTTCTCCTTGCCCTCCCCCCGCTACAGGGCAAAGAAGGCCAGAATCGTGTAGGCCACGATGGCGAGCCCCCCCGCCACGGACGCCAGCGGGAGTTGCGTGTACACGTGGTCCATGAGATCGGACCCCGTCGCCAGCGACGAGAGGACGGTGGTGTCGGAGATGGGCGAGCACTGGTCCCCAAACACACTTCCCCCAATCACGGCACTGAAGCAGAGCGTGATGAAGAACGGCTCCGGCAAAATATTCCACGCCAGCGGCATCGCCACCGGAAAGACGACCGCGTAGGTGCCCCACGAGGTGCCGGTGGAGAACGCAATGATGAGGCAGAGCACCACCAGGAGGCCCGGCAGAATGACGGGCGTGAGCACGTCGCCCATCGTGGCGACCACGTAGTCGGCGGTGCCCACGGCGTCGGCCACCTCCTTGAGCGTGACCGCCAGGGCCAGGATGATGGCGCCGATGGTCACGCCCTTGCAGCCGTCGATGAAGCCGTCGATCACCTCGTTGAAGTCCATGCCCTTAAACAGGGCAAGCCCCATCCCCACCAGCACAGCCAGCACGAAGGCCTCGGCGATCAGGAGCATGGGATCGGGGCTCTGCCCGCCCGTCCATCCCAGAAAAAAGTAGGTGACCACGTACGGAATGATGGCAACCCCCAGCAGCGTGCCGATGGGAGCGATGAAGTCCACGAGGCCGGGCGCGTAGTCGTCCGGCACATCCATCTCCGTGAGCTCGCGCGAGGTGAGCGGCGTGGCGCCGTCGCGGTCGAGCTTGCCGGTGGACCGGGCCCGCTCCATGGCGTCGCGCATCTGCCGGCTGGGCAGGCGGGGCCACCACTCCAGCGCAAACAGCAGGGTCGAGGCCACCGCAAAGATGGCGTAGAAGTTGAACGGCAGGGCCGAGAAGAAAAACTGGATGCCGTCCTGCGACGTCTCGAAGAGCGGGATCGTGCCCGCCACGAGCCCGCCCACGTAGATCGGCCACACGTTGAACGGGATGAGGGTGGCCGCCGGGGAGGCGGTGGAGTCGACGACGTAGGAGAGCTCCTCGTGCGAGACGTTGTGCTGGTCGCCAATGGGGCGCGTGGTGGCTCCGGTGAGGACGGTGGAGATGGTGCCGCCCTGGTGAAAGACGAGCCCCATGATCCACGTGAAGAGCTTGGCGCTCCGCGGCCCGCGCACCATCTTGTCGCCGGCCCACTTGGCAAAGCGAAGCGCGCCCCCCGTGCGCGTCCAGAGGCCGATGAGCCCGCCCAGGGCCCACAGGTAGACGAGCAGGATCAGCGCAAAGTCCTCCGTGCCGATGGCCGGGAGGAGAAAGGCGTCGATGATGTTCACGTCCCCGGCGATCAGCCCGCCCGCGGCGATGCCGATGAAGAGGGCGCTCACCACCTCGCGCAACCAGAACGCCAGGACGATGGCAATCAGGGGCGGGAGCACCGACCAGAAGCCGTAGTGGCCGGCCTCGGTCTGGGGAATGTCGCCCGCAAAGTAGACGGCCGCGCCCAGTCCCCCGAGCACGAGTGCGGCGACCACCCATCGGCGCCACCAGGGCGCCGGCCCCTCCGCCTCAGACGGCGAGTCGTCGGGCCCGGGAGGCGGGGCCTCTTCAACCTCAGGCGAGGAGGGCGCAGCATCGGAAGCGTCGGGCATGAGCGGGTACCGATTATTCACAGAGCCAATCCGCCCCAAATATGCGACTGGGCGGGCGGGCCGTCAACTTTCCCCGTGCGGTGGCGACGCGCCCGGGGCGTCGCTCACGATCCTCCCCGTCGGCGCCCGCTCCTCCTCGAGCAGGTCGGCCCCGTCGCGCCCCACCTGTTCCGGATTGCTGTCGCCCCCCACGCGCCCGAAGAGCGAGCACTGACTCGACGAGCCCTCCAATCCATCCCCCCAACACAAAACCGCCCGGCCTCGAGCGAGACCGGGCGGTCGACACGGGTCCGAAGGGAACCGTACGGAATGGAGAGGCGAGACCGCTAGTCGTCCTCACGTTCCACCTCGGTGGCAACGCGCCCGTTGTCGAGGAAGTAGTCCGTTTCGACTTGCACTCCCGACTCGAGGGCGCTCAGTCCCCCGTCAGTGTCAAACTCGGTGTTCTCGGTCACCTGAATCGTAACGCCGAGCTGCGTGAGCGTGCTGTCGGTGGTCGAGACGGACTCAAGCGGCGCCGTGATCGAGCGCTCCACCTCGCCCTCCTCTTCACGCTCCACGTCGAGCGCCTCGAACGTGCCGTCGCTCCGGATCGTCCCCTCCACCTCGACGGCCTGTCCCGCCTGCAGATCGCCGGGCCCGGACACGCCATCGTCGAAGTCCGTCCGGTTCGTGACGGCAAAGTCGATGCTGTCGACCGACACCGTGCTGCTAGTGGCCGCGGACACTGCCCCGTCCACCGAGACGGTCTGAACGGTCTCGCCGTTCACGAAGACATTCTTCACGCGCACCGTGGGCTTAAAGATGTGCTGCCCACTGCCGGTCTCGACAAAGGACTCCTCCGCGTCGAAGTCGAGGGTGACGGAGAGCTGGTCCCCGTCGTTTTCGACCTCAACCTCTCCCGGGAGAATAATCTTGATGCCGCTTTGCACCCCGCTCGGCACCTGGAGATCCTGCTTCTCTCCGCTGTTCGTTACGACGTAGTTGGCGCCCGTGGAGTCCTTGAGCACCAGGCGCAGCTGCGTGTACTCGCCTTCCGGCACCGTCACGTCCTCCGCGAGGGTCGAGTCGATCCCGTTCTGGAGGCGGAGGAGGTCAATCGTGTGGGTCTGATCCGTCAGGGTAACCACACCCTCTTCCTCGTCTTCCCCGTCGTCGTCATCGTCTCCTTCATCGTCGTCCTCGTTCTCTGCCCCATCTTCCGTCACGAGCGTAACGCGGTCGATGGTCACCACGGCACTGTCAAGATCGGCCGGATCGTCGGTCAGGTTCAGCGTGAACGTGCCCTGCGCCGGCTCCGACAGGCCCCCGGAGGAGTCACACCCCACCCAGAGAAGCCCCGCCGTGATTAGCAAGCTAAACGCAAGAAGGAAGGTGTGCCGGAATCGAGTCATAACATCGGTAGTTTGTGAACAAAGACAACCTAAACGTACGCAACAAAAGGTCTCCCTGCTGCGCGTACGGATGACGAGCCTCATTCAGGGGCGTTACATCCGTTACAGGCTCTTCACTGCACGTGCAAACGGCGATTCACGCCCCCCGGCAGTCGTTCTTTTCGCTTTCCATCCGCCTACAACCCATGAAAGACTACCCAATCGACGGCGTCCTGGACCTGCACGTATTCGACCCCTCGGACGTGGGCGACCTGGTCCCTGAATACCTGCGCGCCTGCCACGAAAAGGGGCTGACGCGCGTCCGCATCATCCACGGAAAGGGCACCGGCACGCTGCGCCGCCACGTGCGCGGCATCCTGTCCGATCACCGACTGGTCCGCGAATACGAGACGGCGGCGGACGAGAGCGGATGGGGCGCCACCATCGCCCACCTCCACCCGCCCTCGTCCGACGACGAGTCGCAATCCTCGGGCTGACCCCTCCCCCTCCTTCTACCGGCCCGTCAGAGGGAGAAAAGCAATCCGCCCTTCACCGTAAACAAGTTGTAGCTATCGTCCGCAAACACCGGCGTAAATTGCGCCTCTACGAAGGGGCGCACCGACCGCAGCGGGAATTCGAGGCCGAACAAGAGATTCAGCCCAAGGTCCGTGCTCGACGCCGTTCCCCCCTGCACGTCCACGCTCTGCCGATAGAGGCCAAGCCCAGCCCCTCCGTAGGGCGTGAAGCGCTGGTTGTTGACCCCAAACGGATAAAGCGCGTTGGCCGAAAGGCCCCAGAAGGTCGTGTTTTCGGGCGTAAAGTAGAAGTCAAAGGTCGGATTGACGGTTACGGGGAGCGCCGGGGAGGAAATGCGGGCATCGGCCCCAATGAACACTTCCTCAATGTCCCCGGCGTCAATGCCGAGACGCGGCCCCACGGCGAACTGTGCCTGCGCCTCCGCCTCCAGAGGAAGGCATAGGGCGAGAAGCAAAACGGCGAGAAGGCGGGAGAGTACGTTCATGGTGTCGAAGCGGGGACTGTGAGACGTGAAAAGCGAGAAGATCCGGACGACGAATTGTCTATGGCCCCGGATTCTTTCATTTTGCCATCCGGGAAAGCAGCACACAGGCGGCCACAAAAGTGATGAAGTTTTCGTGACAATTCTCCCCGCCCACATGGGTTGCGGTCTTTTTTCCGCCCGCCGTCCCGCTCGTTGGTCGGTGGCCCCTTGCGTTCATCGTCCCGAGCGTCTATTGTGCCGCGCATGATCCGACGTGTCCTTGTTCTCCTTCCGCTCTGGCTGGGCGTGTCCGTTGCCGGGTGGGGCGGCGCGTGCCTCTCTGCCCCACCGCTCGCCGCTCCCGGCTCGGAATCGGCCGCCCACACGCTCCCCCAGGCCGACACCGCCCGCTCGGCCCGAGGCATCGTCTGGGCGCCCTCGTCCGACCCAACCGCCGCGCTGCAGACCCTGCACCGCATCGCCGCCACGGGGGCCGACGCGGTGCGCCTTCTGCGCCCCCCTCCCGACACGATCTTCGCTCCCGCCGACACCCTCGGCCTGTCGCTCTTCGTGGACTTGCCCGTGGCCCACGTCTCGGCCGCCGCCCTCCCCGACTCCCTCCGCGCCGCCGAGCCGGTGCTCGATCGCCTCCTGCAGCGTGCCGACCGCCACGAGGCCCTCCAGGCCATCGGGCTCGCCCACCACACGAACACCACCGTGCCGGCGGCCTGCGAGACGCTCGCCCGCTGGAGCGAGCGCATCGACAGCGCGTCGTCACTGGAAACGTACTACGTCACGCCCTTCTCGCCCACCGCCGATCGGTGCCGGGACGCCACCGACCGCGTGCTCGTCGACCTGAAGGGACGATCGGCGCCCGTCGAGCGGTGGCAGTCCTGGGCCGACGCCTCCCCCGCGGTCGGGATCGGTGCGCTCGGCACCTGGACGCGCCCCGGCGCCGCGTCCGGCCTGCGGGTGCCGCACTCAGCCGAACAACAGGCCCGCTACCTGGAAGAGGGCCTCCCCGCCCTGTGGGCCGCCCCGCCCGCCGCTCCGTCCATCGTCTTCGTTTATCGATGGCGAGACGCAGAGGCCTCGCCGCTTTCGTCGCGCCGGTACGGCCTGCACACCGCCGCGGGCACGGCGCGCCCCGCGGCCCGCGTCGTCGAGGGCCTCTTCACGGGATCGCAGCGGGTCTTTGCCTTTTCGGCCGGGACGCCGCCCGCCCAGACGCCCTACGGACTTCTCTTGCTCGGATGGCTCCTCGCGATCATCCTGGCCGGCCTGTACGTCGGGCGCCCGTTCGTCCGACAGACCGTCCGTCGCTACTTCGGCGCGCACGGGTTTTATCGGGACGCCATCCGGGAGGGGCGCGAGCTGGAACCGGGCGCGACCGCCGTGGTGCTCAGCGTCGTAACCGTGGCCCTGGGCCTCATGGGCGTCAGCGCGGCCCGGTGTGCCGCCGAGCTCCCCGTGACGGAGCGGGTCCTCGCGGCCGTCCCGGACGGGCTTCAATCCGTTCTGGCCTTCGGCGTGGAGCACCCGGAAGCCACCGGCCTCCTCCTCGGCGGCGCCGTGCTGTGGCTCCTCCTTCTTTGGGCGTCCGTCCTCGTCGTCGTTGCCCGACGACAGGGGGCCTTTTCGTTTCCGCAGGGCCTCATGCTCATCACGTGGCCCTGCTGGCCCCTCCTCTCGGCCCTTCCGCTGACCCTGGTGACCCACGACCACCCGCCCGGGTCGGCCTCGCTGGTTCTCGCGGGCCTGCTCGTCGCCAGCCTCGTGGCCATGACCTACTTCCCCCTCCGCGTACTGTGGGACTACCAGGCCATTACCGGGCGGTCCTGGGTCGTCGTGGCGCCCCTGGGCCTTCTGAGCCCGCCCGCACTGGCCCTCCTCCTCGCCGCCGTCCTCGTCGCGCTGAACGACGTGCCCCTCCGCTTCCTCTGGCGGCTGGCCACCTGGGCCTAGCCGACCACCGGTCGGTTAGAGCGCCCACGTGACGAGCTCCGGGTACAGCATCAGGAGGAGAAGCCCCACCACCTGAATCGCAATGAACGGCACGGCCCCGCGGTAAATCTGAGTGGTGGCCACCTTCTCGGGCGCCACGCCGCGCAGGTAGAAGAGCGCAAACCCGAAGGGCGGCGTCAGGAACGAGGTCTGCAGGTTCATCCCCACCATCACCCCAAACCACACGAGCGCCGCGTCGGCCGTCGCCCCAAACTCCGGCGGCAGCACCTGGGCCGCGGGGGCCTTGAGCAGGGGGATGATGATGAACGCGATCTCGAAGAAGTCGATGAAGAAGCCGAGCAGAAAAATGGTCAGGTTCGCGATGAGGAGAAAGCCGACCACCCCGCCCGGCAGATTTGTGAGCAGGCCTTCGATCCAAAAGTCGCCCCCCAACCCGCGAAAGATCAGCGAGAAGGCGGTCGACCCCACGAGCAGAAACATCACCATCGACGTGAGGCGCATGGTCTCGTCCATGGTCTCGCGCAGCGCGTCCAGCGAGAGGCGCCCGTTGGCGGCCGCCAGGGCCATCGCCCCCACCGCGCCCAGCGCGCCCGCCTCGGTGGGCGTGGCCACGCCCGCGAAAATGCTGCCCAGGACCAGCAGGATGAGGACGAGGGGGGGCAGCATCACCAGCAGCACACGCCGCAGGAGGCGAGTCGGGGCCATGTCGCGCGCCTCTTCGGGCAGGGCCGGCGCCGCCTCGGGCCACGCGAGGGCCACGCCGCCGGCGTAGATCGCGTACAGGCTGGCCAGCGCCACGCCCGGCACCAGCGCCCCGAGGAACAGGTCGCCCACACTAATGCCCAGCTGGTCGGCCAGCACGATGAGGACAATGCTCGGCGGAATGATTTGCCCCAGCGTCCCCGACGCCGTGATGACGCCGGAGGACAGTTCTTCGGAGTATCCGTAGCGCAGCATCACCGGCATGGAGATGAGCCCCATCGCCACCACCGAGGCCCCCACCACGCCCGTGGCCGCCGCCAGCAGCGCCCCCACGAACACAACGGCGATGGCGAGTCCGCCCCGCAGCGCCCCGAACAGCTGCCCAATGGTTGTGAGCAGGTCCTCCGCGAGGCGCGACTTTTCCAGCATGGTGCCCATGAAGATGAAGAACGGCACCGCCAGCAGCACGAAGTTGGACATGATGCCGAAAAGGCGCGAGGGCATCGCCTGTAGGAGCGACCAGCTTAGCATCCCCGCCTCCACCCCAATGCCGGCAAACAGAAGCGCGGTGCCCCCGAGGGCAAACGCCACGGGGTAGCCGGTAAAGATGAGCAGGAGGGCCCCGACAAACATGAGGGGCGCTAGCAGATCGGCGGACATCGGGTGGAGCGGGGGTCAGTTCGCAAAGACCGTGCGGGCAAGACGACGGATCGGGGCCTCATCCGATGCGCGGGCGTTCCTTCGGGGCCTCCCCGTCCGGCGCGTGTCCGGCGAGCACAGCCCCCTCCCGAATCAGAATCGACACGCCCTGCAGCATCACGAGGAGAAAGGCAAGCGGAATGACCGTCTTGATGGGGTATCGGGGCAGCCCGCCGGGATCGGAGGACTGCTCCAGGATCGCCCACGAGTCGGCCACGAAGGGCACCGACATCCAAAGCACGACGGCGCAGAAGGGAAAAAGAAAGAGCCCCGTACCAAGCACATTCACCCACGCGCGGCCCCGTCGAGACAGCCAGTTGTAGAAGACGTCGACCCGCACGTGGGCGTCGTGCTTCAGGGTGTACGCGACCCCGAGGAGGAAGACGAGGCTAAACAGGTACCACTGCAGTTCAATCCACGTGTTGGAGCTAAGGCCGAGCCCCGTGTACCGGTCGAGGTAGCGCGCAATGGCGTTGAAGGCCCCCACCCCCACCATCGCGAGGGTCAGCCAGTAGAGCCCCCGTCCCGTCCACTCGTTGAAGCGGTCGATGCGCTCGGCCCAGCGAAGCCATTGGTCCATGACACGCGACGGTCGTCCTTTTCGGCAGACAGTCCACCGCAAGGGTACAGTGCACCCACCGAATCCTCAAATGCCAGCGGCCCTGGAGCGCGACGGCGCCCCCGTCTCTACCGTTGATCCGGGTTCCGACTGGCGCACATCGACCGTGCACACCTGGTGCCCCCCACAACGCGCCGAACGTTGACAGTCCCGAAGACACGCGCCCCCGTTCTTACGCCCCGTATTCGGCCCTTGAGGACCCGCTGCTGCGGATCATCCTGAGACGCCGAGGATCCCCTGCACATACACGTTTTTCCTCGAACATGAAACGCACAGTCCTTTTCCTGGGCGCGCTCCTCGCGTTCTTCGTGGCCTCCCCGGCCATGGCCCAGACCCTGTACCTCCACGGCGGGGCGGACTTCCCCTCCTCCTCCGCCTTCAATAACGCCTACAAAACTGGATTTAACGTCGGAATCGCTGGTGGCGTCGCCGTTACGGAGAACCTCGAAGGGGTCCTGATGGGCCGCTTCGACCGCTTCGGCCTCGACCTTCCCGGCGACTTTGACGGCGGCGCGTTCTCTGCCCTCTCCGCGACGGCCAACCTGAAGCTCAACGGCCCAATGATGTCCCGGCGCGTCATGCCGTACGCCTTTGGTGGCGGTGGCATCTTCCGTTCGGCGGTGGGCGACCTTGAGAGCAACGGCGTCACGGCCGAAAGCGACAGCGAGTTGGACTTTGGCGTCCAGTTTGGCGCGGGGTTGAGCCTCGCCATGAGCCCTCGCACCAGCCTGATGGTCGAGCCGAACTACGTGCTCATCCTCAACGAAGGCGAAAACACGCAGTACTTCCCGATCCGGCTTGGCATCTCGCGCGGCCTGTAGGCCAGCTCGCGCCCTCGTCAGCCCAACGGGACGGACGCCGGTTCGCTGAACCGGTTGTGTATTCCCACCAGCGCGGGTCGACTACGGTCGGCCCGCGCTGTTTTTTTGGCCCCCAATCCTGTTTTCACGACAACGCCCCGACGCGTCCCCCGGGAAGGGGCACGTCGGGGCGGCCTCGTGGTGCGAAAAGGGCCTCCGGGCGTTAGGCCGTCTGGGAATCCGGTCCCGTCTCGATGGGCACCCCCACCAGATTGCCCCACTCCGTCCAGGAGCCGTCGTAGTTTCGCACATTCGGGTGGCCCAGCAGCTGGCTCAGCACGAACCAGCTGTGGCTCGACCGCTCGCCGATGCGGCAGTACGCGATCGTCTCCTTGTCGGGCGTGATGCCGCGGGCCTCGTAGATGTCGCGGAGCTCCTCGGCACTCTTGAAGGTGCCGTCGTCGTTGACGGCCTCGCTCCAGCTGATGTTGTGCGCGCCGGGAATGTGTCCCCCACGCTGCGCGCCTTCGTTAAGGCCCTCGGGCCCCAACTTCTCCCCGCTAAACTCCTCGGGGGAGCGTACGTCCACGAGCTCCACGTCGTCGCGGCCCAGGCGCTCCTGCACATAGCCCGAAAAGGCCCGCACGGAGTTGTCGGGCGCCTCGGCGGACCAGTTGCCCGTCGGGTAGCTCGGCTCCTCGGTGGTCAGCGGGCGGTCCTCGGCCAGCCACTTCTTGCGGCCGCCGTCCAGGATTTTGACGTCTTCGTGCCCGTAGTACCGGAGCTCCCAGAAGGCCCAGGCGGCAAACCAGTTGTCGTTGTCGCCATAGAGGACGATCGTGGTGTCGTCGTCGATGCCCGACTCTCGGAGCAGGTCCTGAAACTCGTCTTTCGAGGCCAGATCGCGGGTTTGCGTGTCGGCCAGCTGGGTCTGCCAGTTCCAGCCGACGGCGCCGGGGATGTGGCCGTCTTCGTAGGCGGAGGTGTCAACGTCCACCTCTACAAGACGAATAGCGTCGGTGTCCTCGTGGTGCTCGGCCACCCAGTCGGTGGACACGAGCACATCGGGGTTCGCGTAGGAATTGGTACTCATGGAAGTAGCGGGTTGGATGCAACGGACGATGGGACGGACCGTGCCGGACACAAACCGTCGTCTCCCGTAGAGACGCGGCTCCGCAACGCTGCAGTTTTGGCCTCCTGTACAGCCCCCTCAGCGGACACGGTCCAGACACACGGAGCACTCCTCCACGGGACGACGAGGCGACACGACCCCCATTCTCACGGGGCCGACAAACGGGGCCGCACTACGATGCGCGTGCTAGCAGCGACAACAGGCCATGAGACAACAACATCCCTTCGGACACGCCGGGACGGACCGGGAACGCGACGGGGAAGAGATGGAGGGTCCGCGGGGCACGGCGTGATCCATGCGCATGGCAGTCTGCATGATCATCGCAATTGGAGAGGCATTCTCCGTATTTGAGGAAAAGACGCCGGAGAATGCACGACTTCGTGTAAAGTACAATTTGCGGGCGGAGAGCGGGTTTCTCGGAACGCGCACGTCGTTGCCTCATCTTTACAGCCCTTTGCCCGGATGGACCGGCCTCACACCAGGGGTTGACCGCGTGATGCGCCAAAACGAGATGGGTTCCTGGCCAGAATCAGGTATCCTTCTGGGGGTCTTCGAACACCCGGCCGGAGCGGCTCGATCTCTCCGGGGGGCCCGCTTACGGCTCGCCCCAAGCAGGGGGTGACCCTCAGGGGATACGCTGAGTGCTTCTGAGGGCAGCGCGGGTCGGCTGCGGCCGGCCCGCGTTTTTTATTGAGGGAGCGCTACCCGCTCTCGTCGTCTGCCGCCTCGGCGTACTGCTGCGCCCGCTTCACCACGTCCTCGTCGAAGTCCCGCTCGCGCCACCGCTCCAGGCGTTCGGCCACGGCCTCCTCGTAGCCCTGCCCGCTGGGTTCATAGAAGTACGTTCCCTGCATCTCGTTGGGAAGGTACTGCTGCGGCGTGTAGTGCTCGCGGTAGGCGTGGGGGTACTTGTAGCCCTCGCCGTGGCCCAGCCCTTCCTTGTCCCGGCTCGGGTCTTTCAGGTGCTGCGGAATGTCCTCGGTCTGCTCCTCGCGGACGTGCTCGAGGGCGTCGAAGTACGAGAACGTGGTGTTGCTCTTCGGGGCGGTGGCGAGGTAGAGACAGCACTCCGCGAGGAGGAACTGTCCCTCCGGCATCCCCACGTACTCGAAGCCCTGCGCGGCGCTCTGGGCGATTTGGAGGGCGCGCGGGTCGGCCATCCCCACGTCCTCGGCGGCAAAGATGAGCATCCGGCGCAGGATGAAGCGCGGCTCCTCCCCGGCGTACAGCATGCGGGCGAGCCAGTAGAGGGCGGCGTCCGGGTCCGATCCGCGCAGACTCTTGATGAAGGCGCTAATCGTGTCGAAGTGCGCGTCGCCCTCCTTGTCGTAGAGCACGGCCCGCTGCTGGATCGAATCCTCGGCCACCTGGAGGTCGATGTGGATGGTGCCCTCCGCGTCCGGCGCCGTCGTCTCTACGGCCAGCTCCAGGGCATTCAGTACCGAGCGAGCATCGCCGTTGGCCGTGTCGAGGAGATGGTCGAGCGCCGCCTCCGTAATCTGCACGTCGCGGTCGCCGTAGCCGCGCGCCTCGTCGGTGAGGGCCATGGCGGCCACCTGGCGCAGGTCGTCCTGGTCGAGCGGCTCCAGCTCAAAGACCCGCGAGCGGCTCACCAGTGCGTCGTTCACCTCGAAGTACGGGTTCTCCGTCGTCGCGCCGATGAACGTGACGGTGCCGTCCTCCACGTGTGGAAGCAGGGCGTCCTGCTGGGCCGTGTTGAAGCGGTGCACCTCATCGACGAACAGGATGGTGCGCGTCTGGTGGTGGCGGAGGCGATTCTTTGCCTTCTGGATCGCCTCGCGAATGTCCTTTACGCCACTCAGCACGGCGTTGAGCGACGTGAAGTGCGCCTCGGTGGTGTGGGCAATGATGCGAGCGAGCGTCGTCTTGCCCGTGCCCGGCGGGCCGTAGAAGAGGACGGACGTGACGCGGTCCGCCTCGATGGCGCGGCGCAGCAGCTTGCCCTCCCCAATGAAGTGCTCCTGCCCCACAAACTCGTCGAGCGTGCGGGGCCGCATCCGGTCGGCCAGCGGGGCGCGCTCCTGCCGGGCCTCCTCGGCCTGTGCATCAAACAGATCGGACATAGACGGGACAACTGCTTCGGATGAACCGCCTGTCCTCAACCTGCGAACGCACGGTTGGTTTTGCCGCCGCCCCATCGCTCGCCGCGGGCCCGCCCTCCGCTCACGACTCCTGTTTGAGCACCCGCTCCACGGCACGGCGGAGGCGCGGCTGATGAAGCCGAACGGGTTTGCGCTCCTCGTCCTCCCGCACCGCCTGGGCGCGGAGGTTGAGCATCTCCACCAGCAGCGCAAAGCCCATGGCCGAGTAGATGTAGCCCTTCGGAATGTGGTGGCCGCCCCCCTCCGCCACCAGCGTCATCCCGATGAGCAGCAGGAAGCTGAGCGCCAGCATCTTGACGGTCGGGTGCTCCTCGACGAAGGTCGAGACCGACCGGGCCGTGAGCATCATGATGCCGATGGCGATCGTGACGGCAATAATCATCACCTCGACGTCATCGGCCATGCCCACGGCGGTAAGGACCGAGTCGATCGAGAACACCATGTCGAGCAGGACAATCTGCGCAATGACGCTCGCGAACGAAACGGCCGCCGCGGTCTGCTCGCTCGTCTCGTCGTCCACCTCCAGCTTCTCGTGGATTTCGAAGGTGGCCTTGCCGATTAGGAAGAGCCCCCCGGCCGCCAGAATGAGATCCCGCCCGCTCACCTGCTGGCTCAACACCGAGAAGAGCGGCTCGGACAGCGCCATGATCCAGCTAATCGTGAGGAGCAAGACCACCCGTCCCGCCAGGGCAATCCCGAGCCCCACGCGCCGGGCGAGGGCGCGCTGCGATTTTGGCAGCTTGTTCGACAGAACAGAAATGAAGACGATATTGTCGATCCCCAGCACAATCTCCAACAGGGTAAGGGCCCCCAGCGCGATCCACGCTTGCGGGTCGGCGATCCACTCCATGGGTGAGCGTCGGTCGGTCGTGAGCACGGCGAGCGATCCCGGCGGTGCAGGAGGCCCTCGCCCCAGCCGCCGGTCGACGCTGAACGTACGAAAGGACGACCACGATTGGAAGCCGCTCGCAGATGCTCGCAGCGGCGTCCGAGGCGTGCCGCCCCGCTACTCCAGCGGCTCCGCGAGAAAGGACGAGATCCGGTCGACGTGTTCGGGCCGCAGAAGCGGCTCCAGCTGTTGGACGATGAGACTTACGCAGGTGGCCCGATAGAGCAGCGGCGGCTCCACGTCCTCCGCCCGGGCGGTCTGGTGCTGGATCTGCATGTTCAGCATTGTCCAGTGGGCCTTCGCCTCCACGTATTGCGTCGCCAGGGCACGATGGAGATCCTCTTCGGTGTCGATGGCCAGCAGGGCCCGGAGCATGCGGTTGCGAAGGCCCGACACGTACGTCCGCACCGCCTTCCGATCCGCCGGGGCCGCCTCTCCCCACTGGTCGAGCACCTCGTCCCACTGGTCGTCAAGGGCTCCGCGCAAGGCCGCTTCGATCTCGTCGTGTATGTCCTCAACGGAGGCGTCGGCATTCATGGGCGCAGGACGTATCCTAAGATCCCTGAGGTGATGAGCAGATGCGGGCGCACTGCGGAAGGATTGACAGTTCCCCGTATCGGGTATCCAAAATCAAGAGCACAGGTTCTTCTCTTCGACGCCGCTCTCCCATCATGCCGACTTGGTTACATGTCGGCCGTGCGGGTCCCTCATCAGCGCATTGGGAGTTTCTCCCCACTGGCGCTTAGGTTGGAGGCGTGCAATTTTGTCTCGTCGATCCCCCCACCTGTGCGCCTGGCCATCCTTTCCGACATCCACTCGAACCTCGAAGCACTGAACCGCACCCTGAACGCCCTCACGGACGAGGACCTCGATGCCATCTACTGCCTGGGCGACGTGGTCGGCTACAATGCCGACCCGGCAGCGTGCGTCGACCTGGTGCGGGAACGATGCGACGCGGTGGTGGCGGGAAACCACGACCTTGCCGTCGCCCGCAAAGAGGGCCTCGACGCCCTTCCTCCTGATGGACAGGCCGCCGCCCGCCACAACCGGGCGCAGCTGTCGGACGCCCAACGCAAATACCTCGCCGACCGCCCCCTCACCGTCCAGGCCGCCAACTGCACCTTCGTCCACGCCACGCCCGACGCCCCCACCGCCTGGAAGCGGCTCACCTCCTACCCGGACGCCCAGGACCAGTTTACACACTTCGAGACGGACGTGTGCTTTATCGGGCACACCCACGTGCCGGCCGTCATGGCGGACAAGCTGGGCGTGCTTCAGCCCCGGCCCGGCCATCGGTTTCTCATCAACGTGGGCAGCGTGGGCCAGCCGCGCGACCAGAACCCGCGGCTCAGCTTTGGCCTGTTCGACACCGACACCTTCGCCTACCGCAACGTGCGGCTGGAGTACGACGCCCACACCGCGGCCCAGAAGATTCGGGACACGGCGGCCCTGCCGGACCGCCTGGCCGACCGCCTGCTCAATGGCCAATAGCCTCGCCTCCGGGCGCTACGCAGCATCGTCCATGCCCAGCTCGCGCCGGCGGCGGCGCGTCACCCAGGCGGCGATGTGGATCGACAGCTCGTAGAGCGCCAGCAACGGAAGCGCCACAATCACCTGCGAGATGGGGTCGGGCGGGGTGAGGAACGCGCCCACCCCCAGCACCACGAGCAACGCGTACTTGCGGTAGGACCGCATCGCATCGGGCGTGATGATTCCCACCTTCGCCAGGAAGTAAATCACAACCGGCAGCTCAAAGAGAATGCCCGTCCCCAGCGTCCAGAAGGACACCATGCTGAAGTAGGTCATGATGTCGAACTGGTTCGAGATCTGCGGCGACAGCGTGTACTGCGCAAAAAACTGAAGGGCCAGCGGCGTCAGAATCAGGTAGCCGAAGGCAATGCCGAGCAGCAGAAAGAAGGTCGCAAACACCGCGGCGAACTGCATGCCCGACTTTTCCGACGGGTAGAGCGCCGGCTCGATAAACTTCCAGAAGAAGTACACGACCACGGGCGACCCGGCCACCAGACCCACCACGATGATGGTGCCGATGTCGGCAAAGAACTGCCCCGTGATGGTGCGATTGAGCAGGTTTAACTCGGCGGGCTCAATGCCAAGGACCGAGTACATGAAGAAGCTCGGGCGCGTCGGCCCAATCAGCACCTGGTCTACAATCCATTCGCTGAAGATCGCACAGAGAATGGTCGTCGTGAGAACCCCGACCCCCGCCTTGATCAACGTCCAGCGGAGCTCCTCCAGGTGATCGAGGAACGACATGACACCCTGCTCATCGGGGTGCGGGCCCGCCGCCCCGTCGCCCTGTGCGCCGGGCACAGCCGTATCCGAATCTCTCGTAGGGGCCTCTGGCATACATCTACACTGCTTGCGTGAACGAACGTGGCGGGGCAGTCCGGACGGCCTTCTCCTCCCCCATGCCCTCGTCATCGGAGCGGGCCCCGCCCTCGTCCTCCCCCGCCGGTCGCTCAGACATCCCCCGGCTAGGCGCTGTCCGAGCCACTGCTCGCCCCGTCCTGCAAATTCAGATCGAGGAGCGAGTCGACCCACAGCCCCTCGGCCTCGAGGCGCGACTGGCCGCTGCTCCATGTAAAGTTGAAGAGCGTGAGGAGCCCGACCACATCGAGCCCCGCCCGCCGCAACAGCCCCAGGGCCTGCGAGGCACTCCGGCCGCTGTTGATGATGTCGTCGAGCAGCACCACCGGCGCGTCCCGGTCGATGGGGCCCTCCACGAGGCGCCGCCGCCCATGCTCCTTCCGCTCCTCGCGGACCAGCCCGCCCTTAAACGACGTGTCCTCCGCCGCCGACAGGACGCTGCACACGAGCGGGTACGCCCCGAAGCCGTAGCCGACCACCTGGTGCAGGTCGCGCTCGCGGAGCCGATTGGCCAGCACCTGCCCCACCTCGTCGAAAAGGTCGGAGTCGAGCATCGGGATGCGCGTGTCGAGGAGCCACCCGATGGGCTGTCCCCGGGGGTCGGTAATCAGCTCGTCTTCGCGCCGCACAAGGGCCCGGTCGTAAAGCCGACGCCCGAGGGCCACCAGGTCGGCCTGGGCGGAGGAGCTGAGCGCATCGCGATCCATGGACGGCATGGGACCCGGGAAAAGAAATCGTGGAATAAATCGAAGGGGCAACCCACTGAGCAGTGGAATCACCAACCGCCCCGGGCGCACGCACGTTCCAGGCTACGCGGCAACGACATCGTAAAGCGGGAAGCGGTCGCAGAGGGCCTCCACCTCCCGCTCCACGGTCGCCTGCGTGTCCTCGTCCGTCGGGTCCTGGAGCACCTGATCGATCAGCTCCGCCACCCGCACAAACTCGTCCTCGCCAAAGCCGCGGGTCGTCATGGCGGGCGTGCCCAGGCGCAGGCCGCTGGTCACGAACGGGCTCTTGTCGTCGAACGGGACCATGTTCTTGTTCGCCGTAATGCCGGCCGCCTCCAGCGCCTGCTCGGCCTCCTTTCCGGTCAGGCCCTTGTTGCGCAGGTCAATGAGCACGAGGTGGTTGTCCGTGCCGCCGGAGACGAGGTCGTAGCCGCGCGCGTTGAGCTCGGCGCCCAGGGCCTTCGCGTTGTCGACCACCTGCTGCGAGTACTCCGCAAAGGAGGACTGCAGGGCCTCCTTGAAAGCCACCGCCTTCGCCGCAATCACGTGCATCAGCGGGCCGCCCTGCGTGCCCGGAAAGACCGCCGAGTCGAGCAGCTCGCTCATTTGCTTGGTGCGTCCGCTCTTGCGGGCGGTCTTGCCCATCGGGTTCTCGTAGTCGTTGCCCAGCAGGATCATGCCGCCGCGCGGGCCGCGGAGCGTCTTGTGGGTGGTGGTGGTCACCACGTGGGTGTGCGGCATCGGGTCGTTGAGCACATTCGCCGCAATGAGGCCCGCCGTGTGGGCCATGTCCATCCAGAGGTAGGCGCCCACCTCGTCGGCAATGTCGCGGAACGCCGCGTAGTCGAAGTCGCGCGGATAGGCGCTCGCCCCGATCGAAATCATCTTGGGCTGCACCTCCTTCGCCCGGTCGCGCACCTTGTTCATGTCGATGCGCCCGGTGTCCTTTTCGACGCCGTAGTACTCGGCGTTGTAGAGGATGCCGGAGAAGTTGACGGGCGAGCCGTGGGTGAGGTGGCCGCCGTGGGACAGGTCGAGGCCGAGAAACGTGTCGCCGGGGTCCAGCAAGGTGAGGTAGACGGCGCTGTTGGCCTGAGCGCCGGCGTGCGGCTGCACATTGACCCAGTCGCAGTCGTAGAGGGCCTTCGCACGGTCGCGGGCGAGGTCTTCCACCTCGTCCACCACCCGGCAGCCGCCGTAGTAGCGCTTGCCGGGCAGCCCCTCGGCGTACTTGTTGGTGAGGGGCGTCCCCATCGCCTCCATAACGGCCTCGGACGCGAAGTTCTCGGACGCAATCAGCTCCAGGCCCTCGTTCTGGCGCCGGGTCTCCTGCTGGATGAGCTGGTGCACGTCGGGATCGAAGGAGGAAAGGGCACTCATGGGTGGCATGGGGTGGTGAAGAAAAGCGCGTCGGCGCAGGGTCCCTGGCCGGGCAAAGGACGCAAAGTGCAGAGAAGACCATTAACGAACCTCACCGGCGACAGATTCGGCGGCGGCGAAAGCCGGACGGCGCGTCAGTCGTCCGCCGAGAAGTCCTCGATCACCAGAAACTGTCCCGCGAGTCCGAGTACGCGCCCGTTCGGGCGACCATCGTCGTCCAGGTCCACGGCGTAGGTGCTGCACACGAGGTAGGTCCGCCGCGTCGTGATGTCCGGGACGTAGGTGGCCAGCACCTCGGCGCCCGCGCCGCCCAGCGCGTCCGACAGCGCTCCACGCCCGAGCTCCTGCTCTACCCGATGGGCGGCGTGGGTGCGGACAAACGACTGAAATTCTTCCATCCCAGGGTTCGTGACGAACAGGAGCCCCACGATTCCCAGGACCAGGACCAGGGCCAGGAGGTTCTTCATGGCACAGGCGCCGAACCGCGCACCGGCTAATGAGTCATCGCGTAGGTGAGAATGTTGGTCCCCATCCGCAGGGCGGCCCGTCGCTTCTCGGGCGAGTTGTTGTGGACGGAGGCCGGCTCCCACCCGTCCCCCAGGTCGGTTTCGTGGGTGTAAAACACCATCAGCCGCCCGTGGTCGTCAAAGATGCCGTAGCCCTGTGCCGCCTCGCCGTCGTGCTCGTGGATCTTCGGCGGGCCCTCCGAAAAGTCGTATCGCACGCTGTAGATGGGGTGGTCGTACGGGACCTCCACCAGCTCCTTCTCCGGAAACACCTTTTGCAGCTCCTCTCGGATGTACTCGTCGAGCCCGTAGTTATCGTCGATGTGGAGGAAGCCGCCGCGCTGCAGGTAGCGACGGAGGCGCTGGGCCTCTTCGGCGGAAAAGGTGACGTTGCCGTGGCCGGTGAGGTACAGGTACGAGTAGTTAAACAGCTTGTCGCTCGTCAGCTCCACCACGTCCTCCTCCGTGCCGACATCCAGCATCGTCTGCTCCCGCACAAACGCAAGCAACTCCACCAGCGACTCCTCGTCGCTGTACCAGTCGCCGCCGCCCTGGTACTGCACGCGGGCCACGGAAATCGCGGGGGCCTCCTGGGCGAGTGCAGGAACGGCGGCCCCGCCCAACAGGCCAACGAGCAGCACGGAAACGTACAGACGGGCCATCACGTCGGGAGGTGCGGTTGTGCGTGCGGAACTGATGGACGAACCCAACACCGGCGCACAGGTTCATCCTTGGGGGAAAGAACCCACCGCCGCACCGGTTCGTTCAGAACTCGCTCACTGGCTTTTTCTCTGCCCCGCCGTCCCATGTCGAAATTTATCCGCACCCTTCTCCTGACCGCCGCGGCCACCGGTGCCGCCGCCCTCGTCCTGCGCCAGCTCGACCTGGAGGCCGCCCGCGCCGAGCAGGCAGACCCCGGGATCCCCGGCATGGACCCCGACAACATGGAAGAGGAGGACGTGGCGATGCTCCTCGACGAACTGGCCTCTCAGCTGTAGCGACGCACGTTCCCCCCGACTCGTCCCCATGGCTACGTCCCGCGAGTGTCCGTCCTGTGCGCTGGAATACGAAGACACCGGCGACCTGAAACAGTGCCCGTACTGCGGGTACGAATTTCCCCAGCGCCGCTCGAGCGTGCAATGGGTTGCCTGGCTGCTGGCCCTCCTGCTCCTGTGGCCGGCCGTCAAGGGCTTGATGATGCTCTTCGGATAGGCAGGCCCACTTTTCGTTGACTCATGTGCTCATCAGAGGATGCCTCTGCCCGGCGTTCCGTCGGCGGTGTGCCCTTCCACGAATCGCAAAGCAATATGCAGACTGCCTCGCCCCCCTCGACGCTTCTCGGCGACCGTTCGCCCGACGAGTTCCTGGACACCTACTGGCAGAAACGCCCCCTGGTGGTGCGGGACGCGCTGCCGGACTTTGAGTCCCCCCTTTCGCCCGAGGAGCTGGCCGGGCTGGCGTGCGAGCCGGGGGTGGAGAGCCGCCTCATTCTCAAGGAGGGGGGCGACCATCCGTGGGAGCTCCGACACGGGCCCTTCGAACAGTCCGACTTCCTCGACCTCCCCGAGACGCACTGGACCGTCCTCGTGCAGGAGGTCGACCGCCTTCTGCCCGAGGTCGGCGGGCTGCTCGACCGCTTCCGCTTCCTGCCCGACTGGCGGCTCGACGACGTGATGGTGAGCTACGCGCCCACACACGGCACCGTGGGGCCGCACATCGACAACTACGATGTCTTCTTGCTCCAGGGCCTGGGCCACCGCCGATGGAAGATCGGCACGACGCCGGTCGAAGATGAGGAGATTGTGCCGGACCTCGACGTGCGCATCCTCGCGGACTTTGAGCCGGAGGAGGAATTCGTGCTAGGGCCCGGCGACCTGCTTTACCTCCCGCCCCGCGTCGCCCACCACGGCATTGCGGAAGACGACCGGTGCATGACCTACTCGATCGGCTTCCGGGCCCCGCGGCACCAGGCCCTCGTCGGCGACTTCTTTCAGGAGGCGATGGAGCGGATCGATCCCGACGCGCGGTACAGCGACCCGGACCTGTCCCCGGTCGACCATCCGGGCGAGATCCACGCGGCGGCCCGCCAGAAGGTGCGGCGCCTCCTGCGCGACCTGGTGGCCGACGACGCGCCCATCGACCGGTGGTGGGGGCGCTACCTCACCCGCCCGCCCCGCGACCGAGAGGCCGTCCCGCCCGATCCCTCGTTCTCCGAGGCGGCCCTCGCCAAGCGGGTGCGGCAGGGCACAGGGCTGCGCCGCGGCCCCGTGTCCCACCTCGCCTTCATCGAGCACGACGACGGCACGGCCACCCTC
>NCRC01000039.1 GCA_002894685.1 Salinivenus lutea
GGGTTGGGGGAGTGGGAACGGCAGGGAACGGGTCTCAGGCGGCTTCCTCGGCCAGGTCGCGTTTAACGGCGTCAAATGCGTCCATGAATTCGTCGATCTTAGCAAAGCTCTTCTGGCCCGGGGCGTCCTCCAGGCTGCTGGACAGATCCACGGCGTACGGGCGCATGGTTTCCACCGCCCGTCGCACGTTGGACGCGTCGATCCCTCCGGCCAGAAACAGTGGGTACTCGTCGGAAAATTCGCGCGCCAGCCGCCAGTTGAAGGACTCGCCGCTGCCCCCCCACACGCTGGAGTTGTGCGTGTCGAGCAGGAAGTAATCGACCACCTCCTCGTACCGTTCGAAGAGGGTGCGCAGCTGCTCCGGGGCGGCATCGTTGCGCACGTGGATGGCCTTGATGACGGGACAGTCGACGGTCTCCGCGACGTAGGGCGGCTCCTGACCGTGAAGCTGGGCCATCTCGAAGCCCGCCGCCTCCACGGCCGCATTGATCGTGTCGGCGCCGTCGTTGACGAAGACGCCCACGGGCGTGGGGCCGTGCACCCACTCGATGATGTCGCTGGCGAGGGCCGGCGGGGCGTAGCGGGGGCTGTCCTCGTGCTGAATAAACCCGAGATAGTTTGCCCCGGCGCCGGCCAGGTAGCGGGCGTCCTCCAGTTCGGTAATGCCGCAGACTTTTAGCTTGAGATCCATCGGTTACGTCGCTTGCTGAACAGCAATCTGTTTGGCTTGGTCGCGAAGGTCGGCGAGGGCCGGTCCGGGGTCGTCGGCCCGCATGAAGTATTCGCCGATGAGCACGCCGTTGACCCCGGCCTGGCGCAGGCGGACGAGCGTTTCGGGATCGCTCAGGCCGCTCTCCGCCACGCGGCCCACGCTCCGCGGCACCTGCTCGAAGATGCGGAGGGAGTTCTCGATGTCGACCTCGAAGGTCTTGAGGTTTCGGTTGTTGACCCCCAGGACGCTCACCTGCTCCCAGTTGATTTTTTCGAGGTCCTCCTCGCTGTACACCTCAACGAGGCAGGAGAGGCCGAGGGCGGTGGCCTGAGCGTGGAGGTCGGCCAGCTGGTTGGCGTCCAGGGCCGTGGCGATCAGGAGGATGGCGTCGGCCCCGAAGGCCTTCGCCTCCACCACCTGGTACGGGTCGACGATGAAGTCCTTGCGTAGCAGCGGCACGTCTTCCACGTGCGCCCGAATCCAGGACAGCGACTCCAGCGATCCGTCGAACCGGGTGGGCTCGGTGAGGACGCTGATGGCCGCGGCCTCGTTCGCGGCGTACGACTGCGCGATCTGGGCCGGGTGGAAGGAGTCCCGGATGAGGCCCTTCGAGGGGGACGCCTTTTTTACCTCGGCGATAAACGACATGCCGCGCTGCTGCAGCGCCTCCACGAGCGAGAGTGGGTCGTGGTCGTTGTAGAGGGGGCGATCCTCCAGTTCGGCGATCGGAGTGTTGCGCTTCCGCCGCGCGATCAAGTCCCGCGTGTCCGCAATGATGTCGTCGAGGATGTTGCTCACGGCTACACTCAGTCGAGAGAAGGGGAAAACGAAAAGGCGAGGGCGACGCCGATCGGCCACTGGGTTAGGAGGGCGTGTCGTTTTCGGCGCGCTGCGACACCTCCGCCAGCGTCTCGAGCGTGTCGAGGGCGGCCCCGGAGTCGATGCTTTCCTCCGCGGCGTTGAGGCAGGCGTCGATGTCGTCGTACCGGTCACTCACGTGGAGGGCGTAGGCCGCGTTCAGCACCACCACGTCGCGCCGCGGCCCCTGGTCGGCCCCCGAAAGAATGTCGCGCAGGATATTTGCGTTCTCGACGGCCGTGCCGCCGGTGAGGGCCGAGGCGCCTGCTCGCTCAATGTCGTGCTCCTCGGGCCCCACCTCCCGACTCCGCGCCACCGGGTTCTCGTCGGCGGCGTCGTACTCAAAGAGCGTCGAGGCGGCGCCCACGCTGAGCTCGTCCATGCCGTCCTTCGAGTGCACGGTGATCACGTGGTCGGCGTCGAGCTGGCCCAGGATGCGGACCATGGTCTGTGCGGTCTGGGTGTTGAAGGCGCCCACGATCTGCCGGGTCACGCCGGCGGGGTTGCAGAGGGGACCCAGGATGTTGAAGAAGGTCCGCACGCCGAGGGACTTGCGAACCGGCATCACGTGCTTCATCGCGTGGTGAAAGTGGGGCGCAAAGAGGAAGGCGATGCCCGCTTCGTTCAGGCAGCGCTCCACGCCCGCCTTGCCCAGCTCGATGTCGACGCCGAGGGCTTCGAGGACGTCCGCCGAGCCGGATTTTGAGGAGACGGACCGGTTGCCGTGCTTGGCCACCGTCACCCCGGCGCCGGCGGCCACGAGGGAGGCGGTGGTGGAGATGTTGAACGTGCTCGCCCCGTCGCCGCCGGTGCCGCACAGGTCGATGGCGTGGGGGTCGTCGCACTCGACGTCGATGGCGAACTCGCGCATGGTCCTGGTGAAGCCGACGAGTTCGTCCAGGGTCTCCTCGCGGGCGCGGAGGCCCATGAGGAAGGCGGCCATGTGTTCGTCGTTGGCGTTGCCGCTCATCATTTCCTCCATGGCCTCGGCGGCCTGGGAGCGCGTGAGCGGGTCGCCGTCGGCAATGATCTCAAGAAACTCCTTCACAGGTGGGGGCGGTCGGTTGCGAGACAGGAAGGTGATGATTATCAGTTACGCGGCGGCGGGCCGCGATGCATCGGCCCAGACCCGGTCGAGCCAGTTTTTGACGATGTGGGGGCCGGCCCGGGTCATAACGCTCTCGGGGTGAAACTGGATGCCGTGGAGCGGCATCGACCGGTGTTGAAGGCCCATGATGGTGCCGTCCTCGGCCTCGGCGGTGATTTCCAGGTCGTCGTGGGGGAACGTGTCGCGGTCGATGACGAGGGAGTGGTAGCGGGTGGCGTCGAACGTGGGATCGAGTCCGGCGAACACGCCCTGCCCATCGTGCTGCACGGGGCTTGTTTTGCCGTGCATCAGTTCGGCGGCCTGCACCACCTGCCCGCCAAAGACCTCCCCAATGGCCTGGTGCCCGAGGCAGACGCCCAGGATGGGGATGCGGTCCCCCAGGGAGCGGATCACGGGTTCCGTTAGGCCAGCCTCTGCGGGCCGCCCCGGCCCCGGCGAGATCAGGATGCCGTCCGGGTCCAGTGCGGCGACCTCCTCCACCGTCCGGTCGTCGTTGCGGATCACCTCCAGGTCGTCGGTATGCCGCCCGACGAGGTGGACGAGGTTGTAGGTGAAGGAGTCATAATTGTCGATAACCAAAATCATTTCTGCCTGTGAGGGTCTGGGAGGGGGGACGTTGGGAAGTGGTCGTTGCCCAGGTCGTACGGAAGGGCGCCGTCTTCCACTCTGTTGATGGGACCGCACCACTGCTCAGCGTTGGTCATCATTTGACCAGGCGTTCCGAAGCTTGATCGTACGTTGCATCGAGGTCGTCGGAGGGGGATGGGGCAAGGTCCGTGTGATCGAGAGCTGCGTCGAGCCAGGCCCTGGCTTCGGCGGCCTCCGCGTCGGCGTCGCCCAATGTGCGGACGCAGTGCGTCAGGGATCGACGTTTTCGCCAAGCCTCTGCGACACTTGCAAGCACCGACCGGGACGATCGGCGAATCTGATCGGTCCGGGCATGCGCCTCCTCTCGGGGCCACGAGTTCGAGCAGTGAAAAAGGGGCCTCGCTGCTCGAAACGCGCCCTTGTAGACCCGTAAGTGTCGGAAAGACTCAACCATTCGAACGAGTGATTTGGTGCGAAACGACGCCCCTATCCCTCCCACACTCCCGCACGGAGCAACGAAAAAAGGTCAGCGAGTGCGAACCAGGCCTGTCAACTCCCGAACCCGCTCCATAATCGGCTCGACTTTCTTTTGGGCCTGTTGGGCCCCGTCGCGGAGCACATCGCGGACGTAGTCGGGGCGCTGTTCCAGCTCCTTGCGCCGCGCCCGTGCCTCCGCAAAGTAGTCCCCAATGAGCCCCAGAAGCTCCTGCTTGGCGTGACCGTAGCCGTATCCGCCCTCCCGATACTGGTGCGCGATCTGCTGCGTCTTCTCCTCATCGGCAAACAGCTTGATGAGGGCGAACACATTGCAGGACTCCGGGTCCTTCGGCGCGTCGAGCGGCTTCGAGTCGGTGACGATGCTCATCACCTTCTCCTTGAGCGCTTCGCCCTCGTCGAAAATGCCGATGGTGTTGCCGTAGCTCTTCGACATCTTTTGCCCGTCGATGCCGGGCACCACGGCCACGTCGTCGAGGATGTGCGGCTCGGGGACCGGGAAGAGCGGGTCCTCCGCCGAGCAGTAGGTCTGGTTGAACGACCGCGCCAGGTCACGGGCGATCTCCAGGTTCTGCTTCTGGTCGGCGCCCACAGGGACGTGCGTGCCGCCGTACGCCAGGATGTCGGCGGCCTGCAGCACGGGGTAGTTGAACAGGCCGGCGTTGGGGGTGAGCCCGGCGTTCACCTTTTCCTTGTACGCCACGCCTTTCTCCAGCCGGCTGGTGGGGAGGAGGTTAAAGAAGATCCAGGTGAGCTCGGTGACCGCCGGCACGTCGCTCTGCACGAAGAGGGCGGCCTCGTCGGGGTCGAAGCCGAGGGCGAGGTAGTCGAGCGCCACGTCGAACGTGTGCTGTCGCAGTTGCTCGGCGTTCTGCACCGACGTCATCGCGTGGTAGTTCACGATGAAGTAGAACGCCTCGTGTTGGGTGTGGAGGTCCAGGTGTTGACGCAGGGCGCCGAAATAGTTGCCCAGGTGCAGGCGGCCGGACGGCTGGATGCCGGAGACCACCACCGGGGCCGTGTCGGTCGCCGGGGAGGGAGCGTCGGGGTCCATGTTCGCTCGTCGGAGGATCGGAAGAAGGAAAACCGTGGGTTATGCCGTGGCGCCGTCCGCGCGCTCAATGAGGTCTTCCAGGAGCGTCAGCCGCTCCTTGCTGTTGCTGGTGAGGGCTTCGAGGATGCCGCGGGTGCGCATCTGGTGCTCTACGTTCTTGCGCTCGTGGACCAGGGCCTCCTGAAACTCCTGTTCCACTGACTGCAGGGTTTGGAGTATGTCCGTGTCGTCGCCCTCCAGCGCGAAGTCCTCAGATTTCAGGTCGGTGCCGTTGTACGGCGTGCCCCCGCAGCTATGGATCGTCTCGCTGAGCTTGCCGACGTCGGCCCGGGCGGTTTTTTGCACGCGTTGCAGGGCCTCCACCACCGCCGGCTCACTGTGCTCACGGAAAGCGGCCCGATAGTGATAATTGAGTTCGATGTGTTGTCGGAGGAGCGGGTTTAAATGCTCAACCGTTTCGGATCGGCTGATCGTCTTGCCGGCCCAGCCCCGACCGAGCAGCAGTTCTTTGACAGGATTCGGCATGGCGAAAGAGGGTTGTGGAAAGTGCTGCGCCAATGGTACCGCCGGCCCGGGGGGAAGTTTGGGGGGCAGGCGGCAATAAGGTCGTTACAACAGCCCGTCGGCGGCCACGCGCATGGCCTGGCGGAGGGCGGCGGCCTTGTTCCAGGTTTCGTCGTACTCGCGGGCCGGGTCGCTGTCGGCCACGATGCCGGCCCCGGCCTGTACGTAGGCGGTCTGGTCGGTGACGACCATGGTGCGGATGGCGATGCAGGTATCGAGCGTGCCCGAAAAGTCAACGTAGCCGACGGCCCCGGCGTACACCCCGCGGCGCGAGGGCTCTAGCTGGTCGATGATCTCCATGGCCCGCACCTTTGGGGCGCCGCTCACGGTGCCGGCGGGGAAGCAGGCGGCGAGCACGTCCATCGGGCCCTGGTCCGTCGCAACCGTGCCGGTGACGGAGGACACGATGTGCATCACGTGCGAGAAGCGCTCGATCGTTGCGTACCGGTCCACCTCGATGCTGTCGTATTCGCAGACCCGCCCCAGGTCGTTGCGGCCGAGATCCACCAGCATCAGATGTTCGGCCCGCTCCTTCGGGTCGTGGAGCAGCTCCTCGGCCAGGGCGTCGTCCTCGGAGGCGTCGTCGCCCCGCGGGCGGGTCCCGGCGATGGGGAGCACTTCGGCCTGTCCCCCCTCCGACCGCACGAGCACCTCGGGGGAGGATCCCACGAGGGCCAGGTCGTCCAGGTCGAGGTAGAAGAGGTAGGGCGAGGGGTTGACCTGCCGGAGGGCGCGGTACAGGTTGAAGCGGTCGCCCTCGAAGGTGGTCTCGAACCGCTGCGAGAGCACGACCTGAAAGATGTCGCCCCGCTCCACGTGCGCCTTGGCGGTGCGGACGGCCGACTCGAACGTGTCCCGGTCGAAGTTGGACCGCAGCTCGTCGTCGGTCCACCGGACCTGTTCGGGAGGAGGGGCGGATTGGGTGAGGTCCGTCTCGAGGGTCGACAGGCGCGACTGGGCCCGGTCGTAGGCGGCCCGCAGGTCGGTTTCCGGGCCGATAAACGCGTTGGCGACCAGCACCAGCTGGTGCTTCACGTGGTCGAACGCAGCGACGGTGTCGTAGAAGCCCCACACAGCGTCTGGCACGTCGAGGGCGTCGGGCGGAGCGTCGGGGAGCGCCTCCACGAGGCGGACGGTGTCGTACCCCATGTATCCCACGGCGCCGCCGCGGAGGCGGGGGAGTTCGGGGATCGTCACCTCGCTGTACCGGTCCAGATACGCCTCCAGCACGTCAAAGATTGTCCCCTCCGGCGCCCCCATCGACGCTTCGGGGGCGGGCGTCCGGCGCTCCTGCACCGTCACCGTGGCGCCAAAATCGGAGGCGCGGACGATGCGGTAGGGGTCGCGCCCCAGGAACGAGTACCGGGCCAGCTTTTCGCCGCCCTCCACGCTTTCGAAGAGGAAGCCGTGCTCCGCCTCCTGGCGAAGGGAGAGGAAGGCCGAGACGGGAGTCAAGAGGTCGGCGCTGCGGCGAGCAGAGACCGGCACGACAAGCGTGTCGTCGCCCTGCTGGCGGGCCGTGTCGACATGTTCGCGAAAGTCTTCGAAGGTCATGGGATGAAGAGAGGGTGGGAGCAAACAAAAAACCCGCTGCCGTCAGCGGGGCAGCGGGTCCAGAGCCATCCGAACGTTTGGGGCAAACGTTACCACACACGGAAGGGGCTCGTGACCCGAGAGAGGGGCCACCAGCGCCACGTCCAAAAAGTGGAGTTCGCCTTCAAAATCATAACACTAGATAGTGTACGGCATGGGCCCATTGTCGTCAACGGTGCGGTTTGAAAATCAGTTTGAAGTATGGGGGCGGGCCGCTATGATTTGCGAGGGGAATCCGGCTTGGGAGACCGTGGTGGTGCGTGTGGTGGAGAGTCCGGCGGCGTGGAGGGCGTCTGCCAGGGGGAGCGGACGGCTGCCGCCCAGGAGGGGCGGAAGCCACCGGGCGGCGGCGCCCCAGACGTGGCCCGCCAAGGTGGAGGGCGGGGCCATTGCGACGAAGACGGCGCGGCCCGTTGGGCGCAGGACGCGGCGCACGTCAGCCAGGGCGTGGGGCAAGCGGGCAGCGGGAAGCAGGTCGTAAACGTACGCAGAAAAGAGGGCGTCCACGCACCCCGGGGGCCAGGGGAGGGCGGTGGCTCGGCCGTCACGGATTTGGTAGCGCCGGTGGGCGGCACGCGCCGCCCGTCGCCGGGTGCGGGCCCGCATCGCCGCCGCCGGCTCCAGGGCCTCCGTCCAGCCCGTCGGGTTCTCCCGGAGCAGGGCGTGGAAGGTGCGGCCGGGGCCGGGCCCCACTTCTACGATCCGTTCCCCATCGCGCACGGCCAGCCACTGCCTCCCCCGGCGGCGGGCACGCGCGGAGAGGGGGCGGGTGAGGCGGCCATACACTGGGGCCACGGCCTCGTAAAAGGCACGGAGGCGAGCGGGAGAGCGAAGGGGCACGGGGACAACAGAAAGGCGGGGGGCGGGAACCTCCGGTCGGCTGACGGTTTCGGACAGCCGATGCGAGCTCGCGGCCGAGGGATACGCAGAACAGCGTGTCGCCCACCTGGGGGTGGGGCAGGGCCCGTTGGCCGCGGATGCATTTCTTGTATCCACGGCCGATGAGGCGGTTCGGCGATGGTCCTCCGGGGGCAACCGTGCCGCGTCGGGGGCGGCACAGGGGCGGCCCCGTTCAGGGCGTTGGGGGCGATCCCAGTCGAACTTACGGAGGGGCCCGACCGTCATGCGCTGGATTTTTACTGAGTCGATGGTGCCACGATGGAGGTTGAGGGCATTCAATTGTTGTACCGGTTCGGGGTCGCCGTCGTGCTGGGGTTTTTCATTGGCCTCCAGCGCGAGTATGCGTATCGGCGGGATGCCGGGCGGGGAGAGGGGGAGCTCCTGGCCGGGGCCCGCACCTTTCCGATTATTGCGCTGCTGGGCGCGGCGGCCGCTCTCGGAAGTACCGAGCTGGGCAGTGGCTGGCCGCTGGCGGCGGCCGTCCTTTCCGTCGCGGTGCTCCTCGCGGTGGGGCATTTTCACCAGGCCCGGGAGCGAGACATGGGCCTCACGACGGAAATGGCGGTCCTCGTGGCGTTCTTCACGGGGGCGCTTTGTTTCTGGGGCTATCTGCGCCTCGCCGCTGCGGTCGGCATTGGGACGGCGGGGCTGCTGTCCTTGAAGGTGCAGACGCACACCCTGGCCCGCCGCATCGACCAGGAAGACATCTACGCCACGCTGAAGTTTGCCATCATCACGGTCATCGTGCTTCCGCTCCTGCCTCAGCAGGGGTATGGGCCGCCGCCGCTGGACGTGCTGGTCCCGTACAATGTGTGGTTGATGGTGGTGCTCATCTCCGGCATCAGCTTTCTGGGATACGTGCTCATCAAGGCCGTGGGGCCGCGTCGCGGCGTGGGGCTGACCGGGGTGCTCGGCGGGCTTGCCTCCAGCACGGCCGTCACGCTCAGCATTGCGGAGCGCAGCCGGGACACGGAGGGGCTCGACCGTCCGTTTGCGATGGCGGCCCTGCTGGCCTGGACGATCATGTACGTGCGGGTCATCGTGGAAGTAGGGGTCGTTCATCCGCCCCTCCTGGAGACCGTCTGGATTCCGGTGCTGGGCATTAGCCTCGTAAGCCTGGGGTATTGTGCGTACCTCTATTCCGCGCCGTCTATCGGCGAGGACGAGGAACCGGAGATGGTGCAAAACCCCTTTCGCCTCGTGCCGGCCCTCACGTTTGGGCTTCTGTACGCCGTAATCCTCGTCCTGTCGAACGGGGCGCAGCAGTACTTCGGGGAGGCGGGCGTGTACGCGTCCAGCCTCGTGGCCGGGCTGGCCGATGTGGATGCCATCACCCTGTCGATGGCGCGCCTGAATGCGTCGGGGGAGCTCACCTCCACGACGGCGGCCCGCGCCATCGTGATTGCCGCCGCGGCCAACACGGTGTTGAAGGGCGGCATCCTCCTGATGGCGGGGCAACGCGAGCTGCGCCGAGCGGTGCTGCCCGGCGTGGTCCTTATCGTGGGGGCGACCGCCGTGGCCGTCCTCCTGGTGTGAGGCCTGGGGGCACCTGCGGCTCCGCCCCCCGTACAGGTCTCGGCATCCCCCCGAGTGCTTTGCTTCGGCGCATGCGCAGCCTCAGACTGCTCTTCGTCTTGTTATGGGTCGTGCTCCCGTGTGGGGCCCAGGACCCTGCCGCGCCCCCCGATACGAGTCGCGGCTGGCAGGAGGGGGCGTGGACGGACATCGTGTCGCAGGAGGGCGTGACCGTCTCGTACATTTTTTACGACCGGGCGGACACGCAGAACAACGGCATCGTGCTCCGCCTCCGGAATCGGAACCCCCATCCGATCCGATACGCGTTCACGATTCTCTTTCGGGGGCCGGACGACAGCACGTCGGCGGAGGCGGCGGGCACCGTGCCGGCCGACTCGATCCGCGTCGGCGACTCGGCCGGGCTCTTTTGGATTCCGTTTGGGGGCGGGCGGAGGATCGGGGAGGTGGGCCTGCGGGGCCTTTCGCTGCGCCGTGCGCGCAAGGAAGCGCCCTCGGGGCCGCGCCGTTAAGGATGCATGGAGTCCCTGCGTGCACAGTCGCGTTCGCAAAACTGTCGGCTGCGAACTGCGTACTAGGGATGGTATTATCAAAGTCCATTCCCTTTCTCGCAGTCCCCGCCTCCACCCGTGAGCACGACCGACGCCCCGGCCGAGCCCGTCGCCGACTCGCCGTCCAGCAACGGCACCGTCGACAAGCAACTGAAGCGCGAGATCGACAGGCGCCGGACCTTCGCCATCATTAGCCACCCGGATGCGGGGAAAACCACGCTCACCGAAAAGCTTCTGCTGAAGGGCGGGGCCATCCACGAAGCCGGAGAGATTAAGGCCCGCAAGGCCGACCGCTTTGCGATGAGCGACTGGATGACGATGGAGAAGGAGCGGGGGATCAGTGTCACCTCGTCGGTGATGCAGTTTCCCTACCAAGGGTACGAGCTCAATCTCCTCGACACCCCGGGCCACCGCGACTTTTCCGAGGACACGTATCGGGTGCTCACGGCCGCCGACAGCGTCATCATGGTGCTCGACAACGCTGCGGGCGTGGAGCAGCAGACGAAGAAGCTGATGGAGGTGTGCCGGATGCGGGACATGCCGGTCATCACCTTCATCAATAAGATGGACCGGCACGGCCTCCCGCCGCTCGAACTTCTGGACAACATTGAGGAAGAGCTCGACCTGGAGACCGTGCCGCTCTCCTGGCCCATTGGGATGGGCGACCGGTTTCGGGGAACGTACAACCTCTACCGGGACGAGCTGCATCTCTTCTCGCACGCCGACATGGAGGGGGAGCACGAGCGCCTTCCAATTGACGACCTCGACGACCCCCAGCTCGACGAGGTGCTTCGGGGGCAGGCCGACGACCTGCGGTTCGACGTGGAGCTCGTCCGGGAGGCGGGCAACGAACTGGACCTCGACGCCTACCGCGACGGCCAGCAGACCCCCGTCTTCTTTGGGTCGGCACTGAGCAACTTTGGGGTGGGCGACATGCTCGACACGTTCGTCGAGATCGCGCCCCCGCCCCAGCCGCGCCCCACGGTCACGCGCACCGTCTCGCCGTACGAGGAGGCGTTCACCGGTGTGGCCTTCAAGATTCAGGCGAACATGGACCCGAAGCACCACGACCGCATGGCGTTCGTGCGGGTGTGCTCGGGCCGGTTCGAGAAGGGCATGGAAGTCATCCACCACCGCACCGGGCAGACCCTCCGCCTCAACAACGCCACCACGTTCATGGCGCAGGACCGGGAGGGCGTCGACACGGCCTATCCCGGCGATATCATCGGCATCATGAGCCATGGACGCATCAAGATCGGGGACAGTTTTTCCGAGAAGGAACCGCTCCACTTTACGGGGGTCCCGAGCTTTGCGCCGGAGCACTTCCGCAAGGTGCGCCTCGACGATCCCTTCCGCGCAAAACACCTGAAGAAGGGGCTTCAGCAGCTGAGCGAGGAGGGCGCGATTCAGGCGTTCCGGCCCCTGCGCGGCAACGACTTCATCCTCGGGGCGGTGGGCGAGCTCCAGTTCGATGTGACGCTCGACCGACTGGAAGACGAGTACAACGTGGATGCCCATCTCACCGGCGCGCCCTACGCCTGCTGTCGGTGGGTCAGTGGGCCCGCCCAGGATCTGGAGGACTTTGAGGCCGAGAGCATGGACAACCTCTTCCGCGATGCGGACGGCGACCTGGCCTACATGGCGGTGAGCGACTATCGCCTGGAGCGAACGATGGACGAGTGGCCGCGACTCACGTTCGCGTCCACGAAGCAGCACACGGCGGAGGCGGAGTCGAGCTAACCCCCCGACCGGGGGACGAAAAGAGGCGGTCCGGAAATCGTCGTTTTCCCGAATAACGACACAGTAGACGTCGGAGTACGAGCACGCAGTTATGGCCGACCCACTGCTTCTTGTTGGCGTCCTCATTGCTTGCTTTGTGGCGTACAACATCGGAGGGGCGACCACCGGGCCGGCCTTCGGCCCCGCTGTCGGGGCAAACGTGCTCTCCAAGCCGGTGGCGGGCGTACTCATGGCGGGCGGGTTCTTCCTGGGCGCCTTCACCCTGGGCCGTCGGGTGGTCGACACCCTCGGCGAGGAGCTCGTGCATGACCCGGCCGTCTTCACGCTTCAGGCCAGCATCCTCGTGCTCTTCCTGATCGGCGGGGCCCTGCTGATCGGCAACCTGTCCGGGGCGCCGGCCTCCACGTCCATGACCGCGGTCGGGGCCATCATTGGGCTGGGGCTGGCGACCGACACCCTCAACCTGGCCGTCGTCGGGGAAATCCTGGCCTGGTGGATTCTTTCGCCCATCATCGGGTTTTGGCTGGCGGTCATGATTGGCCGCTACGCCTACACGACGCTCGACCGCCTCATCGCCATTGAGCAGAGCGAGGGGCCGCTCTTTGTCTGGTCGCGGCGGGGGCCGGCCCTGGGCCCGAACACCACGCCGCGCGAGGCCGTGGGCACGGTCGTGCTCGTCGGCATCGGCTGCCTCATGGCCTTCAGCTCGGGGACCAGCAACATCGCCAATGCCATCGCCCCGCTGGTGGGGAGCGGGGCCCTGGAGATGAACCTCGCCATCGTCATCGGCTCGGCGGCGGTGGCGGTGGGGGCGCTCACCATTGCCCGCCGCACGATGGAGACGCTGGGGAACGACATTACCGACCTGCCCCTCACCGCGGCCATCATTGTGGCCCTCCTGAGCTCAACAATCGTCATCCTCCTGTCGGCCCTCGGCATCCCGGCGAGCTTCGTGGTCATCGCGACGGTCTGCATCGTGGGGCTGGGCTGGGGCCGGTCCACGGAGGCGGTGTCGGTCGCCGAGGCCGTGCGGGGGGACGTCTCGCCGCGGGTGTCGGTCGGGGCCCTGGCGGGCGATGAGGGGGCGCCGACCGTGGGGGCGCCGGACAACGTGCCGGCGTCCTCGCAGGCCGACCCCGAGACGACGGAGGCGCCCGTGCGGACCGATCTGTTTGATCCGGGGACGACGGTGCGCGTCCTGTTCATGCAAAATGTGGTCCCGCTCCTGGCGACCGTCGGGTCGTACCTCGTCTTTCTCACCCTCCATCTGGGGTAGCCCTGGGCGAGGGGACGCTGCGCACTCTCACAACCCTGAGGAACGAGCACGAGCACCATGCAACTGAGTGGCCGGCAAACGCAGTTTTATATCGACATCATCTACGGTGCCGGCTTTGCCCTGGGGTTCGGCTATTTGCTGATTGCCGGGATGAACCCGCTCGTCGTGGCCTTCCAGGGCGGGCTGGTGCTCGGGTACATCCTGCGCGTGTGGGAGAACATGAGCATTTACGAGCGCATCCTGCACGAAGAGGTGGCCGCGGAGGCCGAAGAGGCGGTGGCGACGGAGGCGGAAGTCGCCGTGGCGGAGGAGGCGGAGGCGGCCGTTGCCGAGGAGGTCGCCAGCCGGGCCGAAACGCAAGTGGCCCAGGAGCTGGAAGAGCAGGTGCCGAGCGAGGTGACCTCGGAGGTGGAGCAGGAGGTCGAGCGGCAGATGGTGGAGGAGCTGGCGCAAGAGATCAAGGACCGGGTGGGCAAAGAGCTCGACGAACGGCTCGACGAGGAGGTGGAGAAGCGCATCACGGAGGCCGTGAAGGAGCGGCGGGCCGTTCCGCCTCGGGCGTCGTCTCCCTCGGAGGAGGACGCCTGACGCGATGGGTGGGCCCGACGGTGGAGGTTGGGGGCGCCAACTGTTACAGTGTAGGTGTCGCCCCCCTCACGCCCCACCTGCACCGCCCCATGCTTCGTTTTTCTGTTGTCCTCCTTGCGTGTCTCCTCCTAGCGCCCGGGCCAGCGACGGCCCAGTCCCCCGAGGGGCCGCCGCCCGCTTATGACCCCGCCATTCAGTCGATGGTGGAGGCGGTGGACGCCGATCGCATCGAGGCCGACGTGCAGGCGATGGTGGACGTTCACACGCGCCACACCCTCTCCGACACCACGTCCGACGAGCGGGGCGTGGGCGCGGCGCGTCGCTGGCTGAAGGCCGAGTTTGAGCGCATCTCCGAGGCCTGTGGAGGGTGCCTGGAGGTCAAGTATCAGAAGACGGTCGTCGAGGCGGGCGAGACGGATCGCATTCCGAGCGCCACGCCCGTATACAACGTCGTCGCCATCCAGCGCGGCACCGAGCATCCGGATCGCTACGTGCTCATGGGCGGGCACCTGGACTCCCGCGTGTCCGGCATCATGGACAGCACCAGTCGGGCGCCGGGGGCCAACGACGACGCCTCGGGGGTGGCCGGCGCGGTAGAGGCCGCCCGGGTGCTGTCGCAACACGAGTTCGAGAGCAGCATCGTCTACGTTGGCTACACCGGAGAAGAGCAGGGCCTCTTCGGGAGCACGCACGCCGCGGAGACGGCTCTGGAGAACGACTGGACGATGGCCGGGGTGCTCAACAACGACATGATCGGCAACATCGAGGGCATCAGCGGAGCAATCGAAAACACGACGTTCCGCGTCTTCTCCCAGCGCCGCCCGCCGGACCTCCACGAAGACACCTGGTCCACGCGCTACTATGGGGGAGAGAACGACGGCCCGTCGCGCCAGCTGGCCCGCTACGTCGCCACGCAGGCGGAGACCTACGTGCGGCACCTCGACCCCATCCTCATCTACCGCCTCGACCGCTTTGGGCGCGGGGGCGACCAGATGCCGTTCGTCGACCGCGGCTTCCCGGGCGTCCGCATCATGGAGACCCACGAGAACTACAACCGCCAGCACCAGGATCTCCGCACGGAGGACGGGGTCGAATACGGCGATACGATTGACAAGGTGAACTTCGGCTACGCCGAGAAGCTGACGGGGGTGAACGTCGCGACGATGGCCTCCATTGCCGCCGGGCCGCCCCGCCCCGACAGCGTAAAGATTGGGGGCGCGGTCGCTCCGTCCACCACCCTTTCCTGGACGCCCGTCGACCACAAGGACCTTGCCGGATACAAGGTGTACTGGCGCCGCACGGCGGCCCCGCGCTGGCAGCATAGCACGTTTGTGCCGGCCGGCACCACCCAGCACACGCTCAAAAATGTCGTGATCGACAACTGGTTCTTCGGGGTGGCCGCGGTGGATGAGGAGGGGCACGAGAGCCCGGTGGTGTTCCCCTCGGCCCTGCTCGACTAACCCGCGACCCCGTCGTTCGCTTTCCCCACGTTATAATAAATCGACGATTCCATGCCTGTTGACCGTCGACAATTCCTGGAAGCCTGCTCCGGGGTAGGCCTTTCCGGCCTCTTCCCCGGCGTCCTGTACGCGCAAATGGCGGAGGATGAGGAGGCCAACGTCACCGTCGACCACATCGAGGCGGCGGAGGCTATCGCCGACCTCTCCTTCACCGAAGAGGAACGCGAATTGATCGTTGAGAACCTGAACGATCTCCTCGAGGACTACAGTGCGGTCCGAGACGCGGAGATCCCGAACAGCCGGGCGCCGGCGGTGACCTTTGACCCGCGGCGCGGCGGGGCCGAAATTCCGGAGGGACGCGACGGGCCGGACGGCGTGGAGATGTCGCTCCCTACGCTCGACCGCCCGGACAGCGCCGAGGATCTGGCCTTTGCGTCCGTCCCCGAGCTGGCGCACCTCGTCCGCACGCAGAAGGTGACGAGCACGGAGCTAACCGAGCGGGTGCTGGAGCGGCTCCGGACGCACGATCCCGACCTGAACGCGGTCATCAGCTACACCGAGGAGCGGGCCCTGGCGGCCGCCGAGCAGGCCGACCGCGAGATTCAGAAGGGCAACTGGCGCGGGCCGCTCCACGGGGTGCCCTACGGCGCAAAGGACCTGTTGGCCGTCGAGGGCACCCGCACCACCTGGGGCGCGACGCCCTACCAGGAGCAGGTGATTGATGAGACCGCCGCCGCGGTGGAGGCCCTGGACGCGGCCGGCGCGGTCCTCGTGGCGAAGCTCTCGCTGGGGGCGCTGGCGTGGGGCGACGTGTGGTTCGACGCCACCACCAAGAACCCCTGGAACCTCGACCAGGGTTCCAGCGGCTCGTCCGCCGGGCCGGCCGCGGCCGTCTCGGCCGGGTGCGTGCCGTTTGCGATCGGCTCCGAGACGCTGGGCTCCATCGTGTCGCCCTCCACCCGCTGCGGCGTGACCGGCCACCGCCCCACCTTCGGGACGGTGAGTCGACACGGCGCCATGGCCCTCTCCTGGACAATGGACAAGCTCGGCCCCATCACCCGCTCGGCGGCCGGCAGCGCGCTCGTCTACGATGCCGTCCGCGGGGCCGACCCCCGCGACCCGTCCACCGTCGACGCCCCGTTTCCGTTCGAGGCCTCTACCGACCCCACTACCCTCCGCGTGGGCTACGTGGAGGCGGCGTTCGAAGAGGACTACGACAACCAGCAGGCCGACCAGCAGACGCTGGAGGTGCTCCGCTCCATGGGCGTCGACCTGCAGGCGGTGGAGATGCCTACCGACCTGCCGGTAGGCGCGATGCTCAACACGCTCGACGTGGAAGCAGCCACCGCGTTCGACGAACTGACCCGGTCCGACGGCATCGACGAGCTGGTGCGCCAGGGCGAAAACACGTGGCCCAACGTGTTTCGGACGGCCCGCTTTGTCCCGGCGGTCGAGCACCTGCAGATGTCGCGGCTCCGCGTCGATCTCATGGAGGCCATGCACGAGACGATGGCCGGTCTCGATGTGCTCGTAAGCCCCAGCTTCCAGGGCGGCACCCTCGGCATCACCAACCTCACTGGCCACCCGGCGGTGTGTCTGCCGAACGCATTTCGGCCGGTCGATGACGGGCCCGAGGCGCGTCGGCAGCCTGGCAGCATCACCTTCGTGGGGGCCCTCTACCGCGACGCCGCGGCCCTGCAGCTGGCCCACGCGTACCAGCAGGAGACCGACTTCCACACTCGCCGGCCGCCTATGGTGTGACGGCACGGGCGCCGTGCGAACGGAGGCGATCCGTGGGCGTATTTGTGGGTGACGAATGATCTCCGAACCCGTCCCGTGCCCCCGCTATGCGCATCGTCTCCCTGCTGCCGGCCGCCACCGAGTGGATCTGTGAGTTTGGTGGGGGGGCGGAGCTGGTCGGCCGGTCGCACGAGTGCGACTACCCCCCCGAGGTCCAGGAGGTCCCCGTGGTGACGGAGGCGACCTACGATGCTGAAGGCGACTCGGCGGCCATCGACGATGCCGTCCAGTCTCACCTGCAGGACGGCCTCAGCCTCTACCAGGTAGACCTCGAGCGAGTCCAATCGCTCGAGCCCGACCTCATCGTCACCCAGGACCAGTGCGAGGTCTGCGCGGTCAGCCGCTCGGACCTGGAGGCCCGGCTGGCCGACTGGGCGGGGCCTGATGTTGATCTTGTGTCCATGCAGCCTCAAACCCTGAAGGAGGTGCTCGACGAGGCCCTGCGGCTGGGCCGGCGCCTGGACCGGCTGAACGAGGCCATGCAGACCATTGGCAACCTCGAAACCGGGCTCCAGGCGCTTCGCAATCAGATCGGGGTCGACCGCGACACCAACCCGCAGTCCCTCCCGTCTGTGGCCTGCATCGAATGGGTGGAGCCCCTCATGGTGGCGGGCCACTGGATGCCCGACGTGGTCGAGATGGCCGGGGGACGGGCCCTGCTGGGGACTGCCGGCGAGCCCACCCGCCGCGTCGACTGGGAAGAGCTTCGGGCCGCCGATCCCGACGTGCTAGCCATCATGCCGTGCGGCTTTTCGATTGAGGAAACGGAGCGCGACCTGCACTACCTCACCGAGCGCGACGGGTGGGACGAACTGTCGGCCGTGCAGGCGGGGCGCGTGGCCCTGCTCGACGGCAACGCCTACTTCAACCGGCCCGGCCCCCGCCTCTACCGAGCGATTGAGGTGCTTGCCTCGGTCGTCCATCCCTCGGTCGACCCACAGCCGGCCCCGGCCGCCTGGGAACGGCAATGGACGTCCCAAAACCCCCGCCCCGTCTGACGAAGAACCGGTAGGGCGGGATCATCTCGTCTCGTGCCGCGGTTTAGAGCGGCTGTTGTCCGGTCGGTGCCGTTCGCGCACCGATTCCTCGCACGTCTTCATCACCCGCTTCAGCCCACCATTGCCGTCCATGAAACGATCGGAGTTTAGCTACGAGTGTCCCGACGAACTCGTTGCCGAGTACCCCGCGGATCCCCGCGATTCCTGTCGCCTGATGCTGGTCAATCGGGAGAAGCAGGCGGTGGAGCACGAACAGTTTACCAACCTCCCCGACTACTTCCGGGAGGGGGACGTCCTGGTGGTGAACGACACGAAGGTGTATCCGGCCCGGCTCTACGGACAGAAAAAGAAAACCGGGGCGGACATCGAGGTTTTCCTGCTTCGGGAATTGAACCCCGAGAGTCGGCTCTGGGACGTAATGGTGGACCCGGCCCGGAAAATTCGGATCGGCAACAAGCTCGTGTTCGACGATGATTTGACCGCCGAGGTCATCGACAACACCACTTCGCGGGGCCGCACCATCCGCTTCTCGTTCGACGACCGGAACGACGCCCTGTACGCCAAAATCCGGGAGCTGGGCGAGACGCCCCTGCCTCCCTACATCGAACGGGACGTCGAGGAGGCGGACTACGAACGCTACCAGACCATCTTCGCCAAGCACCGGGGATCGGTGGCGGCCCCGCCCGCGGGCCTGCACTTTACGGAAGACCTGGTGGAGCGACTGGAGGAGAAGGGCGTGCAGGTGGTCCCGATCACGCTGCACGTGGGGCGCGGCGTCTTCCGAGAGGTGGGCGTCGAGGACCTCACGAAGCACCGGATGGACTCGGAGGAGTTCATCATTCCGCAGGACACCGCCGATGCGGTGAACCGGGCCCTCCGCTCCGAGCACAACACCGTCACGGCGGCGGGCACCACCGTAATCCGCGCCCTCGAATCCAGCCTGTCGGCCGACGAGATGCTGAAGGCCGATCACAGCTGGACGGATCTGTTCGTGTACCCGGAGTACGACTTCAAAATCACGGAACGGATGCTCACGAATTTCCATCGCCCCGAGAGCACGTTTATGATGATGGCGGCGGCGTTTATGGGCTACGACTTCACGTTCGAGGTGTACGAGAAGGCCATGGAGGAGGAGTATCGGTTCTTCTCCTTCGGCGACGCCATGCTCATTGAGTAGCCGACGCCCCTGTCCCACAACGTCTTTCCTACGCCATGTCCGACTCAGTTGACACGGAGAGCCCCAACGAGGTGGCCGTGTTGGTCCCGGCCGCAGGCGAGGGGCGGCGCCTCGGGGGAACGCGGAAGCAGTTTCGCACCCTGGGCGACCGCCCGCTTCTGGTGCAGGTGCTGCTCCTCTTTGAACAGCATCCCGACGTTGGGCATTTGATCGTGTCGGTGCCCGAAAATGTGGTGACCAGCGTGAGCGATCGGCTCCAGGCCGAGGGGCTGAGCAAGCTGACGGCGGTGGTCAGTGGCGGGGAGACGCGACAGGCCTCCGTTCGTCACGCCCTGCGGGCCGTGCCGGCCCCGGTCGAGGCGGTGCTGGTCCACGATGCGGCGCGCCCCTTCGTGACGGCACAGGAGGTGCGGGGCGTGGTGGCGGCGGTGCGACAGCACGGAGCGGCCGCCCTGGCCGTCCCCGTGGCCGACACGCTGCGGGCCGCGGAAGATGAGACTGTGTTTGGAGAGACCGTACCGAGAGACCACCTGTACCGGATGCAGACGCCTCAGGGCTTCCGGCGGTCCTGGATTGAAGATGCCCATGCCGCCGCGGCCGACGCGGACCAGGCCTCGGCCACCGACGATGTCGAACTCGTGCAGCAGGCCGGACGACGTGTGCATGTGGTGCCCGGCAGCCGCCGCAACTTTAAGATTACGACCACGTCCGACTGGTCGCTGGCGCAGCAGCTGTGGGGGCCCTGGACCAATGACCCCGACCGCACGGCCGTCTCCGCTGAACGCTAAGGCCCCGCCCGTTTCACTCGCATCCACACGCTCTCATGCGGATTGGCTACGGGTATGATGTTCATCGGCTGGCCCCCGGCCACGACCTGATCCTCGGCGGGGTCCGCATTCCGCACGACAAGGGGCTGGTGGGACACTCGGACGCCGATGTGCTCCTGCACGCTGTGGCGGACGCACTGCTCGGCGCGGCGGCGCTGGGAGACATCGGGACCCACTTCCCGGATACGGACCCGGCGTGGGCCGGGGCGGACAGCCTCGATCTCCTGCGCCAGGTGATGCAACTCGTGCACGAGGACGGATACCGACTGGCCAACGTGGACACGACGATGGTGCTGGAACGGCCCAAGGTGAAGCCCCACATCGCCGAGATGCGTCAGAACATCGGGGCGGCGCTCGATGTGGACCTGGACCGGGTCTCCGTGAAGGCGACGACGGGGGAGGGCCTGGGGCCGATTGGGGAAGAAGCGGGCGCCGCAGCTCGGGCCGTGTGTCTCCTTCGTCCTCGTTCGTAGCCGTCCCAACAGTCCGTCGTCCATCACCTTCGGATTCCCATGGTTTTGGAGTGGTTCTCGAATTTTTTTGAGTGGATGGAGGCCCTCTCGCCGCTGTGGGCGTACTGCGTGCTGATCGTCATCGCGTACGGGGAGAATGTGATGCCCCCGATCCCGGGCGACATGGTGGTGGTGTTCGGGGGGTATCTCGCCGGCCTCGGCAATCTGAATCTGGGGGTCGTGATTTTTCTCTCCACGCTGGGCGGGGCCGCCGGATTTATGACGGTGTACGCCGTGGGCTATCGTGTGGGGCGCGAGGTGCTGGCTCCCAACAGCCGGTTCCGGTGGCTGCCGCGAGACGGGGTCGAAACGGCGCGGCGCTGGATTCACCGGTACGGCTACGGCGTGATTGCGGCCAACCGGTTTCTGAGTGGCGCCCGGTCCGTCATTTCACTCACCGCCGGTATAGCGCAGATGGAGCCCTGGCGCACGGCCTGGTGGTGCACCGTCAGTGCACTGCTGTGGACGGGACTGATTAGCTACGCCGGCTACGCGGTGGGGGAGAACTGGGAATTGGTAGTGGTGTACCTGCGCGCCTACGGACGCGTCATCCTCCTCCTGCTTGGGGGGCTGGCCGTGGGGGGCGCCGCGTACTGGTACTGGCGCCGGTCGGGCCGTACGAGGGACGAGCCGGAGACGAACCCTGGGCCCAATCCGTGAACATTTGGCCGTCACTTTCGTGTGTTCGTCTTGTCTGTTTGAGACATGCTGACGTAGCTCAACTGGTAGAGCAGCGCACTTGTAATGCGCAGGTTGGCGGTTCGAGTCCGCTCGTCAGCTCACCTGCGTGGCGGACGGATCTGTCCTTCGGCGCGGTGGGGAATTCTCTTCATTTGGAATTCGACCCCACCCCCGGCAACTTTTCCGCCGGTCGCGTCTTGAATGTGAATCGGAAGCTGGGTCCTAACTCGAGGGCGATCATGCCTCGTGGGGCCTCTCGGACATTCCCTTTTGAGCATTCTTGGGTCGGTAGCGAAGTTTGGTCAAACGCACCAGACTGTAAATCTGGCGGCTCTGCCTTCGGAGGTTCGAATCCTCCCCGGCCCACCCGTTTGAGTTTGGAGCGAGAAGAGACAGTAGACATTCCGATTCTCCATTCTGGGTCTGCGGAATTGCATGCGGGAGTAGCTCAGGGGTAGAGCATCACCCTTCCAAGGTGAACGTCGCGGGTTCGAATCCCGTCTCCCGCTCACTTACGTATCGTTGCAGGGTTGACTTCGGATGGCGGCTGGACGGAGATGCGCCATCCGAAAAGGCACTGCCGCCTTAGCTCAGGGGTAGAGCACTTCCATGGTAAGGAAGGGGTCCCCGGTTCGAATCCGGGAGGCGGCTCTCTTTCGTGCGTACTGCACGCCGATATTTTGTGGACGCCCGGGCGGCGCAGACCCTCGTCGCGGTCGGGCCTCTCCCTTTTACTTTCTCTGACGACACGACTCCCATCATCCACCTCAGATCCCATGGCCAAGCAAGCCTTTGACCGGAAGAAGCCGCACGTAAACGTAGGAACGATCGGGCACGTCGATCACGGGAAGACGACGCTGACGGCGGCGATC
>NCRC01000040.1 GCA_002894685.1 Salinivenus lutea
GAGGAAGTTGGGCCCTTCGTAGAAGCAGTCGACGGGGCAGACCTCGACGCAGTCGGTGTACTTGCAGTTGATGCAGGGCTCGGTGACGACGTACGGCATCGGGCGTGGAGAGTCAGGGTGGGGAAGGGGGCGTGTCGGTGTTGCGCGATGGGCCCTACGCGTACTGTGGGGGCGGACGAAACCGCTGCCGGGCCGACGGGGCCATCATCTGGGGCGACCACGACGGCGCCCAGACGATGTCGGTGTGCGCCCGGTCGATTTGCGCAACCTGATCGATCACGCGCCGAATGTTTTGCGTAATGTAGTCGCTGAGGGGACAGGCGGGCGTGGTCATGGTCAGCTTGATGGTGAGGTCGCCGTCCTTGACCCGGAGGTCGTAGACGAGCCCCAGGTCGACAATGTTGATTCCGAGCTCGGGGTCGTCGACGTGCCGGAGAATGTCGGCAATTTGCTTGCGGACCGGGGGCATGGGGCTGTTCGAGAACGGGGGAACGGGACCGCTCGGGGGAGGACTCCAGAATTCAATGGGCTACGTACCGTTCTATTTTCCAATCCCTCGGCGGTGGAGGAAGGGGAAGGGCTACTCGGGGTCGACCTCAATCTCGTAGGTGCAGGCGGCGCTTCCGTCGGGGATGTACGAAACGCGCTCAAGGGCGGCTTCGAAGAGGGTTTCGTAGAACTTCTCCTCCAGCCGACACGGCGCGTCGGTTTGCTTCACCGATTCGGGGAACGGGCAGTTGCACTCGCGGACGGTAATCCGTCCCTCTGCCCGGTGCACGTTTGGCATAAACCCCTCTGCCTCCAAGATATTGCGAAGGACGCTCAGCTGGTCGTCGAGGGAGTCGGCGTCCTGGAGTTTGCTTTTAACGGCGGCCGTGCGGCTGTCCCAGTACGTTTCGAAGAAGTCCTCGATGAGGGCCTCGGCCCCCTCGGCCCGCAGGTGCTGAATCAACTCGCCCATGAGCTCGCCGTCCCGCGAGGGAAAGAGCACCTTGGCCCGTCGGGTCATTGAGTAGCGGTGGCGGGGCCGGCCGCGCCCCTCCCGCTCGGCGGACTGCTCCACGAGGCCCTTCTCCTTCAACTGCAGGAGGTGCTCGCGCACCGTCGTGCGGGCCATGTCGAGGGCCTCCATGGCCTCGTCGACGGACAGGCTGCCGCGTCGCTTGATGATCTGCAGCAATTCGCGCCGCGTATCGGACGAAACGAGGTCGAGGGCGTCGGCCATGAGCCTGGAACGGAAGGGAAGAAACAGTCGGACAGCAAGGCGAAGCACGTCCGTCCCTACTACGTTGTCGCGGAGCAATCGTGCCCGCCCCAGCCGGCCTACGCGGCGTCGGCCGCCTTGGTCAGCTTCACGCGCCAGACCTCCGGGCCCTCCTCCAGGTATTTCCACTCCAGCGCGCCGGGGCGTTCGGTCTCAAACTGGTAGTAGAGCGGCTTCGGGTCGTGGTCGTTCACGAGGACAAAGTGGTCGCCCGGGGCCAGGTCGTCGAAGGTCTTGAAGATGGTCGGGTGCTTGTCCTTCGGGGGGATGGGGTGAACGTCGAGGGTCGGGGCGTCGGTTGTTTCCATGGACGGGGGGAACGCTGGGGAGGGGACCATCGAAATAGGCGGGGCACACCCGCGAGTCTGGCGGAAGAAAAGCGTACGAGATGCTGAGCCCGAATAAAAGTTAAAATAGCCAAATAACGTTTTATTTAAGGTAGGCCTCCCCGAAAGGGGAGAAGTGCGGGACCGGTTACGAGCGGACTGGGAGCCCGCGAACGCGGGGCCACAGGACCCAGGCGACGAGCACGCCTGCAAGGATTTCTGCGCTGCGTCCTACGACCAACAGGGGGGAGGCGGAGAGCCACTGGGCGAGCACGCTGAGTGCGATGCCGCCGTTCAGGGCGACCCACGCGCCCCACAGGCGCCGGTCGGCGGACACCTGGTCGGAGAACGGCAGGATCCACACGGCGACGCCCAGGGCCAGCTGGCAGAGCCATCCGAGGAGCAGGCCCTCCACGTGCAGCGGACGGAGGGCCAGCGCGGACACGTCGAGCCCGCCGCTCGTGGCGGCCAGCCGCCAGGCCCCAGCGGTGGTGCCAAAGGCAAAGTGCACGAGGGCGGCACGTACGAACCAGACGCTGATGACGGGCATCGGGACGGGTTATTTTGTGCGGATGCGGGGCCAGAAGTGAGCGACCAGAAGCAGGCCGGCGGTCCACTGCAGAAGGGCCGATCCCCCGAGGCCCCAGCGGCGCACGCCCGGCGAGAGCACCACCGGCTCGCACGCCAGTCGAAGGAGCAGCCCCGCGTTCAGGGTGCCGTAGGCAATCCACACGAGGCGGGCGGAGGCTGTGCCCCGGGCCTTCCGGGTGGGAAAGAGCCAGAATGCGACGCCGAAGATGAGCTGGGTGAGCCAGCCCACGGTGAGTAGGTGCAGCTGCGGAAGCCAGAGGGCCGCGGCGGATCCCGGGAGCAGTCCGCCCGCCTGTCCGGCCCGAACCACCCCGAGTGCCAGGGCGGTCGCCAGGCACACGAGGGCCGTCTTGATCAACCAGCGGGCGGGACGGGGCATGGGGCGTCGGAAAGAGCGAAGGCGTCGGTCGAAAAAGGCGGGAAGCGTTCGGGGCTGTCCCCGCAAGGGGGTAGAAACCAAACAGGCGGGCCAAATAAAAACTACATATTGCTAATTTATGTATCCTTCGCTGGCGCCGCAGAGAGGTCAGAGGAGAAGGGGCGGGTGCGGGAGAGGGCGTAGAGCAGCGTCACGGCCAGGAGAATGAGTCCGCCGTCCCGGAGGGTGGAGAGAAGGCCGAGGCTCACGATGAGGGTGGTGGCACAGGCGGGCGGATGCACCGTGCGCGTGTACAGCATGAGCGCGGACGTGAGGGCGGTGGAGAGGGCCGCGCTGGAGGCCAGGAGGTGGTAGCTCAGCAGACCGGCCGCCGTGCCCCAGAAGTGCCCGCCCAGCACGGTCCACGCGGTGCCGGACTGCCCGTCCGGGTGAACGCTCAGCACGAACGCCGTGGGGCCCAGGCTCGGGAACAGGAACGGCTCGCCCGTGAGCCAGGCCACGACCCCCAGGGCCGCAAGGAGCGCACCGGCGCGTCCAGACACGAGAAGCGGGGAGAGGCGAGGCACGGGAGGCGACGGGACCGGGGGAAGCACGTGCGCTCCTGTGGAAGAAGGGACCCGAAGGCGGTGTTTCTGAGGGCGACGCTGCCCCGATTGGTGGACTGAGCGTCGGAGCGGCTGTCCCATCCCTTCCGACGACGGGCCAATGGTCGATGCGACGCGTGTACGAAGGAGGAGGCACTCTTTCGAGAAGAGGCAGCCGAGGAGAATTGGGGACTGTACAGGAGCCCGGACGACGTACTAAGAACCTCTATCAAAACCGTGACAGAGCGTCGCTCTGAACTTGATTCAGAGCCCATCCATCCACTCGATGAGGTCCTCCCCGTCGAATGGATAGGCTCCACACGAGCGAAGCGCGGTGACCGGAGGGAACGAGTGCTTGTGGGGCGCGACTGATGCAATAGATCAAGTTTGGAGCGACGAAGGAAGAGTGTTTCCGATCCACAGTGCTGGTATTGTTAGAGACTCTAAAAACGTTATTCACCAAATATATTGTTGGAAAAGCCCCCGGAGGGGGTCTTTGGAACTGGATCGCGTCCTGTTTCGCCGGTTGCTTCGTCCCCATGTCTCTTCTCGACAGTGCCTCGTCTCCCGACACGATGCGGCGCCTCCTTCAGGCGCTCTGTTTTGTGTGGCTTGGCCTGGTGGTCGGGATCTCCTTTTTGGAGGCCCCCGTCAAGTTTGCCGCGCCCTCCCTCACCCGCCCGGCGGGACTCGATGTGGGCCGCCACGTGTTCACGGCCCTGAACCGGACCGAACTCGTCCTGGCGGTACTCGTCGTGGGCAGCTGGTGGGGGGCGCGGCCGGGAGCGTGGGCCACGGGCAGTCTCGTCCTCGTGGCGGGGGGGCTCCTCCTCCAGACCGTCTGGTTGCTCCCGACGCTCAAGGCGCAGGCCGCCACCATCATCGACGGTGGGTCGGTGCCGGCGCCGAACGACGTGCACGTGGCGTACGGTTTGCTCGAGGGGGCGAAGGGGCTGGCCCTGGCGGCGGCCGGCTGGTGGTGTGGGGGATAGATGCCCGGGGAAGCGTAGGGAAGGAGGCCCTGAAACCACCCAACCTTCAACGAGCCTCCTTTATCCCTACCGTCGGCGGTTCCTATGTTTGGAAGCGTCGCAGTCTGCTCTCGTCATTTCCGTGCTATGACCTGGTGGGAAGCGCTCCTTCTGGGCCTCGTTCAGGGGCTCACCGAGTTCATCCCCGTCTCGTCCTCCGGCCACCTGGTGCTGGGACAGTACCTGCTGGACCTTGAGGCGGCGGGCGTCACCTTCGAAGTATTTGTTCACTTCGGGACGGTACTCAGCATCCTCACGGTGTACTGGGACGAAGTGGCGGACTTGCTCGCGGAAGCATGGGCGGGCCTGCGGGCCCCGGAGGCCGTGCCGACCCGGTTTCGGGAGAATGACACGTTTCGTCTCGGCGTCTACATCGTGCTTACGCTCGTCCCCACAGGCATCGTGTACGTCCTGTTTGAGGCGCAGATCGAAGGGGCGTTCGAGAATCCCCGCCTGACGTGTGCCATGTTGCTGGTGACGGGCGTGCTGCTGCTCCTGACCCTGCTGCGCCCAAACCCTAGCGGGCGCCTGACGTCCGTCAAGGCGATTATCGTGGGCGTGGCCCAGTCGGCGGCCATGATTCCGGGCATCTCGCGCTCGGGCTCCACAATTTGCACCGCGCTCTACCAGAACGTGGAGGCGGAGCAGGCCGCCCATTTTTCGTTTCTCATGCTGCTGCCGGTGGTGCTGGGGGCCACGGTGCTGAAGGGGGTTGAGCTTGTGGAGACCGGAATGGGAACGGCAGGGGGCGCGCTCGCGATCGGAACGGTCGCGGCGTACGCTTCGGGCATCGCGGCGATCTACCTGGTGCTCGACGTGGTGCGCCGGGGCAACCTGCAGTATTTCGCCTACTACTGCTTTGCGGTGGGCGGGCTGGGCCTGTGGCTTCTGTAGGGAGGGGGAACGGAGAGCATGGGGGGAACGGGAGACGAGGGAGGAGAAGTCGGAACGTGTTCATCAGAGGGCAAGGCTTTGAAGGAGTCGTCGTCCACGCTTGTCGAGCGGAGCCCGGTGTACTACGGGTGGGTGGTGCTGGGCATTTCGACGCTCGGCATGGCGGCGACCCTGCCGGGACAAACGGCGGGCATCTCGCTGTTTATCGATGCGTTTATTGAGGACCTGGGGCTGTCCCGGTCGGCGGTCTCCTGGCTCTACACGGTGGCGACGGTCCTCGGGTCGCTCGGCCTTCCGCTGGTGGGGCGGCTCCTCGACCGGTACGGGCCGCGCCGGGTGGCCGTCGTTCTGATTGGGCTGCTGGCGGCGAGCTGTGTCGGGATGATCGGGGTCCGCGGCTGGATCGGCGTGTTTGTGGGCTTTTTGTGCCTGCGGGGCTTTGGGCAGGGGGCGCTCGGCCTCGTCAACAATCACTCGGTGAACCTGTGGTTTGAGCGGCGGCGCGGGCTTGCGGTCGGCGTACTGGGACTCGGCATGGCGGGCGCGACCGCCCTGTTTCCGCCCCTCATCGAGCAGGGCCTGCAGGCCTACGGGTGGGAGGCGACGTACCTGATCATGGGAGGCCTCCTGGCGGGGGTGATGTGGCCGCTCGGGGCCCTCCTGTACCGCGACGCCCCGGAGCGCTACGGCCTTTCTCTCGACGAAGGATCTCTCGACGAGGGAGCGGCCGAGGAGGCGAGCACATCCGCGGCGTCCGACGCGTCCGCCCCCACGGCGTCCATTCGGGGCGTGCGGCCCGAGACGGCGTACTGGACGGGGACCTTCTGGCTCTTTACGATTGCGGGGGTGTGCACGGCGGGCTTTGGGACGGGGCTTCTCTTTCACCACTTCGCGATTCTGGAGGAGGTGGGCGTGGCGCGGACGCTGGCCGCCCAGTTTTTCGTTCCGCTCGGCGTCGTGACGGGACTGTTTAACGTGGGCACCGGCTGGCTCGTGGATCGCTATCCCCCGCGCCTCCTCCTCGCCGGGCAGCTGGGCCTGTTCGGGGCCATGATGGGGGGCCTGCCGGCGGTCGACACGGCCGTGGAGGTGTGGCTCTACGGCGGGGTCTTTGGCGTGGCGCAGGGCATGCAGGGGGCGCTCCTGGGCAGCGCCTATGCCTACTACTTTGGGCGCGCACACCACGGCACCATCCGCGGCCTGGCGAACACGGTGTTTATTGGCGGCACGGCGATCGGGCCGGCCGTGCTGGCGCTGGGGCCAAGTCATCTGGGGGGCTTCGCGCCGATCCTGTGGCTCAGTACGCCGGTGCCGCTGCTCCTGTCGGCCACGGCGCTGGGGGCCTGGGCGGCGGACTGGGACGCGGCGGTGGTGATGCAGGATCGGGAGGCGTAACAACCCGACACCGACGCCCGTCCTTCGTCCAGAGCGCGCGTCGACCCGCATCTTTCCGCCCGCCGTTGCGTAGAGAAAGATCCTTGTCTCCCGCATTCCTTCTGGTCCCATGCGACTGACCGATACCGAAAAGGCCGTTCGCCGCGAAATCGAGGAGTGGCAGCACGCCGACGCGTCGATGGCGGCACAGGCGATGGACTGGGCCATGCGCCCGGTCGACTGGGCGGTGGAGCGGACCGTCTCGCCGGACACGGTGGACCGCCTGGCCGAGCGCATCCACGACGTTCTCTCCACCCTCAGCGACGCGTCGGAGTGGACGTTCGAGGACGACGACATCCTCGACGCCGCCCGCGAGCGCGGCCTGCCGGCCGATGCGGTGAGCGAGCTGCGCAGCCAACCCCTCGACGAGCTCGACGCCCTTGCCCGCAGCCGCTTCCGGCAGAACACGATTTTGGCCGCGCTGGAAGGGGGCGGCACCGGCCTCGGGGGCGCCGCCCTCATCGCGGCGGACATCCCGCTGCTCTTTACGATCAACCTCCGCCTGATTCAGCAGATCGGGGCCAGCTACGGCTTTCCGCTGCGTGGGCCGATGTTTCGGCCGCTGGTGTTCTCCATCTTCAACGTGGCGGCGTCCGGGGGGCGCGAGGCGCGCAACGAGGCGCTCCGAGAGGTGAGCGTGGCCGCCGCGGCGTTCGCGAACGATCTCGACTACAAGGGCCGCGTGAGCGGCACCTTCCGCGACCAGAACCGGCACCTCCCCCGCGAGATCGCGAAGGCCCTCGTGGAGCGCAAGGTGGGGCAGACCCTTCCGCTGGCGGGGGCGGCCATCGGGGCCGGCGTCAACTACTGGTTCACCACGCAGACCGCCGAGGCGGCCTACATGTGCCTCCGCGCCCTCTACCTCGACTGGAAGGAGCGACGGTAGCGGGTTGGGAACGGGGGCGTGGGCAGGGGGCAGAGGGAGCTCCTGCCGCCCCTCCTGCCGCCCATAGCATCGAGGGGGGCATGTCCACGCGCGGACCAGTAGCGGGCGATTGGGATTTGGAGGGGGCAGCGAGGCATTCTCCTCGTCGAACGGGCCTCCTACGCCGGGACGAAGGACGGTCCAGGGGAGGAGCGCTACGAGCTGACGTCTCACCGGCGTCGACCGGCCGCAGCAATTCCATCGAATATTGCCGAGGGCCGGGGATACAGTTTGCGCGATGAATACGTGTATCCTGCGGAGCCGGCCCGCAGCCCGCGACCGAACGTGGAGACGCAAATTATCATTGCGGGGCGGCTGTCGGACGGGACGGAGGAGACCCGAAACGAGATTCTCCAAAAGACCACCACAGAAAGCAAAATGCTTCTCTTCCTGATGCGCCCCCTTCGTTCGTCGTAGTCCCCTCCGTTTGCACTCTTCCCTCTCACCCCTCCCCCTTCCCCCATGCTGGTAGCCATCGTCGGACGGCCGAATGTCGGCAAGTCCACCCTTTTTAACCGCCTCACCGGCTCGCGCCAGGCCATCGTCGACGACGAGCCCGGTGTGACGCGCGACCGCGTGTATGGCGAGGCCGAGTGGGAGGGGCGCACGATTCCGCTGGTCGACACGGGCGGGTACGTGCCCCGCTCCGACGATCCCTTCGAGCGGGCGATCCGCGACCAGGCCGAGATTGCCCTCGGCGACGCCGACGTGATTCTGTTCGTGGTGGACGTCACGACCGGCATCACGGACATCGACCAGGAGATTGCGAACGTGCTCCGCACGGCCGACGCGCCGGTGCTCGTCCTCGCCAACAAATCGGACAACGAGGAGCGCGACTGGGCCGCGAGTGAGTTTTACCAGCTGGGCCTGGGGGACGTGCACCCGGTGAGCGCCACGACCAAGCGCGGCTTCGACGACATGATGGCGGCGCTGACGGAGGCGCTGCCGGACGAGGGGGAGGAGGAAGACATCGAGCGCACGACGATTTCGCTGGTGGGGAAGCCCAACGTGGGCAAGTCGTCCCTCGTCAACGCCACGCTCGGGTTCGACCGGGCGATCGTGACGGAGACGCCGGGCACCACCCGCGACGCCGTCTCGTCGGTGGTGCGGTACGAGGACCGCGAGCTGTTGCTGGTGGACACGGCGGGCATGCGCAAGCGGTCGAAGACGGAGGGGGTGGAGTTCTACGCCGCGGTGCGCAGCGAGCAGGCCATCAAGACGGGCGACGTGTGCATCCTGGTGCTCGACGCCACGGAGGAGCTGCACAAGCAGGACCTGAACGTGCTCTCCCACGCCCACGAGCACAAGAAGGGCATGGTGATCGCCGTTAACAAGTGGGACCTGGTGCCCAAGGACGGCGACACGATGACGCAGTACACGAAGTACCTGAAGCAGTACCTGGGGCAGCACGACCACGTGCCCATCGTGTACGTGTCGGCGGTGACGAAACAGCGGGTGTACAAGCTGCTCGACACTGCGCTGGAGGTCGCCGAGGAGCGGGAGAAGCGAATCTCCACCAGCGACCTGAACGACGTGGTACAGGCGGCCATCCGCGAGAAACACCCGCCGACCATGAGCAGCGGGGCCTTCGTCAAGATCAAGTACGCCACGCAGGTGCGCGAGGCGCCGCCGGTCTTCGTGTTTTTTGCGAACCACCCGGAAGGCGTGCGCGACTCGTACAAACGCTACCTGGAAGGCAAGCTCCGGGAGGCGTTCGGATTCGAAGGCGTGCCACTCACGCTGGCGTTCAAGGAAAAGTAGGCCCGAAGCGCGTGGAATCCGCGAGGCTCCGGGGGCTGGACCTAACGTCGAGCCGGCTCGTTGGAGGTTTTACGGTTTGTCGTCTGTAGCCTGACCCCATGCCCACTATCGACTTCAGCGACCGGTCCGAGCGGGTGCGACTGGGCCGCAAAGCGCGGGCGTACCTGGTGCACATCTTTACGGCGTCGGGGGTGGCGTTTGCGTTTTTGGCCATGGCCGAGGTGGTGCAGGCCGACCTCGACCCCCGCTGGGTGTTTGCCTGGCTTACGCTCGCGGTGGCCATCGACGCGGCGGATGGGCCCCTGGCGCGCCTGTGGGACGTGAAGCTGTACGCCCCCCGCATTGGGGGCGGCACGATCGACCAGATTGTCGACTACCTCACCTTCACGTTCATCCCGATGGTTCTGGTGTGGCGGATGGATTGGCTGCCGGGGTGGGACGGCCTGTGGGTGACGCTCATCATGGTGGCCAGCCTCTTCGGGTTTGCCAACACGTCGGCCAAGCAGGCCGGGAAAGGGTTCTTCCTGGGCTTTCCGTCGTACTGGAACGTGGTGGCCTACTACGTGGGCCTGCTCGCCGTGGAGTTTGGCGAGGTGGGGGCGTACGTGTCGCTGGGGGCCGTGATGCTGCTGGGCGTGCTCACGCTGGTGCCGGTGCGGTTCGTGTACCCGAACCACGTGCCGTCGCCCTGGCGGGCCATCGTGACCGTGGGGGGGATCGCGTGGCTGGGGGTGCTGCTGGCGCTCCTGCCCACCTTCCCCGAGCTGCCGGCGTGGGGCGGCGACTGGGTCCTGTGGGTCTCGTTCATCTACCCGGCCTTCTACTTCGGCCTCTCCGGCTGGCTCGACTGGACGACCCGTCGCGCCGACGCGGAGTAGCCGACCGACGCTGTGCCGATGTCCGATCGTCTCCTCTTCGTGTGCCGGGGCAACACGTGCCGCAGTCCCATGGCGGCGGCCCTCGCCCGGGCGCAGGGCCTCGACGCCGAGAGTGCGGGCCTCGATCCGCCCGCGGGCCGACATGCCGCCCCGAACGCTGTTCGCGCCCTGCGGGCCGCACGCGGGCTGGACCTGGAGGACCACACGCCGCGATCCGTCGACGACGTCCCCCGGTCGGCCTTTGACCGCATCGTCGCCGTTACGCCCGCGGTGGCCCGCCGCCTCCGCGCCGAGCACGACGTGCCCGCCGACCGTCTCGTCACGTGGGCCCTCCCCGACCCGTACGGCGGCTCCCGGGCCGATTACCGATGGTGCCTGGAGCAGATCGCGATGGCGCTGGACGACCTGCGTGAGGAATAACCCGTCCTATAAAACGGAGCAGATCTGTTCCTTGTAGTCGTCTGCGCCCACCACCACGAAGTCGCACCGCCCATCGGACTGCGTGGCCCACACCTCCCCCTGTCCTCTGAGTCCAGTGCGCCTGCTCTTTAGGAGCCTTTATCAAAACTGATTACGGTTGTCGATCTGAACTCGATTCAGATCCCATCCAGCCAATTGAGTAGGTCTTCCCCGTCGGATGGATAGGCACCACACGAGCGTAGCGCGGTGACCGGAGGGAACGAGTGCTTGTGGGGCGCGACTGATGCAATAGATCAAGTCTGGAGCGACGAAGGGGGAGTGTTTCAGATCCGCAGTGCCGGTATTGTTAAAGGTTCTAAGTCTCGGTCTCCCAACATCCGTTCTGTCGGTGTGCGTCAGGCCGTCGGGGGCACTGGCGAAAGGGGTTTGGATTAGCGGAAGATCCTGTTTGCTAAAAAAAGAAAGAGGGCGTATATTTTTATTAGAGAGGTAAATAAAGGTTATGTACGCTTCTCTATGGAAACCCAATCGGGCCGTTATCGCATTTCCTCGTCCTCCGGAGAGTCCGTGGAGGCGTTCATCCCGGACCCGCTGCCGCCGGACGACGGGCTGGACCTCACGGGAGAGGACTACGAACTCATGGAGCGGGCCAACCGGGCGCTGGGGCGGCTGGACGGGGTGATGACGATTCTCCCGGACACGGAGCTGTTTTTGTATCTCTATGTCCGGAAAGAGGCGGTCCTGTCCTCGCAGATCGAAGGCACGCAGTCGTCGCTGTCGGACCTGCTCTTGTACGAGGCCGACGAAGTGCCGGGCGTGCCGATGGGCGACGTGGTGGAGGTGTCGAACTACGTGGCGGCGCTCAACCACGGGCTGGAGCGCATTCGGGATGGCTTTCCCCTCTCGCTTCGGCTCTTCCGCGAAATCCACGGTATTCTGCTTCGAGAAGGGCGCGGCAGCCAGAAGGAGCCCGGCACGTTTCGATCATCCCAGAACTGGATTGGCGGGACGCGTCCCGGGAACGCCGTGTACGTGCCCCCGCCGCCCAACAAGGTGATGGACTGCATGGGCGAGTTGGAGACCTTTCTTCACGACGAGCCGGAGCGGATGCCGACGCTGCTCAAGGCGGGGCTGTCCCACGTTCAGTTCGAGACGATTCACCCGTTTCTCGACGGCAATGGGCGGGTCGGCCGACTCCTCATCACTTTGCTGTTGTGTGTGGAGGGCGCCCTCACCGATCCGATTTTATACCTCAGTCTCTACTTCAAGAGCCATCGTGAGCAGTACTACGACTTGCTTCAGCGCGTGCGGACGGAGGGGGCGTGGGAGGAATGGCTCCGCTTTTTTATGAAGGGCGTGCAGGAGACGGCGAATCAAGCGGTAGAGGCCGCCCGCTCCATTCTGGAGTTGTTCGATGAGGATCGGGGCCGCATCGATGAGACCCTCGGCCAGTCGGCCGGCTCTGCGCGGCGCGTCCACGAGCTTCTGCAGAGGCGGCCGGTGGTGACGACGAAGCAGGCGGCCAAGCAGGTTCCTCTTTCCCGTCCCACGGTAACGTCGGCGCTGGCCAACCTGGAAGAGATTGGCATCGTTCACGAGATGACGGGACAGGAGCGTTATCGCGTGTACGCCTACAGCGCGTATTTCAACATTTTGGAGGAAGGCACGCAGCCCATCCAGTAGTGAAAGGGAAGAGGGATGAGGTGGAAACGGGGTGCTTTCACTGCCGATGTATTCCGTATCTCGCAACTCTCAAATCCCCCGGTTCGTACGTATCCCCACGCGATCTGTCGGACGAATGGGCTGCAGGACATGAGCGATACGACGACGCTGCTCGTGCAGGGCCTCGACCGCGAGGGGCCCGGCGACATCGTGGGCGCCGCGGCGAACGAGGCGAACGTGGATCCGGACGCGATCGGGGCCATCGACGTCGACGGCGGCACGGCCACCGTGGAGGTGCGGGGCGACGGGGCCGACCGGATCGTGCAGGCCCTCGACGGTGGGCGCATCGGCGCGGCCACGGTGTCGATCACCGAAGTGGATGCGGCGACCGACGCGGCCCGTCAGTACACCGACCGACTGTCGGCGCTCGTGGAATTGGAGCGGGAGGAGGAGATGCGCCGGCACGAACAGGAAATCCAGCGCCTCTCGGGCCGCGAGCGGGAGGCCAAGGGCCGCGCCCTGCTCGATCTCCGGGCCCGCGACGAGGGCGAGAGCCTGGGCGGGCACCGCGTCAAGTTCATGAAGGAGGACAAGGGCACCCCGCTGCCCGAGCACGAACTGCGGGTGGGCGACCTCGTCATGGTGTCGAAGCGCGACCCCCTCCGCGACGATAATCCCACCGGCACCGTCACCCAGGTCACCAACTACTCCGTCACCGCCGCCTTCGACCCCACACCCGACGACTGGGCGCTGGGGGACGGCCTGCGGCTCGACCTCTACGTGAACGACATTACGTACCAGCGCATGCAGGACGCGCTGGCCCGGCTGCCCCCGGCGGACGGCACGCTGTCCCACCTTCGCGACGTGTGCACCGGGGCGGCCGACCCGGCGGCGCGGGCCGACGGGGCGGTGGACGACTGGCACAATCCGGCCCTCACCGCCTCGCAAAAAGACGCCGTGCGCGCGGCCCTCGGCACCCGCGACGTGCACCTCATCCACGGCCCGCCCGGCACCGGCAAGACCACCACCGCCGTCGAGCTCATCCAGCAGTGCGTGGACCGGGGCGCGTCGGTGCTCGCCACCGCCGCCTCCAACACCGCCGTCGACACGATGCTCGCGTTCCTTGTGGGCCAGGGCGTCGACGCCGTGCGGCTGGGCCACCCGGCCCGCGTGACGGAGGCGTTGCACGCCCACACGCTCGACGTGCGCATTGAGGACCACGACACCTACCAGCGGTCCCAGGAGGTGCGCGAGCAGGCGTTTGCGGCGCTCGACCGGCAGGACGACTACACCGTCCCCTCCGGCCGCTGGCGGCGCGGGATGTCGGACGAGAAGATTCGCGCGCTGGCCGAGGAGGGGCGCGGCTCGCGCGGCGTGCCCGCCGAGAAGATCGAAGAGATGGCCGAGTGGCTGCGCCTCCGCGAAGAGGCCGACACCCTCTTCGCCAAGGCCGACCGGCTGGAGCAGGACGCCGTAGACGAGGTGCTGGAGGCCGCCGACGTGGTGTGCACGACGAACTCGACGGCGGGGAGCGACCTCCTGGGCGACCACACGTTCGACACGCTCGTGATCGACGAGGCCACGCAGGCCACCGCGCCGTCCTGCTGGATTCCGATGACCCACGCCGAGCGGGCGATCCTGGTGGGCGACCACAAGCAACTGCCGCCCACGATTCAGAACGAGGAGGCCGCCCGGAAGGGCCTGCGCTACACCCTCTTCGAGCGCCTGGCCAAGCACCACGAGACCACCCCCGACGCGCCCGGCACCATCCGGAGCCTGCTCCGCACGCAGCACCGCATGCACGAGGCGATCATGGGCTTCTCCAGCCGCCGCTTCTACGACGATCGGCTGGAGGCCGCCGACGCCGTGCGCACCCACACGCTGGCCGGCCTCGGCGTGTCCGCCGACGCCCTGCCCGCCGACGAGCGCGAGATTCTGGAGCCCGCGGCGCCGCTCGTCTTTGTCGACACCACGGCCCTCGACGCCCCCGAACGGCAGCGGCCGGGCTCCCACTCCCGCGAAAACCCCCGCGAGGCCGAGAGTGTGACGCGGTGGGCCCGCACGCTTCTCGGCGCGGGCCTCTCCCCGTCGCAGATCGCCGTGATTGCGCCGTACGACGATCAGGTGCGGCGCCTCGACGACGCCCTGGAGGTGGACGGCCTGGAGGTCGATACGGTCGACGGCTTTCAGGGGCGGGAGAAGGAGGTGGTGCTGGTGTCGCTCGTCCGGAGCAACGACCGGAGCGAGATCGGCTTTCTGAAAGAGCCGCGCCGCTTCAATGTGGCCCTCACCCGCGCCCGCCGCAAGGCCGTGGTGGTGGGCGACGCGAGCACCGTGGCCGTGGGCGATGTGTTTGATGACTTCATCCAGTATGCGGACGCCGACGGGCGCATCGTGCGGCCGGTCCCCGGCGCGGAATAGCGGAACGCCCCTCCGTCCGCTCCGTGGAGGGGACTCCGTCGTTCCCTCCCGTCGCGCGCCGGTGGTTTTATGTTGCAACGTAGTGCCCGGTGGCGGTCGGCGACCCGTCTGGGTGCGCTGCTGGCCCTGGGTCTGTTGTGGGCCCTGCCCCTCCGTGCCCAGTCGGGGGACGCGCCGGCGGCCGATACGACGAGCCCCGCGGCGGCCGACTGGCTCGTGGTGCCCTATGCTTCCTACGCTCCGTCCACCGAAATTGCCGCCGGACTCGTGGTCGGGTACTACCGCTCCGCTTCTCCCGGCGCCCGCGGGTCGAGTGTGTCGGCCACCGTTACGGGGACACAGCGCCGGCAACTCATCGCGGAGGCCGAGCCGGAGCTGTACCTGGACGGGGGGCAGTGGCGGGTGGCGGGACAGCTCATTGCGAGCGACTATCCCGACGTGTTCTACGGCGTGGGGGGCGACACGCCCGCCGCGGCCGAAATGGAATACACGGCCCGGTACGGGACGGTCGACCTCTCGGGCCAGCGCCGGGTGCGGCCGGCGCTACGGATTGGGCCGCGCCTCGTTGTGCGCACCGGCACGGTGCGAAACGCAGAGGAGGGCACGCCCCTTGCCCAGGGCCGCGTGCCGGGGGCGACGGGCGGCACCACCGTTGGCGTGGGCCCGTCGGCCCTCTGGGATGCCCGCAGCCGCCGCTACGATCCGCGGCGCGGCACGTACGCGGAGGCGTCGATCCTGCTGCACAGCGCGGCCTGGGGGAGCGACTACACGTTCGGCCGCCTCACCACGGATTGGCGCGGGTATCGGCCACTGGGGCCCGGCGTAGGGGCGGCGCAGGTCTACACCGAGGCCGTAGTCGGCACGGCGCCGTTCCAGTTGCTCCCCCTGCTGGGCGGCAGCGACCGCATGCGCGGGGTTCGGGAGGGGCGCTACCGCGACGACGTGTACTGGACCGCGCAGGCCGAGTACCGCGTGCCCCTCTTCTGGCGGTTCAAGGCCGCCGCCTTCGCGTCGGTTGGGGCGGTGGGGTCCCGCGTCGACGCGGCCCTGGTCGAACACGCCGTCGCGGCCGCCGGGGTGGGCGGATGGCTGCGCCTCACCGACGACGGGGTGCACGGCCGCCTCGACCTGGCCTACAGCGAGAACGGGGTCGAGGTCTACGTGTCCCTGGGCGAGGCCTTCTGAACACCCGCGCGTCCAATTCACATTGTCGGAGCCAGTCGCCATATTGAAGGAGTGTGCCGCGTCCCGCCCGACGGCACGAACCGATTCGTCTCTCAGATTCAGTGCTTCCCACATGCGTCACGTTTTTTCGGCCCTCCTCTGCGCCGTTCTCCTCACCTCCTGCGGGGTGCTCGGCCTGTCGTCCGACTCGTCCTCCGATCCGGCGACGACGATGAATGCGGAGACGGAAGACGACGACCCGTTCGAGGACTGGGACGAGACCCTGGAGGACACCGAAACGATCGACGGCTTCCTGCCGCTGCACCAGAAAGAAGACCGCACCCTCTACGCCGAGATCGATCCCGACCGGCTGGGCGAGACCTTCGGCCTCGTCATGCACATCAGCGAGGGCGTGGGCGTCTTCAACATGCACGACGGGCTGCCCCTGAGTGACACGCGCCTGATGCAGTTCCGGCGGGTCGGAAACAGCGTGCACCTCGTCCACCGCAACGTGCGCTTCCGGGCCGATGCCGGGGGCATGCGGCAGTCGCTGGAGGGCAACACGGGCCACTCCATCGCCCAGTCGTTCGACATCGTGAGCCAGCACGACTCCACCGACCACCTGCTCGTGAATCTGTCCGACTTTCTGGTGTCGGACTATCCCCAGGTGGGCGAGCGGCTCAAACTGTACTTCGGGTCCGTCGCCCCGTCGCTGCAGTCCGGCAAGAGCTACGTGGACCGCGCCATGGGCTTCCCCGAAAACACCGAGATCGACGCGGCGCTCACGTTTCAGGCCAGCAGCCCGCCCCTCCTCGGCGGCGAGGCCGTGCCCGACTACCGCGGCATCCCGGTCGGCGTGCGCTACTCGTTCTTCGACCTGCCGGACACGCCCATGCAGCGCCGCCCGGCCGACGACCGCGTGGGCTACTTCGTCGATGCCGTGAAGGACTTCTCAAAGGATCAGGAGCGCGATCCGTACGTCCGCTACGTGCAGCGCTGGCGCCTCGCCCCCAGCGACACGGCGGCCTACCGGAACGGCGAGCGCGTGGAGCCGGTGGAGCCGATCGTTTTCTACGTGGACCGCAGCGTGCCGGAGCGCTACCGCCCCTACGTGAAGGAGGGCATTGAGGCGTGGAACGAAGCCTTTCGGGCGGCGGGGTACGAGAACGCCGTGGTGGCCAAGACGGCCCCCGACGATTCGACCTGGAGCGCCGAGGACATCCGGTACTCGACCGTGCGGTGGACCGCGGCCCACCAGATGGGCTACGCCATCGGCCCCTCGCAGACCGATCCCCGCACCGGCGAAATCCTGAACGCCGACATCCTAATCTCCTCCTCGTTCGTGCGCGGCTGGCAGAGCACCTACAGCCAGCTCACGCCCGAGGCCGGCGGACAGGGGCCGGTCGGCCCCGCGTCGCCGCGCCGGACGGATGCGCGGCGTCGGGCCGAGGTGGTGGAGGACCTGCGTGCGTCCGAGGCCCTGCGACAGATGTTTCCCGAGCACCTGGCCCGCCGCGTCTGCCGGGCCGAGCGGGGCAAGGCGCACCAGCTGGGCCTGCAGCGAGCCCTCCTCCTGGGCCGCGGCACGCTCGACCCCGGCGCGCCCATGCCGGAGGACTACCTGGGCGCCGCCGTCAAGGACCTCGTGATGCATGAGGTGGGCCACACGCTCGGCCTGCGCCACAACTTCAAGGCCTCCAGCGGCATCCCCACCGACCGCCTACACGACGAGAGCTACACCGAAGAACACGGCGTGAGCCTGTCCGTCATGGACTACGCGCCCGTCAACGTGGCGCTGAACAAGGAGGAGCAGGGGCACTACTGGAACCCAAACGTGGGCACCTACGACGAGTGGGCCATTCAGTACGGCTACCAGCCCATCGCCGAGCAGTCGGGCGACGGCCCGCTTGTCCGCGACGCGCCCCTGGCCGACACCACGACCGCCGCCCCCGGCCTCGACAAGATTGCCGCCCAGTCGAGCGATCCCATGCACCGCTACGGCACCGACGAGGACGCGGCCCTCGGGGCGTATGCGGTCGACCCCCTCACGAATACGTGGGAGCTGGGCAGCGATCCACTCGCCTTTGCGGACACGCGCACCGCGCTCGTTCGGGACGTGGAGCCGAAGCTGGACGACCGCCTGATTGAAGACGGCGACCGCTACCACGCCCTTCGCGAGGCCACGACGGCCCTCCTTTCGGAACGGTACCGGGCCCTCCAGCCGGTGGTGAAGACCGTCGGCGGGTCCTACGTGTCGCGCGACCACAAGGGCACGCCCAACGCCCGGCCGCCCTTCCGCCCCGTCGCCCCGGATACGCAGCGCCAGGCCGTCGAGGTGCTGGTCGACAACGCCTTTGCCCCCGACGCCTTCGAGTTCGAGGCCGACCGCCTCAACAAGCTGGCGCCCGACCGTCACAACCACTGGGGAACCTCCGGCGAAATGCCGCTGGACTACCCGGTCCACCGCATCGTGAACACCATGCAGACCGGCCTCCTGGAAGACCTCGTGCACCCGGCCCGCCTGCAGCGCATGATCGACACGCAGGTGCGCACCGAGACGGGCGAGGGCTACGGCCCGGACGCGCTCCTCGGCCGCCTGACCGACGCCATCTGGCAGGAGCTGGGGCCGGACGGCCGCGCGCCCGAGTCCATCAACTCGTTCCGGCGGCCCCTCCAGCGCACCTACACCGACCGCCTCGTGCAGCTCATGATGAACACCACGAGCTGGATCACGATCAGCGTCGGCGGCATCGACCAGATCGACACGCCCGAGGACATCCGGTCCCTCGCCCGCCTCGAGCTGCAGGACCTGTCCACGGCCCTCGGCCGCGCCCTCTCCGATCCGGGGCTCGACCGCGCCACCGAGGCGCACCTTGCCGAAACGAAAGAGCGCGTCGACCGGGCGCTGGAGGCCTCGATGTCGGTCTCGCCATAATTGACGTTGCCCCCTCCCCTCTGCACTCCACTGTTTGTCGAACCGAGTCCACGTCCCATGCGAAAAGTTCTTCCGCTCCTCGTTCTCACGCTCTTCCTCGCCCCCGACGCGCTCGGCTGGGGGCAGACGGGCCACCGCGTCGTCGGCTTCATTGCCCAGCAGCAGCTCAGCCCCGAGGCGCAGGACCGCCTCAATGAGTTGCTGGGGGGCGAATCCCTCGCGCAGGCCTCCACCTGGATGGACGAGATCCGATCCGACGACGCCTACGACCACACCGGCACCTGGCACTGGGTCACCATTCCCGACGGCATGCGCTACGCCGAGACCGACAAGAACCCGGACGGCGACGCGCTGGGCAAGACAAAAGAAATCATCGGCGCGCTGAAGGCCGACACCCTCTCCACCGACACGGAGCGCGAGTACGTTCGCTACCTGGTGCACCTCGTGGGCGACCTGCATCAGCCGCTCCACGTGGGCACCGGCGAGGATCGGGGCGGCAACGAGGCGACGGTGATCTGGTTTGGGGAGCCGTCCAACCTGCACAGTGTGTGGGACAGCGGCATGATCGACCAGAAACAGCTCAGCTTCACCGAGCTGGCCCGCTTTACGATGCAGACCACCGACGCGGCCCGCTACGACGACTGGGTCGACACGCCGGCCGAGGCCTGGGCCCACGAGTCGATGACGTACCGCGACCAGGTGTACGACCTGCCGCAGAATCGCGAGATCGGCTACGAGTACACCTATAAGAACTTCGGCACCCTCAAGAAGCGCCTCCTCCAGGCCGGCGTGCGGCTGGCCGATGTGCTCAACGAGGTATACGGGTAGCCCGGCCGGACAACCGACGCCCGTTCGGGCGGTGTAACGCCCCGCGTCCACGCCCTCTTTCGACGACCCTCCACCATGGCTTCCATGATGTCTTCCGATCCGGAGCGCTCGCCTCTGTTTACGGATCTCTACCAGCTCACCATGCTCCAGGCCTACTGGCACGAGGGCATGGACGAGCCGGCGGTGTTCGACCTGTTCGTGCGGCGCCTCAAAGACCGAAACTACCTGCTCGCCTGCGGGCTGGAGCCGTGCCTGGACTTCCTGGAGACCCTGTCCTTCTCGGACGAGGCGCTCGACTACCTGGCCGAGCAGGAGCAGTTTGGCGACGACTTTCTCGACTGGCTCGCCGACTTTGCGTTCACCGGCGACGTGTACGCCGTCCCCGAGGGCACGCCCGTCTTTCCCGATGAACCCATCGTGGAGGTCGTGGCGCCAATCGGGGAGGCGCAGCTCGTGGAAACCTTCCTGCTGAACCAAATCACCTACCAGACGAACCTTGCCTCCAAGGCGGCGCGCGTCGTGGAGGCGGCCGGCGGAATGGAGAGCGACCGACTGGTGGCCGACTTCGGCATGCGCCGCATGCACGGCACCGACGCCGCCATGAAGGCCGCCCGGGCCGGCTACATCGCCGGGGTCGACGCGACCTCCAACGTGGCCGCGGGGCAGCGCTACGATCTGCCCATCACCGGCACCATGGCGCACAGCTACGTCGAGGCGCACGACGCCGAGCAGGCGGCCTTCGAGCGCTTTGCAGACCTGTATCCGGAGACGATCCTGCTCGTGGACACCTACGACACGCTCGAGGGCGTGCGGAAGGTGGTCCGCCTCGCCGAGGAATGGGGCGAGGACTTTCGGGTGCGGGGCATTCGGCTCGACTCGGGCGACCTCGGGGCGCTGGCCCGGGACGCCCGGCGACTGCTCGACGACGCGGGGCTCGACGACGTCCGGATCTTTGCGAGTGGCGGCCTCGACGAGCATAAAATTGCGGACCTGCTGGAGCGGGGCGCGCCCATCGACGGGTTCGGCGTGGGCACCAGGCTGGGCACGGTGGCCGACCAGCCGGGCCTCGACAGCGCCTACAAGCTGTGCGGCTACGCCGGCCAGCCGCGCATGAAGCTGTCGACCGACAAGTCGAACCTGCCCGGCCGCAAGCAGGTGGTGCGCCAGTACGAAGGCGACACGGCCGTCCGCGACGTCATTACGACCGAGGCGGAGCAGCAGCCCGGGGCGCCCCTTCTGGAGCGGGTGATGGCCGAGGGGGAGCGCACCGACGCCGGGCATGCGCGCCCCCTCGACGCCGTACGCGAACACGCCGCGGCCCGACAAGGGGAGCTCCCCGATGACCTGACGGCCCTCGCCCCCGCGGCCGACCCGTACGAGGTGGTCCTGAGCGACGCCCTCCGCACGCGGCGCGACCGGACCCGCGAGCACCTGGAGGCAACCATGGCCGAGCCGGCGACGTAGAGAGGCTCCCTCCCGCCCCCTTGGCGCCGCGTGCGGAGGGCGTCGCTCAGGACCACCTCGTACGGGTCGGCCGCGGGGG
>NCRC01000005.1 GCA_002894685.1 Salinivenus lutea
GTTGGTCCCCCCGCATTGCCGCCCGGAGCGGGCGGTGCGCCCGGGGCCGAGTCGCCCCCGCCCTGATCGTACTGCGTCGTGAGGTTCTCGAAGCGGGCGTACTGGTCCACGAACGCCAGCTCCACGGAGCCGATGGGTCCGTTGCGCTGCTTGCCGATAATGATTTCGGCGATGCCCTCGGTGGAGTTGCCCTGCTCGTCTACCGTAATGCCGTAGCGCTCCGCGCGGTAGATGAACGCAACCACGTCGGCGTCCTGCTCGATCGAGCCCGACTCGCGGAGGTCGGCCAGCTGGGGCCGCTTGTCGCCGCCCCGGTTCTCGACGCCGCGGTTCAGCTGCGAGAGGGCCATGACGGGGATGTTGAGTTCCTTGGCCAGTCCCTTTAGCGACCGCGAGATGTGGGCAATCTCCTGCTCGCGGTTGGCGCCGCTGCGCAGGTTGGCGCCCGAGGCCTGCATGAGCTGCAGGTAGTCGACCACGACGAGGCCGATGTCGTGCTCGGCCACCAGGCGGCGGCACTTGGCCCGCAGCTCCAGCACGCTCAGGCCCGGGGTGTCGTCGATAAAGATGTCGGCCTCGCTGAGGGCCCCGGCGGCGCGGGCCAGGCGCTGCCAGTCGTCGTCCTTCATCCGGCCCATGCGCGCCCGATGGGCGTCCACGCGGGCCTCGGAGGTGAGCATGCGCTGGGCGAGCTGCTGGGCGCCCATCTCCAGCGAAAAGACGGCCACGCCCGTCGACTCCTCGGGGTGGGTGGCCGCGTTCTGGGCACAGGCCAGTGCAAAGGCCGTCTTTCCCATGGAGGGCCTCGCGGCGATGATGATGAGGTCCGACGGCTGCCAGCCACTCGTCATGTCGTCGAGCTTGTGGAAGCCGCTGGGCACGCCCGTAATGCCGGTGTCCTGTCCGTGGATGGTCTCCAGGCGCTCCAGGGTGTCCTTCACCACCTCGTTCATCGGCGCGGCGGCCTTTCGGAGCTGGGAGTCGGAGATTTGGAAGATCTTGCTCTCCGCCTCGTCGAGCAGCTCGAAGGCATCGGCGCCGGAGTCGTACGCCTTGCCTACGAGGGTGGTCATCGTCTCGATCATCTTGCGGAGCAGCGACTTCTCCGCGATGATGCGGGCGTGGTACTCCACGTTGGCCGCCGAGGCGACCTGCGTCGTGAGCTCCGTCAGGTAGTACGAGCCGCCCACGGCGTCCAGGTGGTCGCGCCGCTTGAGCTCCTCGGTGAGCGTCACCAGGTCGACCGGGTTGCCCCGCTCGAAGAGGCTGATGATGGCCTGGTAGATTTTCTGGTGCTTGCCGCTGTAGAAGGCATCCTCGGGCAGCACCTCGATGGCCTGCGGGATGGCCTCGCGCTCGATGAGCATGGCCCCCAGCACGGACTTTTCCACGTCGACGGCCTGGGGCGGCACGCGGCCCGATTGTTCGTGGACCTCCTCGGCCTGCTGTCGGCGGCGCTCGCTGCCCCGGCCCCGCATCTTGTCGAGCGGGTACGAGGACTGCGAGCCGTCGTCGATGTTAAAACGTTGGGAGTCGGAGCCGTCGTTGTCGGCCATGGGGGGGGGGAGGCAGGCATTCACCAGAGGGGGCACACGGGCACGCGACGCTAGTCGTCGGCCGTGAGTTGGTCGTAACGGGTGCGGAGGAGCTTCACGTCCTCCCAGGTGGGCCGCTTCCACTGCGAGTTGCGGAGGAGGGCGGCCGGGTGGTAGGTTACCATCAGCGGGATGCCGTAGAAGTCGTGCTCCTGGTCGCGCAGGTTGGAGAGGGAGGAGCTGCGGTCGAGGAGCGTGTTGCCGGCCACCTTGCCCACCGCCAGGATGATTTTCGGCCGGAGGAGGGCAAGCTGCTTGTAGAGGAGGGGCAGGTGGGCCTCCACCTCCTCCGCGTGCGGATCGCGGTTGCGGGGCGGGCGGCTCTTGAGGATGTTGGTGATGTAGACGTCCTCCCGCCGAAAGTTGATGGCGTCCAAAATCTTGTCGAGGAGCGTGCCGGCACGGCCCACGAACGGCTCGCCCTCTTTGTCCTCGTCGCGCCCGGGGGCCTCGCCGATGATGACGAGGTCGGCTTCGGGGTCGCCGACGCCGAAGACGGGGTTCTCGCGGTCCTCGTCGATGGGGACGAGGACGGTGTCGGCGAGGTACTGCTCCACCTCGTCGAGCGTCTCGGCGTCCTTGTACGGGGCGTCGTCGGGGATGAGGGCGGCGATGCGCTCCCAGGGAGGGAGCGTGGGGTCGTCTTCGGGCGGGCGGGTGCGGTTGCCAAACAGGTCCTTGTTGGGCATGTCGTCGTCGGTCGCGTCGTCGGAAGGGGAGGGTGCAGAAGAGTGGGTCGCGTCGGCATCGAGCGGAAGCAGGTCGTCGTACACGGCCTGCTCGTGTTCGAGAATGCTCCGGAGGTCGCGCAAAAGGCCACGCATGGTGGGGCGGGCGGCTACGGGGAAGAAACGGCGGCCGAGGGGGCCGTGACGCGGTCGAGGAGGGCGTCGGCCAGGGCGGTTTTCGACATCAGGGGAAGGGCCTCTTCCGTGCCGTCGCGCCCAATCAGCGTCACGCGATTGGTGGAGGGGCCAAAGCCGGCCCCCTCCTCCGTGGGGTTGTTCAGTACGATCCAGTCGAGGTTTTTGTCCGACAGCTTGCGGCGGGCGTTGTCGGGGCCGTCGTCGGTCTCCAGGGCGAAGCCCACGAGCGTCTGGGCGTCGTGCTTGTGTTCGCCGAGGGTTTTCAGGATGTCGGGGGTGCGGCGGAGGCGGAGCGTGAGGTCGCCCGCGTCCTTCTTTCGTTTTGAGTCGGACGGCTCGGCGGGCGTGTAGTCGGCCACGGCGGCGGCCATGAGCACGAGGCCGACGGTGTCGCGCCGCGCCTGTACGGCCTCGTGCATCTCCTCGGCGGTCTCCACGCGCACCACGTCGTCGACGCCGGCGGGGGGCTCCAGCGCCGTCGGGCCGGTCACGAGCGTCACCTCGGCGCCGCGCCGGGCGGCCGCCGCGGCGAGGGCGTAGCCCATGGTGCCGGTGGACCGGTTGGTGAGGACGCGGACGGGGTCGAAGGGCTCCTGCGTGGGCCCCGCCGTTACCAGCACGTGCGTCCCGGCGAGCGAGCGGGGGGAGGGCTCCGCCTCCTCGGGGGCCGTCCGATCGGCAAGCATTGTCGCTGCGCGGTCGCGGATGGTCTCCGGCTCGGGCAGGCGGCCCTGTCCCTCCAGGCCACTGGCCAGCTCGCCGTGGGCGGCGGGCAGCACGTCGTAGCCAATCTCGCGCAGGCGCTTCAGGTTGTCCTGCGTGGTGCGGTGGCGGTACATCTCGCGGTCCATGGCCGGGCACACCAGCAGCGGACAGCGGGCGGAGAGGGCCGTGGCCGTGAGCATCGAGTCGCAGAAGCCGTGCGCCAGCTTGGCGATGGTCTGCGCCGTAGCGGGGGCCACCACGAAGAGGTCGGCCCACTCGCCCAGCGTGACGTGCTTGGTCCACGCCCCGTCCTCGTTCTCCGGAAAAATCTCCGTGAGCACCTCGTGCTCCGAGAGGGTGCCGAGCGTGAGGGGCGAGACGAACCGTTCGGCGTCCGGCGTCATGAGGACGCGCACCTCGGCCCCGGCGGTGCGGAACAGGCGGACCAACGGGGCGGCCTTGTACGCGGCGATGCTGCCCGTGACGCCGAGGAGAAGGTGACGACCGGAGAGATCGGGGGGAGACGCGGCACGCATCGGCTCGTGCAGTCGGGGACAGAAACAAAAAATCCGGTCGGCGAACGCAGTCTTCCCCACGAGTGGGAGCGGACCAGGGATCGCCGGCCGGATTCGAGGCGACGGCGCGCGGAGGCGTCCGATCGCCGTGCAGTGTTACTCGTCCGGGCGTCGGTAGTAGAGCTTGTCCTCGCGGAAGTCCTCGATGGCGATCTCCGTCGGTTCGGGTTTTCGCTCGTACTCGAGGGAGACCTTCTCCTGCTCCTCTTTCATGCGCACGTCCTCCATCTCGGGCCCGAAGCCCTCGAAGTAGGACAGCTTCTCCTCAAGCTCGGAGCGCATGTCGGAGGCGACCTGTCGCGAGCGCTTCGAGAGGATGGCAACCGTCTCGTACAGGTTGCCGGTCTTCTCGGCGAGCTCGTCGACGTCGAGCGTTTCAATGGCCATAATCAGGAATCAAAATCTACGCGGGAAAAGAAACGTCTGTCACGACCGAAGAAACTGGCGAATCCGGGTCAAGGTTTCCTCGACGGCGGTGTCGAGGTCGTCGTTCACGACGACCCCGTCGAACGCGTCGGCCTGCTCTAGTTCGCGGTCGGCGCGGTCGAGGCGGGCGCGCAGGGCGTCGGCGTCTTCGGTGCCGCGCTTGCGGAGGCGACGGCGCAGCTCCTCGCGCGATGGGGGGGCGATGAACAGGGCGAGGGCGTCGTCCCCGAAGGCGCGTTTCACGTTCAGGGCGCCGTTTACGTCGATGTCGAGCAGGATGGGGCCGTGCTCGGCCTTCGCCTCGATCTCAGATCGGAGCGTGCCGTAGAACCGGCCCGGGTACACCTCCTCGTACTCCAGCAGGTCTCCGCTTTCGATGCGGGCTTCAAACTCTTCGGTGGAGAGGAAGTGGTAGTCCTCGCCGTCCGTCTCGTCGGGGCGGGCGGGGCGTGTGGTGGCCGAGACCGAGAAGTTCATCTCCGGCATGGCGTCCAGCACGCGGTGGGCAATGGTGGTTTTGCCGGCGCCGCTGGGGGCGGTGAGGACGATAATGCGAGGCTGGGGCATGGCGGTCGGTGGGCCGGGGGCGACTACTCCACGTTGCGGATTTGCTCCTTAATCTTTTCGATCTCCTCCTTCATCTGTACGGCGTGGCGCGAGATCGTCTCGTCGTCGGCCTTGGCGCCGATCGTGTTCGTCTCACGGTGGATCTCCTGGGTGACAAACTTGAGCTTTCGCCCGGACGGCTCGTCGCTGGCAAGGGCCTCCCGAAACATGGTGAGGTGGGAATGCAGGCGCACGCACTCCTCGGTCACGTCGAGCTTGTCGGCCAGCAGGGCCACCTCGGTTTCGAGTCGATCGGGGTCGATGCGGTCGTCGTCCATCAGTTCGGCCAGGCGCTCGCGGAGGCGGGTCTGCCGCTCGTCAACCCGGTCGGGGGCCCGCGCCTCGATGGCGTCCAGGTGCTCCTCGAGGGCGTCGACGCGGGCGGCGAGGTCGTCGTGCAGGGCCGCGCCCTCCTCCGCACGCATCTCCTGAAAGGCGCTGATGGCGGCGTCGAGGGCCTCCAGCACGAGGGGCCACGCCCGCTGAATTTGGGCGGCCTCGCGCTCCTCCTCCGCCGCAAAGATCTCGTCGAACTCCAGGAGATGGTCGAGGCGCACCGGTTGCTTAATCTGAGCGGCGGCGCTCAGGCGCTCCAGCCGCTGCTTGAGGCGCATGGCGGCGTCCGAGTCGATGGCCGCGGGGGCCTCGTCGGCATCGGCCGGGTCCACGTCGATGTCCACGTCGATCTGGCCTCGCTCGACGGCGTCCTGCACGCGTGAGCGCACCTCCGCCTCGGCTTCCCCCATCGGGTCGGGCAGGTGCACGTAGACGTTGAGGTGCCGCTTGTTGGTCGAGCGGAGTTCGACGGTTGCCGTGCCGGCTTCGCCGCGCGCGTGGCCCCGCCCAAAGCCCGTCATGCTGCGAATCATAGGAGACGAAAGGGACAAGCGGGGAGAGCGAAGGAGGGGGGCGTGCCGTCAAAACACGCGGGGCCCGCACATTCCGGGGCCCGGGGCGGCGGGAACGGGATCGGTATCAGCGGAGGGGGAGGGATTCGAACCCTCGGTACCGTAGAACGGCACACTCGCTTTCCAGGCGAGCACCTTCGACCACTCGGTCACCCCTCCAACATTGGCGAATTCCGAGTCTCGAATGCCGAATCCGACCGGATGATTCGCCGCGGCGGCCACTCACCCGAAATTCGCACCCTGCGACTCGAAACGAACGGCGACATCAGACATCCATGATGCGCGCCTTCTTTTTCTCGAGGAGGGAATCGATGGCGTCGGTATGGCGGTCGGTGATCTGCTGCAGGTCCTCCTCAGCGCCGTAGCGGACGTCTTCGGACAGGTTTTCCGCGTCGACGACGCGCTGGACCTCGTTCTTGACGTCGCGGCGGATGTTGCGCACCGAGATCTTGGCGTCCTCGGCCCGTTCCCGTGCGGTTTCGGCGAGCTCCTTGCGGCGCTCTTCGGAGAGCGGGGGGACCGGAATGCGGATCTTCTCCCCGTCGTTGTTCGGGTTGAGGCCCAGATCGGCCTTCATGATGCCCTTTTCGATGTCCTGCAGCGCGTTCGTGTCGAAGGGCTGCACGACGAGGAGGTCGGCCTGCGGGGCGCTCACGCTGGCCACCTGGTTGAGGGGCGTCTGCGATCCGTAGTAGTCGACCGTCACGTTGTCGAGCATGGACGGAGACGCGCGCCCGGCACGAATCGTTTTAAGCTCGGAGCGGAGGAACGAGACGGTCTCCTCCATTCGCTCGTCGGCGTCGTCCAGCAGGTCCTGTATCGGGTCGTCGGGCATAGGACGGGGCAGTCGGTGAGACGAAAAGACACGGCGCGGAGCGGCCCTCGGCGCGAACAGGCTACGCCGGCACGCGCTCCGCCGAGACATCCGCTTCATCCCAATGCACGCGGGTGCCCACAGTTTCTCCCTCCAGCAGCCGAACAAGATTGCCGGACTCGGCCATGTTGAACACGATAATCGGCATCTGCGACTCCTGACAGAGCGTGAGGGCGGTCATGTCCATCACGCGCAGGTTGCGCTGGATCACTTCCTGTCCGTGGATGCGGCGGAACAGCTCGGCGGAGTCGTCCTCTTCGGGGTCGGCCGTGAAGACGCCGTCGACACGCGTGCCCTTGAGGATGACATCGGCGTCGATCTCCAGGCCGCGGAGGGCGGCGGCCGTATCGGTGGTGAAGTAGGGGTTGCCGGTGCCGGATCCGAAGATGACCACGCGCCCCTTTTCGAGGTGGCGAATGGCGCGCCGGCGGATAAAGGGCTCGGCAATCTCCTCCATCTTGATGCTCGACTGCAGGCGCGTGACGAGGTCGACCTGTTCAAGGGCGTCCTGCAGGGCCATTCCGTTGATCATGGTGGCCAGCATGCCCATGTAGTCGGCGTGCGCCCGGGTCATGCCCTTCATGGCGCTCTCCACGCCGCGGAAGATGTTGCCGCCCCCGATGACGATGGCCACCTCGGCGCCGCGGTCGACGGCGGCGCGCACCTCGTCGGCGTACATCCGCAGCACGGCCTCGTCGATCCCGAAGTCTCGATTTCCGCCCAACAAGGCCTCTCCGCTCAGCTTCAGAAGGACGCGTGTGTAGCGCAGATCTGAGGCGCTCATTGGAGGTGGAGGGCGAGGTGCAAGGGAGTGGGGGCTCGGGGCCGAGCCGGACCCGTAGGTGAAGCATTCGGGCCCGGCCGGCCGTCGTCCGGGCTGAAGGCTCGGCGACTAGTTGCCGAGGGCGTAGCGCACGAAGCGGGTGACCGACAGGCCGGCGTCGTCGAGCATTTCCTGGACGGACACGGAGGAGTCTTTCACGAAGGCCTGCTCAAGGAGCACGTGGTCCTCGAAGAAGCGGTCGAGCTTTCCTTCCACGATCTGGTCGATCACGTGCTCGGGCTTGCCCTCGTTGATGGCCGACTCGCGGGCCACGTCTTTCTCTTCCTCGATGACGTCCTCGGGGACCTCCTCGCGCGTCACGGCGATGGGGTCGAGGGCCGCCACCTGCATGGCCACGTCCCGTCCGGTGTCCGCCACGTCTCCTTCCCCGACGACATCCACCAGCACGCCCAGCTTCGAGCCCGGGTGGATGTAGGAGATAATCTCCCCGTCGTCGCTGTTCAGGAGGTCGAAGCGGCGGATGGCCAGCTTCTCGCCAATCTTTCCGGTCAGGGCCACGAGTTCGTCCTCGATCGTGGCGTCGTCCTCGTAGGAGAGCGTTTTCAGCTCGTCGAGGTCCTCCGGCGCGGCGTCGAGCACGCGCTCGGCCACGCGGTCCGCGAACGCCTGAAACTCGTCGTTGCGGGCCACGAAGTCCGTCTCGCAGTTGACCTCCACGATGGCGCCCGAGCGTCCGTCGTCGGCCACGGCCGTCACGATCAGGCCCTCGTCGGCTTCTTTGGCGGAGCGGTCCGAGGCGACCTCCTGGCCCTTCTTGCGAAGGATGCTTACGGCCTCGTCGAAGTCCCCGTCGGCCTCCTGTAGGGCCTCCTTACAGTCCATCATGCCGACGCCGGTGGCGTCGCGCAACTCCTTCACTTGTTTGGCGGAAATGCTCATATTGGTCGGCAAAAAATCGTCGGATCAGAAATGTGCGGAACGGGAAACAGGGCCGGGGCGGCTACGCGGCCGCCTTCTTATTGGCCTCCTGCTCCATCTTGCGCTCGTGCAGGCCCTCTTTGATGGCCTCCGTGATGGTGGACGTGACCAGCTCGATGGAGCTGAGCGCATCGTCGTTCACCGGCACGGGATAGTCGACCTCCTTGGGATTGCCGTTGGTGTCGACCATCGCGATGATGGGAATGCCCAGGTTGTTCGCCTCGCTCACGGCAATCTCCTCCCGCTTCACGTCGACGATGAAGATGGCGCCGGGCAGGTTGGCCATGTTGCGGATGCCGCCGAGCGTGTTTTCGAGCTTCTCGTGCTCGCGCATCCGCATCAGCTTCTCCTTCTTTTTGAGCTTGTCGAGCGTCCCGTCCCGCTCCATGCGCTCAATCTCTTCCATTCGGCGGATCGACTTCCGGATGGTCTGGAAGTTGGTCATCGTTCCGCCGAGCCAACGGTCGACCATGTGCGGCATGCCGCAGTCCTCCGCGTGCTCGCGGACGATGTCCTGCGCCTGCTTCTTGGTCCCCGCAAAGAGGATTTTCTTGCCGCGCCGGGCAAAGCGCTTGGCCGCCTCGGCCGCCTCGTCGAGGAGGACCTGCGTCTGCATCAGGTCGATGATGTGGATGTTGTTCCGCTCCATGAAGATGTATTTCTCCATGCGCGGATTCCACCGGCTGGTGAGGTGCCCAAAGTGGGCCCCGGCCTTCATCAGCTCCTCGATGGTGGCGCGGTGGGACGTTTCGCCCTCTTCATCGCCTGACTCGTCGGCCGCGTCGGCCTCGTCAGGGGAGGAGTCTTGGTCCGTCGGGGGCGCGGGGGCCTCCGCCGTGGCGTCCGCCTCGTCGGCGGCCTCGGGGGAAGAATCGTCCGAAGTCGCATCCGGATCGGAAGCGGACTCCGTGTGCTCGTCGGGATTCTGCGTAGATGTCTCGTCGGCCATAAAAAGGTGGAAACTGAATGGATGTTGGGTTTAGGCTACTACGACCGTCACCTGCGCAGCGAAACCGGCACGTTCCCCGGTCAACCCACTGTCGCATCGGGCCGTATGGTTGATTGGTGCAGTGGGGAGACTGCACGCCGAGCGTCGAATGGGCCGTCGCCCCCACCCGCAACACGAACGTTGCCGCCCGCCACTGACTAACGCTTGCTGTACTGGCCTTTCTTGCGGGCGCCGGGCTGACCGTACTTCTTGCGCTCCTTCATGCGGTCGTCGCGCGTCAGGTAGCCGGCATCGCGGAGGGGGCCGCGCAGCTCTTCGTCGTACTCCACCAGGGCCCGTGCAATGCCGAGCCGGATGGCCTCGGCCTGTCCGGTAAGGCCACCGCCCGAGGCGTTCACCTTCACGTTGAACTGACCGAGCGTGTCGGTCACGTCGAACGGCTGGTCAAGCGTGCGGCGACGCCACGGATTGGGAAAATAGTCCTCGGCGTCCCGGCCGTTTATGACGAAGCCGGACCCGTCGCCCGGGCGGAGGTACACGCGGGCAGTGGAGGTCTTGCGGCGGCCAATGGCCTGGTATTGTGTGATCTTAGGCATGGCGATACTCAATTCTTCGAAAGGCGGCGTCGGCGAGATCTGCGGCGGCGAGCTATGCCGTGTGCAGCGGCTCCGGCTGCTGGGCGTCGTGGGGATGGTCGGACGAAGCGTACACCTTCAGCTTCTTGAACATATCGCGCCCCAGGGGGCCGTTCGGGAGCATGCCCTGAACGGCGCGCTCAATAATTTTCTCCGGACCGCTTGCCCGGACCTCCTCGGGCGACTCGTATTTGTCGCCGCCCGGGTATCCGCTGTAGTTCATGTACTGCTTGTCCTGCTCCTTGCGGCCCGTAAACCGCACCTTGTCGGCGTTGGTTACGATGACGTAGTCGCCGGTGTCCATGTGCGGGGTGTACGTTGGTTTGTGCTTGCCCCGGAGCACCCGGGCAATGCGGGAGGCGAGGCGCCCCACCACTTGGTCGGTGGCGTCCGCCACGTACCAGTCGTGCTCAATGTCGTCGGGGGTTGCGCTGAAGGTTTTAAAGCTTTGCGTGTCCATCGGCGCCGGGGCGTCTCGATTCAAAGAGGAAGCAGGACGAAAACGGTAGCGGAAACCGCACCCGGAGGGAGCGTCCCGCGTCGAGCTCGCAGGGCATCTTCGTTATGCCACAGCTCGCACAGCAGTCAACTTGTCACGTGCACGACGGGGGCAGGTTTTCAGGGCAGGGACGGATTCCATCAATCTTGACGGAGGAGGCGCCCCGTATGGTGGGTCCGATAAAGACCTCTGAAGGCAGGAGAGAAGAATTGACTCATGTACATGTGTCTATTATATAGAAAAGTGGAGCGCAAAAAAGTGGCCACGTTTTCCGCTCTGACTTGCTCGGCGACGCCTGTCCTTCCTTCTTCTCGCCCCGGGTGTTCATCTCACCGCCCGGGCCGCTGTCATGACGCGTCCCTCCTCCCATCTCGACTCGGTCCTCGACCACCTGCCGTTCTCGGTTGATGATACGGCGGCGGCGAACGACGCCTTCCGCCGGTGGTCGAATCGTCAGCACCCGAGCGACGAGCGCATTGTGGATCTGTGGACGTACTGCTACGTCACCCGCTACTTCCTGTCGAAGTCCACGCGAGGAGACATTCAGGGGGCCGCGGACGCCGACGCGCTCATCAAGCGGACGTACGAGAAGATTGAAGAGAAACGCGATGGGGTGCGCGACCCCGACCGCTACGCCCACTGGGTGAGTGTGGTCTGCAAGAATACGTTCCTGAACCATATCCGCAAGGACCACACCTCGGAGTCGATTGACGCGGAGGGTGGGCCCACCCTCTCGGCAAAGACGACCGCCCCGGTTGCCGAGATGGGATTCGTCGAGGAGGCGCTGGTTGACGCGATTCGTGACCTCCCCGACTACCTCAAGGAGCCGGCACGGTTGTATTTCCTGGAAGACAAAAGCTTCGAGGAGATAAGCGACGAGATCGATAAGCCGGTTCCCACGGTCCGCACCTACAAGCACAAGGCGGTGACGCGCCTGCAGGAGGACGAGCGGCTTCGGGAATACGTAGATCCCCCCAATCTGTAAGGGATCGTCACGAGTGTGAAATGCAAATCTCTTCCGTTATGACTGCAGCTCCAGTGTGTCATTGGGGGCCAACGGAGGGCAAACAATTTTCGAGCGTGTGCGGCCCCGACACCGAGGGGCGACACGCAGTGGGCAGGGGGCATACCATTGTCTTTCGAAGTCGTCCCGGCTTCTTTCCTCTCATTTGCATCGGCCCGGTCGGCTTCTCCGTTCCATTTCTCGTACATTCATCGGTTCAGTAGCTCACTGCTCATGGAGAACGTCGAGGAGCAGATTCTTAGCTATCCGCATCGTTCACACGACGAGCGTCGGAAAATCGAGGCCTTTGTGGAGGGGCACCCGGAATGGGCGACGCTTCTTCACGACGTCCGGGCGCTCGAAGGGGTGGCGCAGACGCATCGCCTGTCCGACACGGAAGAGTCCCCGTCGGACGCCCTTCTGGCGACGTACGTGACCGTGACCCATCTCCACCCGGAAGAGGTCTCGCCCGGACTTGAGGCGGCGTTTCGCCGGCTGGAAGCCCGGATTGAGGCGAACGATGCGCTTCGCGAACGCGCCGAGGCCATGCGCCGACGCCTGAAGACGACGGAGGCCGAGATTGACCCGGTCGCTCAGTTCGAGGAACTGACGGGGCACAAGGTGGCCGCGTCGAGCGCCGAGGGGGGCACCTCGTCCACCGGGGCCGAGCGAATGAGCACCTCTGAAAGGGCTTCGACGCCGACGCTCCTCGACTCGTTTTCCCAGGTGGCGGCCCCGGTGCGATGGGCGGGAACGGCCCTCGCCCTCCTGCTTGGCGCCTACGGGGTTTTGTACGGGGTGAGCACGGCCACGCAATCGCCGCTTGAGCGGCTTGCCACGATTGACGTGAGTGAGCAGGTGGTCAGCAGCTACTCGCCGGACAATACCCGCGGGGGGCGCACGGACGCCGATACGATGCGGACCCAGGACCTGTACCTCGAGGCGCTGTCGATTCTGCGCACGGCCCGCACGTCTACGCTCGGGCTCTTCCCGGAGTACGATGCCGACAAGATTGCGGAGGCCGAGCGGCTCCTAAAGGACGTGGTGGAGCGGGAGGGCGACACGTCGTTCCTCGCGCTTGAGGCGCGGTTTTACCTCGGGAAAACGTACCTTGCGCAACGGCAGGCCGACCGGGCACGCGCCCAGTTCGAGAGCGTCGTGCGGAATGAAGGGCGCCGGGCGGACGATGCTCGCCAGATTTTAGACGCCCTTTCGGACGCGTCCGAGGCGACCCGATAGGAGAAGCCGCCGGGCGCATTGCCGCGACGCGGTGACGGGCCGCCCCCGGAAGGCCCCCCGGGCCCGCCCGGCTGTGCGCCTACGCGTAGGTGTTGAGCATCACCGGCATGATGAGCATGAGGATGTCCTCGTCCTCGGCCTGCTCGCGGGGGAGCACGATGCCGGCGCGGTTGGGGGAACTCAGCTCAAAGATCACCTCGTCGCTGTCGACGTTGCTGAGCACCTCCGTCAGGTACTCCGAGTTGAAGCCGATCTCCATGTCTTCGCTGTCGTAGTCGCAGCGGATCGTCTCCTCCGCCTCGCTGGAGCGCTCCACATCCTCGGCCGAGATCGTGATCGTGTCGGCGGTGATATCGAGCCGAATTTGGTTGGTCATGCTTGAGGAGTAGAGGCCCACGCGCTTCACGGCGTTGAGCATGTCCTCGCGGCTCACGACGAGGTTTCGTTCGTTTTCGTCGGGGATCACCGCCTCGTAGTTGGGGTACGTCTCGTCGATGAGGCGGGCGAGTACGCGAGAGTTTTTGAAGTCGAACGCCACGTGCCCCTCGTCGACGCGAATGGTGCAGACCTCGTCGTCCTCCACGATGCGCCCGGCCAGCTTGGTGGCTTTCTCCGGCACGATGAAGTCGACCGAGGTGCCGGCGCTCAGCTCGGGCAGGTCCAGCTTCACGAGTCGGTGGCCGTCGGTCGCCACCACGCGCGTCTCGTCCTCCTCCATCTGGAAGTAGACGCCCATCATGGCGGGGCGCAGGGCGTCCTGGCTCACCGCAAAGGCGGTCTTGTCGATCGTTCGCTTCAGCAGGCCGCCCTCCACGTTGATTTCGTGTTCGCCCTCCAGGTCCGGGAGCTCCGGGTAGTCGGCCCCGTCGTGCCCCACCATCTTGTAGTGTCCCTGGTCCGTCTCCATTCGGATCTCGAAGTCGCTGTCCGCCGAAAACGTGATCGGCAGGTCCGGCAGGGCGCGCAGGGTGTCGAGGAGGCGCTGGGCCGGCACGGCAATGGGCGTGCTTTCCGGCGTCCCGTTGGTCTCGAACTGGACCGGCACCGTCTGCACGATGGAGATCTCAAGGTCGGTGGCGCTCAGGCGGAGGGTGTCCCCCGCGCGCTCAAACAAGACGCACTCGAGAATCGGCATCGTGCTCTTTGAGGGAACGGCGCGGTTGACCGTGTTGAGCGCCTCAAGAAGATCGGCGCTGGAGGCGGTAAATTTCATGGCGTCGATCGGGTCCGTGACGGGTATCGAAAAAGCAATCAGGTGCGGATAGAAGTGCGTACGAGGAAGCGGTCCCGGGGATCCGGACGCGGGGCAGAACCGGCCGGTGGGCGGCAGGGCTACCGCGAGCGAAGCTCAATCTTGCGCTCGATTTCCTCTACGGTGTTCTGGAACTGGTCGTTGTCGTCCATCCGGTCCTCTACGGTGTTGTTGGCGTGGATGACGGTGGAGTGGTCGCGCCCGCCGAAATGCAGACCGATGGTTTTTAGCGAGTTCTGCGTGAGACGTTTGCAGAAGTACATGGCGATCTGGCGGGCCCGCACCACTTCGCGTTTGCGGGTCTTGCCGCGCACCCGTTCCTCGTCGATGTTCAGATACTCGCAGACGATCCGTTGGATGTCTTCGATCGTGAGGCTGGGCTGCTTCTCCTCCATGAGGTCGTGGAGCACCTCCTTCGCAAGCGCGAGGTCGAGGTCGCGCTGGTGAAGGGTGCTGTGGGCGAGGAGGCGGATGAGGGCGCCCTCCAGCTCCCGGATGTTGCTCTTGACGTTGTGGGCGATGAACTCAATCACGTCCGACGACAGGTCGATGCCGTCGTCCGCGGCCTTGCGCTCCAGAATTTCCACGCGGGTGTCGAAGCCGGGCGGCTGCACGTCGGCGGAGAGGCCCCACTGAAACCGCGACAGCAGCCGCTCCTCAATGCCCTCAATGTCGCGCGGCGGGCGGTCGGCGGAGAGGACAATTTGCTTGCCGGCCTGGTGCAGCGCATTGAAGATGTGGAAGAACTCTTCCTGCGTCTTCTCCTTCCCGCTGAAAAACTGCACGTCGTCGACGATGAGCACGTCGACCTGACGGTAGAACATCGAGAACTCGTTGATGCGGTTCTGCTGGATCGACTGGACGAACTCCGTCGTGAACCGCTCGCTCGAGACGTACAGCGCGGTTTTGTCGGGGAAGTGGGACGTCACGTAGTTGCCCACGGCTTGGATCAGATGGGTCTTTCCCAGGCCCACGCCGCCGTAGATGAGGTAGGGGTTGAAGCTGGTGCCGCCCGGCTCCTGGGCGATCGACCAGGCGGCGCTGCGGGCGAGCTCGTTGCAGTCGCCCTCGATGAACCGCTCGAACGTGTAGCTCTCGTTGAGCTGACTGTCGATGTTGGCGTCCTGGATGCCCGGAATGGCGAAGGGGTTCTGGACGGGCGGGGCCGACGACTCCTCCGCTGCGTCCGAGCGCTGGGCGGGGGACCGTTGCGTCTCGGAGGGATCGCTCGACGGGGACGGCGACGGGGCCTCCGGGCGGTCGGGGGCGTCCGAGGGGGACGCGTCGGGCAGCCCCGAATCGTCCTCCGGGGGCGTGTGCGGTTCTTGCTGGGCCGGGGACGACTGGTTGGGCGAGTCCGACGCGGCGGATGGGGTCTCTTCGTCGGGCCGACGGGCGGGAAGCTCCATCGATGCGCCCTCGTCCGGCCCGTCCGGGTCGTCCTGCTCAATGACGACGTCGTAGACCAGGCGCCCGTTCGGGCCGAGCACCCGCGTGACTGTTTTGCGGAGCAGAGAAAAGTAATGCTCCTCAAGCCATTCGTAGTAGAAGCGACTGGGGAGCTGAATCGTAAGCTTCTTGACCCCCTCCTCTTCCGCAAGCGACTGGGCCGTCAGGGGCTCGAACCACGTCTTGTAGCTCTGCCGACGGACGTTGTCCCGGATGATCTCCAGGCACTCGTCCCATACATGTTCGGCAGACTCATCCATGTCCAGGTCGGGGATCGAGGCCGCCAGCGGCGGCGTGTTCGTGGGCGAAAGCCGGTGAGGAGGAACGAAGAGGCAGCGCGAGGGGCCCCAAGGCAGCGGGCCGGTATCCACATTGAGAGCAGGAGAAAAACAGCCTCACGCGAGCGAGCCGCCCGTCAATCTATTATCCACATTTTATACACAAGTTATCCACAATCTCTTTGTCCCTGGGCGGCAGGGGGTTAGGCGGTCAAGAAAGGAGTGCCCTTGCGGGAGAGCCGTGCGCGATCCGCCGATCGGCCGGGTAAGGACGGAGAGAGAACACGTTGTCAACATGTTTCCCACAGCTCGTTGTGGCCACCGGAGGCCGCGGGCGGACACGGGGGGCCGCCCGTTTGCAATGCAATCCGGCCGTGCAGGGGAGCGCCACACAGGGGGACGGACGGGGCCTCTCCGCTCGGTTGACCTGCGCGGAACGGTCGCTGGAACGGGTCCTCGCACAGGGGGGCAACTCGGACTCACCAACGTTAATGATTGCCCTTGGAAACATCAAGGTAATCTGCCCCTCGTCCGAGACCTTCACAGAGTGCCGCCGCGCACCCGACGAACGCGGGGGCATGCCCCATGGCGGCGGGGGAACGGAGGAACTCCACCGAGGCAGGAGGCATACCGATCGTGCATATACAATCATTGCCCGCTTCCGCCCCCGACCATGCTGACGGTCGACATTGCGTCTCTTTCTCCGGGCATTCACCACGTCGAGTTTGCCCCGACGGCCGAGGAGGCCGGGGTTGACCCCGCTACCTTCCGCGACCTCCGGATCGAGGCCGAACTGCAGTACCATCGCGACCGCATTCTCGTGAAGCTCCAGGCCGCCGCGACGGCCACGCTCACCTGCGACCGTACGCTCAAGGAGTACGAGCAGTCCGTGGCGGACAGCTACAACCTCCTCTTCGGGCCGCCGGAGATGGTGGGGCAGGAAGGAGAGGCGTTTGAGGAGGTGCGTCCGCTGTCCCCGTCGGACAACGAGCTCGACCTCACCGACGTGGTGCGCGATACGCTTCTTCTCGCCCTTCCCCAGCGCCGCATTGCCCCCGAGGCCCAGGACGAGCCGATCGAGAAGACCTTTGGCGCGTCTCCCGAGGAGGGGGAGCAGGACGAACATGCCCAGGACGAGCCGGTGGACCCGCGCTGGAGCGAGCTCAAGAAGCTGAAAGACGACGAGTCCGAGGGCTGACTGCAGGTGGGCCGGAACGTCAATTTTAGAAAAAGCAACGGAAGCGGGCGAACACGACCCCGCCGCGCTTCATCTTAGAGTGTCCGATCTTTCCCTGCGGAGCCGATGCTAGCGTCTGCCCGCGGGGTGCGTCCCGTTCATCGACTGACCCGATCGCCATGGCCGTACCGAAACGCCGACATTCAAAGTCCCGCACCCGAAAGCGCCGCTCCACCTACTACAACGAACTGGAGCCGCCCCAGCTTATGGAGTGCAACAACTGCGGGAACCCGAAAGTCATGCACCGGGCCTGCAAGCACTGCGGGCACTACCGCGGCCGTCAGGTGATTGAGCCGTCCGATGAGTTGATGGCCTAGGCCCTCTCGGACATCGCAGTCCCCGCTGCGGAGCCTTCTCTTTTTTTGTCGGGTCTTCGTGCTAAGGCACGGCGTGGGGGCCGGGATTGTCGTCGCGCACAGCTATGTTTGCGGCGGATCCGGGCTTGCGCTCCAGACGCCTCTTTGGTTACCCTGTTGGGGCCGAGCGGTGGTGCGTTGTCCGGGCCCCGCAGGTCGGCACGCATATTTTCGGGACACAGCTAGACGGCTCGTATGGGATCGCGCATCGCAGTGGACGCAATGGGGGGCGACGACGCCCCGGAAGCAGTCGTAACCGGTGCCCTGCAGGCCCTCCGGCACACCGAAGAGGACCTCTCGATTCTGCTTGTGGGGCCGGAGGGGCCCGTTCAGGAGGCCCTTGACTCGCAATCCGCACCCGCCGACGACCGACTGCAGGTACTGGGGGCGACGGATGTGATCGGGATGGGGGAGGCCCCCGCCACGGCCGTCAAGAAGAAGACGAACTCGTCGATTCACCGGGGCCTCGCCGCCCACCACGACGGGCACGCCGATGCGTTTGTGAGCGCCGGAAACACCGGGGCGATCATGGGCGCGGCGATGTTTATCCTCGGCCGCATTTCGGGCGTCGAGCGCCCCTCCATCACGGGATTTTTCCCGACCCTGAAGGGCACGTCGATTGTGCTCGACATTGGGTCGAATGTTGACTGCAAGCCGGAGCACCTGGTCCAGTTTGCTCGGCTCGGCACCGTGTATGCCCGCCAGGTGCTGAAGAACGAGGAGCCGTCGGTCGGACTGCTCAATATTGGGGAAGAGCCCGGCAAGGGAAACGAGCAGGTGAAGGCAGCCCACGAGATGCTCCGCCAGGCCGACGACCTGCACTTTGCGGGCAACGTGGAGGGGAGCGATTTGCTTCTCTACGCCTCCGACATCATTATCTGCGACGGATTTGTGGGCAATGTTCTCCTGAAGTTCGGGGAGAGCATGACGACGGTGCTTACGGAGATGACGGAGCAGGAGATGGAGCGCCAGGGACTGTCGGCCGAGGACCGATCGACGGTTGAGGGCGTACTGGGGGAGGTGCGCAAGGGCTTCGATCCGGAATCCCGGGGCGGAGTGCCCCTCCTGGGCGTAAACGGAAACGTCCTCGTCGGACACGGCCGCTCCGCTCCCAGTGCCATTGAGCAGATGATCCACTCCGCGGCCGACCTTGCGTCCGAGAACGTTGTAGACGCCATCGAGGCGGCCTTTCACCCCGAGGCGGCGTAGACGCGACGCCTCTTCTGTTTCGGACACCCACCTGTGCCTTCCATGTCGACGACCCCGCCGCGCCGCGCCGCCATTACCGCCGTTGGGCACTACCTGCCAGAGGAGCGGCTCACGAACGGGGACCTGGAGGAGATGGTCGAGACGAACGACGAGTGGATCCGCACCCGCACCGGCATCCGCGAGCGTCGCATCCTGGGCGACGACGGCAAGGCCACCGCGTTCATGGCCACCGAGGCCGCGCAGGAGGCCCTCGACAAGCGGGGCCTCGCCCCGGAGGACGTCGACACGATCGTGGTGGCGACGGTGACGCCCGACATGCTCTTCCCGGCCACCGCCTGCCTCGTGCAGGACAACCTGGGGGCGGACAACGCCTGGGGGTTTGATCTCTCGGCCGCCTGCAGCGGCTTTCTCTACGCCCTCACCACCGGGGCCAAGTTCGTTGAAAGCGGGCAGTCGGACACGGTGCTCGTGATTGGGGCCGACAAGATGAGCTCCATCGTCGACTACACCGATCGCACCACGTGCATCCTGTTCGGGGACGGCGCCGGCGCCGTGGTGTTGGAGGCCGACGACGAGGCGGGCCTCGTGGATTCGGTGCACCACGTGGACGGGGAGCACAGCGACCTGCTCTGTATGCGGGGTGGGGGGAGCCTGCACCCGCCCACCCACGAGACCGTGGACGCCGGCATGCACTTTCTCAACCAGGAGGGGCGGCAGGTCTTCAAGTTTGCCGTCACCCGCATGGCGGATGTGTGCGTGGAGGTGATGGAGCGCAACGACTTGACGGCCGACGACGTGCAGTACCTCGTGCCGCACCAGGCCAACCAGCGCATCATCGATGCGACGGCCCAGCGCATGGGGCTCGACGAGGAAAAGGTGATGGTGAACATCGACCGGTACGGCAACACCACGGCCGCCACCATTCCGCTCTGTCTCTACGACTGGGAGGACGAGCTGTCCGCGGGCGACGGCCTTATCCTGACGGCCTTCGGCGGCGGCTTTACCTGGGGGGCGAGCTATCTTACCTGGGCGTACGACGGCGGGCAGTAACGGGCGGCGACGGTCGAAAGGCGAGTTGTAACGCGCCGCGTCCCTTATCGGAGAGCCCCGTCCCGTATTCGCAATGCGAAAATCCCAATTCGACAGTGTCATGACCGCGTTTCTTTTCCCCGGACAGGGCTCGCAGTCCGTAGGCATGGGCCACGAGCTCTACGAGCAGTCGCCGGTGGCCCGTGAGCGCTTCGACGCCGCCGATGCGCTGATGGGAGATGTGGACCTCCTCGCCCTCATGTTCGGCCTCGCCGATGGGGTCGACGACCCGGACGAGGCGCTGAAGCAGACGGAGGTGACGCAGCCGGCCCTCTACACGCACAGCCTGGCGGCGATGGCGGTGCTGAACGAGAAGGGCGTCCACCCCGAGATGGCCGCCGGGCACAGCCTGGGCGAGTACAGCGCGCTGGCCGCCGTGGGGGCGCTCTCGTTCGAGGACGGGCTGCGCGTGGTGCGCCGCCGGGGCGAGCTGATGGCCGAGGCCGGCACCCGCCGCCCGGGCGCCATGGCGGCGGTGATGGGGGCCGACGACGAGGAGGTGGAGGCCGCCTGCACGTCGGCGACGGAGGGGGGAGAAGGCGTGGTGCAACCCGCCAACTACAACGCGCCCGGGCAAGTCGTCGTGTCGGGCGATCCGGAGGCGGTCGAGCGCGCCACGGATCGGGTGCGGGGACGGGCCATTCCGCTCCCCGTTAGCGGGGCGTTCCACTCTCCGCTCATGGCGTATGCCCGCGACGGCCTTGCGGAGGTCCTGAACGACGTAGATCTTCGGCCGCCCGACTGCCCGGTATACCTCAACGTGACGGGGGAGCCGACGACCGACCCCGACGAGATTCGCCAGCGGCTCATCGACCAGCTGCTCTCTCCCGTCCGCTGGTCGCAGTCGCTCCGGCGCATGGCGGCCGACGGGGCCACGCGCTTCGTGGAGGTGGGGGCCGGCGACGTGCTGCGGGGCCTGGTGCGCCGCACGCTCGACGACGTGGAGACGGCCGGGGCGGGCCGCCCGGACGAAATTGAGGCCCTGGGGGCCCCGTCGGACGCGTAGGGGCCCGGCGAGGGCCGGAACGCATGTGGAGGGGGAAGAGTCCTATCTTTCCCTTCTTCATCTCCTCGTTTCCGTCGCCTCCCATGAACGACTCGTCGACGCCTCCGCAGTCTCCCCGGGTCTCGTCCCGCACGATGGGCTGGCGCGCGGGCGTCCTTGCGGTGCTGGCCCTGCTCGTCGGCGGGTGCGGGGGGCAGGGCACATACACGCTCGACGAAGGGCGCCTGGCGCAGCGGTTTTTGCCGGCCACCCGCTCGCTGGGGCACCACCCGGATTCCCTGCAGTCCCTGTCCGTGACCACGGACGAGGACAGCACGATCACGTTCGAGATGGAGCGCAGCTACGCGTCCCTCTGGGAGAAGTGGTCCTCTAGCTTCCAGTCGATGGGGACGGGGCGGAGTCGCCGCGGGCGCTCCTACGCGACGTTGTGGGGGTGGGAGCTCTCCCTGGCCTCGCTGCAGCCCGAGGTGGGCATTCAGGGGCTGAGTGCGGATCGTGCCCACGAGATTCTGGCCGAGCGCCGCGCAGAGTACCAGAAGACGCTTCAAATCGACGTGTTCTGGTTCGAGTCCGAAGGCTCCTCCACCCTCGCCGGGCCGGGGGCGCGGGTGACCCTCGAGATCGGCGATCAGGAGTATCGGCCGATGGAGGAGGAGTACGGCCCGCTCCGCGAAGCCTTCCTGGAAAACGCCACCACGGGGCTCTATCGTCGGAATACGTTCCATTTCGCCCGCATCGTCGACGATCAGGACATCCTGGAGAACGGCGATCAGATGGCCCTCATTGTTCGGTTTACCGGAGGCGGGCGGGTGCGCTTCCGGTGGTCGTGGGCGGACGCGCAGGCGGCGGTTCGCGCCCCGGCCGGGCCGTCGGAGGCGCTCGTCGCGGGCGGTTCGTGAGAGGGGTGCAAAGACGGGCGTCCAGGCGGATTGCCTCTTGCCATTGGAGGGGGCGTTCTCAATCTTCGAAAGGGCTACACGGCCTCGTCGACTCGTTTCGCAACCCAACCCCTTCCCATGGACGTCGATCTCAGTGAAAAAACGGCCCTCGTGACCGGTGGCACCCGCGGCATCGGACGCGCAATTGTGCGGGCGCTGGCGGACGCCGGGGCGCGGGTGGCCTTTACCTATCGCTCGTCCACAGAGGCCGCCGAGGCGCTCGTCGACGAGCTGGAGGCAGGGGGCACCGAGGCGCTGTCGCTCCAGGGCGACGTGGCGGACTTCGACACGGCGCAGGCGCACGTGGACACCGTCCTCGACCGCTGGGACGCGCTCGATGTGCTCGTCAACAACGCCGGCATTACGCGGGACGGGCTGATGCTGCGGCTCACCGAGGAGGACTGGGACGACGTGATCGACACGAACCTGAAGGGCGTCTTCAACTACGCAAAGGCGGCCTACCGGCCCATGATGGGGCAGCGGAGCGGATCCATCGTCAACATCTCGTCCGTCGTGGGCACCTCGGGGAACGCGGGGCAGACCAACTACGCCGCGTCCAAGTCCGGCATCGTGGGCTTCTCGAAGAGCCTGGCGAAGGAGCTTGGGGGCCGAAACGTGCGGGTCAACGTGGTGGCCCCCGGCTACGTGCAGACCGACATGACCGACGAGCTCAGCGACGACGCCCGCGAGGGCATCCTCGACGCGGTGCCGCTCGACCGCCTCGCCGAGCCGGAGGATGTGGCCCAGGCGGTCCTCTATCTCGCCGCCCCCGCCGCCGCGTACGTTACCGGCCACGTCCTGCACGTGGACGGCGGCCTCTCGATGTAGGCCCGGTGTAGGCGTCTGCCGATAAGACTCCCTGGGGGGCAGGGCCGCGGCCGGTTCGGCGCGCGTCGCGAGGATCGTTCCGCCCCCCGCTTCGTAGCATTTCTAGTAGGCAGTTGTATCAGTGAACCGGTGCCCCTCCGGGCATTCGGGGAGGCCGCGCCGACTGGGGCCGCCTCCGTTGTACGTTACCCTCGAAATCCAGATGTCTCGCACATGGCTTCCGACGTTTCGCAGAGCCCCTACACAGACGTCATCGACCTGACCTCGCAGGCGCAAAAGGAGCGCCGCCGCGACGAGATTGACAGCGGCTTCCGTGAGCCCGATCCGCCCCTCGACGAAGTGACCATCGACGGGCTCTCGGGGCGGGTGGAGCAGGCGGTGCGCGCCGCGGGCTGGACCGAACTCATGCCCGTGCAGCGCAAGTCCATCCCGTACACGCTCAAGGAGCGGGACCTGATTGTGCAGTCGCAGACGGGCTCGGGCAAGACGGGGGCGTTCTTGCTCCCCCTCTTCGACCTGATGAACCCGGACAAGAAGGAGCAGCAGGTTCTCATCCTCACCCCCACCCGCGAGCTTGCGCGGCAGATCCACGAGGAGTTTGAGCAGATGAAGATCGCCACGCCGCATACCAACCGCCTGGAGGCGGCCCTCGTGTACGGCGGCGTGGGGTACGAGCCGCAGATCGAGGCCCTCGAAAACGGCGCGCAACTGGTAATCGGCACGCCCGGCCGTACGCTCGACCACCTCAAGAAGGGCAACTTCGACGGCAGCACGGTCCGGATGCTGATCCTGGACGAGGCCGACGAGATGCTGTCGATGGGGTTCTACCCGGACATGAAGGAGATCATCAGCTACCTGCCCGAGAAGCGGGCCTCCTACATGTACAGCGCCACGATGCCGCCCAAGGTGCGCAACGCGGCGCGCGAGTTTCTCCGCGATCCCGGCTTCCTGTCGCTCAGCAGCGACAAGGTGAGCGTGGAGGAGATTACGTACCGCTACTACCTGGTGAAGCCGATGGACAAGGATCGGGTGCTGGAGAAGCTCCTGGAGCTGGAGGAGCCAGAGTCCGCGCTCATCTTTGCCAACACCAAGAAGGAGGTGAGCTATCTCAGCGAGTTTCTCTCGAACGCCGGATACGACGTCGACGAGATGTCGGGCGATCTCTCGCAGCGGAAGCGAGAGCAGGCGCTCGACCGCCTGCGCGAGGGCAAGCTCCGCCTCCTGGTGGCGACGGACGTGGCGGCCCGCGGCATCGACGTGTCCGACCTCAGCCACGTCTTTATCTACGACGTGCCGCAGGACCACGAGTACATCATCCACCGCTCCGGCCGCACCGCCCGGGCCGGCAAGACGGGCACCACCATCGTCCTGGCGACCCACGAGGACGAGTTTGAGCTGAAGCGGATGGCCAATACGTACGATATCGACATCGAGCGGGCCGAGCTGCCCGAGGATCCGCACCGCACGGCCCGCAACCTGCTGGAGCAGCGGTACGAGGACACGACGGCCGAGCCCGACACCATCGACGACTTTGTGCCGCTGGTGCAGGAGCTCGCCGACGACCGGCCGGAGCTGCTTGCGACCCTCGTGGCGGAGATGTACGAGGCGGAGCAGGACGAGGAAGAAACCGACTAACGCAGCCCCCCGGGGCGCGGCGCACTACGCTCCGTCCAGCACGCGCCCCGACAGCTGGTAGGCAATTCCCCCTCCGGCCGCAAAGACGATCCCGTAGAGCACGACGGGGTTGTCCGCGGCGGACACGGTTTCGTATAGCAGTGCCGACGTGCCCGCGGCCACGCCGCCGGCGATCACGAAGAGGGTCACCTGAAGAAGCCAGCGAACGAGGGCCTGGCCGGGGGTAAGCGGTGAATTGGACATGGGAGCGTGGGCTTGCGTACAGAATGAGGGCGTAACCTATCTACCGGGGAGCGCAACTACAACCAAGGAGACGGAAAGCGGACGCTGGGCGTAGAACGGGCGGAGGGTTCGCCAAACCGCCGTCCCCGAATGAGCCAGGGGCGATGGTTGAGCACAAGAAACGGGGCTACATTGGCGCCCCACTCCGGCCGCATCGGGTCGGCCGTTCCGACGAGGGACGCCCCGGCCTGGGAGCCCGGGTCCGCTTTCTTTCCTTGGCGTGCCTCTCTCATTTTCTCACGCGTCTCTCCCGAGTACAGTCCGAGTACCGAAAGGCGATGGCGAGGGGCGATCTCTCTTGATTTCGTATGGACATAGAGTTCTGGGTCCCTCTGTTGGGCCGCGACCCCATCAGCATGGTGAGTCACCTCGTCGGGGCGATCCTGAGTCTGGGAGGCCAGCGCCATCTTTCTAATGATCGCCGGCACGGGAACGGCCGTGTACGGCGCCCTGCGGGCCCAGTGGTCCGACCACATGACGGGGGCGCTGTGGACGGTTTCGCTGCTGGGGATGGGGCTGCAGCTGGCGTTTTGGTCCATGGCGGATTGGCTCACGGCCTTGATCTACCTTGCCGTTGGGTGGATGGGCAGCCTGGGGGTGGTGGCGATTGGGCGAGGCGGGGAGCGGTCGCTGCGCCTCTTTCTGATTGGGGCCGGCGTGTTTTCGGTGAGTGCTGTCGTGTACGCGGTGGACTGGCCGTCGCTGGGGGTGGGCGCACACGAGGTCTTTCACCTGCTCGTCCTGGTAGGAGCGACCTTTCACTTCCGGTTCGTGTACCGGCACTGCACCACCCGGACCGGCGGGGAGCGCCCGGGCTTTCCGGGCATTGAGCGTGCGTAGGGCCGCGGACGGGCGCCGTGCACCGATGAGCACTGAGCGAAATTGCGGAAATGCAACGCCCGCCTGGAGTGCCTTTGTCGCTTGCGAGGGGGGACGAAGACAGCGCATCCCCCACTCGTTACAACATCATCGCACTTTGTTTAACCGAACCCGGGGTGCCGTTTTGTTATACTAGTAGCGGATACGAGTCAAAAAAATCAGCGGCGCCTCCTCCGGGGCGGCGCTTTTTTATTTGGGTCGTGCTGGGGGTCGTCACGGGGGCGTTGCGTCTCGTCTGAAACGTTGGGCGGTGGTCGGGCACTAAAGAGAATGCACGTGCCTATGAACACGGATTGTTGTCGTTATGGACCGCGCCTCGTTTCTGAAATCTCTCGCCTGTGCGTCCGTGGTCCCGATGGCCCTCGTGGGCTGTGGGCGCAGCCAGTCGCACCCCTCGCCCTCCGCCGCGGCCGCCGACACGATGGACGTCCATCCGCGCCGGTCGGACGTCCCGCCCATTGATAAGACCCCGGAGGAATGGCGGTCGATTGTCTCGGCGGAGGCGTACCGAATTCTGTTTGAGGCGGGCACGGAGCCGCGGCATTCGAGTCCGCTGCTGAAAGAGTCGCGTACGGGGACGTACATTTGCGCCGCGTGCCGACTGCCCCTCTTCTCTTCGAAGACGAAGTACGAGAGCGGAACCGGGTGGCCCAGTTTCTGGGCGCCGCTGGAGGGGCGGGTAGAGACGAAGAAGGACATGAAGCTTGGGTATCCCCGCACCGAGTACCACTGCATGCGCTGCGAGGGGCATCAGGGCCACGTGTTCGACGACGGCCCCGACCCGACGGGACTGCGATACTGCAACAACGGCCTGGCGCTCTCCTTCGTCCCCGCTGCGGAGGAGCTCCCGCCGCTTCGGACGTAGCGGCGCGTCCTCAGGCCGTGTGGGGGGCAGAGGGCTCCCGCGCGGTCGAGGAGCGATCGCGCCAGCGGGCATCCAGGGACCACCGTCCGCCCCCGAACAGGCACACCAGCACCAAGAGAAACAGGACCAGCGCGGAGAACTCCAGCGACTGGTTCGCCGACAGGAGGCCGTCCTGCCAGTGCACAAGGGTCACGGCGCCCACGAGCACGGGAAGCTGGACGAGGGCCGCAAGCCGGGTAAACAGGCCGACGGTGAGCAGCGCCCCGCCGATCAGGTGTGCGCTCATCACGTAAATGGACAGGCCCGTAAGCTCCAGCCCCAGAGCGGAGGCCCCGGCCAGTTGTTGCAGGCCGGCGTCGGTGACGAGCAGGGCCAGTCCCCGAAAGAAGAGGCCGGCCCCCAGGTACACGCGCAGCACGTCGAGCACGAGGTCGCGGCGGGTGTTCAGACGGCGTAGCACAGAGGGGACGGACGACATGGCGATCGGATGGCAACTCGGAGCGGACAAGGGCAGGCGCCCCCCAGCCGTGGCGCCCAACGATCCGGCACGGCGGGGTCACCCCATGAACGAACGGGGGACGTCCGCGTTCAGAGGACCTGCGGGCGTATATCCTGTCGAAAGATACGGTCGCCGCATCGGTGTTCTCTCAACCCTGCTCCTCCTGTATGATCGTGTCCACTGTCCGGAAGGTCGCGCGTATCGTTCTCGTGGGGCTGCTCCTGGGGCTTGCGGGAAGTGTGGAGGCCCCCGCCCAGTCGTCGGACGACCCCAGCCCGCACAGTGAGGGCGCCCTGGAAGTGAGTGTGTCCTCGGTGGCGCCGGGCGAGGCCTTCACGGCCGCCCTCCGGATCGACATGGAGGAGGGATGGCACAGCTACTGGAAAAATCCGGGCGACGCCGGCAAGCCCACCGCCGTCAGCTGGGATCTGCCGGAGGGGTGGACGGCCGGGGACCTCCAGTGGCCCCGCCCCCACCGCATCCAGGCCGCCGGGGTGTCCAGCTACGGCTATTCCGACGTGGTGCGCCATCCGGTGCGCATCACGCCGCCCGACACCCTCACGCCCGGCACCACGGTGACGCTCCAGGGAGAGGCCAACTGGCTCATCTGCGCCGACATCTGCCTGCCGGCCCGTCAAGATCTTGAGCGGCGCGTGCGGGTCACCGATGAGGCCCCGGCTCCCAGCGACGAGGCCGACGCCATCCGCGCCGCGCAGGAGCGCATTCCGGGCCCGGTCGACGGCTGGACGGTGCAGGCAGCCCGCAGCAGCGGAAGCTACACCCTCGCCCTCACGTCGGAGACCGATCGCCGCCCCGACCTGTCGGGCGCCTACTTCTATCCCGCAGAGAAGGCGACGCTCGACCACGCGGCCCCGCAGCCCGTCACCCAGCAGGGCGACACCTACCTGATTGCGCTGCAGGAGTCGGGGTACGCCCAGGAGCCGGCGGAGCGCCTGCAGGGCATCGTCGTGGCGCCGGAGGGGGAGCACTGGGACGCGGCGGGGGAGGAGCGCGCCATGACGGTAAATGTGCCCGTTGACTCGACGCTGGAGGGCATCCCGACCCTGGCCGCACAGTCCTCGGCGGCGGGCGGGGGCGGGCTCTCCCTGCCGTGGGCCCTCGCGTTTGCCTTCGCCGGCGGGCTGCTCCTGAACCTGATGCCGTGCGTCTTCCCGGTTCTGTCGGTCAAGATTCTCGGGTTTGCGGAGGACGCGGGGGAAGACGGCACGTCGATCCGTCGGCACGGCCTTCTCTTTGGCGCCGGGGTGCTCGTGTCGATGTGGGTGCTGGCCGGCGTTCTGCTTGGGCTCCGGGCCGCCGGGGGGCAGGTCGGCTGGGGCTTCCAGCTGCAGTCCCCGACCTTTGTGGGGCTCATGACGCTGCTCTTCTTCGGAATTGGGCTGAACCTGCTCGGCGTCGTCGAGGTGGGCACCCGTCTGATGAACTGGGGCGGGCGCCTGCAGAGCGAAACCCCGAGCAGCGGCAACACGGGCGCCTTCCTGACGGGCGTACTCGCCACCGTTGTCGCGACGCCCTGCACCGCGCCGTTCATGGGCGCGGCGCTCGGGGTGGCCCTCACGCTGTCCACGACGGGGGCGCTCCTCATCTTCACGGCGCTCGGTGTGGGCATGGCCACGCCGTACGTGGGCCTGTCCCTGGCGCCGCGCCTGCTCGACGCCCTGCCGGAGCCGGGGGCCTGGATGGAGACGCTGAAGCAGTTTTTCGCCTTCCCCATGTTCGCCACCGCGATCTGGCTCATCTGGGTCTTCGGGCAGCAGACGAGCAACGGCGGCGTCGCGCTCCTCCTGGGCGCCCTCCTCCTCATGAGCATGGCCGCCTGGGTGGTGCACCGCTGGGCGGCGCCGCGCCTGTCCCGCTCGCTCCAGGTGCTCACCCGCGCGGGGGCGACCGTCCTGCTGGTGGGGGCCGTGGCCGCGACCGTCATCGGGGCGGGGGACCGCCGCCCGTCCTCGGCCTCCGCCTCCGAGCGCGACACGCCCGCCTCGACGGGCGAGACGGCCTGGCAATCCTTCGATCCCGCCGCCGTCGACTCCCTGCGCGCCCAGGGGCGGCCCGTCTTTGTCGACTTCACCGCGGCCTGGTGCCTCACCTGCCAGGTCAACAAGCAAAACGTACTGAGCAGCACGACCGTTACCGACGCGTTTGCCGCGCACGACGTGGCCCTCCTTCGGGCCGACTGGACGAACCGGGATTCGACGATCACGAAGGCCCTCGAATCGCACGGCCGGAGCGGCGTGCCCGTCTACGCCCTGTATCCGGGCGACGGCTCCGGACCGCGGCTCCTCCCCGAGGTGCTCACCGACGACATCGTCCTCGAGGCGCTCGACGATCTCCCCGAGTCGTCGTAGCATGGCTCCGTCTCGCCTCACGTTCAGACTGTTTCCCAACCCCCCCAATCCATCCATGCGTTTTCCGTCCCGCAGCCTCGTCGCCTTCGCAGCGTGCGGCCTTCTCCTGGCCCTCGCCGCCCCGCTCGCCACGGCCCAATCGGAGGCCACCGTGGGCGAGGCGGCCCCCTACTTCACCCTGCAGGCCGCCGACGGCACCACGCACAGCCTATCCGACTTCGAAGGCCAGTACGTTGTGCTGGAATGGCTCAACTTCGGCTGCCCGTACGTGGCCCAGCACTACGGCAGCGGCCACATGCAGGAGCTCCAGCAGACCTACACGGAGCAGGACGTCGTGTGGCTCTCTGTCGTCTCCTCCGCCGAGGGCAAGCAGGGCTACTACCCGCCCGAGGAGATGGTGGAGCAGAAGAACGAGCACAACGGCCAGATGACCGCCATCCTCATGGACCCCGACGGCACGGTGGGCCAGACCTACGGGGCGCGCACCACGCCGCACATGTACGTCGTGAACCCCGAGGGAGAGCTGATCTACAAGGGGGGCATCGACGACTGGGCGACCGCCGACACGGACTCGAGCGTGCCCTCGGCGGAATACATCACCCAGACGGCCACAAACTACGTGGAGACGTCGCTCGGCCAGGCGATGAACGGCGAGCCGGTGGACCCGCAGACGGCCCAGCCCTACGGCTGCTCCGTGAAGTACGCCAACTAAGCGCCAATTTGCGGAGATCCCATTTGGTATAGCCATCCGGCCCGTCGGCCCGTGTTGCCCGGCGGGCCGGACGTCTGTGACGCCGGCTGTGGGAGGACTACGGGTCGGGGGTTCCCCTGTCCAGGTCGATGAAGTCGGGTTTTTCCTCCGGAATCGTCCACAGGAAGAGCCGATTGCCGTCCACCTCGACCGTGGTGTCGGGTTGCCACTCGTCCATATCGAAGTCGTGCGATACGACGCGCGTCCCGGGCTCCAGCTCGCGGAAGAGTTTTGCTCGCAGCTTCAGGTTGACGGACGGGAGGAGATAGAGGGTGACGACGGTCGCCTCGCTCAGGTCGGCCTCAAAAAGATCCCCTTCCCGAAAGTCCACGAGGTCGGTCACCCCGGCCTTTTCGGCGTTCGCGCGGGCCTCCTTCACCAGCTCCGGCCGGATTTCGATGCCCACGGCGCGGGCCCCGTACGTGCGGGCCGCGGTGATGGGGAAGCGCCCATCGCCGCTGCCGAGGTCGTAGACCACGTCGTCTTCGGTGACGTTGGCCAGGGCTAGCATCGAGTCGACCACCGGCTGCGGCGACTCCACAAAGGGCACGTCGGCCTCCGAGTCGGAGGGGGCCACCTCCAGCTCGGGCAGCGAGGTGGTGGCGGTGTCCACCGAGGCCTCCTGGGAGCTGGAATCGCGTTCCTGGGCGCACCCGACGAGCGGGGCGACCAGAAGCAACAGGGCAAACGTGAGCGTGGGGAGGCGGAGGGAGGAGCGCATCGCGGAGAGGGAGGGACGGGGCGAAGAAGACGAGAACGGCCTCGCCGGGCGAGAAAACGAACCTGACTGCACAACAACCGGGGCGGCGCAATTGGTTCCCCGGCCCCACCCCGCCCGCACACCGCCCCGCCGGTCCGGGGCCGCCGATGACATTCATCGGTGTCACATGCAACTCGTCGGGTCGTCGGCGCCAGGGGTGACGATCACGGCACGACCGTGCGCTTCGTCGAACGCCGGGAATCTCTCGTCTGTCGCTCGCATGCAGCCTAGGGCGCAAATCATCGAATGACTGCCAAGTCTGCATGTCTGTCTCGTTTGGTGTCGCACGTCGAGAGGGGTGCATGTCCGTTGGGTTGTGGGTTGTGCTTGTGGGGGTGCTCCTCGGAGGTGGGGGGCAGGCGCCCGCGCAGGCGCAGTCGTCCGAGTCGGGGACCGTGCAGGGGCGCGTCGTTGATGGGGAGACCGAGGAGCCGCTGGGAGGGGCGACGGTGGCCCTGTGGCGGGAGGCCGAGGGCGATTCGACCCTCGTGGCGGGCACCACGACCGGGGCGGACGGCCGGTTTGCGGTGGAGGCCGAGGCCGGGGCCTACACCCTTCGCCTCAGCTACGTCGGATACACCGACCGGCGCATCGAAGGCGTGACGCCGGCGCCGGACGGCAACACCCTGGGCACCCTCGTGCTGGCCCCGGAAACGGAACAGGTGGGGGAGGTGGAGGTGACGGCCGACCGCCCCGCGGCCCGACTGGAAACGGACCGGACCGTCTACAACACGCGGGCCCGGGCCATCAGCGCCGGGGGCTCGGCCGAGACGGTGTTGTCCAACCTTCCGTCGATTCGGGTCGACACGGACGGCAGCATCAGCTACCGCGGCAACGAGAGCGTGTCCATCTACATCAACGGCGACCCGGCGTCCCTCTCGGGCGAGTCGCTGCTCAGCTACCTGCGCAGCCTACCGGCGGATGCGATTCAGCAGATCGAGATCATTCCGAACCCGTCGGCCAAGTACGAACCGGAGGGCACGGCGGGCATCATCAACGTGGTGCTCCGGCGCGACGTGAATGCCGGGTGGGGCGGGGGCTTTACGCTGAACGGGCAGGCCAATGCCAACGCCCGCTACGGCGGCAGCGGCTCGGGGAACCTGAGCTACCAGGCCGGGGGCTGGCGGTTTGTGGGCACCTACTCGCACGATCGGGAGGGAGAGGAGGACACGGACACCCGCTTCGTCCGGCGCTTCAACGGCGGGGCCGACGACACCGAAATCACGCAGGACGGCTTTGAGGAAGAAACCGAGCGCTCCCACTCCGTCAACACGCAGCTCGACTACAGCCCCACGGACAACACGACCGTCGGCCTCGAAACGACCCTGAGCGTCCGGCGCGACGAGGCGAGCGGCCGCAACGACACGTACTTCACGGGCGCGGTCGACTCCACAAACGCTCGCTTCGTCAACGAAGACTCCGGGGATGAGACCCTCGATGGGCGCCTGTCGTTCGACCACGACTTTGCGGACGACCACGCCCTGGAGACGGAGCTGAGCTACGATCGCGACTTCGAGACGGAGGACGGGCAGTACAGCAACTACGCCATTGGAAATGTTGACGGGACGCCGCGGTCGACGGAGGCCGAAACGGTTAACGAGGACGAGCAGGACGGCGCCCTCGAAGTCGACTACACGCGCCCGCTCGGGTCGCTCTCACTGGACACTGGCTACAAGGGCACGTACCGGCGCCTCGAAAGCGATCAGACCTACGTGGAACGAGGGACCTCGGACCGGCGCGACTTCACCTTCGACGAGCAGATCCACGCCGTCTACGGGATTCTGAGCCGAGAGCTGGGCAATTTTTCGGTCGAGACGGGCCTGCGGGCCGAGGCGGTGCAGACGGACATCAATCCGGTGGGCGACCCGGCGGTCGAAAGCTCCTACACCAGCCTCTATCCGAGCGCGTTTCTGACCTACGAGCCCACCGAGCGCCAGCAGCTTCGCCTCTCGTACAGCAAGCGCGTCGACCGGCCCAACCTCTGGGACATCAACCCGATCGAGGACAACGAGAATCCGGCGTTCATTGAGCGCGGCAACCCGACCCTCGATCCGGAGTACATCCATTCTTTCGAGCTCACGGGCACGCAGCGGTGGGACGTGGCCTCGGTGACGGTGACACCGTACGTGCGCCGCACGGTGAATGAGATTGAGGAGATCGAGACGGAAGAAGTGATTGACGGGCAGACCGTGACGGTGCGCCGGGCGCGCAACTTCTCCTCCAGCACCTCCTACGGCACGGAGCTCATCACCACGGTCAACGTCGGGGAGCGTCTGGAGGGCACGCTGGGCGGCAACTTCTACCGCTCCGTGACGGATGGCTCGAACCTGACGACGGACCTGAGCAACGACGCGCTCACCTTCTCGGGGCGCCTCAACGTGCGCGCCGAGCTGCGCGACGGGCTCAACCTGGAGTTCAGCCAGTACTACCGCCCGGCCCAGGACATCCCCGGCGGGCGCATGGACCGCATCACGAGCACCGAGACGGCCCTCCAGCAGCAACTCTTCTCGGGCAACGGCAGCCTCACGCTCCGCGTGGAGGACGTCTTCAACGCGACGGACTTCAACGTGCAGCGTCGGACCGAGGACTTCTACCAGGAGACGACCTCGCAGTGGGGCGCGCGGGAGGTGTCGCTCTCGTTCCAGTACACGTTCGGCGGCGGAGAGCAGGAGGACCGCGGCGGACGCCGTCGGGACTACGACTGATGCGCGAACGGAGCGGGGCGGTCAGTCGCTCACGTACACGGAAAACCCGTCTGCCTCGGGCGTGACGAGGACCTCCTCGCGGTGCTTCGTCTGGAGGCGGCGGCCCACGGCGTCGGGCTGAATGGGGTATTCGCGGTGGCCGCGATCGATGAGGACGACGAGTTGGATGGAGCGGGGGCGTCCGTACTGCAGCACGGCGTCGAGGGCGGCGCGGGCGGTGCGCCCGGTGAACACCACGTCGTCGATGAGCACCACGTCGCGGTCGGTCACGTCCAGGTCGTGCGGCGGGGCCGCGGGGGGAGCCACGTCGGGCCGGTCGTCGCGGAAGGGGGTGACGTCGAGCGGGTGGGCCGTGTGGTCCGACTCGTCAATCGCGTTCACCTCGTCGGCCATGGCGCGGGCAATCGGGACCCCGCTCTGCTCGATGCCGAACAGGGCGATGGAGCCGGCGCCCTGGTTGTGCTCCACGATCTCGTAGGCCAGGCGACAGAGCGTGCGGCGCACCCGCTTCGGCGATAGGATCCGGGTCTGAGGCATGGGACGGAAGCGTGTGGGGAGGGGCGGACGGGGCTACGTGAACGGGGCGAAGCGCTCGGCGGCGGGCGGCGCGCCAATCTCAATACCGAGCTGATCGAGGTAGTTGCGCATGACGGCGGCCCGGCGCTCGGCCTCCTCGCGGCCGGCCTCGGTTTGCATCGTGTCGGGCAGGCGGAGCAGCTTTTCAAAAAAGTGGTCGACCGCGTAGGTGTCGTCGTCTGGGGGGCGGTCGGCGCAGAAGGGGTCGTCGGGGTCGTAGAGGGCGTGGTCGAGGCTGCCACCGACCATGAAGCAGCGTGCGATGCCCACGGCGCCGAGGGCGTCGAGCCGATCGGCGTCCTGTACGACCTTGGCTTCGAGGGTGTCGGGGGAGACGTCGCCCGAGTAGCTGTGGGCGGCAATGGCGTGCTCGATGTCGGGGTGCCACGGCGCCGGGTAGTCGACCTTGGACAGGAAGTCGAGGGCGGCCTCGGCTGCGAGCACTGATGCTTCCGACCGGCGCGGATGATCCTTGGGAACGACCACGCAGTCGTGCAGCCACGCGGCGGGGACGACGACCTCCGGCGCCGCGTCCGTTTCGCCCATCAGGCGGCGGGCGTTGGCCACCACGCGCTCGATGTGGGCGCGGTCGTGGGCCGCGTCGGCCGCGGCCTGTCGTCGAAGGAACGCCGCGAAGCGGGCTTCCCAGTCGGGCCAGGACGAAATCGGGGGGCGGTCGGGCATGGGACGGATCGAGACGGCACAACGCATCGGCTGTGCAACCTACAAACTTCGGTCGCCAACGCAAAGGGGGAGCGGTGCGGAGGGGACGCAAAATCCGGGGGGATTCGAAAACCCGCGCCCCGTTCCGCGTATGACCCGTTCCGTTCTCTTGCACTCTGCCTGCCGGTTCGCTTATGGACATACAACCCGTTCGCACCGACGCCGACTGGGACGCCGCCCGCACAATTCGCACCCGCGTCTTTATCGACGAGCAGGACTGCCCGCCGGACGAGGAGTGGGACGGACACGACCAGACCAGCCGGCACGTGGTGGGCCGCGTCGACGGCACGGCGGTCGCCACGGCGCGCTGGCGCACCGTGCCCCACGACGAGGACATCGCCGCCAAGCTGGAACGCTTTGCCGTGCTGCCCGCGCATCGGGGGCAGGGGTACGGGGCGAAGCTGGTGGCGTACGTGGTCGACGACGCCCGGCAGGCCGGGTTCGACACGTTTTTGGTGCACGCGCAGGCCCACCTGGAGGACTGGTACGCCGCGCACGGCTTCGCGTCGACCGGCCGTCGGTTCGAGGAGGTGGGCATCCCCCACGTGGAGATGATCCGGGACGACGGATGACGCGTGGGCACAAAAAAACTGCCGCCCCGGCTGGGCCGAGGCGGCAGTGCCGTTGCGTCAAATGAACCGGAGGGGGCTACTCGTAGAAGCCCGCCTTCACCACGTCCGGGTTGGCGCGGACCGTCGCCCCCTGAAGAAGCTCGTCCAGCTCCGCGTTGAAGGCGTCGCGCTGGCGCTCCTGCATCATCTGCTGCCGGGCCTTGGTGGTATCCATCGGCTCGCCGGGGTTGGTGAGGCGAATCACGTGGAAGCCGAAGCGGGTGCGGACGGGCTCCGGGGCCACGTCGCCCGAGTCGGAGAGAGCAAACGCGGCCTCCGCGAAGGGGTCGACCATCTGTTCGCGCGTGAAGAAGCCGAGGTCGCCCCCCTGCTCCGCCGACGGGCCCTCGCTGTGGCGGCGGGCCAGGTCCGAAAAGTCAACGCCGGCCTCGGCGCTGTCGATGAGGGCCGCGGCGGCCGACCGGGCCGAGTCGACCGACGTCTGCGAAGCGTCCTGCCCGACACGGAGAAGGATGTGCTGGGCCTTGATGCGGCGGTTTTCTTTGCTGTAGGCCTCCACCTCCTCCGCGGACGGGGACTCGGCGGACTCGGCCATCTGCTGCTGGAGCTGCTGGGCCTGCATCTGGGTGGCAATGTAGTTGCGGAGCGAGTCCATGGTCATGCCACTCTGGGCCAGCTGCTTCTTCAGCGTCTCCTGGTCCGGGTAGCGCTGCGTAATCTTCTGGAAGCGGGCCTCCACCTGGGCGGAATCGACCGAGATGTTCTCTGCCTGGGCCCGGCCCCGGATCATGTGCTGGCCGGCCACGCTCCGCACGAGGTCGCGGTGAATGGCCTGGACGGTGTCGGGGGACTGCTCCTGGGGAGACATCTGGCCGAGGCGCTGCTGCGCCTGCCGGTTGTACTGCTGGGCCGACAGGGTGTCCGTCCCGTACTCCGACGAGACAACCAGGGCGACCGACGTATCGGACACGGCGTCGCCGATCGTGTACGGCACGGAATCGCCGTCCGACGAGCCCCCGCCGTTCCCGCAGCCGGCGAGCAGCAGGGCGCCGGCGAGCAGGGACAGCATGAGACACGAGGACGAACGACCGAGAAGACGAGACATGTGCATGGGCGTTGGGAAATCGAGGCAGCAGTGAGACGAACAGAAGAGACGTTCTACGCAGCAGCGGGCGCACGCTCCACCCGCCGTGTGTTGGGCCGTGAAAACCGATGCGTGCACGCCATGTGCCCCCAGGTGTTTCCCTTTTCGAAACGAAAACCCCGTTCAGCCGCTTCGTTCAGGCCTGCCGGCGGCCCAGGCCCCGGCTGACTCGGGGAGCGTTTCGCGGCGGTTGGAATTTCGGTGAACGGGAAACCTAGCGGGTGGCCCTATGTAGGCGTGTACTGCGAACGACGTGACTCGCCGCGTTCGTCTAGCCTGGTCTAGGACGCCGGCCTCTCACGCCGGTAACACGGGTTCAAATCCCGTACGCGGTACATACTGGACGATTTTTTAGAGGCGCCGGCTTGCCCCCCTCCCTCCCCCCAGCCGGCGTCTCTTTTTTTGTTTGGGACAGATTTTTGTTTGGGGCAGAGAGTTGGTGGCGACGGGGAGGGGCGCCCCGAGGGCGCCGTGTCGCCGACCCGTTCCCCGTCTACTCCGAGCGCAGCGTGAAGGTGCCGCTGTACGTTTCGAAGCGAAGGCGCGGCCCGCCCCCGCGCAGCGTCGCGCGGATGCCATCGTCAAGCTGTTCAATCTCTACCGGCAGGTCCGTGTCGAGGGCGTCCGCGTCGGTTTCGATGACGGCCCCGGCGTCCGACGGCAGCGTCACGGCGATTTCCCCCGAGTAGCTATCGAACGCGCAGTCGTCGGTAAGGGCGGCGAACGTGAGGGTGGCCGAGCCCGAGTAGGTGTCGAACGTCGCGGAGCCGGCAAGAGAGTCGACCTGCACGTCTCCCGAATAGGTGTCTCCCGACAGGCGCCCGTCGAGCCGGGCGATCTGCGCATCGCCGGAGTAGGTGTCGATGTTCAGGTCCCCCGTCACGTGCTTCGCTTGCAGGTCGCCCGAGTATCCGTCGAACGTGAGGGGCGCGGTCAGGACGGGCACCGCCGCGTCGGCGCTGTAAAGGTCCAGGTCGAGCGCCGCGGTCCGTGGCATCCGGACGGTGTAGTACGTGTCGGGGCGGGCGCTGGAGTTCTGGAAGAGCGTGACGCCGAAGAGGGTGAGTCCGCTGGAGAGCTCGTCGAAATCGCTCTCAATCCGCAGGCGGTCGCCGCTCTTGTCGAAGCGAATCGCGGTTTTGTCGACGTGCTCCTGCTTTTCGCCTTCAAGGCGCACCTCAACCGCCACGCGGGATTCGTCCCAGGTCTCAACATCGACGCGGCCCGAGTAGGTGTCGAGCTCAACGCGGCCGTCGGGCGCGAGGTCGAAGCTGCGGGTAACGGTGCGCTGGGCCTGGGCGTGCGCCTCCGAGGCGGAGAGAAAAGCGAGGATGAGGAACAGGGTGGAGAAGCGAGACATGGCGTGAGCAACAGCTGGACAAACGAACAGCGCGGTCGTGCCCACAAGGGACAGGGGCATCCGCGAGATGGTTGCAGGCCGGGGCTCGCGAACGCCGGGGCAAAAGAAAAAGCGGCGGCCCCGGGCTGGGGGACCGCCGCTTGCTGTTCGGGGCTGGGGTGGACGGGACGGGCTACTCGTCCGCCTCGTCGCCGTCGGGCTCGCCGTTGGGCCGGATCGATTTCAGGCCCTCCAAATTCTCGGGGTTGAGGACGTTGTCGACGAGGCCGTAGTTCTTGGCCTCCTCCGCGCTCATCCAGTAGTTGCGGTCGGCGTCGTCCTCGATCTGGTCGATGTCCTTGCCGGTGTGCAGCGCCAGGATTTCGTAGAGGCGCTTCTTGAGCCACATGATTTCCTTGGCCTGAATCTCGATATCGGAGGCCTGGCCCTCGGCCCCGCCCATCGGCTGGTGGATCATGACGCGCGAGTTGGGGAGGCAGGCGCGGCGCTCGTCCTCGCCCGCGGCCAGGAGCACCGAGCCCATCGATGCGGCCAGGCCCACGCAGATGGTGGCGACCGGGGCATTGACGTACTGCATCGTGTCGTACACCCCGAGGCCGCTGTAGATGACCCCGCCCGGCGAGTTGATGTAGAGGTTGATGTCCTTCTCGGAGCTCTCGCTCTCCAGGTACAGCAGCTGTGCGACCGTCAGGTTCGCGATCTGGTCGTTGATCGGCGTGCCGATGAAGACGATGCGCTCCTTTAGGAGTCGGCTGAAGATGTCGTAGGCCCGCTCGCCCCGGGTGGTCTGCTCCACCACCATCGGCACGAGGCCCGACATGGGCTGGTCGCCCATCCCGCCCTGGTAGATGTCGCGCGGGAGCGACGTCAGGCTCTTGCTGAACTGAATGAAGTCGTCGGTATCGGCCATATTGGCGCGGAAAATCGGTACGGAAGACAACGGGACGTGCCGGTCGAATCACACCCTCCGGCCGGGGGAATGGTTCCCCCTGGGGCCTACGGCGTAACGGCCTGGCGCGACTGTCGCTGTTGTTGCATCTCCTCCTCGAATTCCTCGCGGCTCTTGGGCTGCACGTCGAAGCGCTCCAGCAGCAGATCGTACACCTTGTCGCTCAGAATCTGCTGCTTCACTCGGCCCATCATCTGGGGCATCTGGCGGTAGAACTGCTCGATCTGCTCGACGCTCACCGAGTCGTCGCCCTCGGCCTGCTCCTCGAAGAAGGCCTGGATGTCCTCGTCGGACACCTCGATGCCCTCTTCCTCCACGATCTTGTCGCGGATGAGCATCCAGCGGCCCTGGTTTTCGGCGTCGCGGCGGTTGCGCTGGCGGAAGTGCTCCTCGTCGAAGTCGTCGGGCAGCTCGCCGTCGTTCTCCTGCTTCACCTGGTTGACGAACGAGTCGAGGTAGCTCTCGATGACCGACTCGGGGACGGGGACCGGGTGCAGCTCCAGCATCTTGTCGATGATCTCGCCCTGCACCATCTCGCGGGCACGGTCCGCCCAGGCCTCTTCCAGGCGCTCGCGGATGTGGGCGCGGAAGGCGTCGGGGTCGTCGAACTCGCCCTCCGTCACGCGCTCCACGAACGCCGCGTCGACCGGCGGCAGGTCGCGCCTCTTCACGTCGTTGACCGTCACCTCGTAGAGGCGGTCCTCCTCGTCGTGGTCGTGATCGTGGCCGCCGGGGCCGTGGTCGTGGTCGTGCAGGTCCTGCGGCAGCTCCACGCGGAAGGTGTCGCCGGTCGTCTTGCCGATCAGGGCCTCGCGCAGCTCCTCCTTCAGGCGCTCGTCGTCGAGGAAGAACGTGAGGTCCTCGTCCTTGTCCCCAATGATGGGCGTGTCGGTCTGCGGGTCGATGCGCTGCAGGTCGATGTTGACGAAGTCCTCCTCGCCGGCCGGCTCGTCCTCCATCGGCAGCAGGTCGGCCTCTTCGGTGCGGAGGCGTTCGACCTCGTCCTCCACGTCCTCGTCGGTCACCTCGTGTTCGAGCTTTGAGATCTGCTCGGAGGACACGTCCTGCAGGTCGATCTCGGGCCGGACGCCAAAGCGGATGGTGGCCCGCAGGTCGCCGTCGAGTTCGTAGTCGAGGTCGGTCATCTCCGGCTGGCCGAGCGGGTCCACCTCGCCGCCCTCTTCGACCTCCTCCTCAAAGATCTCCTGCACGTACTCCTGCGCCACGCGGACGCCGATGGCCTCTCCGTGCATCTTTTTGACGAGGCCGAGGGGGGCCTTCCCCTTGCGGAAGCCCTCCACGTCCATCTGCTTGCGCTGCTCCTTGAGGGCATCGTTCAGTTTGGGCTCTAAGTCCTCGGCCGTGGCGTGGATCTCCAGCTCGTACTCGACCGGGGAGGCTTTCGATAGGGTGGTTTCCATAGAGGGCAAAGGGTTGCTGGGCGAAGGCACACGCGGCGCTGCGGCGTCCCGACAGACGGGCCACCGAGCAGAGAACGACACAATCAAATGCACGAGCGCGCGAGAAGATCGACCGCCGCCCGCCTGTTGGCCGTCTGAGTGCCGTACGAGCCGCAAATCCCACGTGAAAAGAGCCCGACGGCCGCTATTCGCGGGGGGCGGGCCTCGGTGGGGGTCAGTTGAACCGCGTGGGAGACAGCGGAGAGAGGGGGAAGGACGGCTCGTCTCCCTCCACGATCTCGGCCACGAGCCGGCCGGTGACCGGGGACATCGACACGCCCATCATGCCGTGGCCCGTGGCGACGACGAGGTTGTCGAGCGACGGCACCCGTCCGATAATCGGGAGCCCGTCGGGCGTGCAGGGCCGGAACCCGGCCCACACGTCTTCCTGCTCCGGGGCGTCGGGGGTCACATGTGGGACGTACCGGGCCGCCTCCCGCAGAATCGGCGTGGCCCGCCGCGGGTCGACGGACCCGTCGAAGCCGGCCAGCTCCAGCGTGCCCGCGCACCGCAACTGCCCGTTCATCGGGGTCACCGCCACCTTGCTCTCGGTCAGCACGTACGGGCGCTCGGGCGTCTCCGCAGGGTCCGCGTAGGTGACGCTGTAGCCCTTGGCGGGCTGGACGGGAAGGTCGAGCCCGAGCTGGTGGGCCAGCGGGGCCGACCAGGCGCCCGCGGCGAGGATGACCTCGTCGGCCGTCCACTCCTGTCGCGGCGTCCGCACGGTTCGAATGCGCCCGTTGTGCCGCTCAAAGTTTGTGACGGCCGTTCCGGGATGCAGCGACCCGCCGCGTTCGTCGATCCGCTGCTTGAGGGCCAAGAGGAGCTGCACCGGGTTCAGCAGTGCGTCCTGGGAGTAGTAGACGCCGCCCTGGGCCTCCGAGGGGCCGTTGGGCAGTACCTCGTCCAGGGTGTCCCGATCGAGGACGCGTACGTCGAGCCCCGCCTCTTGGGCCCGCCGGGCCGTTTTGAGGTCCTTCTTGCGCCCGGCCTCGGTGCCGTGCACGACCACCGACCCGCTCGCTCGAAAGCTGAAGTCGTCGAAGGCGTCGTCGTCGGCCCACTCCTCGTAGCGGGACCGTCCGCTCAGGTTGAGGTCGCGGAGGATGGGGCTTGCGTGCGCCACGTGGGCCTCCGTGCAGTGCGACCAGAAGGCCCACAGCCACCGGAGCAGGGCGGGGTCGAGGCGAGGCTTGATGCGAAAGGGGCTCTCCCGGTCGAGGAGCCACCACAGGCCCTGGGCCACGACGCCGGGGGCCGCGAGGGGGACGAGGTAGCGCGGCGCCACGAGGCCGGCGTTGCCCCACGAGGCGCCCGCCCCGGCGCACTTGCGTTCGAGAATTGTGACCGACCGCCCGCGGTCGAGCAGGGCGTGGGCCGTGGAGAGGCCCACGACGCCGCCGCCGATGACGAGAACGTCTGCGTGCTTGGCCATGGGCCGCCGGGAGGTCGGGTGGGACGGGGAGCGCGTTGGGGAGGGGACGAGGACGAGCTTCAACAGGTCCCCCTCGTTGCCGGACGCGCGTACGGGCGGCGTCCGGTGGGGTTTTCGGGCGGGAGCAGGAGTCTGACTCCGGTGGACGGCAGGGCCGACGGTCTTTTCAGAACGGGTCGCCCCAGTCCACCTCGTCGGCGGTCCACGATGTCCCATCGTCGGTGGGCGCATCTCCCGAATCTGTGGCGGATTCGTTCCGGGCATCCTCGGGACCGTGCGGCGTCTCGGCAGCGATGTGATCGAGCACAGCGTCGCGAACCTCCGGCACTCGCTCCTTGGCCTCCTTCAGCGCGGCGAGCGGCCACTCGTTGCGGCCCTCTGTTTCCTCGTCGGCGCGGCCCATGGTCTCGTTGACCCGGCGGTGCAGCATCCGAATCACCACCGCGATGTTGCTCTGCTCGTCGCCCCGGCCCACGACGCCGACCAGCGCGGTGTCCGAGGGCAGGTCGAGCCGGTGCAGAATCGTGCCGGCGGCGCGGCGGACGGCGTGGTTCAGGATCTTGCGGTAGGCGTGGCGCTCGCGCGCCGGCCGGTTGGGCGGGGGCGGCAGGTCCTCGTTGCCCAGCGGCTGGTTGCGCGCCACGATGTCCTGCTTGATCTCGTCGGCGTCGGGCACGTCGAGGCCCTTCTCGCGCAGGTTGTCGAGCGCCGCTTCCATTTTGTCGAGGTCCTCCTGTGTCTCCTCCGCCTCGGCCCCCTCCACGGGCAGGTACGCGTCCACGTCGAAGCCCTCGATCTCCTCGCGGGTCACCTCGGCGGGGTCGGTGTCGGAGCGGGAGGAGGACTCCCCCTCGCGCTCCGAACCGGTCGAGTTCTCCTGTGCTCGCGCCCAGGCGTCGAGGTCGGCGAGCACCTGCGCCTCCTCGGTCTCGTGTTTGAAGTAGTGCCAGTGTTCGTCCTGGTTGAGCCCGGCGTGGGCGACGACGTGCGCCAGGTTGTCGGTGTCGGTGCCGTCCGGCAGGGCGCGGAGGGCGCGGCCCACGAACTGCGTGTAGGGGGCGACGGAGCGGAAGGGGCGAAAAATCGCCGCAATCGAGATGTTCTTGTTGTCATAGCCCTCGCCCAGGATGCCGACGTGCACCATGGCGTCGAGGGTGCCGCGCTCGTAGGCCCGGAGGCGGTCCGCACGCTCCTCCGTCGTCATGCCCTCGCTGGCGACGAAGGCGGCCTCGATGCCCCGTGCCCGGTAGAGCGAGGCCACCTGCTCGGCGTGCCGGATGGAGCAGGCCGCGGCGATGATCTGGTGGGGCTCGGTGCCGCGCCGGTTCTTGGCCTGCAGGAGCTGCACGCTGCGGTCCACGATCGTCTCGTTGCACACGTCCGACAGCGCCACGCCCCGCGAAAACCACGTCTCCTCCCGCAGGTCCATGATCTCCTCTCGGGTGTACGACTGCTCGGTGCCCTCCTCGGTAAACGTCATCTCGGAGGCCACCGCGTCGACCCGCACGATGTTTTTGACGTAGCCCGCGGCGATGGCGTCGGCCAGGTCGTAGCGGTAGACGCGCTGGGCGCGGATCGGCTGCTCGTCGCTGCGGAAGGGTGTGGCGGTGAGGTACAGCTTTTTGGCGCCGGGGAACGCCTCGTTGATGTTCTGCCACGAGTCGGCGGGGGCGTGGTGTGCCTCGTCCACGACGATCATGTCGAAGAAGTCGGGCGGGAAGAGGGGCAGCCAGCCCTGCATCTGCTGCACGTTCGTGACAATCACGTCCGCCCGGCGGCAGTCCTCCTCGTTCACGCGGCCCCGCTCCAGGGCCACCACGCGGGGCAGGCGGGTGTCCGGCGGCAGCACGTCGCAGAAGTGGTAGAAGGTGTCCGTGCCGCTGAAGGTGCCCTCGGCCAGCCCGTCCTTGATCGTGAGGTTGGGCGCCACCACCAGCACGCGCCCCTCCGCCACGCCGAAGGGCGCGCAGGCGATGAGCCCGCTCTTGCCGCAGCCGGTGGGCAGGGTCACCAGGGCCGGGAGGGACGCGTCGTCGGCCTCATCGAAGTAGTCGCGCACCGCGAGGTAGCCCTCTTCCTGCGGCGTGCGCAGCTGGTCGTTGCCCACGATGTGGGCGTCCGTCTCCTGGAAGTAGCGCCGGATCTCGGCGTCCTGCTCGGCGTGGCGGGTCGCCATCTTCTCCGTGCGGGCCGTGTCGCCGCCCCCCTTCCGCTGGTTGCACTCGTGGCAGAGCGGGTCGAGGTTGAACGCGGCGTGGGCCCCGCCCTCCGAAAAGGCGTTGCGGTGGTCGAGGTGCTTCAGCAGGGCCTCGCCGTCGATGGGCCGGCCGCACTCCGTGCACGTCTCCCCGTCGAAAAACTCAACGCGGCGACGGACGGCCTCCGGGATGTGGCGGGAGCGAGACATAGGGGGGCGGGGACCGACGGGGGCGTGGGGCTACGGACCGACGGGCTCCGCCTCTCCGCCTTCGCCGCCCCGGCCGCCCCGACGATCGGAGGCCGGTTCGCGGCCGTCCAGCGAGAGGGGTTCGGTGTGGAGGGCCGACTCGTCCTCAATGGCGTCGGACCGAACGTACACGCGCCCGTCGGTCTGGTCGACCGAGTAGGAGGCGAAGTGGGCGTCGGCCCAGTCCAGGATGCGGTAGATTTCGTGGCCGAGCTCATCGGCGTCGAGCGCAAACCCGACCACCTGATCCCGGGCGTCTTGCAGGCAGTGGTGCATACAGCGGTACAGGTTGTTCGAAAGGCAACCGGGGAAGCAACGCCATTACCCTGGCAAAATCCGCTCCAGCCGCCCGCCCCCGGTCGGCGGCTGCCACATCGGCAATCCACGGCCGCCGAACCGCATCGGTCTGACACCATCGGGCCTGCCCGCGGCCCCTGGTCCGACAATCCGTCGCACCGCGGGGGAGGAGAGCAGCCCGGACGTCGGAGGCGCGGAATGAAGCATCTCGTCGATCGGACAGTAGGAGAGGCATCCGCGTCGGCGTTCATCAAGACCGAGCGAGCGTCTTTTCGGACCGACAATATAGAGTGCACCCTGCGTTGAAATAGAGTCGACACAGCGATGGGCGTCACAATACGAGACGTAGCAGAAGAGGCCGACGTATCGGCGACGACCGTTTCCCGGGTCTTCAATCACGACCATCTGGTGAACAGCCAGACCCGCAAGAAGGTGATGGAGGTGGCCCGGCGGATGGGGTATTCCCCCAACGCCACCGCCCGCAGTTTGAGCAGCGGGCGCACCCACTCGATTGGCGTCATTCTGCCGGCCCCGCACGGGGAGTTCTTTTCGGAGCTGATTCGGGGGCTGGACGAGGCGGCCCAGAAGGCCAACCACTTCCTGCTCATTGCGAGCTCGCACTACAACCGGGACGAGCGCACGTCGGCCCTGGAGTCGCTCGCGGGGCGGGTGGATGGACTGGTGATGATGACGCCCCGGGTGGCCCCGAACGCCCTGACGGGGGAGGTGGACCTGCCCATCATCTTTATCAACAGCGACCTACAGGGCGGGGACTTCGACCTCTACAACATCGACAACCGGGGCGGAGCCGTCCACGTGGTCGAACATCTGATCGAGCAGGGGTGCACGCGCATCGCCGCCATCACGGGCCCCCCCGGCAGTTACGATGTTGAGCAGCGGATGGACGGGTATCGGCAGGTCCTGGGCCGCCACGGTCTCGACGAGGGGCCGGTCGTGGAGGGAGACTTCACGCAGAAGAGCGGGTACGAGGCCGGGAAAGAGATTGTCGAGTTGGAGCAGCGTCCCGACGCCGTTTTTGCCTGCAACGACTACATGGCCATGGGCGCGATGCTGGCCTTTCAGGAGGCGGGCATCGAGGTGCCGACGGACATTGCGGTGGCCGGGTTTGATGACATCACGAGTGCCCGCTACGCCAACCCGCCCCTGACGACGGTGCGCGTGCCGGTGTACGAGCTGGGCCATCGGGCCGGAACCCGCCTCGTTGAGCGCATCCAGTCGGGGGAGGCTGTCTCTCCGGAGACGTTCAAGGTGTCCCATGAGCTCATCGTTCGGGAGAGCACGCGCCGACGAGCGGAGACGTAGCCTCCGGGGGCTTCGGGGACGGAGGCCGTCCGCCGCGCTACGCTGAGGCGGGGGCTCCACACCATCACCGTCTGTGCAACCCCTACCGATCGTGCTACACTGACGCCCTCCCTCTCCCATGCAATTGGACGCTTTCGGTGGTCTCGATTGGGTTGCGGTCGGGGCGTACGTATGCGTCATTGTTGCGATCGGGGGGTGGGCGACCCGGCGGTCCGACACGAGCGACGACTATTTCCTTGCCGGCCGCTCCATTGCGTGGCCACTGGTCGGGCTTTCGCTGTTTGTGACCAACGTGTCGGGGAGCACCCTGGTGGGCCTGATTGGGGGCGCCTACCAGATGGGGCTCGTGATTTACAACTACGAGTGGACGGCGGTGGCCGCGCTGCTGGTTCTCATCCTGTTTTTCCTCCCTGTCTACCGACGCCTGGGAATCACGACGGCCCCGGAGTTTTTGGAACGCCGATTCGACACGCGCACCCGCCGGTACTTCTCGGCGCTTGCGCTCACCGGCAATGTCCTCATCGATATGGCCGGCACGCTCTACGCGGGCGCAGTCGTGCTGCGGGTGGTGGCCCCGTCGCTTTCGCTGGAGGTGGGCGTATGGCTCCTCGCGCTCATCGCCGGCGGGTATGCCGTTACGGGTGGGTTGCGGGCCGCCGTGTACACCGATGGGCTTCAGGGGCTTCTTCTGCTGTTCGGGACGGCGTGCGTCTCGGTGGCCGCGTACTGGCAGGTGGGCGGGTGGGGCGCCGTTCAGAACGCTACCCCTCCGGAGATGCGGACGCTCATCCTCCCGGCCAACAGCGAGGTGCTCCCGTGGCCGGGGCTCTGCACGGGGCTGGTGCTGCTGGGCATCTACTACTGGTGCATCAACCAGGTGATGGTGCAGCGGACGCTGGCCGCGCGCTCCCTGCAGGAGGCACGGTGGGGGGCACTTCTGGCCGGGGCGCTCAAAATTCCCGTCCTGTTCCTCATGGTGGCGCCCGGGCTCTTCGCCCTGGTCCTCTACCCCAACCTCAAAAACCCGGATCTTGTCTTTCCGACGCTCGCCTTTGAGCTCCTGCCGGGGGGGCTCCGGGGGCTCGTCCTGGTCGCCTTCGTGGCGGCCGTGATGTCGACGGTCGACTCGGTGTTGAACTCCGCGTCGTCGCTCCTAACGATGGACTTCTACGCGGCGCTGTATCCGGACGTCTCGGAGCGGCGGCTCGTGGTGGTGGGACGCATCGTGGCCGCGGGGGTGCTGGTGATTGGCGCCGTGGTCGCTCCCCAAATCGCACGGTTCTCGTCCCTCTGGATGTACCTCCAGTCCGCCCTCTCGTACCTCACGCCCCCGATTGTGGCGGTCTTCCTGGGCGGTCTCTTTTCCCAATCCGTCAACCGGCAGGCGGCCTTCTACACGTTGCTGACGGGGAGCGGGCTGGCGGGCGTCCTCCTCGTGGTGGAGCCGGGGCTGCATTTCCTGTACGTGGCGGGCCTGCTCTTCGTGGCAAGCCTGGGCGTGATGGGCGGGGTCAGCTGGGGCCTGGCCCCGCCGCCGCGGGAGAAGACCGCGGCGTCCATGTGGAAGAGGCGCGACCTGAGGATGGAGCCCACAACGGCTGGGATCGCGGTGCTTCTGCTGGGGGCGGTGGCCGTTACGGTCGGAATGCTATGGTAGGAGGCGACCCGTGACGGCGCCGCGCGTGTGCGCTCCGGTCCCAGAACGGGGGGCGCAAACCCGTGAGGCTCGGCCCATTTGACATTGAGGTAATCTGCCCATTACACTGAAACCGGTTCCATGAAACCCGTTTCACCCAGACGAACCAGACGACGACAACCGGTCCCGGCGGCTGGCCTACACGGGGGTTCACGCCACACTATCTCAGCGACACCGCTCAGTTTTATGCTCTGGAAAAAAGCGCTTTCAGTATTCGTCCTGCTTCTGGTCGGGAGCGTTGGTTCCGCGGTCGCCCAGACCGGCACGATCGCCGGAGAGGTCCGCGCGCAGGCGTCGGGGGAGACCCTGCCGGGGGCGAACGTGGCCCTCGTGGGTACGCAGCAGGGGGCGAGTACGAATTCGGAGGGGGCGTACCGCATCACAGGCGTTGCGCCGGGGACGTACGAGGTGCGAGCGTCCTTTGTCGGCTATCAAAGCCAGACGCAGGAGGTGACGGTGGAGGCGGGGGCGACCGTCGACCTGAACTTTGTGCTCCCGTCGAGTGGCGTCGCGATGGATGAGATGGTGGTGGTCGGGTACGGCAGCCAGGAGCGCGACGACCTGACGGGCTCTATCGCCTCGGTGTCCACCGAGGGCATTGAAGAAGCCCCGATTGAGAGCGCGCAGGAGGCCATTCAGGGCCGGGTGTCCGGGGTCACAGTGACGCAGAACACGGGAAGCCCGGGGTCCGGATTTAGCATTCGCATTCGGGGGACGGGCACGACGGGCAACAGCAACCCGCTCTACGTGGTGGACGGGGTGCCGGTCTCGGACCCTACCGCTACGGGGGCCGGGGGCATCAGCTTCCTGAATCCCAACGACATCGAGTCGATCGACATTCTGAAGGGGGCGTCCGCGGCGGCCATCTACGGGGCGCAGGCGGCCAACGGCGCGGTCATCATCACTACGAAGAGCGGGGAGGCCGGGGAGCGCAGCGTGAGCTTCAACGCCTACACGGGCCTCCAGCAGACCACCCGCACGATCGACATGCTGAGTGGGCCGGAGTACGCCGCCCTGCGCAACGAGGCGGACATTAACGCCGGGCAGGCGCCCACCTTCTCGTCGCCCAGTACCTACCTCGGGCCGGACGGAACGACGGACTATCAGGACCTGGTGTTTGAGCAGGGGGTGACGCAGAACTACAACGTGTCGGTGGCGGGCGGGTCCGAGGACCTCACGTACCGCATTAGTGGCGGGTACTTCGAGGAGGGCGGCATTATCCAGAAGTCGAACCTGGAGCGGCTCAATGTGCGCGTCAACACGGAGTTTGAGGTCAGCGACCTCCTCACGGTGGGGGAGAAGGTGACCTTTGAGCGGTCCACGCGCAACACCATTTCGGAGACGGACAACGTGCGCAACCTGCTCATCCAGACGCTGCAGGTGGACCCGACGGTGCCGGCGCGCGACAGTGCGGGCAACTTTACGGCCCAGCCCCGCACGAACGCCCAGAATCCGCTGGCGGCCCTGGATTTCCAGAACAACGAGTACAACGAGAACCGCCTCGTCGGAAACGTCTTCGCCGAGCTTTCCTTCCTGGAGTCGCTCCGGTACCGGTCGCAATTCGGCTTCGACCTGCGCAACGGCAACACGTACGCCTTCACGCCCGAGTACGACATTAGCCCCAGCTTCCGGAATACGACCCCGAGCGCCACGCAGTACTCGGACCTCCAGAGCTCGCTCGTCTGGGACAACACGATCACCTTCGACAAGGCGTTTGGGGTGCACGACGTGGAGGCAGTGGGCGGCACCACGATCGAAACGAACGACTACCGCTTCTTCAACGCCACCACGCAGGGGCAGCCCGGCAACGATCCCTCGCTTCGCTACCTGGGGGCGGGGCCCGAGGTGGTGGACATTGGCGGGAGCCTTGCGGAGTCGAACCTGCTGTCGTTCTTTGGCCGCGTCAACTACAACTTCTCGGACCGCTACCTGCTGACGGCCGTGGCGCGGTACGACGGCTCCTCGCGGTTTGGGCAGAACAATCGATTCGCGTTCTTCCCGTCGCTCTCGGCGGCCTGGCGGATCTCCGAGGAGTCCTTCTTCCCCGACACGGACCTGGTCACCAACCTGAAGCTGCGCGCCGGGTGGGGGCAAAACGGAAATCAGCGGATTGGGGACTACCCCTTTGCCTCCACCGTCGCCGGCAACCAGGACTACGTGCTGAACGGGCAGCTGGCCCCCGGCTCCGCCCCGCTCCAGTCGCCCAACCCCAACGTGAAGTGGGAGCAGACCACGCAGACGGACGTCGGGATCGACGCTACGCTCTTTAGTGAGCGGCTGGACGTGAGCGCCGAGTTCTTCAACAAGGTCACGTCCGACCTGCTGGTGTACCTGCCGCCCATTCCCACGAGTGGGCTGGTAGAGGCGAGCCCGGAAAACGCTGGCGAGATCCGGAACCGGGGATGGGAATTCTCGGCCGACTATTCGACGAGCCCGGCGGACGACCTGACGATCCGGGTCGGCGGCAACCTGACGAGCCTGAGCAACGAGGTGCTAAGCCTTGCCCAGTCGACCGACTTCGTGATCAACAGCGGCTTCTACCGGAACGGCTCCATCACGCGCACCGAGCCGGGGCACCCCGTTGGGGCCTTCTACGGATACGTCACCGACGGTCTCTTCCAGACGCCGGAGGAGGTCGCCAATGCGAACGCGCTGAGCGACGAGGGGCCGTACCAGAGCGCCGGCACGGCGCCGGGCGACATCCGCTACAAGGACCTGAACGGGGACGGGCGAATCACCGATGCGGACCAGACCTACATCGGCAACCCGACCCCGGACTTCACCTACGGGTTCAACCTGGACGTTCAGTACAAGGGCTTCACCCTGAGCACCTTCTTCCAGGGCGTGCAGGGCGGCGACCTCTTTGCGGCCTACAAGTTCTACACGGTCTTCAACCCGGCCTTCAACATGAGCGAGGAGGCGAAGGACCGCTGGACGGGGCCGGGGACGAGCGATCGGGTGCCCCGCCTCACGTCCTCCGACCCGAACCAGAACAGCCGGATCTCCGACTACTACGTGGAGGACGGCTCGTACCTGCGCCTCAAGAACGTCCGGCTGGGCTACACGGTGCCGTCCGATATGCTAAATACGCTCGGGGCCGGACTGAGCCGAGCCCGCTTCTACGTCAGCGCCAAGAATCTCGTCACCATCACGGGGTACGACGGCTACACCCCCGAGATCGGGGTGAATAACGGCACGCTCGACCGCGGCATCGACCGGGCGACGTACCCGCAGCCTCGGGTCTACACGGTTGGTGTCAACCTCAGCTTCTAATGGACACCGGCGCCCACAGCGCCCGGCCCGCCGCGGCCCGGCGGGCGCGGTTGCGGGGCGCGACTCTCAGCACGCACTCTCCACACCGAACGACTGATCGGTTATGTCCCGACGCTTTCTCACCGGCCTTCTTGCGGCCGTCGTTCTTGCCACTCTCCTTTCGGGGTGCGACAGCTTCCTGGAGAAATCACCGCAGGGGGAGCTGACCTCCGAGAACTATTTCCGGAACGGGGAGGATGCTCAGCGCGCCCTCAATTCGGTCTACGACTACGCCCAGGCGCGGTCGTTTGATTTCTTCCCTCCCTACCCGATGATCTTCGGGTCCATCGCCTCGGACAACGCCACGAAGGGCGGAGAGAGCGGGAGCGACCAGATCTCGGTCCAGCGCGTGCAGCAGTTCAATCCCCGGCCCACCGACCCGTACATCGCCTCGACGTGGAGCACCCTCTACACGGGCGTCTACCGGGCCAATCTGGTCATCGCCAACGTGCCGGACATCGAGAGCATGAGCGCCGACCAGCGGGAGCAGATGGTGGCGGAGGCGAAGTTCCTGCGCGCATACTTCCACTTCTACGCGCTGAAGATGTACGGCCTGGGCGACGACCGGGCGAACGACGGGCCGGGCGTCCCGCTCATCACCGAGCCGCTGCCCGCCTCGGAGGCCGATGTGCCGCGCACGCCGGAGGCGGACGTGTGGGCCCAGATCGAGACGGACCTGCAGGAGGCCGCGTCGGCCCTGTCGCCAACGGCTCCGGACCTGGGACGCGCCACGCAGGGGGCCGCAAAGGCACTGCGCGTGAAGGCGCACATCTTCCAGGAGGAGTGGAGCGAGGCGCAGACGCTCGCCGAAGACATCATCAGCTCCGGACGCTACAGCCTGGATCCGGACTACAGCCGCGTCTTTGATCAGCGCGGCGAGTTTGGCCCGGGCTCAATCTTTGAGATCAACCACGAGGATCTTAGCAGCGCCCTGGAGGGCACGGTGGGGACCATCTACCAGAACAGCCGCGCGACCTGGGGCTACGGCTTTAACTGCCCGACGCAGGACCTCTACGAGGCGTTTGCCAGCGACGACCCGCGGCGCGACGCGACCATCATTGAGAGCGGCGAGACCATCACCGGGCCGCAGGGCAACACCGAAACGGTGGACGTGACCGGGGCCTGCTCCGCCAACGGCCCCGACGGGTACCTCAACGAGAAGGTGTGGCTGCCCGCGGCGCGCCAGCCGTCTGGCCCCCGCAAAGGGCCGACCAACCGGCGCGTCATCCGCTACGCCCACGTGCTGCTCTGGCACGCCGAGGCCGCCAACGAAGCCGGCAATCAGCAGGCGGCCCTGACCTCGCTGAACAAGGTGCGCGCCCGAGCCCGCGACGATGACGACGACCCGTCGAACGACCCGGACGGCGTGCTCCCCGACATCACGACGACCAACCAGAGCGAGCTCCGCGAAATTATCTGGCACGAGCAGCGGGTGGAGTTTGCGATGGAGTACCAGCGCTTCTTCAATCTCGTGCGGCAGGGGCGCACCGATCGGATGGCCGATGCGGGCTTTGAGGAAGGCGTCAACGAGCGCTTCCCGATCCCGCAGGAGCAGCTCGACCAGGGCACGGCGCTCGAACAGAACCCCGGATACTAGCGGATTGCCGGCCCGCCCCGCCGCTCTCCGGCAAAGGGCGAGTCTGCCCCAACCCACACCATGCACAGCACACTTGAAACCAACCGGCCCGATCCCGCGGGCCCCGGTCGTACCATGACCCACTTTGTTCGCTCCTTTCGCCCGGCGTTGTGTCTCGTTCTGACCGTGGTCGCTGCCGGCCTCGTGCTGGCGGGATGCGACTCCGGACCGTCCGCCGACACCGCCGATGGGGTGATCGCCCCGACCACCTCGCAACTGGACTTTCGCGTGCAGCCCGACTCGTCCGGGGCCGACACGCTCCGGCTGGAGTATCAGGGGCTCAGCGAGCGCCCGCGGCCCGACACCGCCAGCCTGCCCAGCGCGTACTCCGTGGAGGTTGGTGAGGAAACCGGCACGCCCAGCGACGGCGCAAGCACGTTCCAGGTGACGTTCGATGGGCCGTCGGCGTCCGGCAACTACGCAGCCCCCATTCGCTTCCGGGCGGGCCGGGTGACCGCCACCGTCCGATTTTCCGGGACGGTCATTGGTCCGCAGACCCTCGCCGACTTCGAAAGCGGCCCGGAGGGCTTCTTCGGGTTCGGCGGGCCGGCGGTGAGTGGGGAGGACGGACAGCTGCGGATTGATGGAAGCAACATTGGGGGCAGCGGCAACTTCCCCGGCATTGTGAAGCCGTTCGATGCCCCGATCAACTTCGAGGACACTCCCGTCGTGGAGATGCGCATTCGGGTCACGGGGTCGAGCAACGGCCCGGCGGTCCTTCGCACGGCCCTCAACGGGGCCGGCGACAACGCGGACGCCAACCCGACCGTCCCGGAGCTTGTGGCGGAGGTCCCGGCCGACGGCGAATACGCCACGTACTACTTCGACTTCCGGGGCAACTTCGTCCAGTTCGACGGCGTGCCGGTGGACCCGACGCAGATCGGAGAGATTGTAATCCTGATCAACGACAACAACCCGAACACCTTTACCGGCACGATCTACATCGACGAGATCCGTCGCCGCCCCGCCATCCCCACGTCTGACGAATAGCCCACCGCGGGGCGTTGCCCGCCTTCTGCACACAACCCCTCTCGCAGCCATGTGCTCGGTGCTCTTGTACCTGAGGCCCCTTGTCGTTGCCCTTCCGTTGCTCGTTGCCACCACCGGGTGCGACTCGGGAGGGGGGAGCGGAGAACCGGAGGCCAATACGCCCCCCACCGCTGCGTTCAGCGTGGCCCCCAACGCGCCCACGGCGGGCACCGAGGTGCAGTTCGACGCCTCGGCCTCCAGCGACGACGAGGGCGACCTCGTGTCCTACGAGTGGACCCTCGGCGAGGAAACGAAAACGGGCGCCGAGGTGCGCCACACCTTTCCGGAGAGCGTGGAGAACGAATACGGAGAGGACACCCGCTACGAGGTCACCCTCACGGTAACGGACGAGGACGGCGCCACCGACACGGCCTCGAAGAGCGTGCGCGTCACCCCCACCAGCGCCACCGTGAGCTGGGAGCAGGTGTGGGGCGACGAGTTTGAGGGGCAGGGCCTTCCCAACGCCGACAAGTGGACCTACGAGACCGGGGGCGACGGCTGGGGGAACCAGGAGAAGCAGTACTACACCCAAAACGACACGGCCAACGCCCGCGTCGAAGACGGCCACCTCATCATCGAGGCGCGGAAGAAATCGTACCAGGGCAGCGCATACACCTCCGCTCGCCTCAACAGCGAGGCCTCCTGGAAGTACGGCCGCTTCGAGATTCGGGCGAAGCTGCCGGCGGGGCGCGGCACGTGGCCCGCCCTCTGGATGCTGGCCGACGAGGACACCTACGGCGACCAGTACTGGCCGGACAACGGCGAACTCGACATCATGGAGCACGTCGGCTACGACGAGGGCGTCATCCACGGCACCATCCACACCGAGGCCTTTAACCACATCGACGGCACGGACAAGGGCCGCACAATCACCGTTCCGACGGCGACGTCGGCGTTCCACGACTACGCGATGGAGTGGACCCCAAACGAAATCCGCGTCTTCGTCGACGGCGAGCAGTACTTCACCTTCCAGAATCGGGAGCAGTACGGGTGGCAGGAGTGGCCCTTCGACCAGAAATTCCACCTTCTGATGAACATCGCCGTCGGCGGGTCTTGGGGCGGAGCCGAGGGCATCGACGACTCGGCCTTTCCCGAGCGCATGGTGATTGACTATGTGCGCGTGTACAAGCCCGAGTAGGGGCTTCTTTCATCTCTCCCACCAGGTTCAGGATTCTCCCAATGCCTTCCTCTGTGTCCGCCGACTGGATGTCTCTCCTGCTTGTGGCGTCGATGCTGCTGGCAGGGTGTGCCGATACCCGTTCCACGACCGACCCCGGTGCCCCAATGGCTGATGATAGTCCCACTGACTCGACACTGGAGACCGAAGCCGTGGGGCAGACCGGCCAGCAGGCCGACCCCGACGGCCGTCGCATGCCGCTTGGGCGCGACGTATCGCTGCTGAATAGTGTGGAGCCGCCGGTGGAGGCGTCGGTTCGGAGCAGCGAGGCGTTTGCGCAGCGGATGCTCCGCGACTCCGCCGCCACCCGTGTCGACAACGTGGACGCGAAGGTCGACTCGCTCCTTGCGGAGATGACGCTGGAGGAAAAGGTGGGGCAGATGACCCAGCTCACCCTCAGCACCGTCTCGAAGGAGGCGCACGAGGACAATCCGACCGCCATCCGCGACCACGAACTCGACCCGGAGAAGCTGCGCGACGTGGTTGTCGACCACCATGTCGGGTCGATTCTCAATGTGGCCGGGCAGGCCTTTTCGGTGGGGCACTGGGCCGAGGTGATGCGCCAGATTCAGCGGACGGCGACCGAGGAGACCCGGCTCGGCATCCCGGTGCTCTACGGCATCGACGCGGTGCACGGGGCCAACTACACCCGCGAGGCGGTTCTCTTTCCGCAGAACCAGGGGCTCGCGGCGACCTGGAACCCGGCCCTCGCCCAGGAAACGGCGGCTATCACCGCCCGCGACGTGCGCGCCTCCGGCATCCCGTGGAATTTTGCCCCCGTCCTCGACATGGGGCGTGAACCGCGCTGGCCCCGCCTCTACGAAACGTTCAGCGAAGACACGCACCTGACCACCGTGATGGGCCTGGGGCTGCTTCGGGGTTACCAGGGCCCCGACGTGAGCGCGTCGACCCGCGTGGCGGCCACCCTGAAGCACTACGTGGGCTACTCCGCCCCGGAGAGCGGGCGGGACCGCACCCCGGCGCGGATGTCGGACATCGAGATGCGCGAGCACCATCTGGCGCCGTTCGAGGCCGCCGTCGAGGCGGGCGCCAAGTCGATCATGATCAACTCCGGTGAGGTCAACGGCGTGCCCGCCCACGCCAGCTCGTACCTGCTGCAGGACGTTCTGCGCGACGAGCTCGGGTTTGAGGGCGTGGCGGTCAGCGACTGGCTCGACGTCAAGAAGCTGGTGAACGTCCACCACGTCGCCGCGAACGAGCGGGAGGCCACCAAGATGGCCGTGATGGCGGGGATGGACATGAGCATGGTGCCCACCGACCTCTCCTTTTACGATCACCTGCTCTCGCTGGTGCGCGACGGCGAGGTGCCCGAGTCGCGCATCAACGAGGCGGTGCGGCGCATCCTGCGGCTCAAGTTTGAAGTCGGCCTCTTCCAGGACCCGCTGCGGGGGCTGGAGCAGTCCGAACAGGTCGGGAGCTCGCGTGATCGGCGCGTGTCGCTGCAGGCGGCCCGCGAGTCGGTGACGCTGCTGCGCAACCGTGAGACCGACGAGAGCGACGAGGCCCTGCTGCCCCTCTCCGACGGCCAGGATGTGCTTGTCACGGGCCCCACGGCCCACTCCATGCAGTCGCTCCACAACGGCTGGTCGTACACGTGGCAGGGCGGCGGCGCGGCGCAGAACATGTTTCCGGACGGGCGTCCTACGCTCATGGAGGCCGTCCGCGAGCGCGTGCGTCCGGAGGGCATGACCTACGTGCCGGGGGCCACGCTCACGGCGCCCGAACGGATGAACGAGGCCGTCGAGGCCGCCCGGGAGGCCGACGTGGCGGTGGTGGCGCTGGGCGAGGGCGCCTACGCGGAAACGCCCGGCAACCTTGAGGACATGGCGCTCCCCGATCCTCAGCGCACCCTCCTCCGCCGCATTGCCGAGACGGGCACCCCGGTGGCCCTGGTGCTCATTCAGGGCCGTCCGCGCCTCCTGAACGACACGGCCGACCGGCCGGAGGCCATCCTTACGGCCTACAACCCCGGGCCCGAGGGCGGCCAGGCGCTCATGGAGGTGCTGTACGGGGACGTCAACCCCAGTGGGCATCTGCCCTACACCTATCCCCGGTCGGCCGGCAACATGACCACGTACGACCGCAAGTACAGCGAAAACCAGGACCAGCAGGGTGGCATGAGCGGCTTTACCCCCTTGTTTCCCTTTGGGCACGGGCTCTCCTACACCCGCTTCGACTACAGCGACCTCGCCGTAAGCCGCGACTCAATGACGACGGGCGCGCTCCAGGAGGGGGGCACGGTGGAGGTCCACGTCACCGTGACGAACGACGGGGAGCGGCGGGGCCAGGACGTGGTGCAGCTCTACCTCAGCGACCTCGTGGCCAGCGTAACCCCGTCCGTCAAAGAACTCGCGCGATTTGCCAAGGTCGATCTGGCCCCGGGTGAGAGTACCCGCCTGTCGTTCACGCTGTCGAGAGACGATTTCAGCTTCGTTGGGCGCGAGGGGCGGCCGGTGGTGGAGCCGGGAGACTTCCGGCTTCGGGTCGAGGGGCTCGACGAATCTATTCGCCTGACGGGGGAGCGCGTTGGAATGGAGAATGGACAAGGCCGTGTCTCTGTATTATCCTCTGAGTAGCAGAAGAGAAATGAGGGGGGACGATTGCAGGGCGGAAAGGCACAGGGGCGCCGACCGCCTCGTGCGTTCCCGCTCCCGCTACTCACTCACGGCACTCTTTTTTTGGAAACCGATCTTCTATGGCGAACGACCGCGAGTCTACGGCCCTCTCGGCGCTCGAGCACGACAACGTCGGGAAGATTATCTTCCTCTCGCTTGTGGCGGCGCTCGGAGGCTTCCTCTTTGGCTTCGATAGCGGCATCATCAACGGCACGGTCGAGGCCCTGGAGGGCGAGTTCGGGTCCGACGCCGTGGGCACCGGGTTCAACGTGGCCTCGATGCTACTGGGCAGCGCAGTGGGGGCGTTCTTTGCCGGCAACCTGGCCGACCGGCTCGGCCGCCGTCCCACGATGATCCTGACGGCGATCGCGTTCATGATCAGTGCGTGGGGCTCCGGCATTGCGGGCAGCTCCCCGGAGTTTGTGGTCTTTCGGTTGCTGGGAGGGCTTGCGGTGGGGGCCGCCAGCATCCTGGCGCCGGCGTACATTAGCGAGATTGCCCCTCCGAGCATTCGCGGGAGTCTCGCCACGCTGCAGCAGCTCATGATTGTGATTGGGCTGTTCGTGGCCTTTCTGAACAACTACCTGATTGCGGGGGCCGCCGGCACGGCCTCGGCCGCGTTCTGGTTTGGCTTCGACGCCTGGCAGTGGATGTTCTGGATGGAGCTGATCCCGGCGGCGGTCTTCCTGGGGACGCTTCTCTTTATCCCCGAATCGCCCCGCTACCTGGTGGCGGCGGGCCGGGAGGCGGAGGCGGGGGAGGTGATCCGCAGCCTCTCGACCGCCGGGGACGCCGAGGAGAAGATTGCCGACATCCGTTCGACACTCAAGGAGGAAGAGCGCCCCTCGCTCAAGGACCTCATCCAGGAACACGCCGGGGGCCTGTTCCCAAGCGGGCGCATCCATCCGCTCGTGTGGGTGGGCGTCGGCCTGGCGGCCCTTCAGCAGCTCACCGGCATCAACGTCGTGTTCTACTACGGCGGCACGCTCTGGCAGGCCGCCGGCTTCTCCGAGGCAAGCGCCCTGCTGACGAACGTCATTAACGGGTCGGTGAACGTGGTCTTTACGTTTGTGGCGATTGCCCTGATTGACCGCGTGGGGCGCAAGCCGCTGCTGCTCGTCGGCTCGCTGGGGCAGGCCCTCATGCTGGGCGTGATGGCGTACGTGTTTGGCACCTCGGCCGTCGCGGAGTCCGGGAGCCTGCAGATGGAGGGCAGCATGGGGCTGGTGGCCCTGGGGGCGGCCAACGCCTACATCGCGTTCTTCGCGTTCTCGTGGGGCCCCATCATGTGGGTCATGCTCGGAGAAATGTTTCCGAATCAGTTCCGCGGGGCGGCCCTCTCGGTGTGCGGGCTCGTGCAGTGGCTGACGAACTTCCTGGTCACGATCACTTTCCCGGTGCTGTTGGGGTCGATTGGGCTGGGGCTGTCGTACGGCATCTACGCCGCCTTCGGCCTCGTGGCCTACGGGTTCGTGCACCTGTTCGTGCGGGAGACGAAAGGGCGTACGCTGGAGGACATCTCGCGGGAGGCCACCGCCCCGGCCTAGCATCGGGGGCCGCTGCGACGGACCGTCCAGAAGAACCGAGGGGGCGTCAGTTGATCCGCTCGACCTCGTATCCGCCCGCCTCGATGGCGGCGATGGCGTTCTCGGCCTGCCCGCGCCCGCTGGTGACCACCTGAAAGACGAGGAAGGCCTCTCCGACGTTGAGGTTGCCCATGGCGCGCTCGTGGCGCACCTCGCGGATGTTGGCCCCCTGCGCCCCGATGCGGCGGGAGATGTCGGCCATTTTGCCGGGGCGGTCCTCGATGCGCACCTGCAGGCGGAGCAGCTGGGCGCGGTCGGTCATGGCGTGGTCGAGCACCTCCTGCACCCGTCCCGGGTCGATGTTGCCGCCGCACAAGAGCGGCACCACCGTCTCGCCCGCCACGTCCAGGTCGTCGGACAGGAGGGCGGCGACGGCGGCCGCCCCGGCACCCTCGACCATCTGCTTCGCCCGTTCCAGAAGGAGCAGGATGGCCCCCGCGATTTCGCCGTCGGTGACGGTGACGACCTCGTCTACGTGCTCCTGGATAAGGCCCAGCGTGAGCTCCGAGATGCCGCCCGTGGCGATGCCGTCGGCGATGGTGTTGGCGTCGTCGATGGAGACGGGCAGGCCCTTGTCGAGGCTCTGGGGGACGGTGGCGGCGCCCGCGGCCTGCACGCCCACCACCCGCACGTCGGGCGCCACGCCGGCCAGGGCGGTGCTCACGCCCCCGATGAGGCCGCCGCCCCCGATCGGCACGATCACGGTGTCGGCCTCGGGGACCTGCTCGGCCACCTCCAGGCCCAGGGTGCCCTGCCCGGCCACGATCGCCGGGTCGTCGTACGCGTGCACGAACAGCGTCTCCTCGTCCGCGGCCAACTCGTGGGCCCGGTCCATGGCCTCCCGGAAGTCCTCGCCCGTCAACTCCACGTCGGCCCCGTAGCCGCGGGTCGCGTCCACCTTGGCCTGGGGGGCATTCCGGGGCATGACGATGATGGAGGGCAGGCCGACCGTCGTGGCGGCGAGGGCCACGCCCTGTGCGTGATTGCCCGCGCTGGCGGCCACCACGCGCTCCACCGTCCCGGGCGTCACCTGCGACAGCTTGTTGTACGCGCCCCGCACCTTGAACGACCCGGTGCGCTGCAGGTGCTCCATCTTGAGCAGCACGGTGGCGTCGGCCCGCATCGAGAGCGAGCGGCTGTAATCGACGGGCGTGGTCTGCACGACCTCCGGGTTGTCGTGGCGACGGCGGGCGGCGCGGATGTCGTCGAGCGTGACGGACATGGGAGGGGGCAACGGTGAGAAAGAGAAGAGCGACTCAAGATAGAAAGGAGGCTGCGCCTGTCCAACCGCGGGCCGCCGGGGCACTTCCCAACCAGATTTTCCCGAACAGTCCGGCGGCCCCGGAGTGCACCTATGCTCTGATGTGTGCCGAATTGCCCGGTGCGCCCCTCCCGATTGTCTCCGCCCCTGTATGCCCGCCGATCCCGACACGCGCAGGTCCACCCTCACCATTCTAAAGCGACTGGGGGGCGTGCTGGCGCCGTACAGGGGGCGGGCGATTGGCGTAACGCTCCTCATCAGCTTCTCGGCGGCGCTGGAGGCGGCGGGCCCGCAGTTTGTGCGCTACGCGTTCGACGTGGTGATTCCGGCGGCGGAGGGCACGCTGTTCCTGTGGTTCGGGCTCGCGTTTGCCGGGTTTTACCTGTTCCGGGCCGTCGTCGAGTACGGCGGCATGTACTGGAGCTTTGCCCTCACCCAGCAGGTGGTGAGCGACGTGCGCATGGAGGCGTACGACCACCTCCTGGAACTGCCGGTCGCGCGGTTCGCCGACGAGCAGTCCGGGTCCCTCAGCTCACGCGTCGTGAGCGACCCCAACGCGCTGGAGGGCATGATTCAGGCAGCCGCCTCGCGCCTCACGGGCCAGCTCGTCGCCATCCTGGTCGTGGCCTCCATCCTGGTGTGGATGCACTGGCAGCTGGCCCTGGTGAACCTGGTGGTGCTGCCGCTGCTGGCCGCCATCACGTACTACTACCAGGAACCGCTGCGCACCGCCTCCCGCGAGATCCGCGAAACGGTGGCCCGCCTGACCGCCACCTCCACGGAGGCCATCTCCAACATCCGCGTCGTGAAGGCCTTCGTGGGCGAGGACCAGGAGCGCGAGCGCTTTGGCACGGAGAACCAGACGTACGTCGACCTCAACCTCGACCGCCGGAAGGACGTGGGCAAGATGGAGGGCCTCATCAACGTGACGGCCAACTACGGCATCGGGGCGCTCCTGCTGGTGGGCGGCTGGATGGTGACGACGGGCACCCTCACGCTCGGCGAGCTTACGGCCTTCATCATGTACCAGCGCCAGCTGCAGGGGCCGGTGAAGGCGGTCATGTTCTTTAACGACAAGCTGCAGGCGGGCGTCGCGGCCCTGGAGCGGCTTTCGAACCTGATGGACACGGCGCCCGAGGCCGGGGGCGACGAGGAGGACGTGCCGGTGGGGCCGCTTGCGCTCGAGGACGTGCGGTTTGCCTACCCGGAGGCGAACGAGCCGGCCCTGAAGAACCTGTCGCTCCGCATCGAGCCGGGCGAGACGGCGGCGCTCGTCGGGTCCTCGGGGGCGGGCAAAAGCACGGCGGCCAGCCTCACCGGGCGCTTCTGGGACCCGCAGTCCGGCCGCGTCACGATCGACGGGCGGGACCTGCGGGCGTTTGACCTGAAGGCGCTCCGCCGACGCATCGCGCTGGTGCCGCAGTCGCCCACCCTGTTCTCGGGCACCGTGGCCGACAACATCCGCTACGCCGACCCCGACGCCTCGGCCGATGCCGTCCGCCGCGCCGGCCGCATGGCCAACGCCCACGGCTTCATCGAGCGCCTGCCCGACGGCTACGCCACGCAGATCGGGGAGCGGGGCGTGCGCCTCTCGGGCGGCCAGCAGCAGCGGGTGGCCATCGCCCGGGCCATCCTGAAGGACGCGACGGTGCTGTTGCTCGACGAGGCGACCTCGGACCTCGACAGCGAGTCGGAGGCGGTGATCCAGGACGCCCTCGACGGGCTTTTTGCCCGTGGGAGTCAGCTCATCTCGGTCGTCATCGCCCACCGCCTCAGCACCATCGAGGACGCGGACACGATCTTTGTGCTGGAGGACGGGCAGCTCGTGGAGCAGGGGACGCATCAGGAGTTGCTGACCCGCGGCGGGCGCTACGCTGAACTGCGGGCGCTCCAGCGCAAAAGTGATTCGGCCCCGGTCTCCTCCGACGACGAGGTGGAGCTGGACGTGTAGGGAGGGGCGTTAGAATGTCGGGGGGTGGTGTGTCTATGGGACCCCTGCCGCCTGGACCCCTTCCCGTGCCATGCTCCGGCTCGTTCGCTCGTGCGCGCTGCTCCTCTTTGGGCTCGCGCTGGCCTTGTCCGTGCGGGCCCAGCCGCGGCTCGACACGACCGTCACGTGGCGTAGCTACAGCCGTACCGGCACCGCGCAGGTGCAGGTGTATCCCGGCCCGCCCGACGACGAGGAGACGCACACCCTGGTGGTCCAAGAACTGGCCGAAAACCAGGGGCCGTCGACCCTCAACGACTTTCAGTACCTGGCGGACCTCGTCGGGCGTCGGATCGGGGTCGATCCCACGCAGGCGTACTGGGTGCTCCACTGGGGCGGCTTTTCGTTCGAGGGGGCCGACCCCGAGGCGGACAAGTCCCTCTTCCTGCGGGCCACCTTCAACCGCACCGCGAGCGGCAACCTCAGCAGCCCGTACTGGAACGTGATCTCGGAGACGGACCTCCGCGAGTTGACCGATCGACGGTGGCGAGAGTGAGGGCCGGGGGACTGCGTTCGCCGTTTCCTGTTTCCGATGACCGACGACTCATGAGCAACGCGTACGACACGGAGCAGACGGTGGTGGTGGCGACCTATTCGTCCCGCCGCAACGCAGAAATAGCCCAAGATTACCTCATCGCGGCCGACATTCGGGCCTTCGTGTCGGCCGACGACGCAGGGGGCATGCATCCCCAACTGCAGCGACCGCACGGCGTGAAGGTGATAACGATGGAGGAGGGGGCGGAGCAGGCCCACGAGGAGTTGGCGTCGGCGGATCTTTTGCCCGAGACGACGGAGGCGACGCGCCCGGAGTCCGGGGAAGAGGCCTCCGAGGATGTGTCCCTGACCGTTTCGATGGAAGGCCTGGCAGGCACGCTCGGGGCCGTCGCGGTGCTGCTCATCCTCCTGTGGTTCTTGTCACGCCTGCCGTGAGCGAGGGACAAAAAAACACCGCCACCCCCGAGAGCGTCGGGCGTGGCGGTGCCACCACTCATCGCTTTACCAAAGGGAGAGGCGGTCGGGGGGTGCCCCGACCATAACCTCCATCCCACATTGACACAAACGACGGCGGCCCCTGAATTATTATAACGGCACGCGGAGGGGCACTCGGGGCGCCCATTTCTGCGGCTGGAGCCGCGAACGCCCTGGCTCCTGTCGATCACGGCGCCCCCGAACGGACCCGCTCTCGCTCGTCACGGCGCACTCTGAAAGCACTTGTTCCCGCTCGTCACGGCGCAAGGCGCTCGAGGGTCCAGTCGTCCTGCTCGTCGGCGCGGCGGTAGCGGAGGCGGTCGTGGAGGCGGTTGGGGCGGCCCTGCCAGAACTCAATCTGCGTGGGGCGCACCACGTAGCCGCCCCAATGCGGCGGACGCGGGATCGGGTCGTCGTCCTCGTATTCGGCCTGCACCGACGCCAGATTCTCCTCCAGCTCCGCCCGGTCGTCGACAACCTGACTCTGCGGCGAGGCCCACGCCCCCAGCTGGCTCCCCCGCGGCCGGCTGTGGAAGTACTCGGTCGATTCGTCGCCGGGCAGGCGGTCCACGCGCCCCTCTATGCGCACCTGTCGCTCCAGGGGTGCCCACCAGAAGACGAGCGCCGCGTGCGGATTCTGGCTGAGCTCCGTGCCCTTCTGGCTCTCGTAGTTCGAGTAGAACTGAAAGCCCCGGGCGTCGAGGCCCTTGAGCAGCACGATGCGGGCGGACGGCGTGCCGTCGGCCCCCGCCGTGGCGAGCGTCATGGCGTTGGGCTCCTCGACGTCCGCGTCGAGCGCCTCGTCGAACCACGTGCGGAATTGGTCGAGGGGATCGTCGGCCACGTGGGCGTGGGTCAACTCGGCGCGGGCGTACTCCTGTCGCAGGTCGGCAAGAGAGGACATGGGGGCAGAGATTGTGCTCAGAAGCGAACAGGACAGCAACGGTCCGGTCAAAAGCGTCGTTTCGGGGCGGCGCGGTCCGTTACGAGTCGGAAACGCATTGGGGAATCACCGCCAGATCTCCATGCGCAGGCCGCGTGCGTTCCGGGGGGCATCGGCGTCGACGGGGGGACAGCGCTCGGCCGTGCCCTGATAGAGGCGGCGGGCGGACCAGCACGCTGCGTGGGCGTCCAGTACGTCGTCGATGCCCACCGCGCCGTCCGCGTGCGCATCGCCCCCCTCCGCGAGGTCCGAAAACCCGTGCCGGGATAGCAGGTCGAGACGCCCCTCTTGGCCGGCGGGGGCGTGCTTGCTCTCCGCCAGGGGGGTGTCGTCGTTCATGGCGTAGAACGACAGCTCAGGATGGACTTCCCGAATCCACGCCTGCCGATCGGGGGTGAGGTGGCGCGCCACGGCTCGCAGTCGGGGCAACAGGTAGTAGGTCTGCTTCGAAAGCCCAGGGGCCTCCGGGCCGCTGGCCCGGTTCCGGCGCTGCGCCTCGTCGTAGGTACCGGCCCCGAGGACCGGATGGGCCGGGGGCGAAAAGACGCTGGTGCCCCGTTTGTGGACCAGCAGCTGGCGCGCTGCGCGGTCGCATTGCCGCCCGCCCGGCGCGGCCCGGTCGGGCAGGCCCACAATCATGTCGAGGCCGAGCACCGAGGGCGACTCGTCGAGCGCAAGCAGCGCGGACACGTCCGGCACGGTCCGGCGCCGGACCTCTTCCGTGGCCGTATGCCAGAGCACGACCACCCAGCCCTCGGGGTACGCATCGGCCCCGGCAACCCAGGGCGACGAATGGGGAACAGACAGGGACATTAGGGAAAATACGTGGCGGAAAAAAGAAGGTCGGGCGGTGCCTGGCGCACCGCTGCGTGGGCGAGAATGTAGGGCCCCGACGCGTCCGAGGGCGAAGGTATTCTGCACCAAAGGTGAACCCGGACGGACGGGTTCGTTGGTATTACAGTAGATCCCCGAGACGATGCGTCCGCATTTTCTGATTCGGGACCATTCACCTCCATTTTCTTTCCCTCTCCATGTCGTCTCTTCTTCCCGTTTCGGTCCGTCCGGCCCAGGTCCTCCGCGTGCTGCTGGGGGCCGTGGCCGTGCTGCTTGTGCTCAGTGTGACCGGTCAGTTTTCCCGGTTTGTGTTAGACCACGGGCGGCTGCTCGGGTTCGTGGAGGAGTTCAACGTGGACCTGGAGAACAACATTCCTACGTACTTTTCGGGGTTGCTTCTCATGGCGGCGGCCCTGCTGGCGGGATTCGTTGCTTGGACGCGACGGCGCCTGGGGCGTCCGTTTGGGCGATATTGGGCGGGGCTGGCCGTGGGGCTGGCCTACATTTCGGTCGACGAAGTGGCGGAGCTCCACGAGCGGGCCATTTCGCCGCTCCGCGCCGCCCTGGGCGCCGATGGGCTTTTGTACTACGCCTGGGTGGTGCCGGCCGCGGCCATTCTGCTTGTGCTGGCCGTCGTGTACGCGCGGTTCTTCTGGCACCTTCCCCGGCGGTGGAAGGGGTGGTTTGCCGCGGCCGCAGGCGCATACATCGGGGGCGCGCTGGGCGTTGAGATGCTCGGGGGGCTCTACGCCTCGCAGTATGGGGTAGAGACATTCTCGTATGCGCTCATTACGACGGTGGAGGAGGGCCTCGAGATGGTTGGGGTTGTCCTCTTCCTGTACGCGGGGCTGATGTACCTGCGGGCCGAGGGGCTTCAGTTCCATGTACGCCTGACCGGCGGACGGGACCGGCCGGCGGTGGAGAGCAACGGGGCGGGAGAGGTCGACGCCCGGACGGAGGCCGCCGACGAGCACAGCCGCGCGGCGGCCCCGTCTCCGTCTTAAAACCGCGCGCCAGGTCCCCTGCCCCCCTTGAACGCAGAGCGCCCTCCCGCGAAGAAGGGGGCGTGATCTCGGGAGTGCGACGGCGGCAGTGGTTCGTTGCTTCGTGGGCGCCGGTGGGGCTCAACTTTTTAGGGTGTGGCATGTTGGTGTGAGCAGCACGGTTTCTCCGCGTTAGCGTCTCCCGTCCACATGACCCTGCCGTTCTTTCTCGCCAGCCGGTTTGTCGCCGGCGAGCACCTCGACGACACCCTTCCCATCGTCGACGACCTCAACGCCGCGGGCCTCCACGTGGCCCTCGACAAGCTGGGCGAGCACGTCCACGACCGGGAGGTGGCCGCGGTGGCCCGCGATACGTACATCGACCTGATCAAAACGCTCGCGGGGCGCACCGAGCATCAGCGCAATCGCATCTCCATCAAGCTGTCGATGATGGGGCAACTCATCGACGAGGACGAGTGCCGCGACCACCTGCGGGACGTGTTGGAGGCAGCCGCCCGGCACGACATGTTCGTGCGGCTGGACATGGAGGGGAGCGACCTCACGCAGTCCACGCTCGACCTGTTTGAGGACGTGTACCCCGACTTTCAGGGGTACGTAGGGCCGGTGCTGCAGGCGATGCTGAAGCGCACCGACCGCGACATCGACCGGATGTGCGAGCTGGGCGTGAGCGTGCGGCTCTGCAAGGGGGCCTACGCCGAGTCCGAGGCCATCGCCTACCAGGACATGGACCAGATTCGCGAGCGGTACATCGACTACACCGAACGGCTGCTGGAGCACACCAATTATTCCGGCATCGCCACCCACGACGACCAGCTCATCCACGCGACGAAGACGTACGCCGACCGGCACGACATCTCGCCGGACGACTATGAGTTCCAGATGCTCTACGGGCTGCGACGCGAAACGCAGAAGCAGATGGCCCGCGACGGGTACAACATGATGGTGTACGTCCCCTACGGCACCGAGTGGTTTCCGTACTTCTCGCGACGGCTACGAGAGAAGAAGGAAAACGTGTGGTTCGTGCTCAAGAACCTCTTCCGATCGTAGCACTTCGGGGTCGGTTGCAGTATCACGTTCGCCCCCTACGTTCTACTTGATGTCGTACCGATTCAGCATGCGGTACATGGTGGAGCGCCCGATGCCGAGTACGACGGCAGCCTGATCGACATTGCCGTCGCAGAGCTCGTAGGCTCGTTTGGCCGCTTCCTTCTTCATCTCCTCGATGGTCGGAATGCGTTCCGTCTTGTCTGACAGACCGGTTGGCTGCTCCGTGACGGGCGTCATCGGGTCGTCGGGCGGGACGGGGGCGTCGTCCGGGGTCGAGGAGGGGGACGACGAGTCGGTTGGGGGAGAGGGGGACGCCGACGAGGACGGGAGGAGGAGATGCTGCTCCTCGATCGTTGACGAGGAGGCGGCATTCGCGGCGCGCTCGATTACATTCTGAAGCTGGCGCACGTTGCCGGGCCAGTCGTGCGATTGGAGGGCGTCCTGGGCTCCCTCCGAAAGAGACAGTTGCTCCGCCGCTCGGTCGCGCTCGGCCCGCTGGCGAAGGACGTGGCGCGCCAACCGTAGCACGTCGTCGCCCCGCTCTCGAAGCGGGGGCACAGAAATTGGGAACTGGGCAAGCTTGTGGTAGAGGTCCTCCTTGAACGACGAACGCGAGAGGTCGGCCGAGGCGATGCTGACGAGGCGTACGCCAAACGCCTCCGAGCAGCTCCCCCCCAGGTGCTTAAACGGGAGCGTCTCGAGAATGTGGTCGAGACGCGCCTGAGCATCCGCGTCGAGCGCATCGACGTGATCGAACACCACGGTCCCGCCCGAGGCAATCTCGAACACGCCGCCGCCGTCGAACGCCTCGTCCGCCGCCGGGGGGCCCAGGAGCAGGGGCTTCAGGTCCTCCGCCGTCGTCAGTTCGCAGTTGACCACGATGAGCCAGTTCTCTTTCCGGGCTGACCGGGCGTGGAGGGTGCGTGCGATGAGGTTTTTGCCGGTCCCACTCTCGCCCTCGATGAGCACGTTGAGGTCGTGTTGGGTGGCGGCGTCCACCAGGTGGCGCACCGTGCACAGCCCGTCGCTCTCCCCGACGAGCGGGTCGGTGTCGAGGAGGGGAATGGGGCTGTATACCGCATCCTGGTGCGGCCCGCCATACCGGCGTCGAGTGGGGGAGCCGTTGGGCTCGTCGACGTCGAGCGAGGAGAGAAGGTTGGACACTTCGGATCTTGAGAAGCGGGGGGACTCGGACATAGAAAGTGCGTCGGTCAAGGCAATAGAGAGGAAGGGAATTGCTCGACTCGAGAAGAAGGAAGGAGTCGGGAACTGAATCTGCTGAGGTTGCAGAAGAAAAGAGAAGGGCGCAAAAGGTCAACCTCATGTGTGTCTCATTTTGGGTTCCAGATTGGTGCCGTCGGTCGCTTTCGATTGCTGCTCGGCACAAAGTCGGTGGTCTACGGCAGAAGAGCCACCCTATTTCTACACGACGATTGTGGGACTTTGGATGACACGGTCGGGGGCGTTCGGAGTGAATTGTGACGGCCGAGGGGGGCGAGCACAGTCGATGGGTCGCGTGCCGCGCCCCGCTCGTGGGGAGGGGCGCCAGCCCCAAGCTCAGTGTCGGGCCGGAGGAGAGGGCGGGGTTTCAGTCTGGGATCCAGATCGGATTCAAAAACGAGTTGACCCTCTGAGAACGAACGCCTACTTCTCACACTGCACTGTTCATGAGCGGGCTCTTTGCCTCGTGCTGGGGGCGCCTGCTCCTCGTTGGTTCTGAAAAGAGAGGGGGCAAGCATGGGATCGCGTCTCGTTGTGTTTGGTCTGGTGTGGGTCCTGGGGCTCGGGGGCAGCGTGACCGCCTCCCCGATGGGGGAGAGTGTGCAAGAGGGGGAGGGGCCGGGCGACGAGACCAGGGCGGCGTCCGACACGGTGTTCGTCGCCCGGATGCCGGCGATTGAGATTGTTGCGGAGCGGGGTGCGTCGGGGCCGTCCGCAGAGACGCGTGTGGCGTCCGCCGCCTCGTCGCAGAAAACCGGCACGGCGGCCCGCACACGTCCGACGGAAGCTCGCCAACGGGGAGGAGCATCGCAGCCCGATGGGTCCCCCGACCGGGCATCTGCACGCGGCGTGGGGGTGGGCGGCTTCGTGATGAACGAGACGTTCTCGGTGGTGGGGGATGACTTCTACACCGCATTTTACGGCGCCTGGTCGGAGCCGGAGGAGGTCGGCCTCTACACGGTGGCCGTGCAGGAGGAGCCGTCGCCGCAGTTTGGGGCCCGGCTGGCCGTGCACGTGGACGACACCACAATTTTCCGGACCTTCCTGCGCCCCAACAACCGGAAGATTCAGGATGCGGCCCAGCGCGCGGCCCAACGTGCCCATATCTATTTGAAGAAGTACCACGAACCCCGCGAGGTCTACTAACAATGTCTGCTGCTATGCCCGGTGACCGACCCGAACATTCGTCCGACGCCCGCGGCTGGCGGTCCAGCCTCCGGGGGCTTGTGCTTCTGGTGGGGGCGGCGCTCCTGGTGATCGGGCTGGGGGCGCGCCCGGCGGCGGGGCAGGACCTCGTCTACCAGCCGACGAACCCGGCCTTCGGGGGCTCGTCAGTCAACTACAGCTGGCTGCTCAAGTCGGCCAATAATCAGAACCCGTACAGCGGGGGCGGCGGGTTCAGTTCATTCCGCAACGACCCGCTCCAGAACTTCGAGCAGCAGTTGCAGCGTCAGGTGCTCGACCAGATCTCCCGACAGATTATTCAGGATCGCTTTGGTGAAATCGACCTGACGGAGGAGGGCACCTTCGACTTTGAGCGGTTTCAGGTGGACGTGACGCCCGGGCCGAGCGGAATCAACATCCGCGTCTTCAACAAGCAGACCGGCGAGAGCACGACCATCGACATCCCACGGTTCTGACGACGGTCGGCTGGAGTTCCTCTCGACGGATGCTGCCTTCCCCAATTCCTGCCTGTCGATGATCGCACGACGCCTCTTCCCCCTCAGTCTCCTGCTGCTGGTCGGCGCGACGGTTCTCCTTGTCGGCTGCGCCGCCCCGAAGCACGCCTTCGAGACGAAGGACGCCCACCCCGGGCTGCAGAGCACGGCCCACGACGAAATGACCGAGCTGCCGGCGCCGCGGGACAAGGTGGTGGCGGCCGTTTATCAGTTCCGGGATCAGACGGGCCAGTACAAGGCCAAGGAGCGGGGCTCTAGCTTTTCCCGGGCCGTCACGCAGGGCGGGACGTCCATCCTCATGAGGTCTCTGAAGGACTCGGGGTGGTTTCGGCCCATCGAGCGCAAGGGGCTGTCGAACCTCGTGAAGGAGCGAGACATCATCCGGTCCATTCGCCAGCAGTACGATCGGGAAAACGCCCAGCAGCTCTCCCCCTTGCTCTACGCCGGCATTCTTCTGGAGGGTGGCATCATTGGCTACGACACGAACGTGATTACGGGCGGGGGCGGCTTTCGGCTCGCGGCGATCGGCGGGTCGGGGCAGTACCGGCAGGACCAGGTGACGGTGTACCTGCGCGCCGTGTCGACCCAGACGGGCGAGGTGCTGAAGACGGTGCACACGACGAAGACCATCCTCTCGCAGGAACTGGACGGCGGGGCCTTCCGCTACGTGGACGCCGACCTGCTCCTGGAAACGGAGGCGGGCATTTCGTACAACGAGCCGACCACCCTGGCCGTGACGGAGGCGATCGAAACCTCGGTGCGCGACCTGGTGGTGGAGGGCATCCGCGACGGTCTCTTTACGCCGCGCGACTCGTCGGCGGCCCGGGCGGCCATTGCGGACTACGAGCAGCGCAGGGAGCGCGCGTCCCGTCGCGACTACTTCGACCGCCTGCTGCAACCGGACAACCGGCCGGGCCTGGGACTGCAGGTGAGCGGCGGTGGGATTCTGTACCAGGGTGACTACACGAACCCGCAGGCCCGCCCGTCGGGGTCGGTGGGCCTGCAGTACATGATGACGCCGCGCTGGGGCGTGGGCCTTGAGGGCGACCTGGGGCGCCTGAGTGCGGCCGACGGTCGGTTCAATGAGATGACGCTCTCGACGAACGCGCAGCTCAGCTACTACTTCGTGCCGCGGGCCAAGTTTACGCCGTTCCTGCGCGTGACGGCCGGGGTGCGCAGTCAGTACCCCTATACCTACCGCTTCGGGAACGACACCTTTCTGCAGGGCGGCGTGAGCCTCGGGGGCGAGGTCATGATCAGCGAGAAACTGGGCTTTCAGATGTCGGCCGGGGCGCAGTACGCCGCCAGCGACGACCTCGACGGGCAGCGCGTGGGCACGTACCACGACAGCATCTGGCAGGCCGACGTTGGCCTCACCTACTACGGCCTGGGCTCTCTCTTCTGACTCTTCTACGTCTGCGAGGGCGCGGTGGGGTGGGAGTTTCCCGGCGTTCAGAAATGAGACTCAAATTCGGTTCAGGGATGGTTTGAGGGCAGTCGTCCGATCCGGCATTATAGAACTCCACGTTCTTCTTGACGAACTACAAGGCGGACCGCAGCCTGCGGATGAGGGACCGCCCGAGGAAAGGGCAGTCGCTTCTCCGGAGCCTGTCGTCCGCTTCGGTGACCGCGCGTCACCGGCGGCCGACGGCGCCAAAAAAACGACGCTCGCGGGATCCTGCTCCCGGCGACGGGAGCGGCCCAGACCCACGAGCGCCGCGGCACCTCCACACGCTGTGGTGAAGGCGCTGTCCTTCACAAGCGCATGGGTGCTGCGGTGTTCCGGCCCCCGGCTCACCGACGAGCCCGGGCCGGATTCTTCTCACGCAGTTTCGTTCTCTCGAACGCAACCCCACGCAAACCCATGAGACAGCTTCTCAAGATCACGACAACATTCGCGTTTGCCCTTCTCCTTACGGTGGGCATGGCCTTTGGTCAAAACAACGCCACCGTTAACCAGGACGGAAACGGTAACGACGCAACCCTTGATCAAGTCCATGAGGGTCCTGAAGGGATAAATGAAGCCTTCATTGACCAGGATGGGAATAACAATGAAGTCCGCGAGTACGGGCAACTCGGATCGGGAAACCTCTTAGATATCGTTCAGGATGGCAATGGAAACGTCGTAGAGCCATATCCTGAACAGGGGGAGTCTGATGCTCCGAGTTACCTTGGGGAAACGGACATTGATCAGGTTGGCAACAACAACACCGTCTGGGATGCTGACCAGGAGGGGTATAGTAACTACAGCCGAGTCCTTCAAGACGGTAACAAAAACTTTGCCGACATTGAGGCGCAGGTAAACCCTGATGGCGGTGAGGGGACCGGAAACGCAGTTTGGATTACGCAAACCTCTAATAGAAACCTGATCGGAACGAAGGATGGTAACACGGGATTCTTCCAGTACGGTCAGGGAAATGAGGCGACCCTTACCCAGAATGGCACCAAAAATAAGATCGGGACTAAGGCGGTCTCGAACGCCCCGAATGCGCCTGCCCTTGACGAATCCGGTGTGTCGGGGGGGCCGGCAAGTGAGCAGGGATTCGTTCAGATTGGTTCCGACAACGTTGCGACTGCAACTCAGATGGGATCCGGCAACGTGGTTGAGTACGGTCTTCAGGAAGGAAGTGGAAATATCCTGAATGCCACGCAGTCGGGTGACAGTCACACGGCTCGATTCTCCCAGGTGGGGAACATGAATGAACTCACTCTTGACCAGTCGGGTGTCGGGCATGATGCCAGTATCTTCCAGACCGGAAATAACAACATGGCGAACGTGATGCAGTCCGGTGGGAGTTAACAACAGGCATATTTCTTCAGGTTTAGCTACCTGTCGCACCGGGGGCATCGCGTCCCCCGGTGCAACCCTGTGGGGTAATTCAACGGGAGAATGCCTGGCTGTTAACCAGGTCGTTGGCGGTTCGAGTCCGCCCCCCACAGCCTCTATTTTTGCTGTTGTGTATGAGCGCAATGCCCTGCAGCGATCACCATTGCCCACAAGTGTGATGATCAGAAAATCTCTGCGGATGATGCTTTCGGTTAGGCCCGGTTCATTGCTGGGAGCACTTGTCGCTCTGGGCCTGGCAGGTCTGCTGGGGCTTGGGATTGTCCCGGCGCACGCCCAGGTGCAGATTGAGCAGGTGGAGAATGCGGCCTCGAAGATTCAGGGGGCCACGGAGGGGCAGGTGATCGTGAAGTTGCAGGAGGAGGCCGGGGAGGTGACGCGCGACGACGTGCTCGGCCTCACGGGGGCGTCGCCCCTGCCCGGCAACGGCGGCCCGGGGGCACGTGCCGTCGTTGAGCAGGAGGGAGAGGACAACGAGGCAACCGTTACGCAGGAGGGCGAGGGGCACGAGGCGTCGGTTGCCCAGCTCGGCACCCGAAACGACGTGTCCGTGACCCAGGGGCCCGTAAGCGGCTACGGCGGCACCATCCCCGCCAGCATTGCGGGGGGAGGCTCCACTGGATCGAACAATCTAGCGGTCGCGGTGCAGAGTGGAAGCGACAACGCGACCACCATCCAGCAGTACGGCAGCGAAAACACCGCCGGGATCCGGCTCGACGGGAGCGACAACGCGATGGAGCTGCTGCAGGTGGGGCAGGGCAACGAGTACCTGCTCGACCACACCGGAAGCGGCCTCGACCTGACGGGCAGCAAGCGCATTGAGCAGTTCGGCAACAACAATCTGCTTCGGCAGCAGGGCGCCGGAACGCCCATCAGCGTGCAGATGAAAGGAGAGGGCATCCGGATGGAGATTACCCATACGCCCTAGCGGCCGCCCCGCCGATGCGCGTCGATCCAATCGTCGGATGGTCCCATGCGCCGCGTGCTGCCGTTCGGGACGGGCAACCAGATCCGCGCTCAGCAACGCAGGATGATGAACAGGGTAAACTTCCGACAGGTCGGGATCGATCGCACGGCACGAGTGCGACGGGACGACATCGGCAACAGGGCGCGGGTCACGCAGCGGAGCCCCGGCGTGTAGTTTGTTTCACTTCAGCCCAGCGCGATTATGCAGCTCGGAATCGCCACATTCGGATGGGTCGGTGGCCTCCTGGCCCTGTGCCTGGCCGGCGGCGGGGGCGCGTCGGGGGGCGAGGCGTCGCCTGCGCGAGCCGCCGCGGCGGACAGCAGCGGGGCGCACATCGGGCTGGAGCGGGAGGGGGACCAGCTCCGGGTGCAGGGCCTCTTCGTTGGGGCCGAGGCGGCGTCGGATACGCTGTCCTACGCGTTGACGGTGCGCCGCAGCGGAGCATTCGGCACCACCCAAACGGCACAGTCCGGCGATTTTGTGCCCACCCCGTCCCGCACCGACACGCTCTCGACCGTGCGGGTAAATGTGCAGTCCGGCGATCGGCTTCGCCTTCGCCTGATGATCCGGGCGGACGGGGTCCTGATCGACACGGCTCGTATCGACCATTCCATTTCCTAGCCCGGTGCCATGTCTCCTTCCGACCCCGACCGCGAGATCCAAACGGATGCGTCCCGCCTGCAGCGAGACGGGGGGCGTCCCGCGGAGGAGGCGGGGGGCGACGAGGAGGCGACGCTGGAGATGCCGTACGACGAGGCCGCCGAGGCGGACGGGACGGGCGCGCAGCTGGTCGTCGAGCAGAAGCTGGCTCTGGTCCGCGCACGGGCCCTGTTTGTCAACGAGGACGGGTGGCGGGGACCGCTCCTTTACACGTTTGCGGCGCGCCGCCGGGGCGTTTCCGGGACGGCCGAGATAAGCCGGTCGGGCACCGTATCGCTCGCCACCGGGGAGAGTACGGTGCTTACCACCCTGCCCATTAGCGTGGAGGCCGGGGATCGGCTGGCCCTGCAGGTGGTCGTGTTTGCGGACACGACGCCGATCAGTGAGGCCCGTGCACGCCACCACGTGCCGCCCTGAGGCGGGCTCCGTCGGGGCCTGCGCCGCGGGGCAGAAGCGGAGGGCCCATCCGCAAAAATCCCCACCGCGATGCTGATGAGGACCCGCTCACGGACTCGTGAACGGCGGCCGACCCCATGAGCGCCGCGGGGGCGCCTGTCCCCGAAGGGACCGGCGAGTGTTCGCTTATAGTTTGATCTTCCGAATCACGCGATTTCAGGCATGTCCATCCAGTGCACTCGGGGGCCGTGGGCTTCCACCTCCCTGCTTTTGTCCCTGCTCGTCGCCCTCGCCGTCGTGGGGTGCGACGAGGAAACGGTCGGCCCGGAGACGCGAGGCAGCATTGAGGGACAGGTCCAGGACGCGTCTACGAGCGAGCCCGTTGCCGGGGCCGGCATCACAACCAGTCCGCCCACGGAGTCCGTCCTGTCGGGCAACGACGGCACCTTTGCCCTCGACGACGTGAGTACCGGCAACTACACCGTCGAGGTCAGCAAAACGGGCTACAAGAGCCGCAACGTGACCGTCAAGGTGCGGGAGAACCGGACGGCCAGCGCCACGATCCTCCTTGAGCGCGGCGACGACTTCGGCACGCAGACCGACTCGTTGACCGCCGAGGTGACGAACTGGTACAACGACCGCGTCAACCGCGACAGCACCGGGGCCGACAGCATTTTTGCCGACGTGGAATATAGCGTCCGAAACGTGGGCGACGTGCCGGTGCGGCGCTACGAGGTGTACTTCGAGATCACCACGTCGGACGGCACGTTCTCGTTCGAAGCCGAAGGCGACAGCCTAGAGGCGACTCAGCGGGACATCGGGGGGTTCCGAAAGTACATCACGAACGACGCCCAGGCCGTCGAGATTACGGACCTCTACTACGAGACGAGCGAGAGCTGACCGGTCATTCGGGTGCGCCGGCCGGCGGAGGTGGGGGCGGAGTTGATATCCCCTACCGAGAATCGGGGGCCACGTGCTCGTTCCGATCAGACGGAACGAGTCGTCGCGAGGTGCACCGCGCGACGGTTCCTCCCCAAATGCCCCGAAGCAGTGCACAGGTAAACTTGGCAGTGGGGACTAGGGGCCGTCGTTACCCGTCGATCTCGAAGTAGCGCGTGTGGTGGGCCGCGCAGTTGGGATTGAAGGCGGCCCCACAGTGGACGCAAGAGGGGCCGGTGTTGAGGTAGGTTGCGGCCGTCGTGGTTGCGCCGCACCGTCCGCACAGCACGGCAGGGGTGTCGAAGCGGGCGCGGGGCCAGCGTACGAGGTCGTGGGGGGCGGTTGCCTGATGGCACTGGTAACACGGGGCGTACACGTCGCAGCACGGCAGCCGAATCGCGATGATGTCGCGCGGCCCGTCGTAGTGGGCACACCGGGTGGCCGGGTCGACGGCCACGCCGCGCAGGGGGACGTCGAATCGGGGGTCGAGGCGCGGGGCGTGGGTCGTGCGTCGCTCCGAGGGGGAGGGCGGCATAGGAACGGGCGCGGGGCGAGACAGACAGCCGGGAAGCAGAATACTACGGCGCCTGTGCCGCGGTTCGGGACGGGGGAGACGCTTCCGTTCTGCGTCCAGGGGCGCTGGGCGGTGCGGCCGTGCGCAAACTGGAAACTAAGGGGGCAAACCCGTTAGTTAATGTGTACACAATTCTGTTACACGACCCGGCTTTTCCCGACATCTCTATGAGCGGATCTTCGACGGGCTCACAGTCGTCCGTGTCCAATTCTGTTCCCCTCGGGTTCGGGGACGTAACGGCGACGGCGGGCGATCATGTGGCGCACTTCTTTCGGGGAGACGACCAGCGGTTTGCGGTCCTGGGCCCGTACGTCGAGACGGGCCTCCGGCGGGGCGATCGGTGCGTGGTGATTGCCCAGCCGGCGAGGGGCGAGGCCCTTTGCGAGTGGCTGGACGGGCAGGGCGTGGATGCCGCGGCGGCACGCGCAGAGGGGCGGTTGTTGCTGGAGGCGGGCCGGGACACGGAGGCCGACATGAAACGGTTGGCCGAGCGGCTGGACACACAGGCCCGCGCCGACGACACCTCCCTCGTCCGCTGGGCGGGCGACGGAGAGTGGGTGCTGGATCGCGACCTCACGGTGTGCGAGATGCTGCGGTGGGAAGCCCTCTACGACCGCCACGCCCCCGACTGGCGCCTGCTGGCCCTCTGCCAGTTCAACCTTTCGGTGTTCGACAGCGACGTGATGATGGATGCTCTCCGAACCCATCCGTACTGTGTGATGGGGGACGTTGTGGTGCCCAACCCATTCCACGAGTCGCCCGAGTCTGTCCGACGCGACCTCGCCGAGTGCTCCTGAGTTGCGAGGGCCCGGCGTCCGACCGATGCCTCCTTTAGCCATGGATCTTTCGCACTACACCTCGGACCTGGACCCCTCGGCGCTCCTCGGGTTTGGGTCCGCTCTTACGCTCCTCGATGACCCGGCCGAGGTGGGGCGCCTGCTCACGGGCGCCCTCCGCTCGATGGAGTTGGCGGACCTGCAGGCGGTGGTGCTCGACCTCGACGGCGCCTCCCCGGAGGTCGTGGGGAGCCTCGGGGCGACGCCGCTGCCCGACCCTGTGGTCGACGAGCTTCGGGCCCTGCGGGCCGAGGGGCCGCCCGACGAGGGCGGCGTGGGGCGCCCGGCGCAGCAACGGATGGAGGTGCAGGAGGCCGACCACCCGGCCCTGGCCGAGGTGGGAATGCATCACCTTCGGGTGGTCCGGCTCGGGACCATCGACAAGACGTTCGGCCTCCTGGTGGCGGGACGCGAGGGCGCGCAGGGACACACGCCCCTGCAGGTGTCCACCCTCCAGATGCTCTCAGCGCAGGTGGCGCTGGCACTGCACCGCATCCAGCTCGACCGGGCGCGTGCCGCCCAGGAAGAGGCGCTGCGTGAGAGCGAGGCCCGCTACCGGGCCCTCTACGAGAATGCCCCGGTGGCGTACGTGTCCGTCACCCCGGAGGGCACCGTGCGCATGGCCAACGAGCGGGCGGCGGCCCTGCTGGGGGCCTCAACGGAGGCGCTGGAGGGACGATCGATGCCGGGGTTCTGCCGGGGAGAGGGGGGTGCCGACGCGGCCGCCCAGCGACTGGAGACCCACCTGCAGGCCGGTCGTCCCCTCCACGACGAGGAGGTCGTACTCTGCCGCGCCGACGGGGAGTCGGTGTGGGTGAGCCTCACGATGCGCCCGTTGCCCCGGGAGGACGAGGCGGCGGATCGGCTCGTGATGATGATCGACATCACGGAACGGAAAGAGGCTGAGGCCGCCCTCCGCGAGGCCCGCGACGCGCTTGAGGAGCGAGTGGAGGCGCGCACCGCCGAACTCGAACGCACCAACGCCCACCTGGAGCGGCAGACCGAGCGCCTGGCGGCCCTCCGGGAGATCGACCGTGCCATCCTGGCCGCCGAGTCGCCCCCCGAAATCGCGTCGGTGGCCGCCGCCCGGGCCCGAGACCTCGTGTCGTGCGAGCGAGTGAGTGTGGCGCTCTTCGAGTACGAACACGATCAGGTGCGCGTCCTCAGCGCACAGCAGGACCGGACGGTGCTGGAGCCCGGCGAGGTGTTTCCCCTGGCGGCGTTCCCGATTACCGACCGCCTCCGGGCCGGGAAGGTGGAGTTTCTGACCGACTACGAGGAGGTGCCCGACACGGTGATTACGGAGCGGCTGCAGACGGCCGGCCTCCGCTCGTCGCTGGTCGTGCCGATGACCGTGGACGGAGACCTGATCGGCACCCTCAACCTGGGCGCCCTCGATGCCGACGCGTTCACCGACGCCGAGCGGCGCGTGGCCACCGACCTGGCCGATCACCTGTCGATCGCCATCCGGCAGGCGCGCCTGTTGGAGGCCGTGCAGCAGCAGCGCGAGCAGCTGGAGGTGCGGGTGCAGGAACGCACGGCGGAGCTACGAGAGGCCAACGCCACACTCAAAGAAGAAGTGTCGGAGCGCAAGCGGGCCGAACGGGCCCTGCGCAAGAGCCGCGAGCGCCTCACCCGCATCATCGACTCGGCGATCGACGCCATCATCAGCGTGCAGCCCTCGCTGGAGATCACCCTCTTCAATGCCGCCGCCGAGTCCATCTTTCGGTGCCGGGCCGACGAGGCGGAGGGCCAATCCCTCGATGCGTTTCTTACCGACCCGTTCGAGGCCCTCGTGCGGCGCCACATCGAGCGGCACCAGCGGGGAGAGGTGGAGGAGGGCGAAGGGGCCCCGCGGGAGGGCGGACGGTACCTGGCCGCCCCGGAGGGCCTGGAGGCCCGGCGCGCCGACGGGGAGGTCTTTTCCGTGGAGGCGACGCTCTGTCCCGTGCAGCTGCCCGGGGCGGATCAGTACCTCCTCATCCTCCGCGACATCGACGAGCTGAAGCAAGTGGAGGCGGAGCTTGAGCAGCTCGAATCGGAGCGCTCCTACCTGCAGAGCGAGCTGCGGAGCGAGCACAACTTCGACGAGATCGTGGGCACCTCGCCGCCGATGCAGGAGGTCTTCTCCGCCATCGAGCAGGTGGCCGACACCGACACCACCGTCCTCATCACTGGCGAGACGGGGACCGGCAAGGAGCTGGTGGCCCGCGCCCTCCACGACCGCAGCGCCCGGGCCGATCAGGTCTTCGTAAAGGTCAACTGTGCGGCCCTGCCGGGCGACCTGATTGAGAGCGAGCTCTTTGGGCACGAGAAGGGCGCCTTTACCGGGGCCACCGAGCGGCGCGAGGGCCGGTTCGAACTCGCGGACGGCGGCACCCTGCTTCTCGACGAAATCGGAGAGCTCCCGCCGGAGACCCAGGCGAAGCTCCTCCGGGTCCTTCAGCATCAGGAGTTTGAGCGTGTCGGGGGGAGCGAGACGATTGAGGTGGACACCCGCATCCTGGCCGCCACGAACCGGGATCTGGAGGCGGCGGTGGAGAACGGCGCGTTCCGGTCCGACCTCTACTACCGGCTCAACATCTTTCCCATCGAGCTGCCGCCGCTCCGGGACCGCACGGGCGACATTCCCCTGCTGGCGGAGCACTTCCGCGAACTGTTTGCCCAGCGCACGGGCAAGGACGTGCAGGGCATTCGGCCCGGGGCCCTGGCTGTGCTCGAGGGGTACGACTGGCCCGGCAATGTGCGCGAACTGGCGAACATCATCGAGCGGGCCGTCATTCTGGCGTCGGATACCCACATCCGGGCGGAGCATCTTTCCATCTCGGCCGAGGAGGGGACGACGTCGTCTTCGTTCGACACGCTGGAGGAGGTGCAGCGCCGCCACATTGAGCGGGCCCTGGAGCGGACCGACGGGGTCGTGGGGGGCGAGGAGGGGGCGGCCCAGCTCCTCGATATCAAGCGCACGACCCTGCTCTCCCGCATGGACCGCCTCGGCATTGACCCGGGGGCGTTTCGGGGCACGGGCGGCCCCTGAAGTCGCCCACGGCCCCCTACCCGGTCCGATCGCCGGCCGGCATCCGGTCCTCCAGCACGTCGGCCATCTGCTTGCGGGCCCGGTGGAGCCGGACGCGCACGTTCACCCGGCTCAGGCCCAACTGCTCCGCCGTCTCTCGCGTCGACAACTCCTCCAGGTCCCGCAGTTTCACGATCTCCCGGTAGGAGGGCGAGAGCTCGTCGAGGGCGTCGTGGACCAGGGCCTTCCGCTCGTCGGCCATCGTCTGGTCGGCCGGATTGGGGATGGGTGGCGCGTCGGACGCGGCAAACGGGTCCCCGGCCTGCTCGGCCATGCGCGTGAGGGCCTCCTGGTCAACGAACTGGTGGCGCTGGGACGAGCGGTAGTGCGCCAGCGCCACGTTTTTGGCGACACTGTAGAGCCACGTCGACAGGCGGGCGTCGCCGCGGAAGTCCGGCAGGCTCCGCAGCACCTGGAAGAAGGTTTCCTGGAGCAGGTCCTCGGCCCGCTCGGCGGTGTCGGTGTAGCGCCGCAGGACGGAGCGAAGGTAGTCGCGGTGGTCGTAGATGTGCTCCCGGATGGCATCGGGGTGGCGGTTGCGGAGGCGGCGCAGCTCTTCGTCGGACAGGGCGCCGGGGGGCGAGGGACTGGACATGGCAGAAAAAGAGGGTGGTGAGACGAGCGCGACAATGGCAACGCGTCCAGTACACGACGAAAAACCGTTCCACGGTACACGGCGTCGCGAATACGTTTCTGTAATCCCGTGTGCGAGAAAGAGAAAGCGAGGAATCACATCGTTAGGGGTGGCGCGCTGAACTGTCGATATATCGACAGCGCGTCGAAATCTCGTCACGGACGAGTCGCGCCGGCGGGGAGCGGCACGGCGTCGCGATTGTCTGTAACGGAATCGTGTCGGTGGCGCCCAAAGAGCACAGCCAGTCGGGGCCGAGAGGGGTCCCGCACCGTCGCCCTTCACTCACACGACCTGCACAGACCCATGATGACTATATCTCTTCCACATTTCTTTTCGTCGTCACGTCCATTCGGCCAGCGTCTCCTGCGGAGGGGGGCTTTCGTGCTGGCGGCCCTGGCACTGGTTCTGATGGTGTGGGCCCCGCCCGCCCAGGCCCAGGAAAAGATGAGCGAGAAGGAGAAACAGATGCTCGCCCAGCTGCAGGAGATGAATCAGGCCGACGGCTACCTGGAGGCACACCGGGACGTACAGCAGCCGATGGAATTGCTGGGCGGTCCCCTCTCCTTCACCATCCGGCAGACCAGCGGTGGCGTCTTCGTGTCGCTCCCGGACAACCGGACGCTCGACCCTGACGTGTTCGGGACGCCGGACCAGCCGCTCGCCTTTACGGGGACGCCGGGCATCACGGGGGTGCCGGTGCCGATGCGCGGCGTGAGCGATGGGCAGTTTACCCAGTTCGAGCGGATGTCGCCGTTTGGGGACAAGAACACGACGATGGCGAACGGCAATCTGATGCTGCAGGCCACCGACCGCACGGCCACCGACGCGGCCACGACCGAGGACGAGGTGATGCTGAAGGCCTCGTGGGAGGACCAGGACGGCAACACGTACGCGATCCGCTGCTGTGAAATGCTGGTCTCGGCCGGGCCCGAATTTCCGACGTTCGGGGGCGTCGTCACGAACCACATTCTCCACGGGTTTACCGGGATCGGGACGCCGCTAATGCCGACGGAATACACCTACGCCGCCTTCTGGGGCATGGGGGCGGTGCTCAAGAACGGCGAGGTGGTCGACAAGCCGCGCATCGTTCACGGCATGCTTACCGAGTACGTGCGCGGCGAGAATTACAAGCTGGTGAGCGACAGCGAGGTGACGCCCACGCGTCGTCACTTCCACCTGATGGTGGCGCCGTTCATGCCGGTAAAGGGGGAGCACAAGTTCCAGCCCAAGGACGTAGCGACGGGGTTTGAGTTGCCCAACGGCATGGAGCTTCCCTTCTGGCACGTGATGTTTGAGAATCTGGAGATTGAAAGCCAGCGGGGAGAGTGACGTCTCTCCTCCGGAATGGACGCGGGGAGGCCCTCCGGCCCCATCGACGGCGGCAAGCGGGAGCGACGCCGGGTGTGGGGACCGGAGGCGACCGCGTCCGCACGCGAATGCCTCTTCTTTCACGAAGCAATCGACCCCATGCCCATGTCCCTAGTGTCTACGCATACCCTCGCCCGCACTCGGTGGCTGCTCGGCCTCGCGGCCGTCCTCCTGTTTCTGGTTGGGCACGCCCCCGAGGCACAGGCCCAGTCGTCGAGCCCCGCGGCCACCGTCGACATGACCAACACCCTGTCGTTCGCCCCGGACACGGTGCGGGTGCAGGCGGGAGAGACCGTCCGCTGGACGAACGGGTCCGTGATCGTCCATACGGTGACGGCGGACCCCGAGGAGGCCACGACCGACGAGAGCGTGCGGCTGCCGGAGGGCGCGACGCCCTTCGACTCCGGCACGCTCGACCCGGAGGAGCGCTTCGAGCATACCTTCGAGGTGCCGGGCACGTACCGCTACTTCTGCATCCCGCACGAAGGGGCAAAGATGTACGGAACGGTCATCGTGACACCGGCCGAGTAGCCCGCCTCCCCCGGCGTCGGCGGGTCAGTGGAGGCCCGCCTCTACGAGCAGCAGGCCGGCTGTGAGGGTGAACAGGAGGCCGAGCCCAACCTCCATGACCCGGTCCGGGACGCGCTTGGCGACCTCCGGGCCCAGCTGGGCGCCCAGGACCACGCCGGGCACGGTAAAGAGCAACAGATTTCCCAGGGTGGTGAGGCCCGTGAGCCCGCCCTGGGCCACCTGGTAGACGTGGCCCAGGGAGGCGATGAGGGCCGTGATGGCGACGACGAAGACGCTGGTGGCGACCGACACGCTGCTGGGCACCCGGCACCGCTGCAGCAGGAAGTAGCCATTGAGCTCGCCGAGGCCGGAGGACACCATGCCCAGGAAGAGGCCGCCGATCCCCGAGATGAGGCGCCCTTCGGTGGTGTTGCACACCGTGTAGCAAATCTCCTCGTCCTCCGCCGTCACCAGGCAAGTCTCAGCCGTGTCGGTGGACTCGTGGGCCAGGTCGTCGAGGTGCGCCTCCGTCTCCTCGTCCGGCGCCCGCAGGAAGCTAATGGCGACGGCAAAGAGGCCCATGCCGAGCACCACCTTCAGGATGTCGGCCGATACGTAGTGCGCCACCACGACCCCCGCGATGGCCGCGGGCACGGTGGCGGAGAGCAGCATGCCCCCGACGCGGTAGTCGATGAGCTTGCGGCGCACGTAGGCCGCCACCCCGCTTCCGAAGCCGAACACCTCCACGACCAACCCGGCCCCCACCGCCAGTTCGGGCGGTAGGCCGAGGGCCAGAATAAACAGTGGAGAGAAAAACGTGGCTCCGCCCACGCCGGAGGCCATCGCAATGGTGGCGATGAGGATGCCGGCGGGCAACATGTACCAAAACTCAAGACTCATGGCAAGCGACTGGTGAGCGATCAGAAGGGCGAGGGGGGAAGAGATCCCTACGACGCGTCGTCCTCCACAGCCGTCCCGTCGGCCTGTGTCTTCTGTCGCACCGTCTGCACGGTCGAGTACGCGCTGTATCCTAGGAGGCCGACGACGAGGGCGTAGACCCAGAGCGGCAGGTTTTCACCGGCGATGAACAGGTAGATGTACGCCGACAGGACACACAGCGCGGTGGCGATTACCGGCAGAAAGGGCGAGCGGCCGCGACGGAGGTTTCGCACGAGCCACGCCACCGACAGCCAAAAGAACGGAATGGCTCCGACCGAGATGCTGCCAAAGATGATGGGGTCGACCCCGTACTGCGCCCCAAGACTGAAGAACCAATCTTGGAACGCGGTCCAGAGTCCGGCGACAAGCATACCTGCGAGGGGGAGGGTCACGAGCATCGGGCGGCTGGTTGGAGGCACTGCCGCTCTAGGTGGGACCTGGGAGGGGGGCGTTACAGGGGCGACCCTGCACGACGCGTCCTCGCCGGGGGCGCGCCCCCTTCGGGATCGGGGCCGCAGGGAGACAGCCGTCGTCGTAACGTCCGCCGGGGACGCGGGACCGAGGGACGCGCCACGCTTCGGTATCGCCTTCTCCGCTCCGATGAGATTCGTCCTGTTCCTGCTTCTTGTGCTTTCGGCGGCCCTTCCGGTCCACGGGCAGACCGCGCCCGCCGAGTCCCGGTCGACCGAGTCCATTGCGGGGCTGAGTGCAGAGGCCCAGGCGCTGGCGCGGCAGGTGCGCGAGGCCGTCGTACAGGTGAAGGTGCGGCGGGTGCAGGGCGTTCAGAGTACAGGGGAGGGCCCGGCCCGAGTGGACAAGGTGTCGGGGAGCGGGTCGGGCTTCTTCGTCGACTCGGAGGGGTACATTGTGACCAATGCGCACGTCGTTTCGGACGCCTCCGAGGTGTGGGTGCAACGCGCCGCGCCGCCGTCCCCACCGCCGGGCGAAGAGTCCATCCTGCGTCCCCGCGGCTCGCTCCTGGAGGCGGAGGTGGTGGGGGTCGATCCCGAAACCGACGTCGCCGTGCTTGCCGTGTCGGGAACGGGCTACCCGACCCTCCCCTTCGGCAACTCCGATCGGCTGCGGCGGGGGGAGATGGTTTTTGCGTTCGGCAGCCCCATGGGGCTGGAGAACTCCATGACGATGGGGATCGTCAGCGCCACGGCACGACAGATGCGCCCGGACGACCCGATGATCTACGTGCAGACCGACGCCTCCATCAACCCCGGAAGCAGTGGCGGCCCCCTGGTCAATCGGGCCGGGGAGGTGGTGGGGCTCAACACGTTCAACGTCTCAGCGTCCGGCGAGAGTGCGGGGCTCGGGTTCGCCGGTCCCAGCAACATCGTAGAGGCGGTATACCGGCAGATTCGGACGCACGGATACGTGCGGCGAGGCGTCATTGGCGTGAACGCGCAGACGATCACCCCGGAACTGGCCCAGGCATTCGATCTCAGCCAAGGGTACCGGGTCCTCCTGGCCGACGTGTACCCTGGCAGTCCCGCGGAGCGGGCGGGCCTCCGCCCCGGCGACATTGTGACCCATCTGAACGGTGAGCGGATGCACAACGGACGCGAGCTTGATGTCAATCTCTATCCGAAGGTCGACACGGTCGTGACGCTGGGCGTTGTGCGTGCGGATTCGACCTTCGAGAAGCGGGTGCGCGTGGTCCAGCGGCAGGAGTCCGCAACGCGCTTCGCCGAGATGGCCGATCCCGAGGAGCACCTCGTGGGGCGGCTCGGCATTCTGGGGCTGCCGCTCACAGACGAGGTGGCCCAGCACGTCACGAATCAGCGGCTGCCGTCCGGCGTGGTTGTGGCGGCGAGCAACCGCCCGCCCGCTCCCTGGGGCGATGGGTTGCGCCCGGGCGACGTCCTCTACACCATCGACGGCCGGCGGGTGAGGAGCCCCGACGGTCTCCGCTCCCTGCTCGATGCGAAGGCGTCAGGGGGGCGTGTCCGTGCCCACGTCCTCCGCGACGGCACCATGCACTACCTCGTGCTGCCGGTACGGTAAGGGGTCCCGGCACGCGATGCCAATCTCGCAGCGGGCCGCAGCGGCGAGATCGCCCTGCCGCCGGCATTCCCTCTCAACATCAGAGGGAGGTCCGTCCCCCGAACAGGAGGTCCTTCGACTCGCGCTGCTCGCTCAGGACGACCAGCGGCTGGCGCGGCAATAGGCGTTTAGAAAATCTCGACCGTTGGGTCGAGGTAGTGCCCGGGGCGGCGCTGGAAGTCCGCGAGGATGCTGTCGACGCGGACGGAGATGGAGTTGAGCCGCCGGTAGAGGCCGGGGTCGTTCAGGAGCTGCCCGGCGGTGCCCTCGCCCCGTCGCAGGCCGGACAGAATGGCCTCCAGGTCCTGGGCGCTCTGTTCGAGGGACCGGGCCGCCCGGCGCGTGTGGTGGATGGTCTGCGCCAGCGTGTCGCGGTTGGTGTCGGTGACGTGTTCGAGGTCGTCGGTGAGGCGGTCCATCGACGCGGAGGACTCCTCTATGTGCCCCAGCACCCGACGCAGCCGGGCCTGCTCGCCCTGCACGAACGACTCGACCCCGGCGGAGGCCGACCGAAGGTTGGTGAGCAGCGACTGCACTTCGGGCTCCGACTTGCCCAGGACCTTCTGCGCCTCCGAAAACGTCCCGGTCGCCTCCGCAAGTGTGCTATCCACCCGTTGCGCAATCGGCACGGCCCGCTTGCGGAGCTCGTCCAGCGTGCCGCCCGCGGCGGTGGGGATGCGGGCGCCGGGGGACAGGGGCTCCCCGCCGGGCGTGCGCTGGAGGGAGACGCTCACGTCGTCGAGCGCCGCGAGGCCCCGGATCGACGCCGTGGCTCCCTCGGTGAGTTGCACGTCGTCCTGGATGCGGAGCCGGGCGCGCACCCCGCCCGTCTTGTGGAGGGATACGTCCTCGACGCTGCCCACCGGGAGCCCGTTCACGGTCACCGGGGTGCCTTCGGCGATGCCGTTGGCATCTTCGAATTGGGCAATCAGGGCGTACGTGTTTCCCAACAGGGGCACGCCCTGCAGAAATCGAACGCCCAGGAAGAGCAGGGCGATGGCCCCCACGGCGAGGACCCCGGTGCGGAATTCGTTCCAGAAGCGCTGTTGCTCTTTGTCGTCGGTGCGGGCGGTGCTCATGGCGGAGGGAGGGAAAAGCGCGGGGACGAGCGAAGCGAGGGGGGGCGGGGCTACAGCTGGTAGGCATTGGCCTCCAGAAATTCGCAGAGGACCGGGTCGGAGCAGCGCCGCAGCTCCTCGACGGAGCCCACGAACCGCATCGTCCCGTCGTGGAGGAATCCGACCTTGTCGGCGATGGACAGGACCGAGTGCATGTCGTGGGTCACCATGATGCCCACCCGGCAGAGCGTCTCCGAGAGCCGCTGGATAAGGTCGTCGATGACGCTGGAGGTGCGCGGGTCGAGGCCGCTGCTGGGTTCGTCGTAGAACAGGTACTTGGGTTCGCGGACGATGGCGCGGGCCAGGGAGGCACGCTTCACCTGCCCGCCCGAGAGGGAGGCCGGCATCTGGTCGGCCGCGTCCGCGATCTCGACGCGCTCCAGCTCCGTCATGACCCGCTCCTCGATCTCGGCGTCCGACTGATCGTCGAGCAGGCGGAGCGGGAGGGCCACGTTGTCGTAGACCGTCATCGAGTCGAACAGGGCGCCGCCCTGAAAGAGCATTCCGAAGCGCCGCCGCACCGCCTCCAGCTCGTCGTCGGACAGGCCCGCAAGGTTGGCGTCCCCGACCCGCACCGTCCCCCGGTCCGGCCGCAGCAGCCCCACGAGGTGGCGGAGCAGAACGCTCTTGCCGGAGCCCGAGTGGCCGATGATGGCGAACAGGTCGCAGTCTTCGATGGCAAGGTCGACGCCGGTGAGCACCTGCGTCTCCCCGAACGACTTGTGAACGTTTTCGACCTCGATCATGGGGACGGTGAGTGGCGAGACGGACGCGACAGGAAGGCGTTCGGCGGTTGCTCAGAGCATGAGGAGGGCGAGGAGGTAGTCGGCCACCAGCACGAACACGCAGGCCCCCACCGCGGCCCGCGTGGCGCTCCGGCCCACGCCCCGCGCCCCGCCGTCGGCGTGGAAGCCGACGTAGCACGGGATGGCCGTAATCAGAAACCCGAAGACGGTGGCCTTCACCAGGCCGTAGACCGCCATGAAGCCCGTAAAGAACGACCGGGCGCCCGCGAGGAACTGGGCCGTCGTCACGTCGCCGGACGCGGCGGCAATCCCGAGGCCGGCGGCGCTGCCCACCGTGCTGGCCACGACGTAGAGCAGGGGAAAGGTGAGGGTGCCCGCCAGCACGCGCGGCAGCACCAGATAGCCGGCCGCGCTCACGCCCATCACGTCGAGCGCCTCGATTTGTCCGCCGATGCGCATGGACCCGAGCTCCGCGGCGATGCGGGCGCTGACGCGCCCCGCCAGGATGAAGGCCGTGATGAGCGCCCCAAACTCCAGGATGACGGAGGGCACCACGATGGCCCCAATCGTGCTTTCGGGGATGAGGGGGGAGCGCATCTGGTAGATGGTCTGCTCGGTGGTGACGCCGCCGGTGAACGCCGCCGCCACCGCCACGATGGGCAGCGACTCGACCCCGATCTGCCGCATCTGCCGGGCGAGGTTTTGTCGGTAGGTCGCCACGTCGTAGACCGGGGCCCGGACGGCCTCGGCCATCAGCAGGAGGAACGCCCCGATGTGCCGGAAGAGGGCGACACTGTTCGTTCGAAGGGTGTGCAGCATAATCGGCCTCGCAGCGCGGGAAAGAGCCGATGCGGAGTCGTCTACTCGAACACGACCGAGACCTCCAGGGGAATGGCCAGGGCCTGCACGATTTCCAGGGCGTCGGGCTGCACCTCGAAGCCGCACTCGGCACAGTCGCTTCGGTAGCCGCAGAACAGGTCGACATCGACTCCCTCTTCCGCGGCCAGGTCCCGAAAGTATGCCTGATGCGGCTGTACCCGCTCCCACAGCCAGTCCAGGTGGGTGCTCAGCGCCGCCCCGCGTGGGAGGGGCGACTCCAGCGCCCACAGGTCCTTGGGCCACGGGCGGCCCAGGAGGCCCGGAGCGCCGTGCTCGTGCTGGTGCGTCGGCGTCAGGCCCGTCACCTCTGCGATCTCGTCGTGCCGGTCGGCCGCGCACATGACGCGAAGTGTGGCCGAAAAGCCAAAGCGGACCTGTTCTTTTTCTTGGGATGCGTCGGGCATGGGTGCGGCGGTCGGGGGTCTCTCAAAAGCGTTCACAGACGGCAGGGCGGGGGAGCGCACCTGATCCCCCTCTCGGTCCACGATAGGGAGAAGGCGTTACAGTGGAGCCGGGAAGAGGCGCCCGCAGAGGGGGCCTATCGGGGAGGTGTAACGGGGGGGCAGGAGTGTAAACGAAGTCACGTGTTAATGGCTCTTGAAAGGAGAGAGCCCTTTTCTAAAACCAGTCTTGCCTCCATGCGAGTGCGTCTCCAAATCGTTCTGGTCGGACTGCTGGTGGGGCTCGTCGGGGACGTCGGGACGAGCCATGCCCAGCCGAAAAACATCTCCCTAGAAGGCGTCTCCATTACGGTCGAGGACCTGGACCGCGCCGTCCCGTTCTACCGCGACGCGCTCTCGTTCGCACCCGTGGACACCACGACGTGGACGGGCCCGAGCGTGGGCCGTCTCGTCGGCGTCTTCGGGGCGCGGATGCAGGTCGTGGCGATGCGCTTGGGGCAGGAGACGATCCGGCTGATGGAGTTTCGCTCGCCGCAGGGCCGCCCCATTCCGCCCGACGCGCACAGCAATGACCTCTGGTTTCAACACATCGCCATCGTGGTGCGCGACATGGACCGGGCGTACGAACGAGTTCGGGACCACGGCGTGACCCACATTTCGCCGCGCCCACAGACGCTTCCAGAGTCGATTCCCGCGGCGGCCGGCATCTCGGCCTTCTACTTCCGGGATCCGACCGGCAACGCCCTGGAGCTCATCCACTACCCGCCGGACAAGGGGCGGGATCGGTGGCGTCGGGAGACGGAGGCGCTCTTTCTGGGCATCGACCACACGGCGATTGCCACGGCGGACACCGGGGAGAGCCTCGCGTTCTACCGCGATCAGCTCGGGTTTGCGGTCCCCGGCGGCAGCGTGAATGTCGGCCCCGAGCAGGAGCGGCTCACGGGCGTCTTTGGGGCGCGGGTGAAGATCACGGCGCTGCGGCCGCCGGGCGGGGGCATCGGCGTTGAGCTGCTCGATTACCAGGCTCCGAGCACCGGGCGCCCCATGCCCGCCGACACGAAGGTCAACGACCTGTGGCACTGGCACGTCCGCGCCCGCACCTCATCGCTCGACGCCACGACGCAGCGGCTGCTCGACGCCGGGCGCTCGTTCGTCTCCCCGGGCGTCGTGGAGAGCGCACCGCCCGGCGCCGACGCCGGAGCGATGGTGCGCGACCCCAGCGGTCACGCCCTTCTCCTGGTGTCTCCACACGGTCGACGGTAAGCGGTCCAATTGTCAACGCAAACGCTGATGTCCACCCAATCCACAGCGACGACTGCCACGACGCCGGCATCCTGGCTGGCCATCGGGGCGCTCTACCTGTCGGCCCTGTTGCAGGGGCTGGCGATGGTGAGCTTCCCGGCCAGCAGTGCCGTCCTCACGGGGCCGCTCGGCCTGACGAGCGCACAGTACGGCGCCATCTTTCTGCCGCAGGTGGCCCTCGCGATTGCCGGGTCCGTCGGCGGGGGCACGCTGGCGCAGCGGTGGGGCCTCAAGCCGCTCCTGCTGCTCGCCCTGGCGGCCAACGCCGCCTCGCAGCTCCTGCTCGCAGGGGCGCAGTGGACCGGGCCCACGGGGGCGTTCCTGGCAGTGATGGTGGGGACGGCGAGCCTGGGTCTGGCGTTCGGGGTGGGCGGCGCGCCGCTCAACAGCTATCCGCCGCTCTTCTTTCCCGACACGTCGGACACGGCGGTCGTGGCGCTGCACTCACTGCTGGGGGCGGGCCTGGCGATCGGGCCGGTCCTCGTGGCCCCATTCATTGCGCGGGACGCCTGGACGGGCTTTCCGCTGCTGCTCGCCGCCCTCTGCGGCGCGGCGTTTCTCGCGGTGGCGGCGCTGCCGTTTCCCACGGACGAGGACGACGCGGACGGGGCCGACACGCCGCGGCCCGTGCGCTCGGGGCTGTTCTGGGCATTCGTCGTGGCGGCGGTCGCCTACGCCTTCGCCGAGGGCACCTTCAGCAACTGGGCGGTGATGTACCTCCACGAGGCGCGGGGCGTCCCGGAGGCCACGGCCGGTCTCTCGCTCTCGGTCTTCTGGGCGGCGCTGGTCGCGGGGCGCCTCCTGACCTCGGCGCTCGTGCTCCGCATCTCGTCGCAATCCGTACTCCTGGTCCTGCCGGTCCTCATGGGGGCCGCGTTCCTGCTCCTGCCGCTGGCGGAGGGGGCGGCGCTGGGCATCGGCCTGTTTGCGGTGGCGGGCCTCGGCTGCTCGTCGTTCTTTCCGCTCCTGGTCACCCTCATCGGCAAGGCCTACCCGGAGCACGTGGCCTGGTCGTCCTCCATGATGATCGCGTCCCTGATGCTGGGCGTGGGCGCGGGGTCCTTCCTCTTTGGGCCGCTCCGGAGCACCTTCTCGTTCGAGACCATCTACCAGTTCTCCACGCTCTACCCGGTCATTGCGCTCATCGCCGCCGTCGTCGTGGTGCGCAGCGAGCCCTGCCGGCAGACCCTCCACGCGCTGTGGTCGGGGTCTCGATGCCAATAATTCGCGTTGAACGTTGGGGCGTTGAACGTTGATGCGTTTGACGTTGAACGTTTTGGCGCTTGAGTCACCTCCAAAGTGCGCAATAAAATAATCTTACTGATACGTCGGATGAATAGTCACAAAACGCACGACATCGTCATCATCGGAAGCGGAGCGGGCGGGGCAACACTGGCTTACGCCCTGGCCGACTCGGGCAAAGATATTTTGATCCTGGAGCGGGGGGAACGGCTCCCGCAGGAGCACGAAAACTGGGACCCGGAGGCCCTCTTCAAGGAGGGGCGCTACGGCACCGACGAGACATGGCGGGACAAAGACGGCGAGTCCTTTTCGCCGAGCACCTACTACCGGGTGGGCGGCAACACGAAGGTGTACGGCGCCGCCCTCATGCGGATGCGGGAGGCGGACTTCGGCGAGGTCGAGCACCACGACGGCGTCTCGCCCGCCTGGCCGATCGGCTACGACCGCCTGGCGCCCTACTACCGGCAGGCCGAGGCGCTCTACCACGTCCACGGAGAGGCCGGGACCGACCCTACCGGGCCGCCGCGCGAGGCGGACTTTCCGTACCCGCCGGTGCCGCACGACGACCGTGTGGAGCGCCTGGCGCGCGACCTGGAGCGCCTGGGCCGGCAGCCCTTTCCGCTCCCCATGGGCGTGCGCCTGAACGAAGAGGAAGACGAAGACGGCCCCTTCCTCCTGCGCGAACTCTACAAGGCGATGGGGCACGAGGCGTTCGACGGCTACCCGGACCTCACGGGCATGAAGGCCGACGCCGAGACGATCTGCCTCACGCCCGCCCTCCAGCACGACAACGTGACGCTCCGCACCGGCGCCTACGCCGAGCGGATTGAGACCGACGCCTCCGGCCACGAGGCGACCGCAGTCGTCGTGCGAACGGACGGCGGGACCGAGCGCGTCGAGGGCGACGTCATCGTCTCCTCGTGCGGCGCCATCAACTCGGCCGCGCTCCTGCTCCGATCGGCCGGCGACCGGCACTCGAACGGGCTCGCCAACCGCTCCGACCAGGTGGGCCGCAACTACATGGCCCACAACAACGCGGCGATGCTCGCGCTCTCGAAGGAGAAAAACCCCACGCGCTTTCAGAAGACGCTCGGCCTGAACGACTTCTACTTCTCGGGCGACGAGGTGGACTACCCGCTGGGCCACATCCAGATGCTCGGCAAGTCGAACGCGGTGCAGCTCAGCACCGAGGCGCCGAGCTTCACGCCGAACATGGCCCTCGACACGATGGCCGATCACGCGCTCGACTTCTGGCTCACGACCGAGGACCTCCCCGATCCGAGCAACCGGGTGCGCGTGGAGGACGGCGAGATTCAGCTTCACTACACGGCCAACAACACCGAGCCCCACGAGCGCCTGAAGGGCAAGCTCAAAGAGATGCTCGGCGACATCGGCTGCCAAGATCGGCTCATCCCCTGCTCCTTCTACCTCGGCAAGGACATTCCCCTGGCCGGGGTGGCGCACCAGGTGGGCACCTGCCGGATGGGGACCGACCCGGACGCGTCGGTGCTCGACGTGCACTGCAAGGCCCACGACCTCGACAACCTCTACGTGGTGGACGGCAGCTTCTTCCCCAGCAACTCGGGCGTCAACCCGGCCCTCACCATCATGGCCAACGCCCTCCGCGTCGGCGACCACCTGCGCGACCGACTGCACGCATAGCGTTGAACGTTGGAACGTTGCACGTTGAACGTTCCACCGCTCAACGCTCAACCCAAAACGCTCAACCCAAAACGCTCAACCCACAACACTCAACCCAAAACGCAACTCATGGAATCCGTAACCGACCAAGACCCCATCTCCCCCGCCTCGGAAGCCAACTTCCTTGGCCTCCAGGGCAAGAACGTGCTCGTCACCGGCGGCTCCTCCGGCATCGGGCAGGCCATCGCCGTGCGCTTCGGCGAAGAAGGCGCGAACGTCGGCATCAACTACCTGAGCGTGCTGGAGGACGCCCGCGAGACCGAAGACATGGTGGAGGCGGTGCAGCAGTGCCAGGTGCAGGTGGAGGACTGTGGCGTCGAGACGCACCTCGTGCAGGCCGACGTGTCGAATGGCAATGACGTGGAGCGCATGATCCAGTCGACCATCGACGCACTGGGCGGGATCGACGTGCTCGTCAACAACGCCGGCATCCAGATCTCCAGCCCCACCCACGAGACCGAGGTCGACGCGTTCGACAAGGTGATCGAGGTCAACCTGCGGGGCGCGTTCCTGTGCGCCCGGGAGGCAATCCGGCACTGGCGGGCCGAGAACAAGCCCGGCTGCATCATCAACGTGTCGAGCGTGCACCAGGAGATTCCGAAGCCCAAGTACATCGGCTACTCGTGCAGCAAGGGCGGGATGCAGAACCTGACGCGCACCCTCGCGCTGGAGTACGCCGACGAGGGCATCCGCGTGAACGCCATCGCTCCCGGCGCCACAGTGACGCCCATTAACGACGCCTGGGTGGAGGACCCGGAGAAGAAGCAGCAGGTCGAAGAGCACATTCCCATGGGCCGGGCCGGCGACGCCGACGAGATGGCGGCCGTGGCAGCCTTCCTGAGCTCGAAAGAGGCGGGCTACATCACCGGCCAGACGATCTACATCGACGGCGGCCTCACGCTCTACCCCGATTTCCGAGAGGCGTGGTCGTCCGAATAGCGTTGAAGGTTGGGGCGTTCAACGTGAAACGTTCCAACGCACAACGCACAACCCGCAACCCACAACCCACAACGCGCAACGATCCATGAGCGCTGCTTCGACCCCCCAACCCGAGAGCGGATATCGCCCGATTGAGGACTACGGCCTCATCGGCGACATGCACACCGTGGCGCTCGTCGGCAAAGACGGGTCGATCGACTGGTGCTGCCTGCCGCGGTTTGATGCCCCGAGCGTCTTTGCCCGGATTCTCGACGCCGAAAAGGGCGGGCACTTCCAGATCGCGCTGCGCGGGGACGACGTGACGACCAAGCAGTTCTACTGGCCCGAGACGAACGTGCTGGTGACTCGCTTCCTCTCGGACGACGGCGTGGGGGAGGTGCGCGATTTCATGCCGGTGGCCGGGCGCGCCTCCGAGACCGATCGGCGGCAGATCATCCGCATGGTGCGGGCCGTGCGCGGGACCGTGACGTTCCGGGTGACGTGCCGCCCGGCCTTCGACTACGCCCGGGCCGACCACGAGACGGTCCGCACGGAGCGGGGCGTGTGCTTTCACGGCGATGAACAGGCCCTGAGCCTGGCGACCGAGATCGACCTGGCGCGAGACGACGACGGCGTGGCGGCGGACGTGACGCTGCGGGAAGGGGAGAGCACGACGCTCCTCCTGCGCGACATCGAGCCCGGCGAGGACTGCGCGCCGACCCTGAGCCCGGAGGCGGCCGAGCGTGCCTTCCGCGACACGGTGCAGTTCTGGCGCGACTGGCTTGGCCAGTGCACCTACACCGGCCGCTGGCGCGAAGAGGTCCACCGCTCGGCCCTGGCGCTCAAGCTGCTCACCTACGAGCCGACGGGCGCCATCGTGGCGGCGCCCACCTGCAGCCTGCCGGAAGACATCGGCGGGGTGCGCAACTGGGACTACCGCTACACCTGGATCCGCGACGCCGCCTTCACGCTGTACGCCTTCCTCCGCATCGGCTTTACCGAGGAGGCGCGCGACTTCATCGGCTTCCTCACCACCCTGTGCCAGCTGGACGCGGCGGGCGAAGGGCCGCTCCAGATCATGTACGGAATCGACGGCGAGACCGAGCTCACCGAGCAGGCCCTGGGGCACCTGGAAGGCTATCGCGGGTCGTCGCCGGTCCGCATCGGGAACGGGGCGTACGACCAGCTCCAGCTCGACATCTACGGCGAGCTGATCGACGCGATCTATCTGCACGACACGTACGGCGTGCCGATCTCCTACGAGACGTGGCAGTCGGTGCGCCACTTCGTCAACTGGGTCTGCGACCACTGGCGCGAAACCGACGAGGGCGTGTGGGAGGTGCGCGGCGGGCAGCAGCAGTTCGTCTACTCGAAGCTCATGTGCTGGGTCGCCGTCGACCGTGCCCTTCGCCTCTCGCGCAAGCGGTCCCTCCCGGCGCCGGAGGCCGCGTGGCAGCAGTGCCGCGACGCGATCTACGAGGCCATCATGGAGAAGGGCTGGAACGCCGACCGACAGGCCTTCACGCAGCAGTTCGGGGGCGGCACCCTCGACGCCTCCAACCTCATCATGCCGCTCGTGCACTTCATCTCGCCGGGCGATGAGCGGCTCCTGCAGACGCTCGACGCGACGCTGGAGTCGCCCGACCAGGGCGGACTCGTCTCCAACGGACTCGTGTACCGCTACAACGTGGAGGAGACCGACGAGGGCCTGGAGGGGGAGGAGGGCACGTTCAACATCTGCACGTTCTGGCTGGTGGAGGCCCTCACGCGGGCCGGCGCCGTAGAGCCGAAGCGGCTGGAGGACGCGCGCCTCATCTTTGAGCAGATGCTCGGCTACTCGAATCACCTGGGCCTCTACGCGGAGGAGACCGGCACCCACGGCGAGGCGCTGGGCAACTTCCCGCAGGCGTTCACGCACTTGTCTCTCATCAGCGCCGCCTACAACCTCGACCGCACGCTGGATGAACCGTAGCGTTGCACGTTGCACGTTGAAACGTTCGCACGTCTAGGGTCCCACCTCGTCGGGGCGCCCTACAGTTCACGAACTCGATTCCCCCATTCCCCAAATCGCACCATGACCGCTGAACACGACCGACTTGATGCCTCCGAAGCCCGCCGCGCCGACTGGAAGAAGTGGGGGCCGTACCTGGCCGAACGCGCCTGGGGCACCGTCCGCGAGGACTACAGCGCCACCGGCGAGGCCTGGGAGCATTTTCCGCACGACCACGCCCGCAGCCGCGCCTACCGCTGGAACGAGGACGGCCTGGCCGGTTTCTGCGACCGCGACCAGACCGTCTGCCTCGGCCTCGGCCTCTGGAACGAGCAGGACCCCATCCTCAAGGAGCGCCTCTTCGGCCTCACGGGCACGCAGGGCAACCACGGCGAGGACGTGAAGGAGTATTACTACTACCTCAATTCCACGCCGACCCATTCGTATGCCCGGATGCTCTACAAGTACCCGCAGGTGGCGTACCCGTACGCCGACCTCGTGCACGAGAGCGAGCGGCGGGGCAAGCACGACCCGGAGTACGAGCTGGTCGATGCGATCGGCGACGCCCTGAAGGCGGGCCGCTACTTCGACGTGTTCGTGGAGTACGCGAAGGCGGACGAAGAAGACCTTCTCTGCCGCATTACGGCCCACAATCGCGGCTCGGACGCCGCGCCGCTCCACCTGCTGCCCCAGATCTGGTACCGGAACCGGTGGTCGTGGACGGAGGAGGCCACGCGGCCCGTGATGGAGGCGGTGGGGGACCGCGAGATTCGGCTCCAGCAGGAGGACCTTGGCGAGCGATGGTGGTACGCGGATGCGCCCGACGGCACTGAGGTGGATCTGCTCTTTACCCACAACGAGACGAACCGGCAGCGCCTCTACGGGGCGGCCAACCCGAGCCCGTACGTCAAGGACGGCATCCACGACCACGTGGTGGACGGCGCGCCCGACGCCGTGCATCCCGAGCAGCGGGGCACGAAGGCCGCCGCGCACGTCCGCACCGAGGTGCCCGCCGGCGAGGCCCGGACCGTCGAGATCCGCTTCACCCCCGAGCGCAAGCAGCGCCCCTTCGTGCACTGCGGCCGGATGATCGACGACCGGCGCGAGGAGGCAGATGCCTTTTACGACGACGTGCAGCGCGACGACCTGTCCGAGGACGAGACGCGCATCCAGCGACAGGCCTTCGCCGGGCTCATGTGGACGAAGCAGTTCTACCACTACGACGTGGACCGCTGGCTGGAGGGCGACCCCGCCCAGCCCGATCCGCCGTCAGGCCGCTGGCGCAACCGCGGGTGGGAGCACCTCAACAATAAGGACGTGGTCTCGATGCCGGACGCGTGGGAATACCCCTGGTACGCGGCGTGGGACCTCGCCTTCCACATGATCCCGGTCGCACTCATCGACACGGAATGGGCCAAGCGGCAGATGGTCCTCCTTACCCGCGAGTGGTACATGCACCCCAGCGGCCAAATGCCGGCCTATGAGTGGGCCTTCGACGACGTGAACCCCCCGGTCCACGCCTGGGCCGCCTGGCGCGTCTACCAGATCGACCGCAAGCAGCAAGGGGAGGGCGACACCGAGTTCCTGGAGAAGGTCTTCCACAAGATGCTGCTCAACTTCACCTGGTGGGTCAACCGCAAGGACCGCGACGGCGACAACGTCTTCCAGGGCGGTTTCCTGGGGCTCGACAACATCGGCGTCTTCGACCGCAGCCAGGAGCTGCCCACGGGCGGCCACCTGGAGCAGGCCGACGGGACGGCGTGGATGGGCATGTTCTGTCTCAACATGCTGGCGATGGCCCTGGAGCTGGCCAAGACGAAGCCGGCCTACGAGGACGTGGCCACGAAATTCTTCGAGCACTTCGTCTACATCGCCGACTCGATCAACTCCAAGTGCGGAGACACCGGTCTGTGGGACGAAGACGATGGGTTCTACTACGACACGATCCACTGCCCCAGCGGCGACATGATTCCGCTCGAAATCCGCTCGTTCGTGGGGCTCATCCCGCTCTTCGCCGTCGAGACGCTGGACAAGGACCAGCTGGCGGAGCTGCCCGACTTTCGGCGGCGCATGAACTGGTTCATTGAGAACCGCCCCGAACTCATGGAGCACCTCACGCTCGACTCTGGGGGCGAGGACAAGCCGCGCATGCTGCTGTCACTGGTCGACGAGGACCGGCTCCGGCAGATCCTCGACCGCATGCTGGACCCCGACCAGTTTCTGTCGGACTACGGCCTGCGCTCCCTCTCGAAGGAGCACGAAGAGCACCCCTTCACCTTCCACGCCGACGGGCAGCAGTTTTCCGTGCAGTACGAGCCAGCGGAGTCGCGGAGCGGCCTGTTCGGCGGCAACTCGAATTGGAGGGGCCCGGTGTGGTTTCCGGTGAACTACCTCATGATCGAGTCGCTGCAGAAGTTCGATTACTACTACGGGGACGACCTGACCGTGGAGATGCCGGAGGCCGACGAGCCGGAGCCGCTGTGGGACGTGGCCGGGCATCTGTCCCGCCGCCTTGCCCGCCTCTTCCAAAAAGACGAGGACGGCGAGCGCCCGGTCTTTGGCGGCGAGGCGCTGTTTCAGGAGGACCCGCATTGGCAGGACTACCCGCTCTTCTACGAGTACTTCCACGGCGACAACGGGGCGGGCATCGGCGCGAGCCACCAGACCGGCTGGACGGCCCTCGTCGCCAAGCTGCTCCAACAGAGCGGCGGGGCGTCTGGAGAATAGCAGATGGAGGATGAAACATGGAGGGTGCCAAGATTGGACGTGATGACCATTGGAGGGATGGAGCGGTCGTTGTGTTCACCCTCACCCTGTCCCTCTCCCGTCGAGGGAGAGGGCACGCGGCATCGAGACGCCTCCTTTTTTCGGACGCGAAAAAGCGCGCCGAAATGTACTCTTTCTCCCAAGTCAGCACGAAGATGCACGACAGAACGTCCTCTCTCCCCCGGCGGGAGAGCGTTAGAGAGAGGGGGATGCGACCCACTTTTGTGTAATTTATGACACAACGCAACGACGATGTCGCAGGTCCACGGAATAGCCAAACAAGATCACATGTCCGATGATACGTACGATGTCCCCGCGCTCACGACCGACCAGATGCGGGAGGTCGACCGCCTCATGGTGGAGGCCTACGGCATCGAGCTACTACAGATGATGGAGCATGCGGGGCGCCACCTCGCCCATCTCGCCCGGCGTCGACTCCTGGAGGGAGACCCGCGGGGGACCTCCGTGGTTGTGTTGGCGGGCACGGGAGGAAACGGTGGGGGCGGACTGGTGGCGGCCCGGCGGCTGCACGGATGGGGCGCGTCGGTGCGCGTTGTGACGACGAAGGCTCCGGCGGCCTACGAGGGCGTGCCGGCCCACCAGCTCCGCATCCTGCAGAACATGGACGTACCGGTCACGCCCGCAACGAACGATCCGGCGCTCCCGGAGGCCGACCTGCTGCTCGATGCCCTCATCGGCTACAGCCTCTCCGGGGATCCGCGGGGCGCGGCGGCCCGCCTCATCCAGGCCGCCAACGACCACCCGGCGCCAGTGCTGAGCCTCGATGTGCCCTCGGGCGTCGACGCCACGACCGGCACCGTCCACACGCCCGCCGTCCGGGCCGATGCGACGATGACCCTGGCGCTGCCGAAGGAGGGGCTCGGGGCCGACCCCGCCGCTGAGGCCGTCGGGGCGCTGTTTCTGGCCGACATTGGCGTTCCGCCGTCGCTCTACGCGGAGCCCACGCTCGGCCTCAACGTCGGCCCCCTCTTTGCCCACACAGATCTTCTCTCTCTGACTCCCATCGACGATGATCGATTTCGCGCGCGACCGGTGCAGTGACCTCTCCATTTCTCAGTCCCGCGAGTGGCTCGTCACAAACGGCATCGGCGGGTACGCGTCCGGCACCGTGGGCGGGCCCCGCACCCGTGCCTACCACGGCCTCCTCGCCGCCGCTCTCGACCCGCCCCTCGGCCGCACGCTGCTCGTCTCGCACGTCGACGAAACCATCGACTACGACGGGCGGGCGTACGACCTGGCCACCCACCGCTGGGGCGACGGCACCGTGGCGCCCCGCGGCGTCGTGCACCTGGACCGCTTTTGCCTGGAGGGCACCGTGCCGGTGTGGACCTACACGCTCGGCGACGCCCTTCTGGAAAAGCGGGTGTGGATGGAAGAGGGGGCGAACACGACGTACGTGCAGTACCGCCTGCCGCGGGCCCGAGCCCCGGTCACGCTTCGCGCGAAAGCATTCGTCACCCATCGCGACCACCACGCGCCGACCCGGGCCGGAGACTGGCAGATGGACGGGTCGGCGACGGACGGGGGGCTCCGGGTGGACGCCTACGACGACGCGGCCCCCATTTTTCTGCGCAGCGCCGACGCCGGCCTCACGTCCACCCACACGTGGTACCGCGACTATGCGCTGCCCGCCGAGTCGGACCGCGGCCTGCCGGACCGCGAGGACCTGCTCCACGCCGCCACGGCCGAGGCGACGCTCGCCCCCGAAGAATCGCTCACGCTTACATTCAGCACCCAAGCTGAAGCGTCGCTCGATGGTCCCTCGGCGCTTGCCCGTCGACAAGAACGCGATGACCGGCTGGTGACGCAGGCGGACCTGGGCGACGCGTCTGAGGACATCCAGCACCTCGCCCGCGCCGCCGACCAGTTCGTCGTCGACCGGGCCACGGCGGACGCGCCCGACGGCAAATCCATCATCGCCGGCTACCCGTGGTTCGGCGACTGGGGGCGCGACACGATGATTGCCCTGCCGGGCCTCACGCTCACGACGGGGCGGCCCGACGTGGCCAAGAAGATCCTGCGCACCTACGCCCGCCACGTGGACCGGGGCATGATCCCGAATCGCTTCCCCGACCAGGGCGACACGCCCGAGTACAACACCGTCGACGCCACGCTCTGGTACGTCGAAGCGATCCGGGCAACCGTCGACGCGACCGGCGACACGGCGCTGCTGCGCGATCTCTTTCCGGTGTTACAAGACATCGTCGAGTGGCACGAGAAGGGCACGCGGTACGACATCCAGGTCGATCCCGACGACGGGCTCCTGCGGGCGGGCACGCCGGGCGTGCAGCTCACCTGGATGGACGCGAAGGTGGGCGACTGGGTCGTGACGCCCCGCATCGGCAAGCCGGTGGAGGTCAATGCGCTCTGGTACAACGCCCTGCGGAGCCTGGAATCCTTTGCGGAGACGCTGGGGGAGCCCGTCGATCCGTTCGCCGAGCGGGCCGATCAGGTGGAGTCCCACTTCGACCGCTTCTGGGACGCCGGGCGGGAGCACCTCCGCGATGTGATCGACGGGCCGGACGGCGACGATCCGAGCCTGCGCCCGAACCAGCTTTTTGCCGTCTCGCTTCCGCACAGCCCCCTGTCGCGAAAAGAGCAGCGAGCCGTCGTCGAGACCTGCGCCGCCCACCTCTACACGCCCCACGGCCTCCGCAGCCTCGCGCCCACCCATCCGGACTACGTGGGCACATACCAGGGCGATCGCGAGCACCGCGACGGCGCGTACCACCAGGGCACCGTCTGGAGCTGGCTGATCGGCCCGTTCGTGAGGGCCCACCTGCGGGTGCACGACGATCCCGAAACGGCGCGCTCCTACCTCGCCCCGCTGCACCGACATCTTGCCGGGCACGGGGTGGGCAGCATCAGCGAAATCTTTGACGGCGACGCCCCCTTTACGCCGCGCGGCACCCCGGCCCAGGCGTGGGGCGTGGCACAGCTGCTGGAGGCGTGGGCGGCCGTGCAGGACGCCGCGGGTCGCCCCGCCTCGTGAGGCGTCCCGTGGCGGGCGGCGACGCTGTAACGGACACCCCTCCTGCACGACAGAATCGCCGAGCGTGGACCTGGAGGCGTCTGCCCTCAGGGCGCCCGGAGACGCCGGCCGTTCACCTCGAGCATTCCCTCCCGACACATCCCCCCGCTGAGTCATGCCCTCTTCTTCGCTCGACGAGACCTGCGTCAACACAATTCGCTTCCTGGCCGCCGACGCCGTGGAGGAGGCCGGCAGCGGCCACCCCGGCATGCCGCTCGGCGCCGCGCCCATGGCGTACGTGCTCTGGGATCGCTTCCTGAAGCACAACCCGGAGAATCCGGACTGGCCGAACCGCGACCGCTTCGTGCTGTCGGCGGGCCACGGGTCGGCCCTGCTGTATGCGCTGCTGCACCTCTACGGCTACGACCTGCCGCTGACGGAGCTCAAGAATTTCCGCCAGCTGCACAGCAAGACGCCCGGCCACCCCGAGTACGGCCACACGCCCGGCGTGGAGACGACGACCGGCCCCCTCGGGCAGGGCTTCGCCAACGGCGTGGGGATGGCCCTCGCCGAGCGCTACCTGTCCGGGACGTTCAACACCGAGGAGCACACCCTCCTCGACCACTACACCTACGGCATCGTCAGCGACGGCGACCTGATGGAGGGGATCTCGGCGGAGGCGGGCGCCCTGGCCGGCCACCTCGGCCTCGGCAAGCTGATCTACCTCTACGACCAGAACTGCATCTCGATCGAGGGGGAGACCGACCTCGCCTTCACCGAGCGCGTGGCCTCCCGCTTCGACGCGCAGGGCTGGCACGTGCAGCACGTGGAGAACGGGACCGACCTCGACGACATCGAGGCGGCCATCGCGTCGGCTCAGGAGGTCACGGAGCGGCCCTCCCTCATCTGCGTCCGCACCCACATCGGGTACGGGAGCCCACAGCAGGACACGGCCGACGTGCACGGCTCGCCGCTCGGGGACGACGACCTGGCGGCCACGAAGGAGCACTTCGGCTGGCCCACGGAGCCGCGCTTCCACGTGCCCGAGGAGGTCTACACGCACTGCCGGCGCACCCTGCGGACCGGGGCCGAGCAGGAAACTGCCTGGGAGCGCACCGTGGAGGCGTACCGCGAGGCGCACCCGGAGGCGTGCCGCCTCTTTCTGGGGGCGATGGAGGGAGACGTGCCGGAGTACGAGGCCGATCAGACGCCCGTCTTCCATCCAGCGGACGGCCCGATGGCCACGCGTAACGCCTCGGGCGAGACGCTGCAGGCACTGGCCGACAACATCTGCACGCTCGTCGGCGGCTCGGCCGACCTGGCGCCCTCCAACAAAACGCACCTGGAGGGATACGGCACCTTCCAGGCCGACAAGACCGGTCGAAACCTCCACTTCGGCGTCCGTGAGCACGCGATGGGCGCCATCACGAACGGCCTGGCCCTGCACGGCGGTCTCCTGCCGTTCGACGCCACCTTCTTCACTTTTTCCGACTACATGCGCCCGGCCCTGCGGCTGGCGGCATTGATGGGCCTTCGCCGCGTGACGGTCTTTACGCACGACTCGGTTGCGCTCGGGGAGGACGGGCCGACCCATCAGCCGGTGGAGCACCTCATGGCCATGCGTGCGATCCCGGGCTACACGGTCCTCCGGCCCGCCGACGCCAACGAGACGGCCGCGGCGTGGCGCTTTGCTGTGCAGCACGACGGGCCGGTGGGCCTCGTCCTCTCTCGTCAGACGCTCCCCATCCTCGCCCCCGATCGGGTTCCGCACGACGCCGTTGAGCGCGGGGCCTACGTCCTGGAAGACCCCGCCCGCACGCCGGACGTGACCCTCCTGGCCACCGGATCGGAAGTGCACCTCGCCCGGGACGCCGCCGCGGCCCTCGCCGACGACGACGTGGCCGCCCGTCTCGTGTCGATGCCGTCGATGGAGCGGTTCGAGGCACAGCCCGAGGAGTACCGCCGGGCGGTCCTTCTGGCCGAGGTCCCAACGGTAGCCGTGGAGGCCGGCATCACCCGCGGCTGGCATCATCTTGTTGGGGACGACGGGGCCGTCGTTGGGCTCGACCGCTTCGGCCTCTCCGGCCCCGGGGAGGCGGTCTACGAAGAACTCGGCTTCACCGTCGACCGCGTCGTCGGCACTGTCCACGAGGTACTGAAAGACGCGGCCTCCCCGGCGGTCTCGTGAGGCTGCGTCCTGTATTTGGCACCTCGGCCCACATCGCCCAACCTGCAACGCGAAACGTTCCAACGCCCAACCCAACATCCCCATGCCCGAAACCCAAACTGCCCAATCGCCCACCCTTGCCGCCCGCAACGAGGGCCAGTCCCTCTGGCTCGACTACATCCGCCGCAGCCTCATGGACAGTGGGCAGCTCCAGCGCCTTGTCGACGAGGACGCCCTGCGCGGCCTCACCTCCAACCCCGCCATCTTCCAGAAGGCCATCGGCGGAAGTGACGAGTACGACGACGCCATCGCGGCCTTCCTGAACGAAGACCCCACGATGGAGCCCGGCGAGATCTACGAACGGCTGGCGGTGGAGGACATCCGCCGCGCCGCCGACATTCTGCGCCCCGTGTACGACGAGACGGGGTACGACGGCGTCGTGAGCCTGGAGGTGTCCCCGCACCTTGCCCACGACACCGAGGGCACCCTCGAAGAGGCGCGCCGCCTGTGGGACGCCGTGGACCGGCCCAACCTTATGATCAAGGTGCCGGCCACCGACGAAGGGATCCCCGCCATCGAGCAACTGCTGAGCGAGGGGATCAATGTCAACGTGACCCTCATGTTTTCGCTCGACCACTACGAAAAGGTCGCCCAGGCCTACCTCGACGGCCTCCGCCGGGCCGACGACCCGAGCGGCATTGTCTCGGTGGCCTCCTTCTTCGTGAGCCGCGTGGCACGGGAGGTCGACACCCGGCTGGAGGAGCGCGGGCTCACCGACGAGGTGGACGTCGACGGCAGCGACGTGGCCATCGCCAACGCCAAGAGGGCCTACCAGCGCTTCCTGGAGATCTTCCACGGTGACGAATTCACTGATCTCCGCGAGCAGGGCGCCTTCGTGCAGCGGCCCCTCTGGGCGTCCACCAGCACCAAGGACCCCAGCCGCTCGGACGTGCTCTACGTCGACTCGCTCATTGGGCGGGAGACGGTGAACACCATTCCGCCCGGCACGCTCGATGCCTTCCGCGACCACGGCACGGTCAGCGGCCAAACGGCGACCGACGACCTCGACCGCGCTGACGCGGTGCTGCGCCGTCTTGCGGAGGTCGGCATCGACCTCGACGACGTGACCGAGACGCTGCAAGAACGGGGCGTGGAGAAGTTTTCGAATCCGTTCGACGACCTGATGGCGACGCTGGAGCAGAAGCGCAACGAGATTCGGGACGAGCGCCCCGATCCCGTGTCGTTTCGCCTGAACGGGTACGAGGAGCGCGTGGTGGAACGGCTGCAGACCTGGAAGACGGACGATTTTGCGTGCCGACTGTGGCGCCACGACCCCACCCTCTGGGCCGACGAGGACACGCCGGAAATCACGAACCGCCTCGGCTGGCTCGATCTGCCCGAGGCCATGCAGGACCAGGCCGAGGAGATTACGGCCTTCGCCGACTCGGTCAAAGACGCGTTCGACGACGTGGTGGTGCTCGGCATGGGCGGCTCCAGCCTCGCGCCGGACGGGTTCAGCACGGTGTTCGACGCGGCGGACGGCTACCCGGACCTCACCGTGCTCGACAGCACGCACCCCGATGCCGTCACGGCCCTCGCCGACGACCTGGACCTGGCGCGCACCCTCTTCGTCGTGGCCAGCAAGTCGGGCACCACCACCGAGACGCTCTCCTTCTTCCGCTACTTCTGGGACCGGGTCTCGGACGTCACCGACACGCCGGGCGACCACTTCGTGGCGAACACCGACCCGGGCTCGAACCTGGAGGAGCTGGGGCAGGAACGGAACTTCCGCGCCGTCTTCCTCGCCCCGTCCGACGTGGGCGGGCGCTACTCGGCGCTCACGCCCTTTGGCCTCGTCCCCGCGGCCCTCATGGGCATTGACATTGCGCAACTGCTCGACCGGGCGTGGGCCGCGGAGGCGGGCTCCGACTTCTGCGTGGAGGCGCCGAACAACGCGGGCCTGGCGCTGGGCGCCGCCCTCGGGGAGCTGGCCACGGCGGGGCGCAGCCCGGAGACTACTTCCTCCCTGCGGTCGGGGCGCGACAAGGTCACCTTCGTCACTTCTCCCACACTGGACGCATTCCCCGCGTGGCAGGAGCAGCTCATCGCCGAGAGCACCGGCAAGGACGACACCGGCATCGTGCCCGTCGCCGACGAGCCGCTGGCCGGGCCCGAGGCCTACGGCGACGATCGCGTCTTCGTCTACTTCTACCTCGACGGCGAACAGGATCGCGACACCGTCGACACGCTCGAGGCCCTCGAGGACGCTGGCCACCCCGTCATCAGTATCCGGCTCGACGACCGCTACGACCTCGCCCGGGAGATGTACCGCTGGGAGATGGGCGTCGCTTCCGCTGGAGCAATCCTTGGCATCCATCCCTTCAACCAGCCGAACGTGGAGGCCGCCAAGCGCCTTGCCAGGGAGGCCATGCGGGCCGAGGACGGGGCCGGGGGCGAGACGCGCACCATCGCCGCCGACGACGAGGCCGTCCTGGAGCAGGAGCTGGCCGACTGGCTCGACGCGGCCGACGACACGAGCTACCTCGGCGTGCAGGCCTACCTCGCCCCGACCGACGAGACGACGGCGGCACTACACGACCTCGTCTCGGCCCTTCGCGACCGGACCGGCCTGGCCACCACGCTCGGCTACGGGCCCCGCTTTCTGCACTCCACCGGTCAGCTGCACAAGGGCGGCCCGCCCAACGGCCTCTTCCTGCAGCTTGTGGACACCCCGCGCGACGACGTGCCCGTGCCGGAAACCGACTTCACCTTCAAGGAGCTCATCGCCGCCCAGGCCACCGGCGACTACCAGGCTCTCCAGGACGCCGACCGCACGGTGCTTCGGGTGCGGGTGGAGGCCGACTCCCTCGGCGATCTCGTTGAGACAATCCGGGCGCGGTAGGCTTTTTCTGTGGTGCGTATTGCGTAGTGCGTGGTATGTAACGGGGCAAGTTGCCGATCTCGCATCACGAAATACCCAACACGAAATACGCAACACGAAATACGGAATACGCCATACGCAACACGCAGCTCCTCTCGAAGCAGACGTGCTCACTTTCAATCCCCACGACCACCGAAGTCGCCACCCACAATGCCCAAAATCAACGCCTTCGTCTTCGACCTCGACGGCACGCTCGTGCAGACCGAGCGGCTGAAGGCCCGGTCCTACGCGAAGGCCGCCGTGGAGCTCTGCCCGGAGGACGTGACGGAGGACGAGGTCCTCGAGGCCTACAAAGACGTGGTGGGGGAGTCGCGCCAGACGGTGGCCACCACGCTCATGGAGCGCTTCGACCTGGAAGCCGCCTCCGCCGAGCGCATGACAGAGGTGGACGTGGACGCCCCCTGGCAGGCCTTCGTGCAGGTGCGGCTCGACTACTACGAGGCCCTCGTCCAGGACCCCGAGGTGCTCCGCGAGAACCGGTGGCCCCACACGCTCTCGCTCCTGGATCGCGCACGAGAACACCGGTGCGCCGTGGCCCTGGCCACCACCTCGCGCCGAAGGCAGGCGTGCCACGTGCTCAACGTCCTCGGCCTCGACGACACGTTCGATTTCGTGGCGACGGCCGACGACGTGGCCCGCACCAAGCCCCATCCCGAAATCTACCGGATGTGCGCCGTTGAGCTGGGCGTGGCGCCCGAGCACATCCTCGCCATCGAGGACTCGCCGACCGGCACGGAGGCGGCCGTGGCCGCGGGCCTGCACTGTATCGCCTTCGGGACGCCGTTTACAGAGAAGCGGCTTCGGGAGGAAGCGCCCCTCGAGGACCGCTGGATTGTGTCGGCCCCGAACGACCTCCTCGACACCGTCGACACCCTTCTCGCCGAAACTGCGTAATCAGACCGGATGTTGCGCTCACCGAGCGTCTCAACGCTCAACGTGCGCTGACCGCACGACCCCGGCAGACCGCAAGCACCTTTCCTTCCCGACCGCTCAACTCTTTCCCAAACGACCGTACGACCCATGCGCATTGGAATGATTGGACTCGGCAAAATGGGCGCGAATATGTCGCGCCGCCTCCTGAACGACGGCCACGAGGTCGTCGGCTTCGACCTCGACGAAGACGCCGTCGCGGAGCTTGAGGGCGACGGCGCGGACGGGGCCACGACCCTCGACGCCCTCGTCGACCGGCTCGACCCGCCCCGCGTGTTGTGGATGATGGTGCCGGCGGGCGACGCCGTCGACGCCACGATCGACGATCTGCTTCCGCACCTCGACGCGGGCGACATCCTCGTCGACGGCGGCAACTCGAACTACAAGGACACCCTCCGCCGCGCCGACCGCGCGGACGAGCACGGCCTGCACTACGTCGACGTGGGCACCTCCGGCGGCGTGTGGGGGCTGGAGGAAGGTTACAGCATGATGGTGGGCGGCCCGGACGCGGCCGTCGACCACCTGCGCCCCGCCCTCGAAACCCTCGCCCCCGGCCCGGACAAAGGATGGGGCCACATGGGCGCCGTCGGCTCCGGCCACTTCGTCAAGATGGTGCACAACGGCATCGAGTACGGCGTCATGCAGGCCTACGCCGAGGGGTTCGACATCATGCACGCGAAGGAAGAGTTCGACCTCGACCTCCAGCAGGTGGCCGAGACGTGGCGCTTCGGGAGCGTGGTGCGCTCGTGGCTCCTCGACCTCACGGCCCGTGCGCTGGCGGACGATCAGGAGCTGCCCGACATCGCGCCGTGGGTCGACGATTCCGGCGAGGGACGCTGGACCGTGAAAGAGGCGATTGACCTCGACGTGCCGGCGCCCGTCATCACCGACGCCCTCATCTCGCGGCTTGACTCTCGGGTCGAGGACTCCTACACGCACAAGCTCCTGGCCGCCATGCGCAACCAGTTCGGGGGCCACGCGGTGAAGGACGCTGAAGAATAGGAGTGTAGGCCGGAAAAGGGGGGAGGGCTACGTCAACTGTGACTGTGCAGGGAAGAGCGATCTCAACATCCAATCCCCGGCATGTCATCCTGAGCGACGGCGAACGATCTCTTCGAAGACGCCAGTCCCCTTCGACGAGGCTCCTCGGGGGGGCAGAGCGACCTGCCGTAGGATTTTGAGGTCGCGCGGGCAGGCCAAAAATGAGGGCCGACAGACCAGTAGGGGGGAGAACGGGAAGCGAGGCCACACTTTCCTCCTGTAACTCTTTTGTCGCCTCCGCCACGCCCTCAGCGTCCACACTCTCGGAGCGTTCGAGTCCGCACCATCCAGGGACCTCGGCTCTTATCCCCCTCCCAATGGTTCCTGCAATACGAAATACGCAATACGAACTACGCAATACGCAATACGAACTACGCACCACGAACTACGCAGCCCATGTCCGAGATTGACCCGCACCTGTTCGTCATCTTCGGGGCCACGGGGGATCTCACGAAGCGAAAGCTGATCCCGGCCCTCTTCCACCTGATGGAGGACGCGGACGTGGCCCGGCGCTGCGTCGTGCTGGGCGCGGCCCGGTCCGACTGGTCCGACGAGCGGTTTCGGGAATCGGCCCGGGAGGCGCTCCTCGACAACGGGTATTCCGAAGAGGCCGTGGCCAAATGGTGCACCCGCAACCTCTTCTACCAGTGCCTCGGGGAGGGCGGGGACGACTACGAGGCGCTGCGCCGCCGCGTCGATCAGCTGGAGCGCCACCTCGACCTGCCCGGCAACCGCGCCTTTTACCTTTCGCTCCCGCCGCCCGTCTACGGCCCGGCCATCGACGGGCTCGGCGACGTGGGATTGAACGAGAGCCCGGGCTGGACGCGGGTCGTGGTGGAGAAGCCGTTTGGGAACGACCTGGCCTCGGCCCAGGCCCTCAACGAGCGGGTGCACCGTCACTTCGATGAGGACCAGGTCTACCGCATCGATCACTACCTCGGCAAGGAGACGGTGCAGAACCTGATGGCCTTCCGGTTCGGCAACGCGATCTTCGAGTCGATCTGGAATCGGGAGCACATCGAGCGGGTCGAGATCACCGTTTCGGAGGACCTGGGCGTCGGGGGGCGCGGGGGGTACTACGACCAGTCCGGCCACGTGCGCGACATGGTGCAAAATCATCTCACGCAGCTGCTGACGCTGGTGGCCATGGAGCCGCCCGCCAGCATGGACGCCAACGCAATCCGGCAGGAGAAGGTGAAGGTGCTCACGTCCGTGCAGCAACCCAATCCCGAGACCGACGTGGTCTTCGGGCAGTACGGGGCCGGAACCGTCGATGGCGAGCCGGTGCCCGGCTACCGCGACGAGCCGGACGTGCCGGGCGACTCCGACACCGAGACCTTTGCCGCGCTGCGCCTCAACGTGGCCAACTGGCGGTGGCAGGGCGTGCCCTTCTACCTGCGGACCGGCAAGCGCCTTCCCACCAAGCTCACCCAGATCGCCGTTCGTTTTCAGGGGGCGCCCGTGTCGCTCTTTCAGTCCGACGGCCAGCCCTGCATCCCGCAGGACGCCGATTGCGAGGCCCGCTCCAACGAACTGCTCATCACCCTGCAGCCGAATGAGGGGTTCGACCTGCGCTTCGAGGTGAAGGCGCCGGGGGAAAACGAAAACGGCACGATGGAGCTGGAGACGCAGCAGCTCAGCTTTTCGTACGCGGACGCCTTCGGCCCCGTGCCCGACGCCTACGAGACGCTTCTTCGCGACATCATTGTGGGCGATCCCACCCTCTTTGTGCGGGCCGATGAGGTGGAGGCGTCGTGGCAGCTCTACGCGCCGCTCCTCGACACTGACAAAGCGGTACATCCGTACGAGGCCGGCACTTGGGGGCCCGAGGCGGTCGACCGGCTGCTGGAGTCCTGGACCTCAGGGGGACGGTCGGACCCCTGAGCGTCTCCCCGGGTCTCGTCCGCGCCCCCGTCCAATGATCGATGACGACTCTGCGCCCAATGACACCCCCCTCCGACGTTACGACCACCGTCCACCGGCACGCGGACCTGGAGGCGTTGAGCCGCGCCGCCGCCCGGGCCCTCGTGGCCGACATCGAGTCGGTTCTGGAGTCCCAGGACCGCTACGCGCTCGCCCTCGCGGGCGGCAGCACGCCCCGACGACTGTACGAACTGCTGGCAGCCGGGACCGAAGGGGCCCTCCCCTGGCCGCGCATCCATCTCTTTTGGGGGGACGAGCGGTACGTGCCGCCCACCCACCCGGATAGCAACACCCGGCGTGCCCGGCAGGTCCTGATCGACGAGATTCCGATTCCGGCCGACAACGTGCATCCCATCCCGACGCAGGGAGACGCCCCGAAGGCCGACGCCGCGGCGTACGAGGACACCCTCCGGCGGTTCTTTTCGGACGGCCCCCCGACCTTCGACACCGTGCTCCTCGGGCTGGGCAGCGACGGGCACACTGCGTCCCTCTTTCCAGAGACGTCCGTCCTCGCCGACGACGAGCGCTGGGTTCGGGTTGTGACGGCCCCGCCCCGCCACGACGTGTCGACGCGAATTAGCTGCACACTGCCCGTGCTCAACGGAGCGCGTCGGGCGATTTTTCTCGCCGCGGGGCCGCGCAAGCGGGCGGCCGTGTACAGGGTCCTCAACGAACGGGACAAGTCGCTTCCGGCGACCCATGTGCAGCCCCGGTCCCAACTCGACTGGTACCTCGATCGTGCGTGTTGGCCGCCCAAGCACGACTGATCCCAACGGCGCGGGAGCGGGCGATCTTGTGGTGTCGCCTCCGCTGTCGCCCCCCTGTCCAATCTACCTGTTCTTCCGGCACCGAATGGCGGGAGGGGCCCCTCATCGGCCCCGGCTGTCTGACTAGCGAGGGCAGGTCTTCGTGGAGAGGGCAGAGGAGAACGTCCCGACGGAGGAGAGGGATACACGCGATTCCCCCGGGTTTGTGAATATTGCGGGCGACGCGGAACGCTGTACCATACTACAGCCCGTGGTAGGTCCTACCTGCAACATTTCTTCCCAAAACGAGGCACCTGCTATGTCTAAATCCCGAACCGTTGAGGTCTTCACGGCGAACTGCCCGCTCTGCAGCGACGTGGTCGACACGGTGCGCGACATGGCCTGCGACTCGTGCAAGGTGCGTGTCGTGAGTCTACAGGACGAGTCCGGCGTGCAGCGGGCCCGCGAGGTGGGCGTTCAGTCCGTTCCGGCCGTCGCCATCAATGGAACGCTGGCGTCGTGCTGTCAGGGCCGGGGCGTGCCTCGGGAGGCCCTCCGGGAGGCGGGGGTCGGCGTGCCGATCTAGAACCAACGATTCCACTGCTCGCGCCCCCCTTCGCGAGACACACGTCCAATAGCAGCGGATGCCCATGGATGACATGACCCGGAGTGAGATCGCCGAGCGCGTCGGTGTCAACCCCGAAACCCTCCGCTACTACGAGCGCAGAGAGCTCATTCCGACGCCTCCACGATCGGACGGCGGCTTTCGGCTCTACGACGAGCGCTACGTCGACCGTCTCCGCTTCATCCGGCGGGCCAAGGAGCTTGGGTTCACGCTTGCGGAGATTCAAGGTCTTCTGGAGCTGCGTGTTGACGACGAGGCGACCTGCCGGGATGTGCGGGCTCAGGCTGAGGAGAAGATCGGGGAGGTGGAGGCAAAGATCGAAGACCTGAAGCGGATTCGAGACGCCCTGACGACACTGGCCGAGGCCTGCCGAGATCGGGTCGGCCCGACGAGCGAGTGCCCGATCCTTGAGGCACTGGAGGACGAGTCGGGATCAGGCGACGTCTCCGCGCCCCCACTGCTTTCGGGGGAGTAGTCGAGGGGAACTGGGCCCTCGATGCGCTTCCTCTTTTAAAAAACGAACCGTTCACCGTGATTGCCATGAGCACGCAGAGATCTTCGAAGTCCGGAACGAACTGGAGCCTGGGCGCGGCGATCGGTGCGGCGGTGGCGGCCTCGGCCTGCTGCACGATTCCCCTCGCGCTCGTAAGTCTCGGCGTCGGCGGGGCGTGGATCGGCAGCCTGACGGCGCTGGCCCCATATCGCTGGATCTTCGTAACGCTCGCCATCGGGACCCTCGCCTACGCGGGATACAATGAGTGGCACCTCAGCCGGCGGCCCGACTGTGACTGCGAGACCATCTTTTCCTCAACGACCCGCCGCTCGCTGCTGGGCGTGGGGGGATTGGCCGTGCTGGCCCTCGTCGTGAGCCCGTGGCTGTTCGGCCTCTCGCCCGGCAGCGCGACACAGACAGCTCAGTCCGCCGGGGCAGGCGCGCAGGACGGATCGGGCGCGGCGGCCACGCCCGCGTCGTTTCAGCAAGTCGTCCTGAGCGTCGACGGGATGACGTGCGTGGCGTGCCCCAAGACCGTGACAGCGGCGCTTGAGGGCGTCGATGGTGTCTACGGCGCCGAGGCGACCTTTGCGCCTCCCGAGGCTGTAATCCGCTTCGATCCGGAGACGGTCTCGGTCGAGGACCTTACGAGCGCCACCGAAGGAGCCGGCTTTCCCTCTCGCCTAAAATCGTCCCCATAGCCGATGCCCACCGTCCAGCTCACATCGACGATCACGTGTCCCCACTGCGAGACGCAGACAACGGCGGAAATGCCGACGGAGAGGTGCCAGTTCTTTTGGGACTGCCCATCGTGCGGGGCGGTGGTTCGGGCGAAGCCCGGCGACTGCTGCGTCTTCTGTTCGTACGGAAGCACGCCCTGCCCGCCGGTGCAGAGGGAGGGAGGCCCGGCGTGTTGTTCGTGAAGCGTGATGGCGGCGGAGGCGTGCTGGGAGGCGCTCGGGTCAATGCGGCCCACGGCGGGGCGGCGGGGCCTCAAACTCGTACGTGTCCGTCTCAATCATCCGGAGAATCTGGCCGATGCTCGGCCGGTCCCCCCAGTACGTCCCAAAATGGGCCAGCCGGACGATGCCCTCGGGGTCGATGATGATAGTGGCGGGCCGGTTGACGTACTCGGAGTGCACCGCGTACTGCCACGGATCGATGCCGTACCGGGCGCCGATGGTCGCGGCCCGATCGATCAGGTGCGGCCACCAGATGCCGTCGGGATAGAGGTCATGGGGATGCTCCGACGGCAGATTCTCGGCAAACCAGTAGTCCGGTCGAAATTCTTGGCCGACCATGAGTCGGGAGCGGTAGCGGTCGTGGCACTCCAGGGTGGCGACCGCCACGTCCAGGTCGCGGAAGCGCTCCTGGCGCTTGATGAGGCTGTAAAACTCCTTATGGCACACCGGGCACCAGTCGGCAAAGACCCAGATTAGCACGACGGTCTTCTCGCCAAGGACGCTGGATAGGGCCCATTCGTCTCCGCCTGTGTCCGCAAGCGTGAACGGAGGGGCCGAATCGCCTTCCTGCACCCGCCCGAAGGACGATTCCTCGAGGGCGGCGAACTGCTCCGCCACGGCCGGCTCGACGGGCGCATTCTTCTGAATGCGATCGAGGGCGACCGCGCACTGGTGCCGCACATCGGCGTGGTCGTCCGTCTCCAGCGGGACGGCGACCGTGTCGGGCGGGGCCCCGATCTGTCCGAGCGCAATCGCCGCCTGGGAGCGGACCACCGGATCGGGGTCGTCCCGGAGGCGACGACTCAGTGCCTCGACGGCCGCTTCCGCCCGAAGGACGCCGAGCGCCATTGCGGCTATCTGCCGGACGTGTTTGTTCTCGTGGTCCAGCACTTCGCGGACGGCGGCGGGCGCCTCCATGCCGAGTCGCACGAGGTCGCGCACCGCGAGGGTGCGCACACGCCCGTCCTCACTCCGGAGGTCAGAGACGCCGTCGGTCTCCGTCTCGGGGTCGACGGTAAATCCGTTGTCGACGGGGGCGAATGCGTGGCGCGCGACTCGCTCGGCAATTGCCTGGGCAGACGGGGCGGAATCTGTGTTCATACGGCTCCTGTGGTGTCGGTGGAGGGGAAATCGGGGCGTCCGTATGGTTCACCCGCGGCCCGTTCCGTCTGTTCTGTGCCGGTGCGACGAGGGAGGGGTCCGGAAGGGGACCCCGTCCAAGGGCAAAGCGCAGGAAGGCAGAGGGGCCGCACAGAACGCATTGGACTGGGGGCGTTCGCCAGTCCCCAGTCGGACGGTGCGACTGCGCTCCGGAGCATTCATCTACTCCCGGGCGGTCCCGCTGGAGTTGCCCACGACGAGGAAGTAGAGGGCAATCATCAGCAGGGTGAACTGAAATTCCATGCCTCTTCCCATGTTGCCTGATCCCATGTTGACGGAGTTCCACCCGTGCTGAAGGTGGACCATGAAGATGGCCCCCAGCATGATGGGGACAATGAGGAGCCCGCCCAGGCGGGTCATCCAATCCCAGCCGGCGCCGCCAAGCAGCACGAACAGGCCGCCGATGGTCTCAAGCGCGGCCAGGAGGCCGACCATAAAGACGGGCATTCCCATCATCTCGGCCATGCCGCCGAGGACGGGGAACTTGGTGAGGCCGTGGTAGAGAAACACACTTCCCAGGGCCAGGCGCAAAAACCAGTGGCCGTACGGAGACAACGCTCGAAGTTGATTCATGGACGTATTCCGGGTTGAGTGAAGAAAAGCACTGAAGGCAGTCCGGCGTAACGATATTCTCACGTCATTTTGTCGCCCCTCTTTGTACCACTGCCTCTACATTCGTTACTTCCCCCTTCCGCCGGCTCCACGACGGTCGTTCGGGGGCACCACTCGCGCTCCGTAACGATGTCGCCTCCGAGGCACGAAAAGAGGGAAGAAGTCCGGGACATTCTCACAGCGCTCCATCACGTCCAATTCTGCAACGCATGTCTGATTCCTCCTCGTACGATGTGATTGTGCTCGGGGCCGGCCAGGGCGGGGGCCCGCTCGCCGGCACGGCCGCCACCCACGGACACCGCACCGCCCTTGTGGAAGCCACACATGTGGGCGGCACCTGCGTGAACGAAGGCTGCACCCCCACCAAAACCATGATCGCCAGCGCCCGCGTGGCGCACCTCGCCCGTCGCGCCGCGGACTACGGCGTGGAGGTGGGGGACATCTCTGTGGATATGGAGACGGTGCGTCGGCGCAAGCGCGACATCGTGGAGTCCTTCCGATCGGGCAGCCGCAGCAGCGTTGAGGAGACCGACGGCCTCGACTTGATTGAGGGCACGGGCCACTTCGTGGACGAGCACACGGTCGAAGTGGGCCTCAACGACGGCGGCACCCGCACCCTCACGGCGGACCGTATCGTGATCGATACCGGGGCGCGTCCGCTCGTCCCGCCCATCGACGGCCTCGGCGAGGTGGACTTCCTCACGTCCACCTCCATTATGGAGCTGGGCGCGGTGCCCGAGCATCTGTTGATTCTGGGCGGGGGCTACATCGGCCTGGAGTTCGGGCAGATGTTTCGGCGCTTCGGGGCCGAGGTGACGATCGTCGACCGGGGCGAGCACATCCTCGGGCGCGAGGACGCCGACGTCGCCGAGGCCCTGCAGGACATCCTGCGCGAGGACGGCCTCCGCATCCTCAACGAGACGAGCATGACGGCCGTGGAGGCGAGCGACGGAACCATCACAGCCCACCTGGAGGGCGAGGACGCCCCGGCCCGGATAGACGGGGACGAGCTGCTGGTGGCCGTGGGCCGCCGCCCCAACACCGACGATCTGGGCCTCGACACTGCCGGGGTGGACACCGACGGCCGCGGCCACGTGCAGGTCAACAACCGCCTCGAAACGTCCGCCGACGGCGTCTACGCAATCGGCGACGTGACCGGCGGTCCGGCCTTCACGCACGTCTCCTACGACGACTACCGCGTGCTGCGGGACAACTGGCTGCACGGGGCCGACCGCACGACCGACGAGCGGCTCGTGGCCTACACCCTCTTCACGGACCCGCAGCTTGGCCGCGTGGGCCTCACCGAGACGCAGGCCCGCGATCAGGGGCGCGACATCGAGGTGGCGCAGATGCCGATGAGCCACGTGGCCCGGGCCCTGGAAGTCGACGAGACGCGTGGCCTGATGAAGGCCGTCGTCGACGCCGACACGAAGCAGCTCCTCGGCGCGGCCGTGCTGGGGGTCGAGGGCGGCGAGGTGATGTCCGTCCTCCAGACGGCCATGATGGGCGAGGTCCCCGTCACCCGCCTGAAAGAGGCCCCGTACGCCCACCCCACACTTGCGGAGTCGCTCAACAACCTGTTTGCCGGCATTGAGTCGTAGGGAGTGCGCCTCAGGCCCAAGTGTTTCTTAGTCGATTCCCTTCCCTTCCGTGCCCACTCGCCATGAAGTTACCGCCGCCCTGTGACGAGGACCGTGGCCTGCTGGCCACCCGCACCGTGCCGGACGACGACACGCCGCGGGCGCTGCGCCACTACGAACGGGCCATCGAGGCGCTCGCGAACGCCACGTACGACGGGCTGTCGTCGCCCGAGCGGCGCCGATTGCTTGTGAACCTGTGCCGCGAAAAGCAGCGCCTCCACGAACAACGGCCGCAGTAGGCGGTCGTCCTTTCCCTTCCAATCCCTGGTTCGATCATGACTTTCGTTCTGCGTACCGCAACGTCAATTGGATCTGGTTGGTGGGGAGGGCTTGTCCCCCTTGTGGGGGCCCTGCTGCTGGTCGGGTGCGGGGGCGGAGCGTCCGACACCAACGCCGACGCCGCCGCGGCCCCGAACGTTGTGCCGGACAGCGTTGTGCAGCAGCGTGTGGCGGCGGCTCGCGAGCGCCTGACCCAGAACGACGGCGGACGGCGCGTGCTGCGGGCCATCGAGGCGCACGGCGGCCTGGCGGCCTGGTACCGGGCGCCGACCAGCTCCTACGTCTGGGAATACGCCAATCAGGGGGCGGACCTCCACTTTGCGTCGTTCATGGTGGTGGACAACCACACGCGCCGGGCCTACCACGACCTGCTGCGAACCGGGACGTACGAGGCCCCCCGGCCCGTGGACGCTGAGTTTGCGTGGACCGGCGATCGGGCCTGGATCGCGCCGCCCGACGTTGAGCAGCCGAACCCGCGCTTCTGGGCCCTCTCGGGCTTCTACTTCCAGCAGATCCCGTTCGTCTTTGCCGATCCGGGCGTCAACTACGACGCAGTGCCCGACGAACCGATCGACGGCACGCCGCACGACATGGTGCGCATCACCTTCGGCGACGACGTGGGCGACGCCCCGGACGATTCCTACACGCTCTATCTCGACAAGGAGACCGGCCGGGTCGATGCCATCCGCTACACCGTAACCTTCGGGCGCGACGTGGGGCCGGAGGCTGACCTGTCGGAGACCTTTTTCGACTACCAGGACTACGTGACGGTCGATAGCCTCACGGTCCCGACGCGGTTCGAGGGGTACGCGTATTCGGACGAGGAGGGCATCGGCGAGACGCGCACGAACTGGGCGGAGGCCGACAGCATTTCGTACCGCCGCTCGTTCGACGAGTCGCGCCTGACGCCGCCCGACACGGCCCGGTTTGTGCCGCTGCCGGGCGAGGAGAACTGACGCCGTCCCGGCGGGCAACGGCCGGGCTCATTCGTAGCGTTGCTCCGCGACGGTGCGCAGCCGGTCGAGCACCGCGGCGGGGAGGCCCAGTCGCGACTGGTCCTCCGTGAGGCGCGTCGGGTCCCGGTGGCCAGCCGCGTAGCCGTTCGCGAGGGCCGCGGCGGCCGAGTCGGTACACGCGTCGGGGTAGAGGGCCTCGAAGGGGGCCATCAAGGTCGAGTCGTGCCGGAGCGTGTGCTTCTGGTGATAGGGCTCGGCCCGGTAGAACGACGCCCCCTCGATAATCTCGGTGGTTAAGGCCCCGTCGTGCCGATCGGCCACGGCCTCTCGCGTGCTTCGGGCCCGTTCGGCCTGCGCGTCGGTGTAGGGGAAGAGGGCGGGCTGGTACTGGCGCTTGAAGGGGGCGCGGGTGGGGGCGTGAGCCGTCCAGAAGAGACGGAGGAGGTCGTCGTAGGAGATCCGGTCGGGGTCAAACGCGACCCGCACCGTCTCAATGTGGTCGCCGATGGCCTTGTAGGTGGGCGCGTCCGTGGTGCCGCCCGCGTAGCCCACGCAGGTCCGCACGACCCCGTCGAGCGCGCCGAAGAGGGCATCCGGCCCCCAGAAGCACCCCATCCCGAAGGCGGCGTGGGGCAGGTCGGTTGGGGCCGCCCGGTCCATGGGCGGAATGGCGAGGTCGGCGGTTGGGTCGGGCATGGAGGGCGGATGGAGCAGGAAGGGGGCGCGAGGGGCGACTACGTGTCCGAGACGTCCGCCTCCGCGTCGAAGTCGAGGGCGGCAGAGTTGATGCAGTAGCGCTTGCCGGTGGGGGCGGGCCCGTCCTCGAACAGGTGTCCCAGGTGCGCTCCGCACTCCGCGCAGACGACCTCCGTGCGTCGCATGCCGTGGCTGTGGTCGGCGCGGAGCTCCACGTGGCCTTGGTCCACCACGTCGTAGAAGCTGGGCCAGCCGGAGCCGGACTCGAATTTGGTGTCGGAGTCGAACAGCTCGGCCCCGCAGACGACGCACGCGTAGGTGCCGTCGGCCTTGTGGTCCCAGTACCGCCCGGTAAAGGCCCGCTCGGTCCCGGCCTCCTGGGTGACGTGGTATTCCTCGTCGCTCAGGCGCTTCTTCAGTTCGTCGTCGGAGGGACGGGTGGTCTTTGGAGCGTCGGAAGGCATGGCGGGAGTGGGGCGTGAATCAGACAGCAACGGGCATATACGGACGCAGACGGCCCGGCGTCGTTTCTGCGCGGCACAGATGTTACGGGCGCGGTGCGGTTGGGGACAAAAAAGATGTCCACAAAAAGAGAACGCCGGTGCCCGCAACGGGACACCGGCGTTCGTGCTGGTGGGGGTCCGCACGTACTGCCGACCCATCCTTGAAGGTTACTGCTGAAACACGTCGTCGACCTCGGTGCCAGCGATGTGGTTCACGTAGTTGCTGATGGTCTTGAGGCCAACCAGCGTGATGATCTCGTAGAGCTCGGGGCGCTCCAGGCCGAGGTCAGAAAACTCCGACTCGTCGACATTGGAGAGCCAGCCGCGCTTGCCGAGGATGCGCCGGGTGGCGCGCACGAGACTCTTCAGGCGACGGTCGGAGGGGAGGCCACCCTCATTGATTGTGGCAATCACGTCGGGGTCGAGGCCCGCCTGCTGGCCGGCGGCCGCGTGGGCCTTTGTGCAGTAGTGGCAGTCGTTGTAGCTGGAGACCGCGAGGATGACCGCCTGCTGCTCGGCGGGGGAGAGTGTGCCGTTTTCTTCTATGAGGCCGTTGCCGGTCAGGTAGGCGTCGGCCGCGGCGGGGTTTTCCCCGGCGAGCTCCTTCACGAGGTTGGGCACAAAGCCGAAGGCCTGCTCGGACTTCTCGTGCACCTGCTGCTCGTAGTCGGTCTGGTTGGCGGTGGTCGTAGCCATAGGAGGAGAAAAGTGGGTGGTTCGAGTGAGTGCGAAGCGGAGCGGGCGGCCTCGGCGCCTCCGATGCCGCCGCCTTGTTTTCTACTTATCAGTAGGTAAGTCACGGAATGCGTTACATCAGGTTCCGGCTCCTGTTGTGATTGGGGAGCCGACCGCGTTACGAAGCGATTATATTGATGAGCCGATGGAGGGTGGTGCGGTAGGCCGCGGGGTCGCGGGCGGGAAGGGTCAGCATGGCGCCTTCGATGGTGGCGAGGAGCAGTTGGGCCACCTGACGAGGCGAGTCGTAGCCCTCAAGGCCCGCGCCGCCGTCGTGCTCCTCCGCGATAATCTGGGTGAGCCAGTCCACCTGATCCGCGAAAAAGGCGCGCACCTCGGCCCGTACGCCGTCCGGCAGCGTCGATGCGTCGGACGACAGGATCCCGCAGAGACACACGCCGCCGGCCTCCAGCACGCCGGCGTACCCCTCCACGTACCGTTCCAGCCGCGCGCGAAGCGTGGACTCGTCTCTGTAGATGGCGGCCCGTTGCGCCTCGTTCTCCTCTCGGTAGCGCGTCACCAGCGCCTCGCCGAGGTCGGCCTTCGAGGGAAAGTGGTAGTGGATGGCGGTCGTGGTAAGGTCGAGCGCGTCGGCGAGGTCGCCGTAGCTGACGGCGTTGTAGCCGCAGCGCTGGATCCGTTCCTGGGCACAGTCGAGGATGCGTTCGGCGGTGTCGGACCGGTCGGTCGTCGCTGCGTCGGGGGGCACGGGGACGTCTCCTTACTGATTGATAAGTGGGCGGGTGCCCTCAATTATCAAGAGGGAATCAGGTTCCGTCCACGCGCCCCGTGGAAGCAGTGCCGGGCCCGTAGTCGCGGCGCTCGGCGCTACCGATGCTCCGGGTTGGGGTGGTCGAAGCGGCAGCCGGCCTCCCACTCGGATCGCTGGTTGCCGTGGGCGGGCACGCCGCCGGCCTCGTGCAGCTGGTGGGCCGTGTGCATCAGGTTCCACGTCATGAACGTGGTGTTGCGCTGCGTGAAGTCGTTGTCGAACCCGACGCGCGAGCCGTCCTCACGCTCGTCGCCGTAGCTGGGGCCGGGCCCGGCCTCGCCGATCCAGCCGGCGTCGGCCTGGGGCGGAATCGTGTAGCCGAGGTGCTGCAGCGCGTAGAGAATGCCCATTGAGCAGTGCTTGATGCCGTCCTCGTTGCCGGTGATGAGGCAGCCGCCGGCGCGGCCGTAGTAGGCGTACTGCCCCTTGTCGTTGAGGTCCGAGGAGTTGGCGTAGAGCCGCTCGATCACCTGCTGGCAGACGGACGATTTTTCGCCGAGCCAGATGGGGGAGCCGAGGACCAGGATGTTGGCGTCGAGGACCTTCTGGTACAGCTCGGGCCAGTCGTCGGCGTCGAAGCCGTGCTCGGTCATGTCGCCGTAGACGCCGGGCGCGAGGTCAAGGTCGACGGGCCGTACGATCTCGACGTCGACGTCGTTCTCCTCCATGATGGTGGCGGAGACGTCGATCAGGTCGCGGGTGTGGGAGGGCTGCGGCGACGGTTTGAGCGTGCAGTTGAGGAAGAGCGCACTCAGGTCGCTGTAGTCGTACGGGTTTTCGTCGCAGAGTTGCTGTTGTTTTTCGGTCAGAGGCATGAGGGTTGAAGGGTAGGAGGTGGAACGTTGAAGGTGGAGCGTTGAAGGCTGAGGGGGAGGGTTACGCGTCGAGGGATTCGGTGTGGAGGCGGGCGGCGGGGCCGGCGGAGAAGACCGAGCCGTTCGGCACCTCGGTCCAGTCCTCGTCCGTAATCCGCTCGGAGGCGAGGGCGACGGCGCGGTAGGACGCCCCCTCGGGCGGGTGGGCGTGCTTCGTGCCGCACACCGAGCAGACGGGCGCGTGGTCGCGCTCGCGGGCCCAGAGGGTGCGATTGAGGCGCGAGCCGCCGAGGGCCGTGCCGTCGGTCCACAGCAGGTTGAGGCCGAGGATGCCCTCGAGTTCGTCGTGGGACAGCGAGCGGAGATCGCCGTTCACTGGGGCCACCTCCGCCGCGGGGGCGGCCTCGCGGGTCCACTCCTGCAGGAGGCGGAGGGCCTGGCGCGTCACGTCGTACAGGGGGGCATCGGGCTGCTCGTCGCGCAGTTGCAGGAGGAGGGCGAAGATGTGCTCACTGTCGGTGGAGCCCTGCACGACGCCGCGGTGCGTATCGTCGAGGCGGTCGAGGAGGCGGGGCCGCACCTGGTCGAAGGCGGGCACGTGCCCGTTGTGGATGAGCAGGGCGTTGCGGTGCCGAAAGGGGTGCGTATTGGCGTGGTCGGGGTCGCCGACCGTGGCGCGGCGGACGTGGGCGAGCAGCGTGGTGCCTTTCGTTTCCAGGGCGTTCTCGCGGTAGTCAGTGCTTTCGTCGGCGGGCCTCACCTGTCGGAAGCAGGTGGTTGTGCCGTTCCGGACGTGCCCCAGGCCCCAGCCGTGGGGGTTCGATAGGCCGCGCTCGTCCTTCCGGCTCTGCTCGATGAGGGAGTTCTGGGCGTCGAGGAGCTCGCAGGCGGCGTGCGTGGGGTGGGTGGCCTGGAGGCCGTAGAGACGGCACATGGAGCGGGAGGAATTGAGGAAAGAGTCTGGCGCACAACGAATCCGAGCGTTCTGGGCGACGAACGCTCCGAGGGGCATTCGGTGAGGCCGTGTGGGGGGACGTTACGGGGGCGCGGGGGGAGACGGATGCGTCGTTCAACAAAGATTAATGGGAACCGATCATCCCGTGGGTAGGCACGACGTTAGACAGTTCACGTTTTCATCTTTGCCCCTGCGCAATGGCAACAACCTCCGTCCGCCATTCGACCGCCGTGTGGCACCAGGTCCTTGTCCTGGTCCTGGCCCTCGGTGTGGGGCTGCAGGGCCTGCCCGTCGAGTCCCTCCTGCACGCCGTTGGTTCGTCCTGCGTCTGTGCGGAGCAGGGCTACTGCCCCCGCAATCCGGACGGCGACTGTGCGTGCTCCCACCACGGCCACGACGGCCAGGATCCGGCGGGGCCCGCGTCCTCCCCGAGCGGCGAGACGGAGGGCAACGAGCAAACGGCCGCGGGGGACAGCGACCGGCTCGTCCTCCGCTCCTGCGACACGACGGGGCCGGACGCGCGCGCCGGGCTCGCGGCCACCAAGTGGTTCGTGCCCCGCACCGAACGTGCGCTCCGGCCGCCTGTCGTCGAAAGGGAACGGTCGGCGACGGCCGAGGCCTGGGCCCCGCAGCGCATGGGGGACGACATCTTTCATCCGCCGTGGCCCCGATCGGCGTAAGCCCCGGCTGGTCCCGCCGGGCCTGTCTGCCCGATCGGTAGTTGACCTGCACGCTCCCTGGGGACCCGTGTAGGTCACCCCTACGATGGAGGATGATCTATGACTCAATTTGGAAAACGACTCGCGTCTCTCGCATCCCTTTTCGCGTTCGTTGTTCTCTTCGTTCCGCCCGTCGCGGCCCAGTCCACCGGCACCCTCGCCGGCACCGTGACCGACGCCGAGACGGGCGACCCCCTGCCGGGCGTCAACGTCGTGCTGTCCGAGATCGACCGGGGGGCCGCCACCGGGCCCGACGGCCAGTTCACGCTGCGCGACGTGGCCGAGGGGACGTATGCCCTGGAGGCCCGCTTCGTGGGCTACACGACGGTTGCGCGCACCGTCGACGTGACCGCGGGCGGCACCACCCGGCTCCGCCTCCGCCTTGAGTCAAAGGCCGTGGACCTTGACGGCATCGAGGTGACGGCCCTGCGGCCCGGCACCCAGCCCACCGGCGACCTGCAGAGCGAACAGATTCGGGAGGCCGAGGTGGCCGATCCCGGCGAACTCCTGCGCGGCCTGCCGGGCGTCGGCTCAACGCGGCGCGGTCCCATCGGGCTCGACCCCAACGTGCGCGGGCTGGCGGAGGCCGAGGTGGGCGTCTACGTAAACGGCATGCGCAGCTTCCCCGCCGGGCCCGCCCGCATAGACTCGCCCATGAGCCACATCGACCCCAGCACCATCGCCAACGTCAACGTGGTGAAGGGGCCGTACGCGCTCACCTGGGGCCCCGGCAACATGAGTGCGGTGCGCGTGACGCAGCGCGGCGAGGACCCGCCCCGCACGCCCCTCACCGGGACGGTGCGCACCGGGTACGACGCAAACCTCGGGGCGGTAGAGACGACCGGCTTTGCGATGGGGCGGCAGGGCCGCTGGTTCTACAGTGCCAACGGCGCGTGGCGTCAGGGACACGATTACGAAACCGGTGCGGACGAAACTGTGCCCGGCGACTTCGAGTCGGCCGACGGCCGGGGGCGCATCGGCGTCGAGCTGTCGGACCACTCCACCCTGTCGGTGAACGGCAGCTACCAGACGCAGGACAACCTCGACTACCCGGGCCGGCTCCTGAATGCCTCGTTCTTCGAGACGGGGATGGGGCAGCTCAACTACTCGTTCACGCCGGAGGGGGACGTGCTCCAGTCCCTGGAGGTGCAGGCCAATGCCCAGCAGACCCTCCACGCGATGGACAACGAGGGCAAGCCGACGTACGAGGCCGGGGAGAATCGCCCGCCGCTCCGCATCGGCGTGCAGTCGGAAATCCAGAACTTCAGCGGCCGGGGGGCGGCGGACCTGGCGCTCGGTGAGGAATGGGACCTGACGGTCGGCGGCGATGTGGTCCACACCTTCCGCGACGCCACCCGCTCCCTCGAAGCCGTGATGCCCGACGGTTCTCGCATGGTCCCCGGCTTCTACAAGACGGCGGACGGTCGGGTGCGCAACCAGGCGTGGCCGGGCGTCACCCTCTCGCAGCAGGGCGCCTTCGTGCGGGTGCGCCGCCCGGTGGGCACCGCCCTCACCCTCACGGCCACCGGCCGGGTCGACGCCATGCAGTCGGACGCCAACACGCCCCTGCAGCCGTTCCTCGACAACACGGGCACGACCCGGGCGGACATGGACCGGCAGGACACGCGCCTCAGCGGGGCCCTCACGGCCGCCGTGCCCCTGGCGGATCGCTGGACGCTCTCCCTGGGCGTCGGGTCGGCGGCGCGGGCGCCCACGGCGCTGGAGCGCTATTCGCACCAGTTCCCGGCCAACAAGTCGCAGACGAGCGCCGAGTTCTTGGGCACGCCCACGCTGGCGCCGGAACGGAGCACGCAGGCGGACCTGTGGCTGGAGGGCACCGGCGAGCGGTGGTCGCTGAGCGTGAACGGGTTCGCCCGCCACCTCGACGACTACATCACCTTTGAGCCCACCGATGTTCAGAAGATTCTGCCACTGACCCCCGATCGGGTCATAGATGGAGACACAGTCTCCGTTTTCCAGTACACCAACGGCACGGCGAACTTCGTTGGGGGAGAGGTGAGGGCGGCAGTGTCCCCCGTGGAGCCCCTCACGCTCCGCGCCTCCGGAAGCGTGCTGTGGGGCCGCGACGAGACGCTCGATGAGCCCGCGTTCGGCGTGGCGCCGCCGTCGGCCACGCTCGGCGCGCGGTGGAGCCCCTCCGTGGGCCTTCGGCACGTCTCGGAGGTGTACGTGGACGGGGCGCTCGCCCTCACGGCCGAGCAGGACCGGGTGGCCGCCTTCCGGAGCGAGAGCCCGACCGACGGCTACACGACCGTCGACCTGCGGGTGGGCGCGCAGATCCTGCGGCGCGTGAACCTGAAGGCGGGCGTGCAGAATCTCTTCGACGTGACGTACGCCAACCACCTGAACGCGAAGAACCCGTTCAGCGGCGCGCGCATCCCGGAGCCGGGGCGCGTGATCTCCACGACGTTGAGCGTGCAGTTCTAGCCGGCCCCCCGGCGTGCACCAACAGGGCGGGCCGTCCGGGAGGGGCCGAGCCCGGGAACCTCTCGGGCGGCCCCAAAATTGGAGCGGTGACGGTTCTGTCAACCAGAAGCCGTCGTCCGTCCGGTTCCGTCTTCGCCGTTCTGTCCATTTCTGCTCTGTTTCCCATGCGATCAACCGTATCGTTTCTCGTCCGCGGGCTCTCTGTGCTCGTGGTCGCTGCCGGATTGTTTTCTGCCGGCTCGGCCGTGGCTCAATCGTGCGGCTTCAACGGCCAGCTGAACATGAATCCGGAGCAGCTGGCGAAGTCGGAGCCCGTGCAGGGCAACACGGAGGCCGACCTGCTCCTGGTCGAGTTCTTCGATCCCAACTGCCCGCACTGCCAGGACTTCAAGCCCGTGATGGATCAGGTGATGGAGCAGTACGGGGATCGGGTGCGCTACTACAAGCAGCCGGTGCCGCTGTGGCAGTTCTCACGCCCGCAGATCCAGGCCATCCTGTTGTCCAAGCAACAGGGCAAGTACTACGACATGATTGACGCCCAACTCACGAGTCCCTACGCCGGGAAGGGCGGCATGACGACGGACCAGCTCGCGTCGCTGGCGGAGGAGATCGGCATTGACGGCGACTGGATGCGTGAGAAGCTGAACTCGGGGGACATGCAGGCCGCGGTGAATCGCCTGCCCTACGAGGCCCGCAAGGCCGGTGTGCAGAGCACGCCCACCCTGGCGATTGGGGGAAAGGTGGTGGGCAACCGGTCGGCCGCCTGCATCGGCCAGCTGATTGAACAGGAGCTGTCCGGCTCGGCGAGCGCCGCGTCGGGGTCGTAACGGGCTCCTGACGCCCAGTCTGGTTCTTTTTCTCCATCTCCGGCGAGACAATGGCAAACACGCCCGGGCGCAACGATCCGTGTCCCTGCGGCAGTGGGGAAAAGTACAAGCACTGCTGCATGAATGAGTCGGCCTGGTACGAGAACACGCTCCTTTCCGGGGCGCTGGTCGCCATCGCGGTGGTGGCGGCGCTCGTGCTGATTGGGATGATGTTCTTCGGGGGCGGCGGGCCGGAATGCCCGCCCGGCCAGGTCTGGTCGCAGGCCCACGGGCACTGTCACTGAGCGGGGCGGCGAGAGAGGCGCGTTGCCGGCCGGGGGCTGCGCGCCGCGTTGCTTTTCAGGGCGGGACCACATTTCTTTGGAATGGTCGATTGCCCACGCAGCCGCACCTCCCCATGGCGTATCTCGACGTCTCGAACGTGACGAAGCGCTACGGCGACACCGTGGCGGTGGACGACGTGTCGTTTTCGGCCGAGCCGGGGCGCATCCTCGGCCTCCTCGGCCCCAACGGGGCGGGGAAGACGTCCACCATCCGCATGATCACCTACATCACCGTTCCCGACGCGGGCGGGATCCGGTACGACGGGGAGACGGTGGGCCCGTGGAGCCAGCAGCGCATGGGCTACCTGCCCGAGGAGCGCGGCCTCTACAAGCGACTTCGCGTGAAGGAGCAGCTCGTGTACCTCGGCACGCTGAAGGGGCTCTCCAAGGCCGAGGCCGCCGACCGCGCCGACCACTGGCTGGGGCGCTTCGACGCCACCGGCTGGGCCGACATGAAGACCGAGGAGCTGTCGAAGGGCATGCAGCAGAAGATCCAGTTCATCGCCACGCTGCTGCACGACCCGTCGCTCCTCATCTTCGACGAGCCGTTCAGCGGCCTCGACCCCATCAACGCCGACCTCCTGCGCGACATCATCCTGGAGCTGCGGCGCGAGGACCGCACCATCCTCTTCGCCTCGCACCGCATGGAGCAGGTGGAGCAGCTCTGCGACGACATCTGCCTCATGGCGCGGGGCGACGTGGTGCTGCGAGGGCCCCTGCGGGACATCAAAGAGCAGTTTGGCAAAAACACGTTGGTGCTGGAGTTCGACGGCGACGATCACTTCGTCGACCAGCTGGAGGCCGAGGGGCTGGTGCGCGTCAACACCCGCAGCGCCCACCGCGCCGAGCTCACGCTGGCCGATGGCACCGCCGCGCGCACAGTCCTCGATCGCGCCCTCGACGCCACCGACGAGCTGTACCGCTACGAGCGGACGGCCCCGCCCCTCAACGAGATCTTTGTGGAGGTGGTGGGCGAGGATGAGGCCCGGCGGATGCAGGAAGAAGCCGCCACCGCGCCGGCCGGGTAGCGCCGCCCCGCCCGGATGCCTCCTCTCCGCACGTCATGCACGCATTCACCGTCCCCCGCAGCCGTGTCCGCCCACAAAATTTGGCTCATCCTGTCGAGCGAGTTCTGGCGTCGCGTCCGGTCGAAGGCCTTCATCCTGGCGACGCTCCTGGTGCCGGTGGGGTTCGTGATTCTGGCGGCGGCGCCGGCCCTCTTCGGCTACCTGGCCGAGCAGACCGACGAACGGGTGGTGGCGCTGGTCGACGAGACCGATCAGCTTGCCGACTCGCTGGCGGCGGCCGGGGGCGACCGCATCACGTTCGAGTCGACCGACGCGCCGATCGACTCGGTGCGGGCCGCCGTGCGGGGCGGCGTGTACGACGGCTACCTGCTCCTGCCCGCCTCGCTGTTGGACGGTGAGGGGGAGGCGACCTACTACTCCATGGAGGGCGGCGGCCTCACCCTGCGCACGCAGATCGACGGCATGGTGAATCGGGTAATCCAGGAACGCCGCCTGACGAGCGCGGGCGCCGACGCGTCCGTTCTGTCGATTGTGCGCTCGGATGTGGGCCTCAGCACCCGCAAGCTGGCGGAGGACGAAGGCACCACGGCGGACAGCTCGCTCGCGCTCACCGCCATCGGGTACGCGATGGCCTTCATCATCTATTTCGCCGTCTTCATCTACGGCCAGTACGTGATGCAGGGCGTGATTGAGGAGAAAAGCAACCGCGTGGTTGAAATCGTCGTGTCGTCCGTGCGGCCCTTTGAGCTGCTGATGGGCAAGGTGCTGGGGATCGGCGCCATGGGGCTCGTGCAGATGGTGACGTGGGCCGTGCTGGTGGGGGGTGGCTTTGCCGTGGCGGGGCCCGTGCTGGCGCTGGTGATGAGTCCGGAGGATCTGGGCGTGGCGCCGGACGCCTCGCAGCAGGCCATGGCGGAGGCGGCGGGGGCGTCGCTTCCCACCCTCCCGCTCGACCTCATGGTGTGGTTCGTGCTCTTCTTCCTCGGGGGCTTTCTGCTTTACGCCTCGCTCTTTGCCGCCGTGGGGTCGGCCGTAGAGCAGCAGCAGGACGCGCAGAATCTGCTCCTGCCGGTGATGACGCCCCTCATCGTGCCCATCCTCTTCCTCTTCTTCATCATCGAGAGCCCGAACGCGACGGTGTCGGTCGTGATGTCCATCATCCCGTTCTTCTCACCGATCCTGATGGTGCTGCGGGCGGCCATCGCCAACGTGCCGCTGTGGGAGATCGGGCTGGCGTTTGGGCTGCTCCTCGCCACATTTGTCGGGATGATCTGGGTGGCGGGGCGCATCTACCGCGTCGGCATCCTGTCCTACGGCAAGACGCCCGGCTTTCGCGAGATTGCCAAGTGGGTGACGTACGACTGATGTCCTCCCGGCGGGTCGGCCCGATGGCAGTGGGCGTCGGAGGGGGCGGGCGAAACGCGAGCCATGTCCCCAGCACTCGTGCCTACACGCCCCACATCCACCAGATGCCGCCGCAGGTGACGACGGCGAGCAGGAGCTGCAGCGGCGCGCCCATCCGCATGAAGTCGGTGAAGCGGTAGCCGCCCGGGCCGTACACCATCAGGTTCGTCTGGTAGCCGATGGGCGTGAGCATGGCACAGCTGGCCGCAAACGTGACCGCCAGGACGAACGCGAACGGGTTGGCGCCCGTCATCTGGGCCGCCTCCACGGCCACCGGTATCATGAGAACCACGCTGGCGTTGTTGCTGATGACCTGCGTGATGAGGGAGGTCACGACGTAGAACATCAGGAGCATGGCGATGGGCGGGAGCACGTCGGCGGCGCTCCCCATCAGGTACGCCACGTACGCCGCGGTGCCGGAGCGCTCCAGGGCCATGCCCAGCGGAATGAGTCCGGCGAGCAGCACGATCACGCTCCAGTCCACCGCCTCGTACAGCTCGTTGGGGCGCACGCAGCCGGTCGCCACCATCCCCACGATGCCCCCGAGGGCCGACACCACGATGGGCACCACGTCGAACGCCGCGAGGCCCACCACCGCCCCCAGGATGCCGAGGGCCACGGGCAGCTTTTCCGAGCGGAAGGACGCCTCGTCGTCGGCCCGGATCACGACGAACGTGCGGCTGCGGTCGAACTGCTTGGCGGCCGCGGCCGACGCCTGGATGAGCAGCGTGTCGCCGCCCTGCAGGGGCACGCGGTCGATCTCGTCGTAGAGCAGGGCGCCGGACCGCCGGATGGCCAGCACGAGCGCATCGAAGCGTTGGGCGAAGGCGCTGGAGCGGAGCGTTTCGCCCACGAGCGGGCTGTCGGAGAGCAGTACCACCTCAATGAGGGCCTCGCCCTTCCGCTCCACCTCGAAGTCCTGCTCGGTAATCTTGGTGCGCACAATCGGCTCCAGCTTCTGCGTCTCCATCAGCTGGAGGAGCGTGTCGCGGTTGGTGCGGAGCAGCAGCGTGTCGCCGGGTCGAAACTGCTTCGGCCCCAGCGGGGCGGGAAAGTCGACGCCGTTCCGCGACATCTGCACGATGTCCACGTCGAGCTCCAGCTGCGTGAGCGCCTGCCGCACCGTGTAGCCCACGAGCGGCGAGTCCTCCGTCACGACCACCTCGCTCAGATACCCACTGATTGCAAACTCCTCCGTCAGGTCGTCCGCCGGCTTGATGCGCTCGGGGAGCAGGCGGTGGCCCACCGTCAGCAAATACGCCGTGCCCACCGCCAGCACGAGCGCCCCCAGGGCCGTAAACTCGAACATCGAGAACGGATGGCCCAGCAGGCGCGCGCTCACGTCGCTCGCCAGGATGGAGGTGGAGGTGCCGATGAGCGTGAGCATGCCCCCCATCATCGACGCGAACGAGATGGGCATCAGCAGCTTCGACGGCGAGATGCGGAGCGTGCGCCCCAGGTTCACGGCCATCGGAATCATCATCGCCACCACCGGGGTGTTGTTGATGACGCCCGCCGTGGTCCCCGAAAGGCCGACGAGCGCCCCGTACGCCCGGTAGAAGCGGCCCTTGGACCAGTCGGCGATGCGCGCGCCCACCCGCCGGATGGCCCCGGTGCGCCGGATGCCCTCGCTCAGGATAAACATGGCCAGCACCGTGACGGTCGCCGTGCTCGCAAAGCCCGAAATGCCGTCCGTCGGTCCCACGCCGGTCCAGGGCTCCAGCAGAATGACGGCCACCATCGTCCCGAGGGCCGTGACGTCGATGGGGATGAGTTCCGAGATGAAGAGGGCCAGCACTGCGGCGATGATCCCCAGCACCACCAGCATGTCGATGGTGAAGGCCGGAGCGGCCTGGGCGAGGACGGGGGCGAGGGCGAGGAGCATGTGGGAGAAAAGAAGGAGCGAAAGAAGGTGCACGACGGGTCCACGAAAAAAGCGCTCCGTCCTACACTAAGCCACTACGCAGTGGACGCGGCAGGCCTCGGGACGCGGAGACAGAAGAGAGGCAACAAAAATTTACCGCCTAACAGGATGGCGACGCGGAGGGCCAGACGCAACCGGCCGGGGGCACGAGACAACTCCCCTGCGGGCGCGGCCTATGCCGAGTTCGTATCCCCTGCAAGCAGCGTGCCCCGCACGTACGGCACGCCGAGGGTAACGAGGCGTCCCCCCATGAGCGTCGTGATGCCCCACCACACGCCCGCCAGGCCCCAGCCCATCGGAATCACGAGCAGGAGCACGACCGCGGCGGCCCCGGCGGTGCCGATCATCGCCTTGGCCAGGTACGAAAACTCCTCGGCGCCCATATAGATGCCGTCCCCCACAAAGACGAGCCCGTTCAGGGGCTGCAGCAGCGCCACAAACGGGTACACGCCCAGCAGTGCGGCGATGGTGGCGGGGTCGTCCGTGAAAAAGTGCGGCAGCACCGGCCGCAGCGCAAAGAACAGAAGGCCGAGGGCGAGGCCCACGCCCAGGCCCCACTGCACCAGCCGGTCGGAGACGGCCCGTGCCGTGTCGGGGTCTTCGGCGCCCAGGTGTTTGGAGACGAGGGCCTGCCCGGCCACGGCCAGCGCGTCCACCACGAGGGCGAGGAAGGTCCAGAGCTGGTTGGCGACCTGGTGGGCGGCGACGGCCGTCACGCCCACTCGTGCCGCCACGGCGGTGGCGAGCGTCATGGTGCCCACGAGGGCTCCGGTGCGCAGGAGCAGGTCGCGGCCCGTTTTCAGGAAGGGGACCAGGGTGTGCAGCGCCGGCCACGCGAGCGTGATGCCGAGTGCCTCGCGCCGCCGGTGGAGCAGCAGAAACAGAAAGGCCAGGGCGCCCAGCCACTGCGCGATGGCGGTGGCCGCCGCGGCCCCGGCCACGCCCCAGCCGAAGACGAAGATGAAGAGAGGGTCGAGGCTCGCGTTCACGATGTTGAACCCGACCGTGACGAGCATCGGCGTGCGGGTGTCCTGGTAGCCGCGGAAGGCCCCGTTGCTGGCCGTGATGATGAGCAGGGCGGGGCCCGCCAGCGCCCGCACGCGGAGGTAGGAGAGGGCGGGCCCCATCAGTTCGCCCTGCGCCCCCATGATGCGGAGCAGGAGCGGCGCCGCGGCCTGCAGGACGAGAAGGGCCACCACCCCGGCAAGGACCGCCAGGGTGAGGGCCCGCACCACGGCCCGACCGGCTTCTTCCCGGTTGCCTTCGCCCACCGCCTGTCCCACGCGCGGAGTGGTGCCGTACGCCAGGAAGTTGAAGAGGACGAACGCCATGGAGAAGAGCGAGGCGTTCACGCCCAGCGCACCAAGGGGCACCGAGCCCAGCTGGCCCACGAAGGCGGTGTCGATGAGCGAGACGAGGGGGTCGGACGCCAGGCCGGCCAGGGCGGGCACGGCGAGGTCCAGGATGGGGCGATCGTGTGGACTGGTGAGCGACAGGCGCACCGCGAGACAGGCGGGTTCGTTCGACGATGGGGCGCCTGCTGCACGGGCCAGGCGGAGGAGGGATTCGGGGCGTCCGCGGGGAGGGCGCGCCCGCAGGGAAATTCACAACAGGCCCACGCGCCCGGGGCCCGCTCCGAGGGGCCCTTCACGCCCGCAGAACGGATTGGTAATGGTTCCATAACAACAGGGGCACAGCGGCCGGTGTACAATATCCGCTATTCGTCGATCTACTGCATGCATCCAACCGACCGTGGAATCGACCACGCTGGGAGACAATGGGCCGCTGGTGCTCGTCGTGGACGACGAGGAAGACCTGCTCAGCCTGCTCGACTATAACCTGAAACAGGAGGGCTTTCGGGTGGTCCTGGCCCGCGATGGCGTCGAGGGCATCGAGCAGGCCCACGAGCACGAGCCCGACCTCATCATCCTCGACATCATGATGCCGAAGATGGATGGCATCGAGGTGTGTGAGAAGCTCCGTACGGATGCCCGACTGCGCACCATCCCGATCATGATGCTCACCGCCCGCGACAGCGAGGACGACCAGGTGGAGGGGCTCGACGTAGGAGCGGACATCTACCTCAGCAAGCCCGTGTCGGTGGACGTCATTTTGAGCCAGTCGAAGGCCCTGCTCCGCAGCGCCCGCCGCTACGCGGACCCGCCGGACCGCATCGAGATTCACGACCTGCGCGTCGACCGCGACCGCTACCTCGTCTACCAGCACCAAAACGGGGCGGACGAGGAGGCCACCGAGATGCGGCTCCCGCGCAAGGAGTTCGAGCTGCTCTACTTCCTTGCCTCGCACCCCGGCAAGGTGTTCTCCCGCCAAGAAATTCTCGATGAGGTGTGGGGCCGCGACGTCTACGTGGTGGACCGCACCGTGGACGTGCACGTGCGGAAGATCCGTGAGAAAATTGGCAGCGAATACATCGAAACGGTGAAAGGGGTTGGGTATCGTTTTAAAAAATAGCGCGGCGTTTCCCTCATTCTCTCGCACCGAGCCAACGCACCCATGACTTCGTCCTGCTGTTCGTGTTCTCGTCGTTTTGCTGGCGTTTCGGCCTTGTGGGCCGGGGCGCTTCTCGTGTTGAGCATGGGCCTCGTGGGCTGCGGGGGCGGCAGTGACGGGTCGGCCAGCGGCCCCAGTGGATCGGTGAGCGTGGATGGGTCGAGCACCGTCTTTCCCCTCACCGAAGCGGTGGCCGAGGAGTTCATGCGGGCCAACCGCGGCGCCCGCGTCACGGTGGGCGTGAGCGGCACCGGCGGTGGGTTTTCCAAGTTCCTGCGCGGCGAGACGGCGGTGAACAACGCCTCGCGGCCCATCTCCCCCGGCGAGATTGAGAAAGCGGAAGCAAACGACATCGAGTTCATCGAGCTGCCGGTGGCGTACGACGGCCTGGCCGTGACGGTCCACCCCGACAACGACTGGGTTGATTGCCTCACCGTGGAGGAGCTGCGGCGGATTTGGGAGCCGAATAGCGAGATCGACAACTGGAGCCAGGTGCGCGACGACTTCCCGGACCGCGAGATTGAGCTGTACGGCCCAGGGACGGCCAGCGGCACCTACGACTACTTCACCGAGGCCATCATGGGCGAGAGTGGGGCCAGCCGGTCCGACTTCACGGCGAGTGAGGACGACAACGTGCTGGTGCAGGGCATCGAGGGCACGGAGGGCGCCCTCGGCTACTTCGGGCTCGCCTACTACGAGAATAACGCCGATAAGCTGAAGGTGCTGGGCATCGACCCCGACGAGCGAGGCAGCGGGGCCTCCTGCGTGACGCCCAGCGCCGAGACGGTGAACGACGGCAGCTACCGCCCGCTCTCGCGTCCCCTCTTCATCTACGTGAACACCGCAAAGCTGGACGAGACGGCCGAGGCCTTCGGCGACTTTTACCTCCAGAACGCCGGCGACCTGGCGCCGGATGTGGGCTACGTGGGCATGCCCGATAGCACCTACGCACTGGTCCGCCAGCGCTTCCAGAACCGCACCACCGGCACGGTCTTCGGGCGCGAGGACCTCGACGTGGCGGGTGTGCAGGTAGCAGAAACCCTCCGAAACGCGGCGCGGGCCGACACGACAGAGTAAGGCGAGTCGGCACGCGTGCGCTGTTCGTTCGATTGTTCTTGGCTTTTATGAGTACGGAGTCTCCCCCTACCAGCACCGCCCCGGAGTCGGCCGCCGCGGAAGACCGGGCCGCGGCGCGCCCGGCCGATGATCTCACCCAGCAGGTCTACGACAGCCCCAAAGAGCTGGCCATCAAGTACGCGCTCGGGGCGTGTGCCCTCGTGAGCGTGTTTACGACGCTTGGCATCGCCGCCGTGCTCGTTATCGAGTCGATTCCGTTTTTTCAGGAGGTGGCCCTAACCGAGTTCTTCGGGAGTGCCGAGTGGACGCCCCAGTTTTCGGAGAAGCACTTCGGCATCTGGGCCCTTCTGAGCGGCACGATCCTCGTGACGGTGATCTCGGCCGTGGTGGCGCTCCCCATCGGGCTGGCGAGTGCCATCTACATCTCCGAGTACGCCGCCGACTGGGTGCGGCGCGTGTTGAAGCCGGGCCTGGAGCTGCTGGCCGGCGTGCCGACGGTCGTGTACGGGTACTTCGCCCTCACCTTTGTGACGCCGCTTCTGCAAACCTTCGTCCCGGGCCTGGGGGTGTACAACGCACTCAGTGCCGGCATCGTGGTCGGCATTATGATCGTGCCGATGGTCGCCTCACTCAGCGAGGACGCCCTGCAGGCCGTGCCCGACAGCCTCTCGGGGGCCGCCTATGCCCTGGGGGCGACCAAGTTCGAGACGGTCCTGCGCGTGAACGTGCCGGCGGCGTTTAGCGGCATCATGGCCAGCTTCATCCTCGCCGTGAGCCGCGCCATCGGCGAAACAATGATCGTAACGCTGGCCGCGGGGGCCTCGCCCAAGATGACCCTCGACCCCACGCAGTCGATCCAGACCATGACGGCCTTCATCGTGCAGGTGAGCAAGGGCGACACGCCCCAGGGCACGATCGTCTACCAGAGCATCTTTGCCGTGGGGCTCGTGCTGTTTCTCATTACCCTCGCCATGAACATCTTCGCGACCCGCATTACGCAGCGCTATCAGGAAAAATACTGACGCTGAGCGGAGGGCGTTCGTGCCCCCCCTGCGCCGTTGCTGTTCATCTTGTCTGTTTCCTCCGTCCATCATGGAGTCGTCCTCGAACGGCACATTTCACCTTCGCCGCACGCGCCGCAAGCGCATCGGGATGATTCTGGCCGGTGTGCTCTTTCTGGCCACCATCCTCGGCATTGTCGTCCTCGTGACGTTGCTGGTGGACGTGGCGATGCAGTCGAGAGCGTGGCTCGACATGCAGTTCCTCAACAGCCTTCCCTCGCGATTTGCGGACCAGGCCGGGATCAAACCGCCCCTCTACGGGTCCCTCTGGCTGATGGGGCTCACTGCGCTCATCTCTGTGCCGCTGGGGGTGGCCTCGGCGGTCTACCTCGAAGAATACGCCCGGGACGGATGGTTCTTGCAGCTCATCCAGATTAACATTGCCAACCTGGCCGGGGTGCCGTCGGTGGTGTACGGCATTCTGGGGCTGGCCCTCTTCGTCCGCTTTGCGGCGCTGGGGCAGAGCCTGCTGGCCGGGGCCCTTACGCTGAGCCTACTCATCTTGCCGATTATCATCATTAGCACGCAGGAGGCGCTCCGGAGCCTGCCCACGGGGCTGCGCGAAAGTGCCTACGCCCTGGGGGCCACGCGCTGGCAGGTGATCTGGAGCCACGTCCTGCCGAACGCCGCCCCCGGCATCTTTACCGGCGTGATCCTGGCCCTCAGCCGCGCCATTGGCGAGACGGCGCCCCTCATTCTTATCGGAGCGCTCACCTTCGTGCCGTTCCTGCCGCAGAGTGCGATGGATCAGTTTACGGCGCTGCCGATTCAGATCTTCAACTGGACCGCCCGCCCGCAGGACGAATTTCGGGGCCTGGCCGCCGCCGCCATCGTGGTGCTCATGATCCTGCTGTTTGCGATGAACCTCTCCGCCATCCTGCTTCGTGACTACTTCGAGCGGCAGACCGCCGGGGAGTAGCCGCCTCGTCCGTTGTGCCCGCAGATTCGCCCGCTGTGCCCATGCCGACCGATATGCCCAACGACAATCCCCGCCCCGACTCCTCGCCGGACATGGACGAGACGGTGTCCGATTCCGCGCCGGAGCCCGTGTCGGCGAACGGACAGGCGGACCCGGACGACGCCGCGGCCGCGCCCCCGAAGGCCGACCCGTCGGTCCGACCAAAAATTGAAATCCAGGACCTCAACTTCTGGTACACGGACACCCACGCCCTGAAGGGCATCACGATGAACGTAAAGCCCCACCAGGTGACGGCCCTCATCGGCCCCTCGGGCTGCGGGAAGTCGACCCTGCTGCGGTGCCTCAACCGGATGAACGAGCTGATCGACGGCACGACGCTGGAGGGCGACATTCATGTCGACGGACAGGACATCTACGCTCCCGACACCGACCCCGTGATGGTGCGCCGGCGCATCGGGATGGTGTTTCAGAAGCCCAACCCCTTCCCCAAAACCATCTACAAGAATGTTGCCTGGGGCGCGCAGATCAACGGCTACACCGGCGACATGGACGACCTCGTCGAGCGGTCGCTCCGGCAGGCCGCCCTGTGGGACGAGGTGAAGGACCAGCTGCACTCCAGCGCCCTCAACCTGAGCGGGGGGCAGCAGCAGCGCCTCTGCATCGCCCGCACCCTGGCCGTGCAGCCCGACGTGGTGCTCATGGATGAGCCGGCCAGCGCCCTCGACCCCATCGCCACCTCGAAGATTGAGGAGACGATCACGGAGCTGAAATCGGACTATACCATTGTGATCGTCACCCACAACATGCAGCAGGCCTCCCGCATCAGCGACGAGACCGCCTTCCTCTACATGGGCCGTCTCGTCGAGATGAACCCGACCGAGAAGCTCTTCACCCGTCCCGAGAAGGACCGGACCGAGGCCTACGTGACGGGGCGCTTCGGGTAAGACCGCCGCGGGGACCCCACCGGGTCGGACGGCGTACACCTCTCTTCCTTTCTCGTCATCTCCTCTGGGCCATGCCGAATCGCACCTCCCTCGACCAGGAGCTCGCGTCGCTCCGCGGCCTGATCGCCGATATGGCCAACCGCGTCGATGAGCAGTTCGCGGACGCCATCAACGCCCTGCTGCAGGGCGACGAGGCCCTCGCCGAGACCGTCGCCGAGCGCGACGACCAGGTCGACGCCCTGGAGCTGCGCATCGACCGGCAGTGCGAGCGCATTCTGGCCCTGCACGCGCCGGTGGCGGTCGACCTGCGCATGCTCATCATGGCGGTCAAGATCAACACCGACTTCGAGCGGATTGGGGACCACTGCCGCAACCTCGCCCGCAACGCCCGTCACCTCGTGGATGCCCAGGCGCTCGTGGAGAAGACGCGCCTGTCGAAGATGGCCGATATGTCGCGCACCATGCTCCGGGAGGCGGAGATTGCGTTTCTGGAGAACGACCGCCTGAAGGCACGGAAGGTGATTGCGCGCGACCTGCAGGTAAATCGCCTGCACGACGAGACGGTGGACACCCTCGTGGCGCTGTCCACCGAAGATCCGAGCCAGGCCGAACGGATTGCCCACCTGCTCACGGCCAGCAAGGCCCTGGAGCGCATCTCCGACCACACGAAAAACATCGCCCAGAGCATTGTCTTCATGATCGAGGGGCGCGACATCCGGCACGGGGGGCTCGAGGACGAGGAGGCGGAAGAGGCGGCCGCGGGCGGAGATACGGCCCCGGAATCGTCTCCGTCCGACACGTAAGGCGGATTCGGGCAGCTCGGGGGGGCAACAAAAAACCCCGTGGCGCGGGAGTGCACCACGGGGCAGTGTCGTCGTCGGTTGCCCAGGGTGGATTCGAACCACCAGCCTCCCGGTCCAGAGCCGGACGCTCTGCCGATTGAGCTACTGGGCACTCGATGGCCGCCGGGCCCCTCGGCCCGAGACGGACGTACAGAAATGACAGGCTTAGCCGCCCGGTTCCGACGCGTCGGCACTCGGTGGGGGTTTGATGGACGCTTCACCGTCCGCCGTGTCGTTCGCGGGCGGGGACGCCGCCGGGTCGAGCCACGCGGTGGCCGCCGCGTCGGTGTCGGCCATGCCGTCGGCCTCCGCCACGGACACGCCCCGCCACGCCGCGATCTGGGCAATGATGCGGGCCCGCACCCGCCGCTGCAGCGCCCGCGCCTCGTCGGACGTGTATCCGTCGGTGGGCACCGGCTCGAGCACCTTCACGCGGATGGGCTCGGGGTTGGGGTCGAACCAGATCGAATGCTTTGGGAGCGCCTCGTGCGTGCCGTCGATGGCGAGGGGGAGGACGGGCACGCCCGCCTTGATGGCCAGCCGAAACGCCCCGTCCGAGAACCGATGCACGCGTCCGTCGCGCGACCGGGTGCCCTCGGGAAAAAACATGACGCTGCACCGCTTCTTCAGGTACTCGCGGGAGGTCGCCAGCACGGCCCCCCGGCTCTTTTTGTCGCTCCGGTCCACGCAGATGTCGCCGCTGAGGCGAAGGAGCCACCCGGCAAACGGGAGGTCGAACAGGGCCTTCTTGGCCACCCACTTCATCTCCCAGGGCACGTGGGCGATGATGGGCGGGTCGGCCTGCGAGAAGTGGTTGCCCACCACCACGTACGGGTTGCGCGGGTCGTCGGGGAAGGGGCCCTCCAGTTCAATCTGCCAGAACGGGTTCACGTAGGTCAGCAGGCGCCCCATGATGCGGAGCGTATAGCCGGCGTAGTAGTGGGCCGGGTCGCGGTCCAGCAGGCGCGCCACGGCCATCACGGGCACCCACAGGACAATGATGGTGCCGATGGCAAACCATACCCAGAGGGAAACCAGAACGGAGCGCACGGGGCCGGGGGCGTAACGACAAAAGCAATGCATGGACCCTACTTCCGGCCCCGCGCCTTTGGTTCGGCGGAGCCGGACGGGAAGGGGCGATCGTGAATCCACGACGGCTTTGCATCGGTCCTCCGCGTTCCGCGTACGAAACAGTCCACACCGAAGGATCACCCCCCGGTCCGTTCCCGGCCATGTCCGACGCCCCCGACATTCTCAAGTACTTCCACCAGGAGCCGGCCCTCATTGAGCCCCTGACGCCCGACCACGACCCGGATGCTCGGCGGCGGGCCGACCGCTCGCCCGTGCCCGACGGGCCCCTGGACGACCCGTTCGACACGGAGGAGGCCTACCGCGGCTACCTCGCCGGAACCAATCGCGCCGACGACCGCGTGGGCCTTACGACGCTCCGTCCCCCGGACGCGTACGTCGCGCCCCTCCTCGACGCGCTGGGACAGGGGTGGTGGGGGCGCGCGCTGGGGCCCGACACGGCACACGCGCTGGAGGCCGACGAGGCCCGGCGCATCCTGCGAACCCCGGGGCGAACCGCCGTCCTCGTAACGGCCGAGCGGCCGGTGGCCCCGGAGCGCATGGCCGCCGTGGCGGGGGACGGGCCTCGCCGCACTCTTCCGGCCCTTCAGCCCCTCCTCGACGCGGCCCACGTCGTCTTCTTTCCCGAACCGGCCCACGACGGGCACGACTGGACCTTCTTCTCGGCCCACCCGATGCGGGAGCGGCTCGTTTCGGCCTTCCGGGCCCACCCCACCGACGCCGTCCGCCGGTTCGTTCTGCCCCACAAGCACGCCCGCTCTGAATCCAAATTCTACTTCGACACATGGCAACTGACGGAAACGTCGCCCCTTCCGGACTACATCGAGGAAGTGTAGCGCCGGCTGGGGACCACGGGCACGCGCACTGGATGGAGCGGGCGCTGGCCCGGGCCCGCGAGGGGGCCGGGCACGTAAGCCCGAATCCCATGGTGGGGGCCGTGCTCGTAGGACCGGACGGCACCGTGCGGGGCGAAGGGGCGCACGAGGTGTACGGTGGGCCGCACGCCGAGGCGCAGGCCATTCGGGACGCGGAGCAGCGACACGGCGCCGCCGCGCTCCGCGACGCCACGCTCTACGTGACCCTGGAGCCGTGCCGGCACCACGGGAAGACCCCGCCCTGCACCAACCTTATTCTGGAAAAGAACATTCCACGGGTCGTCGTGGGCACGATCGACCCGTTCCCCTCGGCGCAAGGAGAGGGCATTCGGCAGCTGCGCACTCAGGGCGTCGAGGTGGAGGTAGGGGTGTGCGAGCATGCCTGCCGTCGGCTCAACGAGGCGTTCTTTCACCACGTCGAGACGGGCCGCCCGCTCGTGACGCTCAAAATCGCACAGACGCTCGACGGCCGCGTGGCCACCGCCACCGGCGACAGCCAGTGGATCACCGGTCCGGAGGCCCGGACGCTCGTCCACCAGTGGCGGGCCGAACTGGATGGGGTGCTCGTGGGCACGGGCACGGCCCGGAGCGACGATCCTCGTCTCACGGTGCGCCACGTCGACGGCCCGCAGCCGCTCCGCCTCGTCCTCGACCGCGAGGGCACCCTGCCGCCGGATCGTACCCTCTTCACCGATCTTGAGGCCGCCGAGACGGTGGCCGTGACCGGAGCTGAGCGCGACCGCCCCGCCTACGCCGACGCGCTGGAGGCGGCCGGCGGGCACCTCCTCCGCGTTCCCGAAACCGAGGACGGCCACCTCGATCTTGCGGCCCTTCTCCAGCGCCTGGGCACCGATGCGGGGCACGACGCCGAGCCCCTCCAGTCGCTGCTGGTGGAAGCCGGCCCCGGCCTCGCCACGGCGCTGCTGCGGCAGGACCTCGTGGACCGCTTCTTCTGCTTTGTGGCGCCGAAGGTGGTGGGCGCCGGCACGCCCAGCATCCGCGACCTCGGCATTGCCGCGATGGACGACGCGCGCACCTTTGCGGAGCAGGCGTGGGAGGGCGTCGGCGAGGACATGCTGCTGCGCGGGTACTGCCGCGAGGTGTAACGACGCCCCCGCCGAAGACGAGGAACCGCGGGGATGGGCCCCTCCGTTCACACGTCCTGCATGATGTTGTCACGACCGCCTCCGCTGCCATGCCGACGCCCACGACCGACCGGCCCGAGGTGGATCCGCCCTCGAAGGATCGGTATACCTACGAGGACTACCAGCAACTCCCCGAGGGCGCGCCGTACGAACTGATCCACGGACACCTCGTGATGTCTCCGTCCCCGACCGTTCAACATCAGGACCTTGTGCTTTTTCTGGCCTCTGCGCTGCGGGACTTTGCGCACGCGGGACCGGGGGGGAAGGTCTCAATCGCCCCGATGGATGTGCGCCTCGCCGACGACACCGTCGTGCAGCCCGACGTGCTGTACGTGGGCCCCGACCGGGCCGACCGAATTGGGGAGCAAGAGATTGATGGGGCGCCCACGCTCATCGTCGAGGTGGCCTCGCCGTCCACCAGTCATCTTGACGCGTTCGATAAGAAGCAACTCTACGAGGCGCACGGCGTCCGCGAATACTGGATCGTAGACCCCGACACGAAGACGCTCGAGATCTACGTGCCGGGTGAGGACGGGTACACCCTCCACCAGCGTCGGGTGGGCACCGGACGCGTGGCCTCGCGCCTGTTCGAGGCGTTCTCGGTGGAGCTGGCGGCACTGTTCTCGGAGGCGGACTGAGCGGGGCGAGGGCACTGGCGCACTGTGCGTTTGGCAGAGTCGGCCCCGCTTCCGTTTCTTGGGAGGCCCGCTCGTTGTCTCCAAGTGTCCCGCTCGTCTATGCCCAGCCGTCGTCAGTTTTTGAGAATGAGCGCAGCCGGAAGTGCGGCGGTCCCGTTTATGCGCTGGTCCGGGGCCGGGGCCGAGGGACCCGCCCGCCGGCCCATCGTGGTCTCCACCTGGGGCTTTGGCGAGGCGGCCAACGAGGCGGCGTGGGAGGTTCTCCAGCACCCCGACGGCTACGTGCTCGACGCGGTGGAGCAGGGCGTGGGGCGCATCGAGGCCGATCCCGAGATTCACACCGTGGGCCTCGGGGGTCGGCCCGATGCCAGCGGCACCGTCACGCTCGACGCTTGCGTGATGGACGAGCACGGGCGCTACGGCGCGGTGGCGGCACTGGAAAACGTCCTGCATCCAACCGCCGTGGCCCGTCGCGTGAAGGAGGACTCGCCCCACTCGCTTCTCGTAGCCGACGGGGCCCGTCGTTTTGCCCGTGCGCAGGGCATGGAGGAGCAGAACCTCTTGACGGACGAGATGGCCGCGGCGTGGCGCGAATGGAAGAAAAAGAATCCGGACGCGGTCCCCGACGCCCCCGAGGCCAACGTCGAGGCCCAAGACACCACCCGCCGGGGCGGCGCGGGCAACCACGACACCATCGGCATGCTGGCGGTCGACGCGCAGGGGCGCCTGGGCGGGGCCTGCACCACCAGCGGCACGGCGTGGAAGCAGCCGGGGCGCGTTGGGGATTCGCCGCTCGTGGGCGCGGGGCTCTTCGTGGACCCGGACGTGGGGGCGGCCTGCGCGACCGGCTGGGGCGAGGCCATCATGCGTGTGGCGGGGAGCCACGTGGTCGTGGAGGCGATGCGGCACGGAAAGGGGCCCGAGGCGGCCTGTCGCGACGCCGCCCGCCGCGTCCAGGCCCGCTCGGACCATGACAACGTGCAGGCTGGTTTCCTCGCGCTGAGGGCCGACGGCCGCGCCGGCGCCCACGGCGTCCGCTCCGGGTTCGACGTGGCGATTTTCGACGAGGCGGAGGGCAGCCGCCGAGTCGAGGCCCCCGCCCTCGTGGACCCGGCGCCCGAGTCGGAGTAGCGGCGCGACCGTAGCGACGCGGCCCGGCCGTGCATGCCGGTCTCCTGTCCAACGACGCTCCCCCCTGATTGCCCCTACGATGTTGCTCCGTCACCTTGGCTGTGCACTTCTGGTCTTGTGTTGGGCCCATCTCGCGGGACCCCCGTCCGCCTCGGCTCAGCAGGAAAAGCACTACGAGCTGTCGAACGTCGACGTGACCGTGCAGGTGCGTCCCGACGGCACCTACGAGGTGGAGGAATCCCTCACGTACGACTTCCAGCAGGGCACCTTCACGTACGCCTACCGCTCGATCGACGCCGACGACGTGGACGCCGTCCGCAACGTGCGGGTGGCGAGCCCGGACGTGCCCGTCGATTCGGTCCGGCGCACGGAGGAGAACGACAACGTGCGGGTGCGCTGGACGTACCCCGAGCGACAGGCCCCGGCCACGTTCACCGTGCGCTACGTGGTGGAGGGGGCGCTGTGGGCACGGGGGGACCGCAACGAGGTGACGCGCGACGTGCTGGCCCCCGAGGCCACCATGCCGACCCACGACGTGGACGTCCGCGTCGTGCTCCCGGCCGCCTTCGACCTGACGGCAGACGGGGTGACGATGGAGCCGGACGCGGATGCTCGTCTGGAGCGAACGGGCGGCGGCCTCACCGCGGCGTTTCATCGCGACCGCGTGGCCGAGGGCGACAACTACGCCGTTGAGGTGTCGTTTCCGAAGCGGGTGGCGGGCCGCTACGCGCCGACGACCGGAGACATGGTGTTCGGGCTCGTGCTCATCCTCCTCGGCGTGGGCGCCGGCGGATGGGCCAACTGGCGATGGCGCGGCCCCCGGGTGGAGAGCAGCGCCACGCGCCCGCCCGACGACGTCGACCTTCCGTCCGCGGCGGCGCTGCTGGGGCGGGGCGCCGACGGGGCGACGTCGGCCGTCCTGTTCGATCTGGTCCGGCGCGGCCACCTCACGCTCCGGCACGACCGGGACGACGGCGGGTGGACGGGGACCAACGACCTCGTGCGGATCGAACTGCACCCCACGCCCTCCGACCTGTCGGCGTTTGAGACGGCGCTGCTGGAGCAGATGCGGGGCCACGACACGGTCGAGGACGCCTGGACGAACACCCGCTCGTTCCGGCGGGAGCAGTTCCAGGCCGTACAGGACGACCTCGTGGCGCAGGGGTGGCTGGAGCGGCATCGCACGCGGTCCAATGTCCTGATCGCCGTGGCGGTCGGAGGGAGCATGGTCGGCTTTGGTGTCGCCCTCATGGGACTGGGGGCGTGGAGCGTGTTTGGGTTCTGTGGGGCCGTCGGTGTGGGCCTTGGGGGGGTGATGGCGGGCGTGCGGCGGACGGTGCTGACGGAGGCAGGGGCCCGTCGCGAGGCGGCCCTCCGCTCGTTTCTCGACCACGAAAAGGCGGCGGTGGACCGCCTGCTCGATACGTCTCCCGCCCGCGCCGCCGAACAACTCGTGGAGACGCTTCCGTGGTTGGTATACCACCGCGAGGTGAAGGCATCGTGGCTGGAGGAGGTGAAGGCGGCCCTCGCGGACGCGGACGAGGTGCCGTCGCTGCCTGAAGGGTTTACCAGCCTTGTGGATCCGGAGGCCGACGCCGCGCCGGTGGCGGCCTTTCTTCCAGTTGTTGGCGTCATCGGCACCATGGAGTCCTCGGGGGCCGGCGCGGCGGCCGGGGGCGCCGCTGCGGGAGGCGCGGCCGGCGGCGGGGGCGCTGCGGGTGCCGGATGAGCGGGCATCAGCCGACGCCCAGCACGGCCCGGGCCTCTTCCACCTGATCGGCGGGCACCTTCACGTGAACGCCGCCCCCCGTGCCCTCGAACATGGTGGCGAGGCCGGACTGGTCCTCGTTGGCGAGCAGGCAGGGGATGTCGGCGGCCGCCAGCTGCGTCTTGGCGAGCTGCGCATCGCCCGTGGTGTCGTAGCGCGTGACGGTTTCGAGGCGGTCGTCGGGCATGGAAGAGGGGAGGAGCGCGACAGGATGGGCGGGGACGTGGAGCTACTCGTTCAGCCACGCCTCCGCCAGGGCGTCCGGGGAGGGCGTGTCGCCGGAGGCGCTGAGGCTCCGGGCCACGTACTTGCCGATGAGGTCGAACTCCAGGTTGACCGCCGCGCCCTCCGTCCAGGCCGCCGACACGTTGGTGTTCTCGTAGGTGTGCGGAATGATGGCGACGGTGAGCGTGTCGTCTTCGAGGCGGGCGACGGTGAGGCTGATGCCGTCCACGGCGATGGAGCCGACGGGGATGAGGTAGGCGGCGTACTCGGGCTCGAAGCGAATGGTGTAGAGCCAGTCGGTGGCCTCCTGGGCCACGTCCACGACGGTGCCGGTGGCGTCGACGTGCCCTTGCACAAAGTGGCCGTCGAGCCGGTCGCCGGCCTGCAGGGCGCGCTCCAGGTTCACGGGCGTGCCTGCGGTGAGGGCGCCGAAGGTGGTCTTGCGCAGCGTTTCCTCGATGGTGTCGACGGCGAAGGTGGAGGCGTCGGGGTCCACGTCCACGACCGTCTGGCACGCGCCGTTGATCGACACGCTCTGGTCGACGCGGAGGTCGGGGGCAAGGTCGGCCTCAATGGTGAGCCGCTTGCCGCCGCCGAGGTCGTCGACGTGCGCAATGCGGCCGGTGGATTCGATGATGCCGGTAAACATGGAGGGAGGGGACTTTGGAAAAACGAAGGGAGCGTTAGTACATGGCCGACGAGCGGGTGTCGGCGTGGGCGTTCATGTACTCGATCATTGTGGACGCGTAGTCGGGGAGGCGGGGGCAGGTGATGCCGGTGCCGTCGAGGGCCGCCTGCGTGCGGGAGGCGTCGTAGTGGGAGGGATGGTCGAAGTAGTCGATCAGCTCCGGCGCGATGCCGAGCGCGCGGCCCACACCCGTTCCCATGAGGCGGCGGGCGAGACCCGGCGGCACGGGCACGTAGGCCACGTGCATGCCGAGGCGGGTGGCGAAGAGATCGAGGAGCTCTTGGGTGGAAAGGGGGGCCGGGTCGGTAAGGTGAAAGACCGGTCCGCCCGGATCGTCCGCCAGCAGCAGGTGGGCCATGGCCGCCACCGCGTAGTCGACCGGGACCAGGTTCACGGTCTCCTGCCCCGAGCCGATGCGCGTCATGAGCGTGTACCGCGGGAGCCGCTGCAGGGCCCGCAGGATGAAGTAGGGGCCGTCGAACTTGTCGGTCTCGCCCGTCTGTGAGTCGCCCACCACGATGCCGGGGCGAAAGATGCGGAGCGGCAGGTCGCCCAGCCGGTCCTGTGCGTGCACCTCGGCGTGGTATTTCGTCTCCTCGTAGAAGTTTTTGAAGCCGGCGTCGTGGACGAGCTCGTCCTCGCGGATGGTGCCCGTGCGGCGGCCGGAGACGTAGGCGGTGCTCACGTACCCGGCGCGCTCCAGGTGCGGGCACTGCCCCAAAAAGTCGAGCACGTGACGCGTGCCGTCGACGTTTACGCGCCAGCCGACGTCGCGGGGAATGCTGAGGTCGTACACGGCCGCGAGGTGGCACGCCACGGTCACCTGCTTGGCCAGGGCGTCGTACCGGTCGCCGAGGCCGAGGTCGGGGGCGGTGATGTCGCCCGGGAGGAGTTCGGTCCGGTCCTGCAGGCCGAGGTCGGCGACGGCCCCCCGAGCCTTCGCCTCGAACTTCGGCTGCACGAGCAGCCGGATGGGCGTGTCGGGGCGCTCGTGGGCGAGGGTGCGCAGGAGGCGCGTGCCGAGGAAGCCGGGAACGCCGGTGAGGAAAATCATGCGAGGGAGGAGACAATCGAGAGAACAGGGGATCCATACGCTCGGCGGGCCCGAAGGTGCCATCCCGGAGGGGGCGAACGGACGGACGGGGGCTGCGTTGATCGGATGTGCACGTCGTCCCCCGACCAATCCGCGGGTCCTCATGTCTGCGCCCCTCGTCTGGACCGAGTCACTGGCCGTACGCACGCAGGATCTCACCCCGGCGGGCGAGGTGTCGATGCCGGCGTTGTGCGGATATCTGCAGGAGGCGGCCGGGCCCCACGCTGCGGCGCTCGGCGTGTCGATGGATGCTCTGGCGGCGGAGGGCAAGGCCTGGGTACTGGCACGCCTCCGGGTGGCTGTTGAGCGGGCGCCGCGCCGGGGCGATACGGTGACGATCGAGACGTGGTCCTCGGGCCTCGACGGGCTCTTCACCACCCGCGAGTTCATTCTGACGGTTGAAAATGAGGTGGCGGCCCGGGTCACCAGCGCCTGGTTCGTCATGGACCTGGAGCGGCGCCGGCCTGCACGCCCGCCGCGGGCCGTGCGGACGCTTGCCTTTCCCGACCGGGCGCCCGCGCTTGCCCCGCCGCCCGATGAGCTGGCGCCGCCGGAGCGGGCCGATCACGAGCGGGGCGTGACGGTTGGCTACCACGACCTCGACCGCAACGAGCACGTCAACAACGTGCGGTACCTCACGTGGGCGCTCGATACCCTGCCCGCGGCGGTGTTTGCGGAGCGACGGGGCGCCGAGATGGCCCTGCACTTTCGGCACGAGGCGTCCCTGGGCGATCCGATCCGGGCCGTCGTGCAGACCGACGCCACGGACGAGGCCCTGGCGGCGCGCCACGCCCTCGTGCACGCCGAGACGGAGGAGACGCTTGCCGTGGCCCACACGCGCTGGACGCCCCGCGCGCCCTAGTCCGCACGGTCGTCGGTTCGCTCCGCCACCCGTTGCTCCCATCGCGTGCCGAACGGGCGGTCGTGGCGCGCGAGGCGCTGAAACCACAGGTATCCGCCGCCGCCCAGCCCGACCGCCGCGAGCCCCCACAGGGCGAGGGAGCCGGTCGTGGGGGTCGTGAACAGCAGCTCCGTCGCCAGGCCGCCGAGGAAGAGCAGGCCGACGAAGGCGACGAGCATCCAGAAGGGCCACGGCACGCGGGACATGGGAGGGGAGGACAGGGGGAGAGAAAATCGCTGTTCACGGCCCGGGCCGCACACCGGCACGGTCCAAGCTACAGGTGGGTCATCTTTTCCTGCGGGATGCGAATCAGGTAGCGCTGCTCCATGATCTCCTCGTGCACGTCGAAGTGACCCGTGCCGCGGAAGTCGACGGCGATGTCGGAGCCGTTCACCCGTTTCACCTCCCCGATGCCGTAGTACGAGGGCTGGGGGCCGTAGTACACGAGGTGACCCTCTTCCAGGCGCCCCTTCCGCAGGGCGTCTCGGTGGAAGGCAGGGACTTCCGGAAGGACCTCCAGCCGGTAGGCACTGGAGGGGGAGCGGGAACGGCTCATGGCGCGCGTTAGGAAGTGAGTCGCGATACGGCGTCTGTACGAGAGACGGAGGCCCAGGTTCGCCCGCCACGGCCCCGCCCGCCCGACAACCGGAAAGGCAACCCTGCCGCCGAGCGTACGTTGAAGGCCGCCGATATGTCCTGGCTTTTCCCTGTCCGAAAACCTTCCCCCGCCATGCGGTACGACACCACGATGACCGACCGGCAGGTTGGTCGCAACGCCGAGCTGTTTGCCCAGTCGCTCGCCGATCTCGACTCGAAAGAGGAGCGCTACCCGTACCTTCGAATCCTCGTGAGCCTCATCGAGCAGGCCCATCCGGAGTGGCGGCAGGCCCCGAACAAGGCCGAGCAGGTGGCAGAACTCGCCGAAGAACTCAGCAATGGAGACCTCGACACCGACGAGGTGGAAGAGGTGGTCCGGGTCCGCGACGAGGAGCGCGGGTACCATCGCAACTGATCCGTGCCGGGGGCGCGTGCCGATTCAGTCGAAAACCGCCTCCCCGGCCCGCTATTCCGAGACGCGGTCGGGGTTGTCGTCGACAAAGCTGGCCCAGCCGCTGTAGGAGCCGGTGTCGCCGCGGGCGTCGCGGTTGCCGTGGCAGAGCGCCGTGGCGAGGGCGTCGGCTGCGTCGTGCGTGAGATCGTCGGCCTCCATCGACAGAATGGACGCGACCATGAAGCGGACCTGCTTCTTGGACGCGTTTCCGTTGCCGGTTACGGATTTTTTGATCTCTTTCGGGGTGTACTGCGCCACCGGGAGGTCCTCGTTCAGCGCGGCCATCATGGCGGCGGCCTGCGCGCGCCCCAGCTTGAGCATCGACTGGGGGTTTTGGCCGTAGACCGGCATCTCGATCGAGAACGCCGCCGGGTCGTGCGCACGGATGAGCGTCGTGAGGGCGTCGTAGATTTGCTTGAGGCGGGCGGGGTGGTCGTCGGCACTGTCGAGCCGCACCACATCAGTGGCCACGAGCGACTCGTCGTCCGTCTCGATGATGCCGTAGCCGGTGGCCCGGGACCCAGGGTCGATGCCGAGGATGCGCATGGGGACGAGTGGAGAGGGAGAGAAGGGCGGAGGGAAGGGCTCGCGTTCGCGGTCGACTATTCCGGGTCGGCCGCGTCGAGCGTGGTGTAGACGGCCTCCACGTCGCGGTGGTCGTCAATGTGTTCGATCAGCGTCTGCACCTCCGCCCGTTCGTCGGGCGGCAGGGAGACGGTGGTGGTGGGCAGGCGCACCAGGTCGGACGCGGTGGGGGAGAGGTCCGCGTCCTCAAGGGCCGCCTCGACGTCGGCAAAGGCGTCGACGGGCGTGGTCACGACGAACGTGTCGTTGCGCTCGTCCACGTCCTCGGCCCCGGCCTCCACGACCACCTCGAAGAGCGACAGCTCGTCCGTGGCGTCGGTCGGGATTTCGAGGCGGCCTTTGCGTTCGAACAGGTAGCCAACCGAGCCGTCTTTTCCCAGGTTGCCCCCGTAGTCGTTCAGGAGGTTGCGCAGGTCCTTGACGGTGCGGTTGCGGTTGTCCGTCTCGGCCTCCACGAACACCGCCACGCCGTGCGGGGCGTAGCCCTCGTAGGTGACGGCCTCGACGTCCTCGCCCTCCAGCTCGCCGGTCCCGCGCTTGATGGCGCGCTCGATGTTGTCCTTTGGCATGTCCACGTCCCGCGCCCGCTCGATGGCCTGGGCCAGGGGCACGTTCGCGTCCGGGTTGCCGCCGCCCTCGCGGGCCGCCGTCTCGATTTCCTGCGACAGCTTAGCCCATTTCTGCGACCGCTGCTGGTCGTCTTTCTGCTTCTGCCGCTTGACCTTGGCCCACTTGCGGGTGCCCATGACGAGAAACGCCGTGTGGTGAAAAAGATGGGTTCTTGGGTGTTAACGCCGACCCGGCCGAATTGATTGCCGCGACGGATGGGCCGCGGGGCGCAGCGACCGAGAGGGGATTTCTGCCGCGCCGGATCCCCCCTCGGGACGCACAGGCGCACCGAGGGATTACAGCCAGGCGCGCGGAAAGAGGGTGGGCGGGACGGCGCGCGTCGGTAGTTTTTCCCGGAGTCTCTCAGGACGCGTTGTGTTATCTGTCGACGATCGGTGCCCCCGTCTCCCAATGTCAGAAATGAGCGTAGCTGTCGTCCCAAACATGATTTGCTCCATCAGTCGCTTCGCTCTTGCGGGCCCCCTCCGACGGGAGGAGGCCTCCACAGTCGGTCGAGGGGCACCAGGTCAAGTCTGGAGCGACGGACGGGGGCCATCGAAAGATGCTTCTTCCGGGAGCATGCACACATTACACAATCGCACAGGCCATTCTCAGTGCGTTCTGAGACCGGCAAAATCCAAAAAACAGACGGGCAGACAACCATGCATGCAGCCAAAGACGAACTACCAACGATATTTCAGGCGGGGGACGCCACGATTCGAGGGGCGGACTGGGACGACATGCGGGTGGCCATTGTGTCCGTTCCGGCGGGAACGGACTTTGGTCCGTTGCTGGAGGGGCAGCCCAACGACCGGTGCCCGTGTCCGCATTGGGGATACGTGCTGAAGGGCCGCCTCAAGATCCAGTCCGGCGATGGAGAGGAGACGCTTCGACGGGGCGACGTGTACTACTTGCCGTCCGGGCACACGGGGGTTGCCGTGGAGGATACCGAGTTCCTCGAGGTGTCTCCGCCCGATAAGCACCAGGCCTTTATTGACGGGGCGAACCGGAACCTGAAGGCGAAGGCCAACGCGTAGGACGCGGCGGCGGGCGGCCGGTCGTGCCGGGGGCGTTCTGCTGAGTGAGGGCGTTTCATCAGGGGGGCTCCTCAGGGAGGCTGGGCAATTCTCCGCGAACTGAGGATCCATTCGGCGGGGCCCCGAATACGCACCACGACGTCCAGTGTCCGCTCTCCCGCCCGCCCGCGCCCCATGCCCGAGACGCTCCCCGACACGCCCACCGTCGACCGTGCCCTCGCCCTCGACCACGGGCTGACCGACGACGAGTACGACGAAATTTGTGACCGGCTGGGCCGCACGCCCACCTTTCCCGAGCTCGGCATTTACTCGGTGATGTGGAGCGAGCACTGCAGCTACAAAAACTCGGCGGCCCTCCTCAAGACGCTCCCCACGGAGGGCGAGCACCTGCTGGCGGAGGTCGGCGAGGAGAACGCGGGCCTCGTCGATGTGGGGGACGGCATGGCGGTGGCCTTCAAGATCGAGTCCCACAACCACCCCTCCGCCGTCGAGCCGTACGAGGGCGCGGCCACCGGTGTCGGCGGCATTCACCGCGACATCTTCACGATGGGGGCCCGGCCCATCTGCGCGCTCGATTCCCTCCGCTTCGGGTCGCTGGAAAACGCCCGCGTGCGGTTTCTCTTCGACGGCGTGGTGCGCGGCATCGGCGACTACGGCAACTCGTTCGGCGTGCCCACCGTGGCGGGCGAGGTCGTGTTCGACGACGCGTACGAGGGCAATCCGCTCGTGAACGCGATGAGCGTGGGCACCGTGCGCCACGACCGCACGGCCAGCGCCGCGGCCGACACGCCCGGCCTGCCCGTCTACGTGGTCGGCGCCTCCACCGGCCGCGACGGCATCCACGGCGCCACCTTCGCCTCCGCCGAGATCGACGAGGACAGCGAGGAGGACCGCCCCAGCGTGCAGGTGGGCGACCCCTTCACCGAAAAGCAGCTCCTGGAGGCCACGCTGGAGGCCATCCGCGAGGGCGTGGTGGAGGCCATCCAGGACATGGGGGCGGCGGGCATCACGAGCTCGTCGTTCGAGATGAGCGCGTCCGGCGGCACGGGCATGGAGCTGCACCTCGACCGCGTGCCGACCCGTGAGACCGGCATGACGCCCTACGAGATCATGCTCTCGGAGAGTCAGGAGCGCATGCTGGTGGTCTGCCGCCCCGAGGACGAGGACGCCCTCATGGCCATCTACGACAAGTGGGACCTGAACGCCCAGCACATCGGCACCGTCACCGACGACGGCCGGGTGCGCGCCCTCTGGCACGGGGAGGAGGTGGCCAACATGGATCCGGCCCACGTGGCGGGCGACGACGTGCCCGTCCACGAGCGCGAGCGCGAGCGCCCGTCCTATCTGGACGAGGTGCACAGCTTTACGCCCCAGGACGCGGGACTCGATGACGTGACGCCCGAGACGGCCACGGACGCCCTCACGGACCTGCTGGCCGCCCCCACCATCGCGTCCAAGGCGTGGGTGTTTGAGCAGTACGACACCATGGTGCGCACCAACACCGTGGTGGGCCCCGGCCCCAGCGACGCCGCCGTGGTGCGCGTGAAAGAGACCGACACCGGCCTGGCCGTAAAGACCGACTGCAACGGGCGCTACGTCTACCTCAACCCGCGGAAGGGGGCGCAGATCGCGGTGGCGGAGGCGACACGAAACGTCACCTGCGCCGGGGGCGAGCCGGTGGCCATCACCAACTGCTGCAACTTCGGCAATCCGCACAACCCGGAAGTGTACTGGCAGTTTGCCGAGGCCATCGGCGGCATGGGCGATGCCTGCCGCGCCCTCGGCACGCCCGTCACCGGCGGCAACGTGTCTCTCTACAACGAACACCCCGAGGGCGCCATCTTCCCCACGCCCACCATCGGCATGCTCGGCGTGGTGGACGACCTGGAGACGCAGCCCACGACCGCCGATCTCAAGCAGGCCGGCGACGTGCTCTTCCTGCTCACCCCGAGCGGCTGGCTGCACGCCGACCGCATCGACGGAAGCGAGTACCTGTCTTTCCTCCACGACCGCACGACGGGCGACGCGCCCCACCTCGACCTCGACGAGGAAGTCGCCGTGCAGGCCGCGACGCGCGCCCTTATCCGAAACGGCATCGTCCAGCACGCCCACGACGTGTCCGACGGCGGCCTGGCGGTCTGCCTGGCCGAATCCGTCCTCCACAGCGACGGCCTGGGGGCCGATGTGACGCTGCCCGCGGCCCCTGAGGGGACGCGCCTCGACGCCGCCCTCTTTGGCGAGGCACAGTCGCGGGTCGTCGTGTCCGTGCGGCCGGACGCGGCAGCCGACCTGGAATCCACGGTGGCCGCGCACGACGGCGTGCAGGCGCACCGCCTCGGGGCCGTAACGACCGAGGGGATGCGCGTCACCATGGGCGGGGAGCGCGTGATCGAGGCCGCCCCGGAGGCCCTCGCTACGCCCTACGAGACCGCCATCCCGTCGGCCGTCGCGTAGATTGCGGATCGGTCTCCGATGAGGACGCCCGACCCGGCTCCGCACGACGGACGGCGGGCCGACCCACCGGAATCTCGGAATCGCACGCGGGCACGACGAGTCCCGTCCCCGCACGCGCTCACTGGGGACGGCCCCGGCCCGGCAGAGCGGCCATTCCGTCGTTCAATTCATCGTAATATGACGATGAGTCGGGGCGGGCGGGGCAAACATCACGACGGGGCAACGAGTTGATACATTCCGACAGACCCTTCCCGGGTGGATGTAACGTCGCAGGATGTTTGCGATACAGTAGGATGACGCTGCGGACGGTGCCCCCCTGAGGGGCGTTGTGTTTGCCACGCCGCACGGGAGAAACCGTGTAGGAGGCGCCGCGGTATCACGCCGATGTGCTTTGCGCACGTCTTTTTCTTCAAAAAACGAGATTATCATGGCCGAGAGTGAGAACGTCACGACCCTGACCGACGACAACTTTGAGGACGAGGTGCTGAACGCCGACGAGCCGGTGCTCGTGGACTTCTGGGCCACCTGGTGCGGACCGTGCCGCCAGATTGCCCCGATCGTCGAGGACCTGGCCGACGAGTTTGCGGGCCGCGCCAAGGTGGGCAAGGTCGATGTGGACGACAATCCGCAGACCGCGCAGGAGTACGGCGTCCGCTCCATCCCCACCCTCCTGTTCTTTAAGGACGGTGAGGTGCAGGAGACCCTTGTTGGGGCGAGCGGAAAGAAGGCCCTCAAGGAGAAACTGGAGGCGCTGGCTGGACAACCGGCCTAACGCACGTTCGAATGGGTACGGACGAATGGCGAATGGGCCGACGCCCGGCTCCATTCGTCATTCGTTTTTCTCTCCCTTACTTGCCCCTCGAGACACGAACATTCAGATGCCCCCCATGCACGAAAACGGAACGGCGACCAACGGTCACCCCAGCCTTGCGGCCTTCGACGGCGTGGACTTCTCCGACGCCGAAGTGCGTGACGTCGTCATCGTCGGCACGGGGCCGGCGGGCTGGACCGCGGCCCTCTACACGGCCCGCGCCGACCTGAACCCCCTCATCTACATGGGGCCGGAGCCCGGCGGCCAGCTCACCACCACGACCGACGTGGAGAACTACCCGGGCTTCCCTGAGGGCATCCTGGGGCCGGAGCTGATGGAGCGGTTTCAGGACCAGGCCGAGCGCTTTGGGACCGACAGCCGCTACGGCACCATCACGCACGTCGATCTCCGCGAGCGCCCGTACCGCCTTCTCGTCGACGAGGAGACGCCGGTGTACGCCCAGACGGTCATTGTTTCGACGGGCGCCTCGGCCCGGTATCTGGGCCTCGAGAACGAACAGCGCCTGATCGGCAGCGGGGTGAGCGCCTGTGCCACGTGCGACGGCTCCTTTTTCCGCGGCGAAACGGTGGCCGTGGTGGGCGGCGGCGACAGTGCCATGGAGGAGTCCACCTTCCTCACGAAGTTTGCGGAGAAGGTGTACGTGCTCCACCGCCGCGACGAGCTGCGGGCGTCGAAGATTATGCAGGAGCGGGCCTTCGAGAACGACAAGATCGAGTTCGTCTGGAATACCGAGGTCATCGATGTGCTCGGCGAAAACCAGGTCGAGGGCATCGAGGTCGTCAACAACGAGACGAGCGAGACCTACGTGATGGACGACGTGACGGGCTTCTTCCTCGCCATCGGCCACACGCCCAATACCGGTCCGTTTGAGGGGTGGCTGGACATGGACGAGGAGGGCTACATCCTCACAGAGGCCGACTCGACCTACACGAACGTCCCGGGCGTCTTTGCCTCCGGCGACGCGCAGGACCACGTGTATCGCCAGGCCGTGACGGCGGCGGGCACCGGCTGCAAGGCGGCGATCGACGCCGAGCGCTGGCTGGCCGAACACGGGGCGGTGGACCCGGCCGCGGCCGATCGCGAGCCCGTAGAGGCGTAGAGGCAGGCCGGACGTCCGATGGTTTTGTGTTTCTTGGAAGAAGCCTCGATGCTGTTACGGGGCGCGTACTGGATCGGTGGGATTTTGCTCGTGGGGGGGCTGATGGTCGGGTGCACGTCGGCGTCGGAGGAGCCCGCGCGTCCGTCTCCCGACACGTCGCGCACGGCGGCCTCCACCGTCGCGGCCGACACCGCGTCCGGCCCGGAGGTTCGCGTGTCCGATACGAGCGATCGTTCGCTCGACGACAAGCTGGCGGATGCTCGCGTGGAGGCCCGGGTCAAACAGGCCCTTATGCAGCAGCGCAGCCTCCGCGTCTTTGAGTTTCAGGTGGCGGTGGTTCGCGGCCGGGTGGTCCTGCAGGGCGACGTGAACACGCGCGACGAGTACGAGGAGGCCGCCCGAATGGCCCGGCGCGTGGAGGGCGTGTCCGACGTGCGGAATGAGGTTACGGTGGGGGGCGAGCCGGTGGTCGAAGACGAACCGGCGGAGGAGCAAGCGGCGGTGTCGGGGAACGAAGCGAACGACGCCGGGGCCGTATACCACACGGTGGACGCTGGCGACTCGCTGTGGCGCATTGCACAGCAGTACGGCACCTCTATCCAGCGCCTCCGGGACCTCAACGACCTGTCGGGGGGCGGCCTGCAGCCCGGCCAGCGCATTCGCGTGCGGTAGCGGGCAGCCGGTTTCCTCTGTCCGGTCCGTTCCCTACGTTAACGGGCCCACGATTCGTTGCCTGACGCCCACCCCACCGATGCGTACCCTCTGGTCCCTCGTTGTCCTCGCTGCGCTCCTCCTCGTCCCGCCCGCTGCGGCGCAGAACGCCGACGGCGGCGGGGATCGCCTCACCGGGCCCGACTACGCCCGTAGTCCGGTGACGGCCCCCAACGGCATGGCCGCCACCAGCCAGCCGCTCGCCTCCCAGATCGCCGTCGACGTACTGCAGAAGGGCGGCAGCGCCGTCGACGCGGCCATCGCGGCCAACGCGGCCCTGGGCCTCATGGAGCCGACCGGCAACGGCCTCGGCGGCGACCTCTTCGCCATCGTCTACGACCCGGAGACGGACTCGACCTACGGACTGAACGCCAGCGGGCGCTCCCCCCGCGGCCTCTCGTACGACGAGATGCAACAAGAACTGGGCGACCGCGACCAGATTCCCCTCCTCGGCCATCTGTCGGTGAGCGTGCCCGGCACGGCCAGCGGCTGGGGCAAGCTGCACGAGCGCTTCGGCAGCCTCTCGCTGGAGCAGGACCTCCGTCCCGCCATCCGCTACGCCCGCGAAGGGTTTCCGCTCTCGCAGGTGATCGCCTACTACTGGCAGGGCAACGTCGAGAGCTTCCGCGAAAACGACGACCTGATTCCCACCGACAACTGGAAGGAAACGTACCTCATTGAAGGGGAAAACGGGGAGATGCGCGCGCCGGAAGAGGGCGAGATGTTCCGCAACCCCGACCTCGCAAACACCCTCGAAACCATCGCCGAGAACGGCACCGAGACGTTCTACGAGGGCGAGATTGCCCGGTCGATCGCCGACTATGCCGAGCGCACCGGCGGCTACCTGCGGATGGAAGACTTTCGGCAGCACGAGGCGAACTGGGTCGATCCCGTCTCGGTCGACTACCGCGGCGTCGAGGTCTACGAACTGCCGCCCAACGGCCAGGGCATCGCGGCACTCCAGATGCTCCAGATCCTGGAGGGCTACGACCTGGAGGGCATGGGGCACAATTCCACCGACTACCTCCACGTGCAGGCCGAGGCCAAGAAGCTCGTCTTTGAGGACCGGGCCCGCTTCTACGCCGACATGGACTTTGCCGACGTGCCGGTGCAGGAACTCGTCTCCGAGGAGTACGCGGCCGAGCGGCGCGAGCAGATTGAAATGGACGAGGTGCTTTCCGCCCCCGAGGCGGGCAGTCCGCGGACGACCACGAGCGACGCCTCCCTCAGTCCCGAGATGCGCAAGCGCCTCGACGAGGGCGACACCATCTACCTCACGACGGCCGACTCCACGGGCATGATGGTGTCGCTCATTCAGAGCAACTACGCCGGCATGGGCAGCGGCCTGGTGCCCGACGGCCTCGGCTTTATGCTGCAGGACCGCGGCGCCCTCTTCACGATGGAGGAGGACCACCCCAACGCCTACGCGCCGGGCAAGCGGCCCTTTCACACCATCATTCCGGCGTTCGCCACGAAGGACGGCGAGCCGTTCCTGAGCTTTGGCGTGATGGGCGGGGGCATGCAGCCGCAGGGGCACGTGCAGGTGCTCAGCAACATCGTCGACTTTGGCCTCAACGTGCAGGCGGCGGGCGACGCGGCGCGCTACCGGCACTACGGCAGCAGCTCCCCCACGGGCGACGACATGGAGGGGCGCGGCACGTTCCGCGTCGAGAGCGGGGTGCCGGACAATGTGGTGAATGCCCTTCGGGGCCGCGGTCACGCGATGGACGTAGGGGCCGGGGGGTACGGCGGCTACCAGGCCATCATGTGGGACCCGGAGGAGGGCGTCTACTGGGGCGGCACCGAGATGCGGAAGGACGGATACGTTGTTGGGTATTGATGCAGTCTCTGTCTCCTATGGGGGGCGTATCGCTCTGAGTGGACTGCCTCTTTTCGAGGTGGAAACGTTGAACGTTCTAACGTTCAACGCTCCTCAAAAGTCGCAGCACCACGGCGTTCGTCCACCCGAAGCCGATGACGTTCTCGCTGTAGCCGTACTTGATGCCGGCGGACACGTCGGATTCCCGCTGCACGAGGTCGTACTTCTCCAGGATGACCCGGTGCTCCTGAAATTCTTTGCTGACGAGCCCCACGAACTTTGCGCTCAGGCGATCGGCCGCCCGGTCGTAGCCGTAGTTCCGCAGGCCCTCGACGGCCATTAGCTGCAGCGGGGCCCAGCCGAAGGGCGCGTCCCACTGGTTGCCCGTCCGGCGCGTGCTGGTGAGCACCCCGCCGGGGGCCTCCAGCTGCCAGAGCGTCTCGGCGGTGGCCGTGGCCTGGGAGTCGGCGGCCAGGCCCACCCAGAGCGGCGCGAACGCCGTGGCGAAGTGGTAGTCGTTCTGGGTCTCCGTGCGGAAGTTGTAGTCGTGGTATCGCCCCGTCTCGACGTCCCACAGGAGCTCGTCCATTCGCTGCTTCCGGCGGTCGGCGCGGCGGCTCCATTGCTTGGCCGCGTCGGACCGGCCCAGCACGGCCATGAGGGCGGACACGTCGCGCTCGTACTGGTAGAGAAAGCTGTTGAGGCCCACGGGGGCGTAGTGCACGATGCCCACGTTGAAGGGGCCAAACCGGTTGGACGGGTCGAAGCCCGACTCGCGCATCGAGCGGTCGGCTTTGTAGAAGAGGCTCGTGAGCGTGTCCGCGGCGGCGTCGTAGAAGAGCGACTCGTCGTACGCCGTCACGTCGTTCTCGCGGTAGTAGGTGCGAATGCGGTCGTAGTGGCTCTGTCCCTCCGCGTCCTGCTCGCCCATCACCACCTCGGGCGCCGGGCCCTCGCCCAGCCCGTAGTAGCGCGAGAGGCCGGTGTCGCCGGCGAGGTGGGGCTCGGTCGTCCAGTACTCGTAGTAGGTTTCCAGGGCGGGCACCGCGTCGGCCACCCAGGCCGTATCGCCGGTGGCCGCGAACACGTCGCGCACCATGGTGGCGAGGAAGGGCGGCTGCGAGCGGGTGAGGTAGTAGGTGCGGTTCGCGTTCAGCACGGTGCCGTAGTGCTCCACCTGGTAGAGGTGGTTGTCGGTCATGTGCTTGCCCATCTCCACGCGCCCGGCCTCCAGCAGCCCCGTCGCGATGAAGTAGCTGTCCCAGCCGTACATTTCGTTGAAGCGGCCGCCCGGGACGACGTACGGGTGCGGCAGATAGAGGAGTCCGTGCGGGTCGATTGCGTCCATGTGCTCGCGCGGAGACGCCGGCAGCACGCGGAGGTCGACCTGGGCCCACTCGTCGGGAGAGAGCGAGCGGCGGAGGCGCTGCCCCACGGCCGCGGTGTCTTCGGAGGCCGCCACGTAGAGGGGCCAGGGCGTGCCGGGCGCGTGGTCCACCTTCTCGTCGGGAAGGGCGGCCAGCAGGTCGTCGTGCGAGCGGGTGAGGGTGCCCCACGTGCGGTCGATGTAGGAGCGGAGCGTATCGAGGCGCTCGGGGGCCGGCAGCGCGACCTGCGTGGTGGGGTCGGGCGTCGGCTGTGCGGACGCGAGGGGCGCCAGAACGACGAACGTGAGAAGAAGGAGGAGTCCCTGGGCGAGGGGGCGGCGTCGGAGCAGAGGAGGCATGGGGACAAGAAGAGGCGAGGGGCGTCAGCTGTGAGGGCACACGTCGAACCTTCCGCTGCGGTCTAGGTTCACGGCGAGTCGCTGCTCTGGCCTTCGAGCACAAAGTCGATCGTGCGGGCGGCGGTGGCGCCGGAGGTTTCGTCCGTCACGCGCACCGTGACGCGCACGTCTTGCGCCTCGTCCCGCTCGATCTCCGAGAGGTCCAGCAGGATCAGTTCCTCGGTGCGGGCGGTGGTGCCCGTAACGGTCGTTTCGGTGGCGGTCTGCTGGGTGTCCTGTCCCCGGAAGAGGCGCGTCCAGCCACGGCGGGTGCGTCCCTCCACCTCGTAGGCGATCGTGTATCGCGTCTGGTCGTCGGGGCCCTGTGCAAGGTGGTAGAGCTCGAACGAAAGAAGGAGGGGCGTCTCCTCCGTGACGGTCCGGAACGGATAGGGCGTGGCGTGCTCCTGCAGGGTGGCCGGGGGGACATCGGCATCGGGGGCGGAGAGGACCTTCACGTCACTCATCTCCAGGGGGCCGCCGGCGCGGAGGGGGCGCAGCGAGTCGATGCGGGTGAGGGTCAGCCGCCGCTTCGGCCCGATCTCGCCCATGAGGTTGTCGATCTGGGCCCACCGGCGGTACTGGGTCCACTGCAGGTTCAGATGATAGGGGCCGGACGGGGCGTTGAACGTGAGGGGCGACGGAACGAACCCGTCGCCACTGTCGGGGGGCGTAGAGGGCACCCGGTAGCGGGACGAGTGGCGGGCGACCGGCGTGTGGGTGGAGTCGGACTGGGTGGCTGCGAGCGTGAGGGTGGAGGGCTGGGCGGTCGTGTCGTCCCGAAGAACCACCTCGTCGGCCGCGAGGCCCCAGTACAGCTCGGTTCGGGTGGTGCCGTCGCCATTCAGGAAGCGGGCCGTGCGCACCGCCACGGGCAGGGAGGGGGTGTTCTCACGAAGGGCGGTGTACTGGCGCGGCAGCACCTCTTCGCGTTCCTGCGCGGCCCGTTGGTCCTCCCGCGCCGCCCGCGACACCATGCTGGTGATGAACTCCGTTGGCGGGGGAATGCCCAGCATCGGGTTGGACGACACGACGCGGGTCTGGCCCACCCCGGCCCCGACAGAGGTTTGGCGCGTGCTGCCCCCCGAGACGCCCATCCGGGCGAGGGCGGCCTCCATCTCCTGCCAGCCGGCGTAGTTGGCAATTTCCTGGTAGCGCCCGCCATAATCGATGTGGTAGAGCGCGAGCTCCTGGTAGATGGCGCGCATGGCCATCAGCGAGGAGTATGCGATGTTGAGGCCCCGGTCGGTGTTGCCGCGCGAGAACCGGAGCGTCGTGGGCAACAGCTCGTTCGCCGTGGCGACGCGGAAGCACTCCGACCCGTCGTCCTCCACGAACAGGTAGTAGGCCGCGTCGTCGATGTGCGGGTAGACCCACACCTCGCCCTCCGGGAAGCCGGACGCGGGAATCGGGACCCCAAACCGATAGACCTCCCGGAAGAACTCCCCACTCTTGTAGCTGAGATCGTGTCGTTTGTACGGGGCGCCGAGTCGCAGGTGGGCCGTGCCCCGATCGTCGAGGGCGGAGGGCGCGTCGGAGCAGCGGAAGCGCTGTTCGGCCCGGATGAGGCGCGTGAGGTGCTCCTCGAGTCGTTCGTTTTCCGGGGTTTTCGGGAACGGATCGAGGCTCCGCCACCACGCCTGCAGGGCGTCGCCGGCCTCCGGCCGGAACGTCCACGTGTCGGGCTTGGTGTCGCGGGCCTCCTGCACGACCTGATCGAACACGTCGTCGGGGAGGAGGGGGGCGAGCTGCGCTATGCGGCGTCGGAAAATGGACTGTACGCTCCCCAGGGTGTCCGGCCCGACGCGCCCCAGCAGCTGCCGGTACTGGTCCACTGCGCGCAGTCGGTTGCGGCGGAGCCGGTACGCGTCGAGGGTCTGCAGATAGGCGTCGGCGAGGCGCACGTCGAAGCCGCCGGCGCGGTGGACCTGTCGGATGCCGGCCCGCCAGGCGCGACGGGCGGCGGCCGAGTCGCCGCTCCGGGCATACGCTTCGCCCAGCCAGTAGGCCACGGCGCCGTGCTCGGGAAGTGTGCGGGCCGAGTCGGCTTCCAGGGCGCCTTCGAGGAGGGGCCGGGCAGCCTCGGGACGACCGTCCCGGAGCAGGTAAATGCCCGCTCGGGCCTGTGCGGACGGGGCAATCGGCTCAATTTGAAGGGCGGGGGCCTGGCCGTGGGCAGAATGGAGCCCCCCGGCCGCCCACGCGCACGTGCCCAGAACGACCAGCACGAGGGCACGGAGCGCCCCCGTCCGGAGCGAGAAAAACCCAGACCGGGGGACGCGGGGGCGCACGGGCATTGGCGGGACGCTGCGAACAACGCGTCTGCGTGGAAAAAAGGATAAATAGAAACAGGGAATGCACACGGATGTTCACCCGACCTTCGTAGTTTCCGGAAGACCATCCGAAGACGCCGCCTGTTTTTTACCGGGGGCAGCCCGGAGACTTGCCTTTTTGTCTACGTTCCTGCGTTTGTGTCCCACGCCGCCCTTCGCACCGCGACTATCGCTGAGCGCTGGTCCCTCCTGAACGCACTGGGGATGCTGGGGGCCGCAGCGGGAGCGGTGTGGACCACGAGCGTGTGGCCGCTGCGGCCCCCAGCATCCCCAGTGCGTTCAGGAGGGAC
>NCRC01000041.1 GCA_002894685.1 Salinivenus lutea
GGGCATGGAGGGGAGGGGGTGGTGAGAAAAGGGACGCCAAAACCGGAGAGGCCCGGAGAGGCCGAGCCAAGTGCAAGGATTTCGTTCAGCGGGACCGTTCGGAGGTCCCCACTCGTTTTCTGGTGATGTAGACGGGCATTCGTTCCGGGTGTGCCCGTTCGAGACCCGTCGTCGCTCACGGTTTTAGAGCGAGCGTGCCCGCCCCGGTTTTCGGTATTTTCCGACCCGCCCCAGCGAATGGCATCTTCTCCTTCCTCGTCCTCCTTTTTGGGGATTGACTCCCGGGTGTTGGCCCTGGCGGTTGCCCGCATGGCGGACGCCCTGGGAAACTCGTTCCTCATCATTGTGCTTCCGTTGTACGTGTCGAGCGGCACGGTGGCCGGCGGTGCCTTCGGGCTCTCGACCTCTATGATTGCGGGGATCGTGCTGGCCCTGTTCGGGATTGCGAGCAGCCTCACGCAACCGCTTGCCGGACGGTTGTCGGATCGGTTTGGCGAGCGAAAGCGATTCGTGCTCGGGGGGCTGGTCGTTTTCAGCCTGGTCAATCTGTCCTTCGTGTGGGCCTCGCAGTACTGGATGCTGTTCGGTCTTCGCGTGCTGCAGGGGATTGCGGCGGCTTTTACGATTACGGCCAGCCTGGCGCTCGTAAACGAGGTGAGCCAGTCCAGCAGCCGAGGGCGGCACATGGGGACGTATAACTCCTTTCGGCTGGTGGGGTTTGGGGCCGGGCCTCTCTTGGCGAGTCTTCTGGTGGAGGCGGGCCCGTTTGCTCTGGGGGGAGGGGTGGAGGTTACGGGGTTTCAGGCGACCTTTGGGGTGGCAGCGGGGGCGGCCCTGGTGAGCGCCGTACTCGTGGGCGTGCTCGTTCGGGACCCGGACGACATCATCCCGGCGCCCCGACGCATTGCCATTCGCCTTTGGGACCCGGCGGGGCGGGGCCTGGACCCCATCTTGGCGCTTGGGCTGGCGACGCTCGTCATGGCGGCCTGCTTCGCCATGCTGTCCGCGATTGAGCCCGAGGTCAATGCGCGCCTGAATCAGACCCCGGTGCTCTTTGCGGTGGAATTCGTCGCTCTGATTGCGGTGCTGGCCGTCCTGCAGCCGTTTGTGGGGCAGGCCAGCGACTCCGTGGGGCGCAAGCCGTTTATTGTGTTGGGACTGGTGGGGCTCGTGCCGACGACGGTCCTCCAGGGACTGGTGACGGTGCCGTGGGAAATGATTGCGGTGCGGGGGGCGCAGGGCGCCGCGGGGGCCATGGTCTTTGCGCCGGCGCTCGCCCTGGCGGGCGACTACACGACCCGGGGACAGTCGGGCGCGCAGCTTTCCGTCCTGACCGTGTCGTTCGGCCTCGGAATTGCGGCCGGTCAGCTCACGGCCGGATACTTTGTGCAGTACGGCTTCGTGGTGCCGTTTGCCGTGGGGGGCGTGATGGCCGCAGGGGCGGTGCTTCTGGTCGTCACGCAGGTTCGGGAGTGGGACCCGGCGGAGGCATGACGACGCCCTGAGCCCCCTGTCTACTGCAATGCGCCCGCTCCGAGAATCCGAAACGGGCGCACAAGACACAGGGACGGGGTCGGACCGACGGTCTACTCGTTCTTGGAGGCCTGGCCAACCAGGATGTCCTTGAGCTTTTCGAACTCCTCGCGTTCAAACGAGAGGCTGTACTTGCCGGGTTCCTCCTCATCGCCCACCTCGGTCAGGGGCTCTACATCGGAGGACTGCACGGCTTCGATAAAGGCCGTGGGGTCCATCTCAAAGGCACCGGCAAAATCTTCCGCCGTGGCGGCGTAAATGCCCCCATACGACTTGATCTCTCCGGTGGAAAAGTCTTCGGCGTCTTGCGGCTTGAAGCTAACTCCTCTCATAATCGGGGGTAGGATTCGTGACCGTCGGGGCGAATGAAACGCACCGCGTGTGCCTGCATGCTCAGGCCGGACGTGGGTGCGTCGGCGATAAATTCTCAATTGGCTGACCTCATAAAAGTTCCCCGTCAACGGTTGTTGTGCGAGTGGGTTCGTTGGGGCGAGGGGCAGGGGCGTGCGCCGCTGAAGCCGTGGTGGACGGGATGGGCGGGGGGCACGGAGGAGGAAGCGAGAGAATGAGGCAACATCGGGACGAATAGTTCACATTTCGGGCGCGCACGGCTATATTGCAGGATGCCACATGCATTTCCCATAGAGTGAGTGCACACATGCTTTCGATTGATCACATCCTTTGGCCGACGGACCTCTCCGAGGGTGCGGCACGAGCGTTCCCGCAGGCGGCCGCCCTTGCCGAATGGCACGACGCGGACCTGCACATCTTGCACGTCACGGACAAGGACACGGAGCCAGACGAGGAGTTTCCCCTTTCCGAGGGCACACTTGGAAACTACCTTCCGGCGAGCGAGGACGCGGGGCCGCCGTTGGCCCTCGACTCGATGTCGATTCGTCAGGAGCAGCGACAGGGAACAGCCCCCGCCGAAACGATTGTCCGCTACGCCGAGGACGAGGGGATCGATCTCGTGGTCATGGGGACGCACGGCAAGCGTGGACTCCGCCGGCTCCTGATCGGGAGCGTGACGGAGGAGGTCGTGCGCACGGCGCCCTGCCCGGTCTTTACCATCCGGGCGGCCGACGGGCACACCTCCGCCCGCAACGTCCGGAATATTTTGGCGCCCGTCGACTTTTCGGACGCCGCCACGCTCGCTGTTCGGCACGCCAAGGAGCTGGCCCTGACGTACGGGTCGCAGGTGACGCTCCTGCACGCCGTGGAGGAGGCCGTCTACCCGTCGGCGTACGGCGTAGAAGCGGCTCCGCTCCCGAACCCGAACATTGTGGATCGGGTTGAGAAGAGCCTGGCGAATATCGCCCGGGAAGAGATTGGATACGAGCACGTGATGGTGGAGGCGAAAATTGGGTACGCCCCCTCTGTCATCCTCGACCACGCAGAAACCGCCGACGTCGATCTGATTGTGATTGCGTCGCACGGGCGCACCGGCCTGGAGCGCATGCTCCTGGGCAGCGTCACGGAGCGCATTGTGCGCCGCGCCCCGTGTCCGGTCTTCGTGGTGAAGCCGTTCGGCAAATCGCTGGTGCTTGAGGAGTCGACCCCGACCGCGTCGTCCGACTAAACGCCTCGAACACCCCCCGACGGTCTCTGGGGCCGCCCGAAGCCGCTGCTCTGAGCTCGAGGGCCCCGTCTTTCACGCCTGGAGCGACACAATCGGCCGTGTTGTCAGGGCCGCTGCGATCCCACTCGTTGTCTCGTTTAAAAGCTGACCCCCCTGCTCGTGACGTTGAATCACATCCTCTTTCCGACGGACTTTTCGGCCTGCGCCGACGAGGCGCGGGCCTACGCCCGCAATCTGGCGGAGCGGCGGGGGGCGACCCTCCACTTCCTGCACGTGGTCGACGAACTGGATCCCGACTGGGTGGGGGCGACCGACGCGGCGCACCGGGCCGTGGACCTTCGCGACGACATCGCGGCGAAGGCGAAACGCCGGCTCCGCGACCTGGCGGATCGCGATCGTGGGGACGGGGTCGAGACGAGGGTCGCCCTCCGGTCCCGCGGGGAGGTGAACGAGGCCATCGTCGACTACGCGCAGGAGGAAACCATCGACCTGATTGCGATGGGCACGCACGGGCGGCGCGGCCTCAACCGACTCGTGCTTGGGAGCGTCACCAACACGGTCCTTCGGCGGGCGCCCTGCCCGGTGCTGACGGTTCGGGAGGGACGGGCCAAGGGGACCGGGGGGACCCCAACGGTTCAGAACATCCTGGCCCCCATTGACTTCTCGGAGGCGTCCCACGAGGCCCTCACCGTAGCAGATGATTTTGCGGACGACTACGCCGCGCACCTGCGGCTCCTCTTCGTGGCCGAGGAGCGGACCGTGCCCACCTTTAGCGATACGGGCCTGCCGGGGATCGGGGTCGTGCAGATGGACTCGGAGATTGTCGACAACGCCGAGGCGGCCCTGCGGCAGTTGCACGACCGTCTCGGGGCGCGCGCCCCGGGCCGCTCCGCGCACGTCGAAGAGGGACGGGCGGCGGAGGCCATCGTCGCGTTTGCGGAGCGCACAGACACGGACCTGATTGTAATGGCCACGCGGGGACGGGAGAGGGGCGACCGGTGGTGGGTCGGGAGCACCACCGAGCGGGTTCTGCGTCGGGCGCCGTGCCCCGTCCTCACCCTCCGAGACGGCGCCGACGGGGAGGGCTAACGGGGCGAGAGGCGTGAACTCAACCGTTATTCAACTCCGAAAAATGAACAGGGGCGCAGTCGAAAGGTACGAATACACATTCGCAGCACAATCAGTGCTCCCACCTGCTCATGACCTTCCACGCCCTTGGGCTGAACCACGAGCGCGCGTCTCTCGACCAGACCGACGCGTTTGCTCTCAGTGCGGATGCGCAGGCGGCCCTGTACGACGATCTCATTCTGAGTGAGGAGGGCGAAGTCGTCGTCCTCTCGACCTGCAACCGCACGGAGGCCTACCTCTACGGCAGCGACGCGGACGTGCAGCGCGTGGTGAAGGCGCTGGAGCGTGCCGTGGGTACGTCCTGGCCGTCGGAGAGTGCCTTCCGGTACCGCGACGAGGCGGCGGTCCGTCACGTTCTGCAGGTCACGTCCGGCCTGCGGTCGATGGTGCTGGGCGACAGCCAGATTCTGGCCCAGGTGAAAGCGGCCTACCAGCGGGCGGTCGACGCGAACCAGGTGCACTCGCTCCTGCACCGGCTCATGCACACGGCCTTCCGCGCCGCCAAGCGCGTGTCGACGGAAACCTCGCTGCTGGAGGGCGCGGCCTCGGTCTCGACGGCGGCCGTGGAGATGGCCCGCCGGCACCTGCGGCGTCGGTGCCCCGGGCTCTCGCTTTCGGATGGGCACGTGTTGCTTGTGGGGGCGGGCAAGATGGGGCGGCTGGCCCTCAAGGCCATGCCCGGCGACTCGCCGGCCGTGCTTCAGGTCACCAACCGGTCCCCGGACCGTGCACACGCCGTCGCCGAGGCGCACGATGCGGAGGTGGTGGACTGGGCCCATCGCCACGCGGCGGTGCCGGAGGCGGATCTTGTGATTGTGGCGACGGGGGCGCCGGAGCCGATCCTCACGGTTGAGGGCCTGCCGGACGAGCCGGGGGCGCCCACGCTGCTCGTCGACATTGCGCGCCCTCGGAATGTGGCCCCGGCCCTCGGGCAGGTGCCCGGCTACGAGGTGCGGGACTTTGAGGACCTGAACGAGTGGACCGAGGAGGTGCAGGCGCGTCGCGAGACGGCCGTGCCGGCGGCCGAGGACATCTGCGAGGAGCTCCTGAGCGATTTCGTGACCTGGGTGTTTCACCAGCAGGCCCTGCAGCCGGCCATTCAGGCCATTCGCGAGACGTTCGATGCGATCCGCGAGCAGGAGGTGGAGCGCCACGCCCACCGGACGGACATGGACCGGGCCGAGGTCGAGCAGCTCACGAAGTCCATCATGCAGAAGCTTCTGGCCGTTCCGATCGTTCGGCTCAAGAACGTCGACCCCGACAGCATCGACTTCGTTCAGGGGATCAAGCTGCTCCATGCGCTCTTTGCGCCCTCGGAAGAGGAAGGGCGGGCGCTGCAGGAACCCTCGGACGAGGCGCAACCCACTCTGTCGGACGCCCCGTCGACGTGTCCGTACCTCACGCACGATCCGGGGGACGCGGACGAGGACACGCTCGATGAGGCCCTGCGCATGACCCAATCGGAGGCCCCCGCTGCGCGTGAGGGGTAACGTGCCATCGGTCCGGCCTCCTGCGCTCGTTGTCTTGTTGCTTGACCATCCTTTCTGTGTCTGATTCCGATTCCGGTCCCGCCGTCCCCGATCCCCTCGTGCTCGGCACTCGGGGCAGTACGCTTGCCCTCTGGCAGGCCAACTACGTCAAGTCGAAGTTGGAGGCGAGGGGCCATCGCGTGTTGATCGAGACCATCTCCACGCGGGGCGACGAGGCGCGCGACACGGCCATTTCCGAGATTGGCGACGAGGCGGTCTTTACGAAAGAGCTCGACTATGCCCTGCTGGCCGGAGACATTCACCTTGCGGTTCATTCGCTGAAGGACATTCCGTCGACGGTCCCGGAGGGCATCCAGCTGGCCGCGGTGGCCGAACGTGAGAATCCGCTGGACGCATTTGTGTCCCACCCGTCCTTCGACGGGCACCTGCACGACCTTCCCGAGGGCGCCACGCTGGCCACGGCCTCGCTCCGCCGGACCGCCCAACTGCGGACCTGGCGGCCCGACCTGGAGGTGGTGCCGGTTCGGGGCAACGTGGACACGCGGCTCGACAAGCTGGATGCCAGCGATTGGCACGGCATGGTCTTGGCCGTGGCCGGCCTGCTTCGCATGGGCCTGTCGGCCCGCATCCGCCAGCACATCGACCCCGAGATCATGATTCCCGCGGTGGGGCAGGGGGCGCTGGGCATTGCGTGTGCGGCGGACGACCCGGCCCTCGCCGACCGGCTGCACACGGTGCTCCACGACGCCGCGGCGGGCTACGCCACGGACGCCGAGCGCGCCTTCCTTGCGGAGGTGCAGGGGGGGTGCCAGGTGCCGATGGGGGCCTGGGCGCGCCTCACGGAGGACCACACGCTACAGATTGACGCCTGCATCGCGGCGCTCGACGGCAGCGAGCACTACCGCGGGCAGCGGTCGTGCGCCCCGGAGGAAGGGCCGGCGGAGGCGCGGGCGCTGGCGCAGTCCCTGCTGGCCGAGGGCGGGGCGGAGGTCCTCGACCGCATCCTGGGAGATCAGGTCAACCGGGCCTCCCCGTTTCGACCGTAGGCCCCTCGATCATTTCCCCCGCAGTCGCCCGACGTGGCCATGAGTGTGACCGACGTCGTTCTTCTCCGCTCGCCCGACGAGCCGGACCCCTACCTGCAGGCGTTCGAGGAGGCGGGGCTCGCGGCCGTCTGTGAGCCTGTGCTTCGGTTTGCCTTTCCGCATCAGGACGCCCTCCGGGAGCATCTGCGCCGGGGGGCGGAGTACGCGGCGCTGGTGGCGACAAGTCCGCGGGTGGGGCGCGCCCTGCACCAGGCCTTCCGGGCCGAGCCGTCGCTACGGACGCAATGGCGGGGGCGCCGGGCGTACGCGGTGGGGCCCAAGACCGGGCGCTGGCTTCGGAAGCTGGGATTGGAGGTGCACGGGGAGGAAACGGGGACGGCGGCGGCCCTTGTCGACCACATCGTGAGCGAGGCCCCCGAGGGAGCGCTGCTCTTCCTCTCCGGCAACCGCCGGCGCGACACGCTTCCGGAGGGGCTTCGCGAGGGAGGGATCGCGTTCGAGGAGCGGGTCGTCTACGAGACGCACACGCGGTCAACGCTGGACCTTCCGCCCCCCGCGGAGGCCGGGTGGCTCGTCGTGTTCAGTCCCTCGGGGCGGGAGGCGCTGGTGGCGGCCAACGTCCCGATCGCGTCCTATCGACTCGCGGCCATCGGGCCGACCACCGCCGGCGTGCTTCGGACGGCCGGGCACACGGTCGCGGCCGTTGCCGACGCGCCCACCCCGGATGCGCTGGTCCAGGCGATCCGGGCGGCCGACGCGTCGTAGCGCTACTCCGATCGTTTGGTAAATCCGTCGATGGCGGCGCGGAAGCGAGCCGTTGCCTGTTCAGGGTCTGTGGCGGTGGCGACCGCCGATAGGACGGCGACCCCGTGGGCGCCCGCCTCCAGCGCGGGGCGGACCCGGTCGTGGGTGATGCCCCCGATGGCGATGACGGGAATGGGCACCGATTCGCACGCGTCGGCGAGGCCTTCGGGGCCCTTTACCGACTTGGGGTTTCGCTTCGAGGTGGTCGGAAAAACGGGGCCGAATCCGATGTAGTCCGCTCCCTGCTCGTACGCGTCGGCGGCCTGCCCGGGCTTGGTCGCGGTGGCCCCGATCAGCACGTCGGGGCCCAGGATGTCTCGGGCCGCGTCGACGGGAAAGTCATTTTGGCCGAGGTGGACGCCGGGGGCGTCGACGGCCTGCGCCACGTCGATCCGGTCGTCGACGATGAGGGGAAGGGAGGCGTCTCGACAGACATCGGCGACCGAGCGGGCCTCTATGAGGATGTTCTGGATGCCGCCGTGCTTCTGCCGAAACTGGATGCTGTCGGCCCCGCCCCGAATCGCCATGCGGGCCAGCTCTTCGTGGGCGTGCTCCTGCTGCAGGTGATAGTCGGTGAGGACGTGCAGGGTGCCAATGTCGGGGGAAGCAGAGGGGGCGGAAGAAGACGAATCGTCCATAGGGGACCGGAAGCTGTGGGGCGGCGTCGTGCAGGATGCTGCACACTCGTCGGTCTGGGCAGTTCCGCCAAAACGTGATGCAGGCGGAGCGGGGGACGGGCTCCGAACGATTGCCGGCGGCGATGGTAGATCGACCCCCCCGCCCGGCCTGCGTTTTTGGCGCCTGTCGGGATCACTCTTTGTCCACCGATCCGCTCGCCACCATGTCCGACGATTCCCCCGATGAAGTCACCTTCGTGTACGAAGACACCGACGACGTGCGGACCCTTGCCGCGACCGGCGCCCACGGCGGACCTACCCCCGACGGGGCCTCGGTCGTCGCCAATCTGTACGTCGAGCGGGCCAGCATTCCGCACCATGTGAGTCACCAGATCGACGAGAATGGGCAGGTCAACCTCCGGGAGCAGAGTGGCCAGGTCTCCCGGGGAGAGCTGACCCGCGAGGTGCAGGCGTCCCTGGTGATGACGCCGGAGCACGCCATGCAGCTCGGGCAGTGGCTTCAGCGCAATGCGCAGCAGGCCATGAAGCAGCGAAAGGAGACCTTTGGGTAGGAGGGGGAGAAGCCGATCGTGTCCTGCCTCACAGACCAGCTGTCGCATGCCCTCGACCGACCGGGAGCCTCGATGTGTGCGTGACGCTACGGCTCTGTTTCGGGCGGCGGTGCGCCGGGTACAGGCCGATCGGCTGCTGACGCCCCTGGCGGCGGACGACTGGGCGCGGCGCGCCCCGGAGGCGTACGATCGGGTGCGGGTGGTCGGGATGGGGAAGGCGGCCATGGCGATGGCGGGCCAGCTGGAGGCGCAGGGCGCGGGATGGGAGGCGGAGGGGCTCGTGATCGTCCCGGAGGGCTATCCCGAGTCCTTCCCGGATCGGCTCCCGCCGCCGGAGCGCATTGCCGTGGAGACCGGAGGACATCCGCTCCCGTCGGCGGACGGCGTTCGGGCGGCCCGTCGGCTGCGCGCCCAGGCCGAGGCCGCGACGGACGGGGAGTTGCTCCTGGTTCTCGTGTCGGGGGGCGGGACGGCCCTAGCCACGCTCCCGGCCGAAGGCCTCGACCGGGCGGACCTCCGCACGACGTACCACCGGCTCCTGACAGCCGGGGTGCCCATCAGTTCGATGAATGCGGTCCGGAAGCACCTGACGGCGCTGGGCGGGGGGCAGCTTGCGCGTATCGCCGCCCCGGCCGACGTCGCCGGGCTCGTGGTGTCGGATGTCGTGGGGAATGACCTCGCCACGGTCGCCAGCGGGCCGACGGTGCCGGATCCTACGACCTACGCGGACGCGGTTCGGGCGCTGTACAGGGCCGATCTGTGGCACGACATCCCCGAAGCGGTGCGCACGCACCTCACCGAGGGGGCCGACGGACGACACCCCGACACCCCGACGGCGGAGGCGGACTGCTTCGACACGGCGCAGACGACCCTCATCGGAACGAATGAGATTGCCCTGGCGGCGGCTCGGACGGCCGCGGAGGACCGGGGGTACGAGGTGCGGTCGGTGACACCGGGGGTCACGGGGGAGGCCCGATCAGTCGGGACACGGCATGGGCACCGGCTCCGGGACGCCGACGTGGACCGGCCCACGTGCTGGCTGTGGGGCGGGGAGCCGACGGTGACTGTGACGGGCGACGGGACCGGCGGGCGAAATCAGGAGGTCGCGCTTTCGGCGGCCCAGGTGCTCGATGGGGACCCCCGCGACGTCGTTTTTCTGAGTGGAGGCACGGACGGGATTGACGGCCCGACCGATGCCGCGGGCGCCTGGGGGACGCCGGCCACCGCCCGGCAGGCCCGCAAGTCCGGACACGATCCGGAGACGCATCTCGATCGGAATGACTCGTATCCCGTGTTTGAGGCCTTGGGCCAACTGCTTCGCCCCGGCCCGACCCACACCAATGTCATGGACGTCCACGTCGGCCTGGTGCGGCCCGACGGCTGACAAATTGGACCCACCCCATCAGTTTCACCTTTCCATCCGCAGTTCCTATACTGTCGCCGGTTGCGAGACCTGCTTGTTCGAACGATAGCTCTTTCCCCGTAGATTCCACCGTTTGCTCATGTCACTCCGCTCTGTTCTCCGAGGCACCGTCTGTGTTGTCCTCGCCGCCTGCCTTGCGGTTCCCGCAGGTGCGCAGGAGCTTCCGTTCTCAATGGACACGCCGCTCCCGGGCACCGACAGCTACAACGACGCGGTTCCCACCCCGGAAGAAGTCATTGGTCACCAGATCGGGACGCAGCACACCCGTCCGGCCCAGGTGGTCGACTACTTTGAGGCCGTTGCGGAGGCCAGCGACCGCGTCGACCTGCGATCGCACGGACGCACCTACGAAGGGCGTCGCCTCATCCACGCCATCGTGACGGATCCCGGCAATCACGACAACTTGGAGCAGATCCGGCAGGCCAACCGGCAGGCGGTCCTGCAGCCCGGACAGGTGTCCGATGCCGACCTGGAGGACCGCCCGGCGGTGGTGCTTCAGGGCTACAGTATCCACGGCGATGAGGCGAGTGGCACCGAGGCGGCTCTTCTTTTCCTGTACCACATGGCGGCGGGCGAGGGGCCCGGCGTGGAGGCGGCCCTCGAAAATACGGTCACCCTCCTCGATCCGATGTTCAACCCCGACGGGCGCGACCGATTCGTCGACTGGGTGAACGGCAATCGGGGGGGCACGCCCACGGCCGATCCGCAGGACCGCGAACACAATCAGACGTGGCCCGGCGGGCGCACCAACCACTACTGGTTCGACCTCAACCGTGACTGGCTTCCGGTCCAGCACCCGTCCTCGCAGGGGCGCATCGACTACTTTCACGACTGGAAGCCGCAGGTGCTCACCGACTTCCACGAGATGGGGTCGGAAGCCACGTACTTCTTCCAGCCGGGGGTGCAGAGCCGGACGAACCCGAACACCCCGCAGATCAACCAGGAGCTGACCGGACGCATCGCGGAGCGCCACGCGAGCTACCTGGAGCAGATTGGGTCGCTGTACTACACGCGGGAGTCGTTCGACGATTTCTACTACGGCAAGGGCTCGACGTACCCCGACATCAACGGCTCGATTGGGATTCTCTTCGAGCAGGCCTCCTCCCGCGCCCTGAAGCGGGAGACGAGCAAGGGAGAGATGAGCTACGACTTTACCATCCGCAACCAGTTCCTCACGTCGCTCTCGACTATGCGGGCGGTGGTGGAGATGCGCACCGACCTGCTGGAGTACCAGCGCGACTTTATGGCGAATCGGGACGAGGCCCTGCAGGAGACCGACACCGAGGCCTTTGTGATCGATCAGTCCGAGCAGCCGACGCAGGCGCGGGCCCTGGCCCAGGTCCTCGATCGCCACGAGGTGCAGATGTACCAGCTGAGTGAGACCGTGGAGGCCGACGGGCAGACATTCGAGCCCGGGTCGGCGTACACCGTTCCCCTCGACCAGCCCCAGGGCCGCTTCGTGAAGGCCGCGATGGAGCGCACCTCGTCCTACCCCGACTCCATCTTCTACGATGTGTCCACCTGGTCGCTGCCGCTGGCGTTTGGGGTGGAGTACGCGGAGGTGTCGGACGCCCCGAGCGAAGGGCAGCCGCTCGATGATGTCAGCTACCAGTCCGGCGAAGTGATTGGGGGGCGCTCGCAGTACACGTACGTTCTGCCGTGGGGCCGCTACTTTGCCCCGCGGGCCGTGCAGCGGCTGCACAACAACGACATTCGGCCCCGGGTGATGTCCGACCCCTTCACGGCCCGCGTCAATGGATCGACGCAGTCCTTCGGACGAGGGGCCATCGTCGTTCAGGTGCAGCAGCGCGGCGTGTCTCCGGACACCGTGCATCAGGTGGTGCAGCGCATGGCGGCGCAGGACTACGTGGACATCTACGCCGTGGATAAGGGCCTGACGCCCCGCGGGCCGGACCTGGGGAGCACGGGCTCTGAGATCCTGGAGCCCCCCAAGGCCGCCATCCTCACCGGAACGGGCGGCGGCTCTCGGTACGGCGGAGCCAGCCCCTACAATGCCGGGGAGGTGTGGCACCTGCTGAGTGAGCGCATGAACGTGCCCGTCTCGCTGCTGGACATCTCGGACGTTTCCGCGGCGGACCTCGACCGCTACAACACGATGATCCTCGCCGGGGGCGACTACGACGATCTGCCCACCGACCAGGTGAGGGACTGGGTCGAGTCGGGCGGAACCCTCATCGGGATCGAGGACGGGGTCGAATGGCCCATTGAGAACGAGTTTGTGGACCTGGAGGCGCGCGACGTCGATGTCGACTCGCTCGTTCGGCAGAAGGACTACGCGGACCTCCCGGAGGCCTACGGCGCGCAGGGCATTGGCGGCTCCATCTTTGAGGCGAATCTCGACAACACGCATCCCGTGGCGTACGGCTACGACGAGACGGTCCCGGTCTTCCGCGTCGGCACCGGGTTCTACGACCCGAGCGACGAGCCGGGCGCCAGCGTGGGCACCTACGACGAGACGCCCCGCCTCAGCGGGTATCTTTCCGACGACCAGGAAGAGGTGGCCGCCGGGGCGGCGTCGATTGAGGCGCACGCGGTGGGCGGGGGACAGGTCATCCTGTTCATGGACAACCCCAACTTCCGGGCGTTCTGGTACGGAACGAACGGCCTCTTCCTCAACGCCGTCCACTTTGGGCAGGTCCTGTAGGCGGGGAGCGAGGCGGCGAACGGGGCGGGGCGGCAGACGTTGGAGCCGTCCCGTTCTCTTCGTCCACATCTCTCCGACCTCATGTCCAACCGTCTTGCCGACGAGCAGAGCCCGTACCTTCGCCAGCATAAGGACAATCCGGTCGACTGGTACCCCTGGGGGGACGCGGCGTTTGAAACGGCGCGGGCCGAGGACAAGCCCATCTTCCTCTCGATTGGCTACTCCACCTGCCACTGGTGTCACGTCATGGAGCGGGAGTCCTTCGAGGACGAGACCGTGGCCCGCCTCATGAACGACACCTTCGTGTCGATCAAGGTGGACCGGGAGGAGCGGCCCGACATCGACACGCTCTATATGGAGGTGTGCCAGATGATGCGGGGCCAGGGCGGGTGGCCCCTCACGGTCCTTCTCACGCCGGAGGGCAAGCCCTTCTTCGCGGCCACCTATCTGCCAAAGGAGGGGCGGTTTCAGCAGGCGGGCATGGTGGACCTCGTCCCGAAAATCAAGCGGCTGTGGGAGAACGACCGGGAGAAGCTGCTGGAGGACGCCGAGGAGGTGACGGAGCTGCTTCGCCGCTCGGAGAATGGGGAGGAGGCGACAGCGGCGCCCGACGAGAACACGCTCGCGGCGGCCTCCGACCAACTCTCCCGTCAGTTTGACCAGACCCACGGCGGCTTTGGGGGCGCGCCGAAGTTTCCGTCCCCGCACACCCTTCTCTTTTTGCTGCGCCACTGGCACCGGACGGGGGAGGAGCAGGCCCTCGACATGGCGACCACTACGCTCGACCGGATGCGACTGGGGGGCATCTACGATCAGGTGGGGGGAGGCTTTCACCGCTACTCGACCGATCAGCGGTGGCTGCTCCCCCACTTCGAAAAGATGCTCTACGACCAGGCCATGCACGTCTGGGCCTACGCCGAGGCGTATCAGGCCACCGGGGCGCACCGGTATCGGCGCACGGCCGAGGAGGTGATCGACTACGTGGAACGGCAGCTGCGGGCCCCCGGCGGCGGGTTTTACTCGGCCGAGGATGCGGACAGCCGGAATGAGGAGGGGGAAATGGAAGAAGGCGCCTTCTACGTCTGGTCCGTGGAGCGCGTCCGCGAGGTGCTGGACGAGGAGACGGCCGAGCTCGTGATCGATCTCTACAACCTGACGCCGGAGGGCAACTACCAGGACGAAAGCACCGGGCGTCGGACCGGGAAGAATGTGCTGCACCTGGAGCCGTCGCTGGCGGCGGAGGCCGACCGGCGCGGCGTGCCGGTGGAGGACCTGCGGGCCCGGGTGGATGAGGCACGGGCGGCGCTCCGGGCCGATCGTGAGACGCGCCCCCGCCCGACCCTCGACGACAAGGTGCTGACCGACTGGAATGGGTTGATGATCGGGGCGTTGGCGCGGGCGGCGCGGGCCTTCGACGCGCCCGCCTACGCGACGAGGGCGGAGGAGGCGGTGACGTTTTTGCTCGATACGATGCGGAACGACGACGGGCAGCTCTTGCACCGGTACCGCGACGGCTCGGCCGGCGTGCGCGCCCACCTCGACGACTACGCCTTCCTGGTCTGGGGCCTGACCGAGCTGTACGAGACCACCTTCGACCCAACCTGGCTGCAGGCGGCCCTCACGCACCTGGAGCTGAGCCTCGACCAGTTCTGGGACGCGGAGCGGAGTGGGTTTTACATGACGGCCGCCGACGCCGAGCCCCTCATTGCGCGGCCCAAGAAGGCCACGGACGGGGCCCTGCCGTCCGGCAATTCGATGCAGCTGCAGAATCTCCTGCGCCTCAGCCACATGACGGGGCGCACCGAATTTGCGGACCGTGCCGATTCGCTGGCCGCAGGCGAGGCGCGGCAGGTGCGCAGCCGGCCCACGGGCGCTACGGCCCTTCTCACGGGTCTGGAATTCGCCCTGGGGGCGTCCCGAGAAGTCGTGGTGGCGGGGGCCCGCGACGATCCCGAAACCGAGGGGCTCCTGGCGGCGGTGCGCGACGGCTATCACCCGCACACGGTGGTGCTGCACCGCCCGCCGGGAGAGCGGGTGGCCATTTCGCGCATCGCCCCATTCACCGACACCCAGACGCCGCTCGACGGCCAGCCCGCCGCGTACGTGTGTCGGGACTTTCGGTGCGAGGCGCCCGTCACCGATCCGGAGGCGCTCCGAGAGCAACTTCGCGCCTCGTCGCCCGCGTCCGATACGTAAAGGGGGCGCGGCAGGGGGGCGGGGAGACGCGGGTGCGGAAAACGTAAAATTCGCTTGCGCTCCGGAAGCGCTCCCGATATCCTACAATCTGTCGTTCACTTCTCCGTCCACAGTTTCTTTTTTGTGTCATGCGTGACGTGTATCTCGCCGCCGCCGTCCGATCGCCCATTGGCCGCTTTGGTGGGGCCCTAAAGGACCAGTCGCCCGTCGACTTGGCCGCTCCGGTCATGGAGGCCGCCCTCGACCGGGCCGATGTCGACGGGGGGGCGCTCGACATCTACATTATGGGAAACGTGCTCCGCGCGGGCCACGGCCAGCTGGTGCCGCGCCAGGCCGCCCTGCAGGCCGGCATTCCGGAGGGCATCGACGGCTACGCGGTCGACATGGTGTGCGCCTCCAGCATGATGTCCGTGATCAATGGGGCGACGATGATTAAGGCGGGCGAGGCGGACCTTGTGCTGGCCGGCGGGACGGAGTCGATGTCCGACGCCGGATTCTACCTTGATTCGGGGGCCCGGTGGGGATACAAGTTTGCCCCCACCGGGGCCGAGGTGCAGGACATTATGCACCGCGACGGCCTGAGCGATCCGATGAGTGGGGATGCGATGGGTGAGCAGACCGAACGCCTCTGCGACGATGTCGGCGTCACGCGAGAGGCCCTCGACGAAATCGCGGCCACCTCCCAACAGCGCGCCGCCGCGGCCACCCGGGAGGGGCACTTCGACGATGAACTCACGCCGATGGAGTATCGGACGCGGAAGGGACCGGAGACGCTGGAGGCCGACGAGGGCATTCGTCCCGACACGACCGCCGACGGGCTTTCCAACCTGAGCCCGGCCTTTCGCGAGGACGGCGTGCTGACAGCAGGCAACAGCAGCCAGATTTCCGACGGCGCCGCGGCGGTGGTCCTCGCCAGTGCCGACGCGGTGGAGGCCCACGGGCTGACGCCGCTTGCGACGGTCGGCAGCGGGCAATGGTCGGCCGGGGCGTCGTGGCGCTTTCCGGAGGCCCCGATCCCGGCCGTGCAGCAGGTGCTCGAGGAGACGGACACGTCGATTGACGACTACGACCTCTTCGAGAACAACGAGGCGTTTGCGCTCAACAACATTCTCTTCCACCGCGAGCTGGGGGTGCCGTACGACCGGCTCAACGTACACGGCGGGGCCATCGCGCTCGGGCACCCCATTGGGGCCTCCGGGACCCGCATCCTGGTGACGCTCGTCCATGCCCTCCGGCAGCACGAGGGGAGCCTCGGCCTCGCGTCCATCTGCCACGGCACGGGCGGCGGCGTGGCGCTGCCGGTGGAGCGCGTGGCGTAGGGCCTACGCCGCCTGCTGGCAGTCGATGCGCCCCCGCACGGCCCGGAGCGTGAGGGCCGGCCCTCCGCCATTGAGGAGGCCTTGCAGGGGGGCGGCGGTCCGGTCGCCGGAAAACGAGAACGCGTCGTCGAGCCGCACGGCGGTGCCCGTGGCGTCCAGGGCGGCACCGGACGAGGAGGGAAGGCGGACCGTCAGCGGATCGGCGATGGTCGTGAGGGACGTGTCGGCCCGGAGGGGGCCCTCAAACCGGAGCGATCCCCGGTGGGCCACGGCCTGGCAGGGCCCGCTCAGTTCGGTGAGAGAAACCGGGGCTGCGTGGGCGGTAATCTCACAGGTGCCGCGGGCCCGCTGAACGGTGACGGGCGCCGCGGTGGCCTCGATGCTCAGTTCGTCACTCTGGATGTCGAGGAGCTGGAGGGGGGCCGCGGCCGATTGAAGGGACAGGCGGGGGCCGTCGACCTCCTCGATCTCCACCGCGCTTCGTCGCGCCCGGAGTGCCACCGGTCCGCGGAGGCGCTCCAGCCGCACGGCCCCGCCGGGCACCGACAGGTCGAACGTGCCCTCCAACCCGGACGCAACGAGGGTGCCGCCGGGGACCCGCACCGATGCGTCGATGGGCGAGGGGACCTGTACGTCCAGGTACACCTGGGCGTCGGTGCGGCGACGCCAGCGCCACCAGTCCGACTGCGCCTGGGGCGGGGCGGCCACAATGCGGATGGTGTCTTGGACCTGTCGGGTGCCGAGGCCCATTCGGTCCGCGACGGTGTCGGCGCCGGCGTCCCGGGTCCCCTCCACCGTGACATCCACCGATACGCGTTCCGGCGTCGTGGCGGGACGCAGCCGCACGCGTACATCCGGGACGTCGACCTCAACGCGACACTGCTCAGGCACCTTGAACTCCTGGGCGAGAACAGAGGCGGTGTCGGAAGACGGAGCGGGGTCGGCCATGGAGGAACAGCACGACGAAACGGGGCGGCGCCCGCACAATATACCACCGAGGATTCCGCAAACCAACCGATTCGGACATGGCCCCTCGCCCTGATCCCTTTTTTGCGCAGCCGACCCTGACCGTGGCCCGTGCCCTGCTCGGCGATCGACTGGTGCACGAGCACCCGACGGACGGGCGCCTGGTGGGCCGGATCGTGGAGACCGAGGCCTACACGCAGGACGATCCCGCCTTTCACGGGTGGAATTTGTACGACCCGGAGACCGACACGCTGCGGCGGGAGGGCCGGGCGGCGGATCTGTTTTCGGCGCCGGGGCTTGGGTACGTGTACCTCATCTACGGCATGCACTGGCTGCTGAACGTGGTTACCGAGCCGGAGGGCACCGGCGGGGCGGTGCTCATCCGGGCGGTCGAGCCCCTCGAGGGGACCGAACGCATGCGGGCACGGCGTGGGGCCGACCGCCGCGAGGTGGCTCTCACGAACGGCCCCGGAAAATTGGCGGAGGCGTTCGATGTGGACGACGACTATCACCAGGAGCCCCTCACGCAGTCCCCGCTGTATTTTGAGGAGGCCGACCGGGCCGCCCCCATTGGGACGTCCTCCCGCATCGGACTCTCGAAGGGCGTGGAGCGGGAGTGGCGCTTTTTTCTGGAGGACAGTCCGTACGTGTCGCCCGCCACGCCGAGCGCCGAAAAACAGTAGCGGAATCCTCGCCACTCTCGCCCGTACACCCGGTGGTCGTACGTCGCCGTTGTTTTCAGCGGTCGGACGTCCGAACCCCCTTTCGCATTGATTCCAACGCACCCGCGGTTCTCTTGCCCTCTATGGATCAGCATCTACAATCGTCCGACACGCTCGACCGCACCTCGGAGGACATCCGGCAGGACTTCCTCGACTTTTTTGCGGAGAAAGATCACGAGGTCGTCCCCAGTGCCTCGCTGGTGCCGGAGGGCGATAGCACCCTCCTCTTCACGAACGCGGGGATGAACCAGTTCAAGGACGTTTTTCTGGGCACGGGCGACCGGCCCTACGACCGCGCCGTAGACACGCAAAAGTGCCTGCGCGTGTCGGGCAAGCACAACGACCTGGAGGAGGTGGGGCACGACACCTACCACCACACCTTCTTCGAGATGCTGGGCAACTGGAGCTTCGGCGACTACTTCAAGCGCGAAGCGATTCGGTGGTCGTGGGAGCTGCTGGTGGACGAGTGGGGGCTCGAACCGGATCGTCTGTACGCCACCGTGCATGAGGGGGACGACGATTTTGGGGTGGAGGCCGACGACGAGGCGTACGATCTGTGGCTGGAGGAGACGTCCATTGCGGAGTCGCACGTGCTGTACGAGCCCTCCAAGGAGAATTTCTGGATGATGGGCGACACGGGTCCCTGCGGGCCCTGCTCCGAGGTGCACGTCGACCTGCGCCCGGCGGCCGACCGGGAAGAGACGCCGGGCCGCGAGCTGGTCAACGTCGACCACCCGCAGGTGATGGAGATCTGGAACCTGGTGTTCATCCAGTACAACGCGCACACCGACGGCACCCTGGAGCCGTTGGCGGACCAGCACGTGGACACCGGCATGGGCTTCGAGCGCATGGTGGCCGTCCTGCAGGGGGTCTCCTCCACCTACGACACGGACCTTTTTGCGCCCCTCCTGCAAGGGGCCGCCGACCTGTCGCCCCGCGACGCCGTCCGCGGCTACGACGACATCGCCCTCGACGACCCGGAGGAGCGCGAGCGGGTGCGGATTGCCCTGCGCGTGGTGGCCGACCACATCCGCGCAATTTCTTTTGCGATCACCGACGGCGTGATGCCGGGCAATGCGGGCCGCGGGTATGTCATTCGCCGCATCCTGCGCCGGGCGGTCCGCTACGGCTATCAGACCCTCGAACTTGACGAGCCCTTCCTTCACCGCCTCGTCGACCCGCTCGTCGACAAGATGGGGGGGCAGTTTGACGGCCTCGCCGAGCAGCAGGAGTACATTGAGCAGGTCATTCGCTCCGAGGAGGAAAGCTTCCTGGAAACGCTGGGCACGGGGATCGACTTTTTCGACCGGGTGGTGCCGTACATCGAGGACCTGGACGGGATGGACGGGGAGGCGACCGACGAGATCCTCGGGGACCTGCAGAACGACAGCCGGGCCATGGACCTGCTGGAAAAGGCGTTTGTGGACGCCGACGACCGGCCCGAGATTCTGCGTTCGTTCGCGGCGACGGCCCGCGACGGGCAGGTGCCGGGGCCCGTGGCGTTCCTCCTGCACGATACCTACGGCTTCCCCATCGACCTGACCCAGCTGATGGCCCGGGAGCGCGACCTGTCCGTCGACATGGACGGCTACGAAACGCTCATGGAGCGGCAGCAGCAGCGGGCCCGCGATGCCTCAGACTTTGCCGTGAACCAGAGTGAAGTGGAGGCCTGGCAGACGGTCACGGAGGGGGAGGCGTCGTCCGTCTTTGTCGGATACGACCAGACCCGCGTGGAGGACGCCGAGGTGCGGGCCGTGCGCGTCGTCGAGTCGGAGGACGGCACGCGGTACGAGGTGGAACTGAGCCATACGCCCTTTTACGCGGAGGCCGGGGGGCAGGTGGGCGACACCGGCCGCCTTCGGTTTGGGGAGGAAGAGGCGCGGGTGGAAGATGCGCAGCAGTCCGGCGAGCGGATCGTCCACACGGTGGACCACCTCCCCGATCGACTGGACGGGCCGGTGGAGGCCGAAGTGGATGCGGAGCGCCGCCGCCGCATCCGGGCGCACCACACGGCCACGCACCTCATGCACGCCGCCCTTCGCCGCACGCTGGGCGACCACGTGCAGCAGAAGGGATCCCTCGTGGCCCCCACCCGCCTCCGCTTTGACTTCAGCCACTTTGATGCGGTGGAGGAAAGTACGCTGCGCGACATTGAGCGACAGGTGAACCGGGCCATCCAGCAGAACATTCCGAAGCAGGAGGAGCGCAACGTCCCCTACGAGGAGGCCATGGAGCGGGGCGCGATGGCTCTCTTCGATGAACAGTACGGCGACCGCGTGCGCGTCATTACGTTTGACTCGGACTTCAGCGTCGAGCTCTGCGGCGGCACCCATGTCGACGCTACGGGCGAGATCGGGTTTTTCCGCTTCCTGTCCGAGGGGTCCGTCGCGTCGGGCGTGCGCCGCGTGGAGGCGGTGGCCGGGCCGGCCGCGATGGAGCATGTCGAGTCGGAGCTCGATGAACTCTCGCGCGCTCGTCGGCAGTTTGCGTCGGGGCCCGAGGCGATCTCGAAGGCGATTGCGTCCCTGCAGGAGGAGCGCGACAGCCTGCAGGAGCGCGTCGATCAGCTGCGACAGGAGCAACTGGCCGCGCAACTCGATGTGATCGTGGAGGAGGGGGGCACAAGGGTGGGGGACGTGCGAGTGGTCACGGGGCGCATTGAGG
>NCRC01000042.1 GCA_002894685.1 Salinivenus lutea
CCCGAACGCTTACCACCCGCCCCCACCGGTCGAAAAGTCCTCGTCGGAGGCCGACGCCGGACGCTCCACAATCTCCAGCTGTACCGCCGCCACCCCGTCCCCGATCATGTTCAGGGACCGCGCGGCCGCCTTCGACAAGTCGATGACACGCCCGTGGGCGAACGGTCCCCGGTCCGTAATGCGAACCACCACGGTCGGGGCATCGGGCGTATCGGTTCGTTGTACGCGCACCCGCGTCCCGAACGGAAGACGCCGGTGGGCCGCCGTCAGGGCCGTGGGATCGTAGGGCTCACCGCTGGCCGTGGGGCGCCCGTCAAACTTGTCCGCATAGTAGCTGGCCTCCCCGCGCTGATACACGTCGTCCTCGGCCGAGCGTCCGCTGGCCGCACACGCACTTACGCCCAGCGCGACAACCGCCAGCAGCATCCCGAGGCGGGCTCGGGGCAGACCAGAGAACACAGACGAGGGCATGGGATGCAGTCGAAGGCGGTGGGCAGGCCGTCGAAAATACAGCGTCGGGCGGACACACGTCGGATCGTATGGATATTATCAACGGTCCCCTCCCACGCCGGTTCGTCGCACCGTTCCGCTCCCGATGCCTCAGTACGAAACGCTGATTCGTCTCGACTTCCTCCTCGCGGTGGGGCTGCTGGTGGTGGCCCCGCTGGTTCTCTTGGGGCCGTCTCTCCGCCGGCCGTGGATGCGGCATCGGCTGCTCGCCTACTGGCGCGCCTCCGCCCTCCTCGGCATTACCGTGTATCTCTGGATCGATGAATGGGCCGTTGGATTTCTCACGGGATACGCGGCACGCGCCTTCATTCCCGTGGCGCTGTGGTGGGGCGATGCCCTTGCCCCCTCGCGCCCCGCGTCTCCGTCGACAGACACCGACTGGGCAACGGCTCTCTTCCGAAAATGGCGCGGGGTGGCGACAATGTACAGCGTGGCCGGCCTCATCTACATGGCCCCGCTCCTGTCGTGTGTATGGTCCGCCCCCTCGGCGGTGTGTACGGGCTGGTACCGTCCGCCTCAGGAGTATGCCCGCCTGCTGCACCCGTACACGCCGTGGACGCAGCTGGGGATGTACGGACGCGTAGCCCTCGTCGTCTACGTCGGATACGCCCTGGCGTCGGCGTACACTCTGTGGTCGCGCGCTCCCTTTCGCTCCCCCTCGCCCACGGACCGCGGCTCCCCCTGACGTAACGGAGCCGCAAATCCCAGTGAAAACAGAGCGTCATCCTCCGCCCCTTGGCCCATCCGTGGAACCGTAAAATCCGCCCGGACTTAGACCCTTTCCGCATCAGTTCCCCAATCCTTCCCACACATGCTGGGCACCCTTGGTGAGCTCCTTCTTCTGGTCGCCTTCGTAACGTGCGGCCTGTCGGCCCTTGCCTTTTTCTGGGCGGCCCGCACCGACGAGGCCGCCCGCCCATGGAAACGAATGGGCCGACTGGGGTGGGCGGTCATGAGCGCAGCCGTTGTCGGGGCGTCGGGCATTCTCTGGTGGTTTATTCTCAACCATCAGTATCAGTACGCCTACGTCTATCAAAACTCGTCGAACGACCTCCCGCTCCACTACCTCTTCTCCACGTTCTGGGCGGGGCAGGAGGGCTCGTTCTTGCTCTGGATTCTGATGATGTGTGCGGTGGGCGGGACCCTCATCGCCTACGTGCAACGGGAATACGAGACCCCGGTAATGGCCGTGGTCGGGCTCTGTCAACTGTTCCTGCTGTCGATGGTGGTCGGGCTGCAATTCGGCCCCGTGGAGATCGGAAGCTCTCCCTTCGTCACCTTGGCGGAGAAGTTCACCGACGCCCCCATCTTCCAGCAAAATCCCGACTTCATCCCCGCGGATGGTCAGGGGCTTAACGACCTTCTGCAGAACCCCTGGATGACGATCCATCCCCCGATGCTGTTTGTGGGGTTCTCGTCGATGGTCGTGCCGTTCGCATTCGCCATCGCGGCGCTCTGGAAGAAGCGGTTTACGCAATGGGTGCGCCCCGCCCTCCCCTGGACCCTTTTCGCCGTGATGATCCTGGGCGTCGGCATCGCCATGGGCGGCTACTGGGCCTACGTCACGCTCTCGTTCGGCGGCTACTGGGCGTGGGACCCGGTTGAGAACTCCTCGCTGGTGCCCTGGCTCATGGGGATTGCCGCCTTCCACACCATGCTGGTCCAGAAAAAGAGCGGGTCGAGTCAGAAGGCATCCCTCCTGCTCTCCATCGGGGCGTACATCATGGTCATCTACTCGACCTTCCTCACCCGCAGCGGCATCCTGGGCGATGTGTCGGTGCACTCCTTCGTGGATCTTGGGCTGTATAACCAGCTCCTCATCTGGATTCTGATGGTGGGGGCCCTGGGCATCGGATTGTTCGTGTACCGCTACGGCGAGTTGCCCGTCCCGGACCAGCAGCCGAAAACGCTGTCCCGCGAGTTTATGGTGCTCTGCGGCGCGACATTCCTGGTCGCCACCGCGGCGGTCATCATTCTCGGAACCAGTGCCCCCATCTTCGGCCAGATCTTTCGGGACAACCCCTCGGCCGTGCCGCAGGAGTTCTACAACCGGTGGACGCTGCCCCTGGCGCTGGGGTTTGTATTCCTGGCGGGCCTCGGTCAGCTCTTCTGGTGGCGCACAATGGACGTGGCCACCGTGAACCAGGTCCTCCTGAAGCCCATCACGTTTGCCACGATCAGCACGATCGCGGTGCTGGTCTTCACCCCGTTCGCCGAACAAACCATCGTGCTGCCAAGCGCCGCCCCCAGCGGCCCGGCCACCGCCTCCGCCGGCCTCACGAGCAGCCTATCGGACTTCTGGGCCTCCTACGGACAGGCGCTTCAGATGCTGCTGCTCCTGTTCGTGTCGTTCTTCGCCCTCTTCGGCAACGGCTCGGTGCTGTGGCGCGTCCTGCGGGGCAACCCGCGGATGGCCGGGGGCGCCCTCACCCACGTCGGCTTCGCCCTCACGATTCTCGGCATCATCGCGTCCAACGGCTTCGACCGCGCCCTGCCCCGCCTCGACGAGCCCCAGATGGCCGATGAGGAGCAGATGTCGCGCGAAAACTTTGTCGTCTCCAAAGACCAGACGCGCGTCATCAACGGCTACCGGGTGACCTATCGCGAGAAGACCACGACGGATCGGGGCCGCGGCCAGTACATTATCGACATTACGGACCCGAAGAACCGCTCATACACCCTGCGCCCGGTGGCCTACCAGGGCAGCAACGACCAGTGGTTCCTGCACCCCGACGTCAAGACCTTCCTGGAAAAGGACGTGTTCGTGGCCGTCACCCCGAAAGAGGCCACCGGCATGAACTCGCAGGAGGGGACGCCCGCCGGGGAGTTCCAGCTGTCGCGGGGCGATTCTACCACCCTGGGCGACCAGCAGTACGCCATCGCCTTCAAGGACTTCTCGATGCTGAAGGGGCCCGGCGCCTCGTCCTCCTCCCACGAGCGTGTGCCCGACGACGCACAGATGGCCGTGGGCGCCCAGCTCCAGGTCACCAATCTTCAGACCCAGGAGACCCGGTCGCTCATGCCCATCTACATGGTGATGAACGACAACAGCCAGCAGTACATCGAGAACCGCATCGCGGACTGGGACCTCCGCCTGTCGTTCACGGAGATGAACGCGAGCAACGGCAAGGCGACCTTTGCCGTGGAAGGGGTCGATGTGATGCCCGAGGAATGGGTGGTGGTGCAGGCCTATACGAAGCCGCTCATTAGCCTGCTCTGGATTGGCATCATCATTATGACGGGCGGCTTTCTCCTCTCCATCGGTCGTCGGATTCAGGACATTCGCTTCCGACGGTAACCCCCCCTGCCTCATGCTGACGGTCCGCGACAGCACCTATATCGATGCCTCGTGCGAGGCGGTGTTTGCCTTCCTCGACGAACCGGCGCGCCAGGTGTCGTTCACGCCCAGCCTCACCTCCTCCTCCCTCATCGAGCGGTTGCCCAATGGAGGGGCCCGCGCCCGCTACGTTTTCAGGATCTACGGGATCGACCTTGAGGGGGAGGTCCGCGCCACGGACTACGCCCCTCCCTCCCGCATCGTGTGGGCCATGACGGGCGACCTGAACGGCACGATCCGCTGGTATCTCGATCCAGAGGGGGAGGGCACACGGTTCACCTTCGCGGCCACCTACCGCGTCCCCGGGCCCTCGTTTCTTCGACCGGCCCTCACTCCGCTCCTCCGGCGGTACAATGACCGAGAGGTCCGCTCGCTCCTCCAACAACTCCGGACGCGCATCTCGTCGACGCCCCGGAAAGATTTAGAACGTGTGAAATGACGCGTTTGTGGAGACAGAAAGAATGTTGGGGGATTTCGAGAATAAGGCACTTCCTCCGCATTTTCGTCCTGGCCTTCCCAATTCTTCCACTTCGGAAGCGCTTTGGGGCGTGAGGATTTCATCTCTCGTCCGACGCAGAGGACAGCTCCTCGGTTGACTCCGTCTCTCTCGACTCTTTACGTGGGGTCAACTCAACAGACCGAACGCCCCTCATGCGCACGCTCTCTCCACCAGCTGTCGGATTCTTCCTGCACGGGACATCCGTCCGTGAGGCCCCCCGTTCGGTCACATTCGAAGGGATTGTCGAAGCGCACGCGCTCCTCATTTCGAGCCTTGCGCTCCTTCTTATTCTTGCGCTGCTTCCGAGCTAAAAATCAGCGGCCAATCCCTTCTCATCGATGACGTACGGTATCGGACCGAGGGGATTGGCCCCTCGCCACCGATGCCTGACTTCCCAACCAGCGTCATCGTGTCTGGTCCACTGCCTCCCCCTTTGGCCCCGTGCATCTCCCCCAGCGGCCTCGGAGGCCCCAAGGCATTGGTGTTTCCTGAGCGTCCCGAACAACCGAAGCATGCGTCCGCGGCGCTTCCCGCGACGTTCCTCCTACACCAGGCCCAATAAGACCGACCAATGCCCACGGATTCCTTGCAGTCTCCCTCCCGATCCTCTACGTCCCAGAACGGGGCCGTGAACGCTCCGACCCTGAAAGGCTCCGAGATCTTCGTCCGCGCCCTCGAAGAAGAGGGCGTCGATCGCGTGTTCGGTCACCCCGGCGGGGCCGTTATCAAGATCTACGACGCGATGGAGCGCATCCAGCCGTCGTACGACCACGTGCTCGTCCGGCACGAGCAGGGCGGCACCCACGCCGCCGAGGGCTACGCGAAGGCCACGGGCCGCGTCGGCACCGTGCTCGTCACCAGCGGCCCCGGCGCCACCAACACGGTCACCGGCATCGCGGATGCGTACCTCGACTCGGTCCCCATCGTCGTGTTCACCGGCCAGGTGCCCACGCACCTGATCGGCAACGACAGCTTTCAGGAGACCGATACGACGGGCGTCACCCGCAGCATCACGAAGCACAACTTCCTGGTGCGGGACGTGAACGAGTTGGCCTCGACGGTGAAGCAGGCCTATCACATCGCCCGCACGGGTCGTCCGGGCCCCGTCGTCGTGGACATTCCGAAGGACGTGCAGATGGACGAGGCCCCATTCGTGTATCCGGAGGAGCCCGGGCTGGACGGCTACACGGTTCCGGGGGCGGCCGCGCCGAAACAGGTGGACCGGGCCGCGAAGATGATTGAGGACGCCGACAAGCCGCTCCTCTACGTCGGCGGCGGCACCATTAACGCCGACGCGCCGGAGGCCCTGACCGAGCTCGCCCGCAAGGCCAACATCCCCGTCACCACCACCCTGCACGGCCTGGGCGCCTTCCCCGAGACCGACGACCTGGCGCTTGGCTGGCTCGGCATGCACGGCTTCTACCACACGAACATGGCCGTGCAGAACGCCGACCTCATCATGGCCGTCGGCGCCCGATTCGACGACCGCGTAACGGGCGACGTGGACGAATGGGCGCCCAACGCCAAGATCATCCACGTCGACATCGACCCGTCCTGCATCTCCAAAAACGTGTACGCCGACTGTGCGCTGATCGGGGACGCGCAGGACGTCCTCCGGCAGCTCCTGCCGAAGGTGGAGCCGAAGGACACCGACGACTGGCTCGCGCAAATCGACGCGTGGCGTGCCGACTGTCCGCCGTACGAGTACGAGACACCGGACGACGAGGACCAGATCGCGCCGGAGTCCGTCGTGGAGGCGCTCTACAACAAGACGAAGGGCGACGCCGTGATGGTCTCCGACGTGGGCCAGCACCAGATGTGGGTCTGCCAGTATTACAAGTTCGGAAAAACCCGCTCCCACATCAGCTCCGGCGGCCTCGGGACGATGGGCTTCGGCCTGCCGGCGGCGATGGGCGCGGCGTTCGGCATGCGGGAGGGGCGCGACCTGGACGTCGTCTGCGTGAGCGGCGACGGCGGCTTCGTGATGAACGCACAGGAGCTGAGCGTGGCCGCGGCGCACGGCCTGCCGCTCAAGATTGCCGTGCTCAACAACAACTACCTCGGCATGGTGCGGCAGTGGCAGTCGCTCTTCCACGAGGACCGCTTCAGCCACACCGACCTGAAGCCGACGAACCCCGACTTCGTAAAGCTCGCCGAGGCGCACCACTGCGTCGGCCTGCGCGCCACCACGCCCGACGAGATCGGTGAGGTAATCGATCAGGCGTGGGCCGTGGACGATCGCCCCGTGGTGATGGAATTCCGGGTGCCGAAGGAGGAGATGGTGTTCCCCATGGTCCCCTCCGGCGCCGCCAGCGACGACATGCTCACGGAGATGTTCAACAAGGAGAAGATCGCGGAGAGCTAGTGCGTAGTGCGTAGTGCGTAAAAGATCCTGCTGAGAATACGCAACACGAAATACGAAATACTCCGCACGAAGAACAGCTTCTACCTCACACCCCAGCAGCCTCATGTCTGACGAAGCCACCCTCACCCGCCAGCAGATCCGCCGGAAGCGCAAGTTCGGCGAGCCGCTCCTGCCCGAAGAGGAGGACGAAACCGAACAGGAGCACCGGCACATCATCGCCGTCACACTCGAAAACACGATCGGGGCGCTGAACCGCGTCACGAATCTGTTTTCGGCCCGCGGCTTCAATCTAGAGAGCGTCGCGGTGGGAGAAACCGACGAGCCGTCCGTCGCCCGCCTTACGCTCGTCACCGTGGGCAACGACCGCATCGTGGCCCAGATCACACGCCAGCTCGACAACCTCGTCAACACCTACGACGTCACCGACCTGACCGACGCGGAGCACGTGGAGCGCGAGCTGTGCCTGTTGAAGGTGCAGTACAGCTCCGAGACGCGTCCGGAAATCCTCGACATCAAAGACATTTTCCGGGGACGCGTGGTCAATGTCACCCCCGAAACGATGGTCCTGGAGGTCACCGGCCCGAATAAGAAGATCAACGCCTTCGTGGGCATGATGGAAGAGCACGGCATCGAGGAAGTCGCGCGCAGCGGCCAGGTGGCAATGCATCGAGACCTGGAATACGAGGCCCCCAACCCCCTCGCCTCCGCCGATGCCGCCGCCTCTTCGGAAAACGGCACGGCAGACGACTGACCGCACCGGGCTCACGTTTCACGCCTTACGCAAGACGCAATACGAAATACGCAGCACGAAATACGCAACACGAACGGCCACACCGGCCCGACGTCATTCTCCGCACTCACCAATCCCTCTTCCCCATGGACGTCCATTACGACGCCGATCCCTCCCTCATCCGCGACAAACAGGTGGCCGTCATCGGCTACGGCAGCCAGGGCCACGCCCACGCGCTGAACCTCCACGACAGCGGGGTCGACGTGGCCGTGGGCCTGCGCCCCGGCTCCTCCTCTCGCCCAAAGGCCGAGCAGCAGGGCCTCACGGTGATGGACGTCGACGCGGCCGCCGCCTGGGGCGACGCGGTGATGCTCCTCATCCCGGACCAGCACCAGAAGGACGTGTACGAGGAGAAGATCGAAGAGCACGTGACGCCCGGCACGGCGCTCGGCTTTGGGCACGGCTTCAACGTGCACTACGGCCGCATCGAGCCGCCCGAGGGCGTGGATGTATTCATGGTGGCGCCCAAATCGCCCGGCCACCTCGTCCGCCGCACCTACGCGCAGGGCAGCGGCGTGCCGTGCCTCGCCGCCGTCGCGCAGGACGCCTCCGGGGACGCGATGGACTTTGCCATCAGCTACGCCGACGCCATCGGCGGCACGCACGCCGGCGTCATCGAAACGACGTTCAAGGACGAGACCGAAACCGACCTCTTCGGCGAACAGGCGGTACTCTGCGGCGGCTCGCAGGCCCTCATCCAGGCGGGCTTCGAGACGCTGGTCGACGCCGGCTATCCGGAGGAGCTGGCCTACTTCGAGTGCCTCCACGAGCTGAAGCTGATCGTCGACCTCTACTACGAGGGCGGCCTCGAATACATGAACCACTCCGTCAGCGACACGGCCGAGTACGGCAACCACACGCGCGGTGCCCGCGTGGTCGACGACGACGTGCGCGACGAGATGAAGGACATCCTCGGCGAGATTCAGTCCGGCGCGTTCGCCGACGAATGGATCGAAGAATATGAGCGAGGGGCGCCGCGACTGCAGCAGGAACGCGAGGCATTGGAAAAGCACCCGATCGAGCAGGTCGGCAAAAAACTGCGCGGCATGATGCCGTGGCTGAACGACGGCGAGGCGTCGGAGAACGGAGAAGCAACCGAGGACGTCGAGGCCTCGACGACGGAGTCTGCCTGACTTCTGGGTGGGGGCGTGTGGGAGTCTGTGGGGTCGTGCGTGATTAAGCATCTCCTACCCTCCCATACGTCCAGATCCATGCACGGTCAGATGCGCGCACCGCCTTCACTCATTTGCCCCCCCGAAATGACAGAGACGAAATCGTACAAAATCGCCTGGCTCCCCGGAGACGGCATCGGCCCCGAAGTCACACGGGAGGCGCTTCGCGTGTTGGACGCCGTGGCGTCCGCGCACGACTTCGCCTTCACCGCCGAGGAGCACCCCATGGGCGGCGCAGCGCTCGACGAGACGGGCGTGCCGTTTCCCGACGACACCCGAGCGGCGTGCCGGGAGAGCGACGCGGTCCTGCTCGGCGCCGTCGGCGGGCCGAAATGGGACGACACGACCGGCGACCAGCGGCCCGAAAGCGGCCTCCTCGCCCTGCGCAAGGCGCTCGGCGTCTACGCCAACCTGCGCCCCGTCCGCGTCCCGGAGGCCTTGGCGTCGGCCTCCCCCCTCCGCCCCGACCGCGTCGGCGGCACCGACCTCCTGTTCGTCCGCGAGCTCACCGGCGGCATCTACTTCGGCACCCCCGAGGGCCGCACCGACGACGGCGCCCGCAGCACGATGGTGTACACCGAGGCAGAAATCGAACGCATCGCCCACGTCGCCTTCCAGCGCGCCCAACGCCGCGACGGGCACGTCACGTCCGTCGACAAGGCCAACGTGCTGGAGGTGTCGAAGCTCTGGCGCGAGGTCGTCACTCGGGTCGGTGAAGAGCACTATCCCGACGTGACGCTCCGCCACCTGTACGTCGACAACGCGGCGATGCAGGTCGTCCGCGACCCGCAGCAGTTCGACGTGGTGCTCACGGGCAACCTGTTCGGCGACATCCTCTCGGACCTCGCCGCCGCCCTTCCGGGCTCGCTGGGCCTGCTGCCGTCTGCGAGCGTCGGGGGCACAGTGGGCCTCTTCGAACCGGTCCACGGCAGCGCCCCGGACATCGCCGGGGCGGACACAGCCAACCCCATCGGCACCCTGCTGAGCGCCGCCCTCCTGCTCGACGAACTCGGCGAGCCCGGCGCCGCCGACGCCGTCCGGCACGGGGTCGACGCCACCCTAAACGCCGGATTCCGCACCGCCGACCTCGCAGCAGACGACGAGGACGCCGCCTCAACCTCCACCTTCGGCCACGAGGTCGCCACCCGCGCCGCCGAACACGCACAAAAGAATACGTCGGCCTCCCTCCCATGAATTTAAATGAGGCGCGAGAATTGGCTTCATGCACTGCATCTGTATCCAGATGGCCTTGAAGAAAAAGCCGTCTTGGACGGCACGGGAGGTGAAGCGACCGAAATTTATCATGTTTGAACGAGCCTGCGAGTGAGTTTGATAAATTTCAGCAGAGCCGGAAGTGCCGTCAGGCTTTTTCTTCACAGCCTTGACCTTTTCGATCATTTTGGGTCAAGCCAAAATGATCACCACACGCAGAAATTGAAGCAAGACCTTCGCCCTGATCCCACCTCGGAAGAGCGAGAAACGGAGACAGCCCCAGAATCAAAACGAAGCCCGGTTGCCACATGAAATATGCCCCGCCACTTGATGGCCCACCGCTGGGTCCGGAAGCACGTCGCCTACACGGCCGAATCAGCCTGCACCTTATCGAGCGTCCGGACGCGACGACCAACGCGGCGTCCGGACGCTCCTCCGTCCCCCACACTGCTTCCCGACGACCTGAATTCAGCGTACGACCCAACCGATGAGCGACTCCATTACGATTTTCGACACCACCCTGCGCGACGGCGAGCAGGCGCCCGGCGCGTCCATGACGGTCCCCGAAAAGGTCCGCATCGCCCACAAGCTGGCGGCCCTGAACGTGGACGTGATTGAGGCCGGCTTCCCCATCTCGTCGCCCGCCCAGACCGAGGCCGTGGCCCGCATCGCCACCGAGGTGGACGACCTTGTGACCTGCGCCCTCGCCCGCACGAAGGAGGACGACATCAACGCCGCCGGCGAGGCGCTGGCCGACGGGACGAATACGCGCCTCCACACCTTCATCGCCACGAGCGACGTCCACATCGAGGCGAAATTCGATGCCCTCGGCGACACGATGGCCGAGAAGCGCGAGGCGATCATCCGGCGCGCCGTCCGCGCCATCGAGCAGGCCCTCACCTACACCGACAATGTCGAGTTCAGCGCCGAGGACGCCGGGCGCACCGACCGCGGCTTCCTCCGCGAGATCGTGCAGGCGGCGGCCGAGGCCGGGGCGACGACCATCAACATCCCCGACACGACCGGCTACTGCGCCCCGTCGGAGTACGCTGATCTGTTGGGATCGGTGGTCGACTGCCTGCCCGATCCGGAGGCGGTGACCCTCTCCACCCACTGCCACGACGACCTCGGCCTCGCCACGGCCAATACGCTGGCGGGCGTACAGGCGGGCGCCCGACAGGTGGAGTGCACGATCAACGGCATCGGCGAGCGGGCCGGCAATGCCGCCCTGGAAGAGATCGTGATGGCGCTGACCGTGCGGGCGGACGAGTTCGACGTGACCGCGGACATCCACACCGAGCACCTGACGCCCACCAGTCAGCTGGTCTCGGCGGCGACGGGCTTCCCCGTGCAGCCGAACAAGGCCATCGTGGGGAGCAACGCCTTCAGCCACGAGGCCGGCATCCACCAGCACGGCGTGCTCAAGGAGCGGACGACCTACGAAATTATGTCCGCCGCGGACGTGGGGCAGGACGCCGAGCAGATTCGGCTGGGGCGCCACTCGGGCCGCCACGGGCTCTTCAACCGCCTGGAGGCGCTGGGCTACGCGGTCCCCGACGCCCACCGCGACGAGATCTACCAGCGCTTCCTCGACCTCGCCGACCGCAAGAAGGAGGTCTTCGAGGAGGACCTGGAGCAGATGATGGAGGACGTCGGCGCAGAAGCAGTCGAAACAGCGACGGGCCTGCCCGACAACGGCGCCGCGACGAACGGCGGCACACCCGCCTACCGCCTCGATCACCTCTCCGTGCAGATCACGACCGACGAGGCCCCGCAGGTTTCTGTACGCCTCCTTCGGGACGATGGGTCGGTGCGGGAAGAGCAGGCCACCGGGGACGGACCGGTCGAGGCCGTCTATCGAGCCCTCGATCATGCGGTCGACGAACCCCACACGCTTGTCGACTTCGCCCTCCGAGCGATCAGCGAAGGGGCCGACGCACTCGGCGAGGTCAACGTGACCATCCGCTACGGCGAGAACGAGTTTCTGGGGCAGGCCCGCAACACCGACGTCGTCCGTGCCTCGGCCGACGCCTACGTCGATGCCCTCAACCGCCTCGCCGCCGCCCGCGAGCACACCGAGTCCGTCGAGTTCGTCCAAAACGGCATTATGACTGCGTTCGAATGAACCGTGACGCGTGATGCGTGAGGCTGCCCCTCCCTCACGTATCACGTTTCACGCATCACGTTGCCCCGAATATCAGCGTCCGCTTTCGAATCTGCCCATCCCCTCCGATGTCCACCGGCACCCTCTACGACAACGTTTGGAACCAACACACCGTCCGCGAGCTGCCCACCGGCGAAACGCAGCTGTTCGTGGGCCTGCACCTGATCCACGAAGTGACGAGCCCGCAGGCGTTCGGGATGCTCGAGGAGCGCGACCTGTCGGTGGCCTTCCCCGACCGCACCTACGCCACCACCGACCACATCATCCCCACGTCCGACCTGTCGCGCCCCTTCAGCGACGGGCAGGCCGAAACGATGCTGCGAGAGCTGGAGGAGAACACGGAGGCGTACGACATCACCTTCTTCGATCCCACCTCCGGCGCGCAGGGCATTGTGCACGTGGTAGGGCCGGAGCAGGGCCTCACGCAGCCCGGCATGACCATCGTCTGCGGCGACTCGCACACGAGCACGCACGGGGCCTTCGGCACCCTCGGGTTCGGCATCGGCACCAGCCAGATCCGCGACGTGCTGGCGACGCAGTGCATCGCGATGGAGAAGCAGGACGTGCGGCGCATTCAGGTGAACGGCTCGCTCGGCGAGGGCGTCTACGCGAAGGACATCATCCTCAAAATCATCGGCGAGCTGGGCGTGGAGGGCGGCATCGGGTACGTGTACGAGTACGGCGGCCCGGCCATCAGGACCCTCAGCATGGAGGGTCGGATGTCGATCTGCAACATGAGCATTGAGGGCGGGGCGCGCGCCGGCTACGTGAACCCCGACCTCACAACGTTCGAGTACATGAAGGGCCGCCCCCACGCCCCGAGCGGCGCGGCCTGGGAGCGGGCCATCGACTGCTGGCAGGACATCCGCTCCGCCCCCGACGCGACGTACGACGACACCGTGACGTTCGACGGTTCGGCCATCGAGCCGATGGTGACGTGGGGCATCACGCCGGGGCAGGCGATTGGCATCTCGGAGCCGATTCCGGACCCGGCCGACATGAACTCTGGCGACCGGGCCACCGCCGAGAAGGCGCTCGATCACATGGACCTGCGTCCGGGCCGCACGATGGAGGGGGTCGACGTGGACGTCGCCTTCCTCGGCTCCTGCACCAACGCGCGCATCACCGACCTCCGCGAGGCGGCCTCCCTCCTGGAACGCCTGGGGCGCCCGGTGGCGGACGACGTGCGGGCAATGGTCGTCCCCGGCTCGCAGGGCGTCAAGCAGCAGGCGGAGGACGAGGGGCTGGCCGACACCTTCCGCGCGGCGGGCTTCGACTGGCGCGGCGCCGGCTGCTCGATGTGCCTCGGCATGAACGAGGACCAGCTCCAGGGCCGTGAGCTGTGCGCCTCCTCGTCCAACCGCAACTTCATCGGCCGCCAGGGCAGCAAGGATGGGCGAACGGTCCTAATGAGTCCGGCGATGGTGGTGGCGGCGGCGGTAGAAGGCGAAGTCGCTGATGTACGGAAGCTACTGTAAGTTGCGTGATGTGTGAGGAGTGATGCGTGATTGGAGGAGTCGCCAGTCTTTTTACGCATCACGCTTCACTCCTCACGCAGTGTGCTACGAGAACGGAATATCTTCGAGAAGCTCGGTCTCACTCGATTCCGATGTACCGTATGGAATTTCGGGTTCCCGGATTTCGCCTCCTCGCTGATCGGGCACCATTACGAGCAAAAGCCGGATGATCTGTGTCATAAAATCGAGACGATGGTCCACAACGTTTTCCCCGAGGATGAATCGACTTTTGTAATACCAGTCTCGGCTCTCCCGGGCGGAACCGAGGGCGTACTCGTAAAACCGAGCGCGATCCCTCCCCGTCCCACGCGAGTATCCTTCGGCAATGTTTGAACTGATTGAGCCGACGGCCCGGTAGAGTTGATCCGCAAGCGAGTAGGCGTTCGACTCCTCGTGGATCTTGCGGATATCCCGCCAGCATACGTCGGACGCAAATAGACTCAACCGATACGCCTCAATGCCCCACAGGGAGTCTTCCCGAATCGACGACGGAACCTGATCCTGCCAGTCGGAAAAGTTCATCGCTTAGAACGAAGCAGCCTCACGAACCACGCTTCACGCATCACGTCCCTCAATATGCCCACCGCAACGGACAAAACCGTAACCACCGTCGCCGGCCCGGCCGTCCCCGTCCGGGGCAACGACATCGACACCGACCAGATCGTCCCCGCCCGCTTCCTCAAGGAGGTGACGTTCGACAACATGGGGGAGTACGCCTTCTACGACGTGCGCCGGGACGACGATGGGACCCTCAATGATCACCCGTTCAACCGCTTCCCGAACGCGTCCATCCTGGTCGTAAACCAGAACTTCGGCTGCGGCTCCTCGCGCGAGCACGCCCCGCAGGCCCTCATGCGATGGGGCATCGACGGCCTCATCGGCGAGTCCTTCGCCGAGATCTTCGCCGGCAACTGCCAGGCCCTCGGCCTCCCCACCGCCACCGCCGACCACGAGACTGTGGAATGGATCATGGACCAAGTCGAGGCCGACCCCGCGCTCGAACTGACGATCGACGTGGAGGCCCAGACCGCCACCGTCGGCAACGAGACGGTCGACGTGACCATCAACGACGCCCAGCGCGAGGCGCTCCTCCAAGGCATCTGGGACACCACCGCCCTCATGAAGAGCTACATGGACGAGGTGGAGCAGACCGCGGAGGGGCTGCCGTACCTGAACGAGTTTGCCGATTGCTGAGCGGCACGTGATGCGTGAAGACGTGACACGTGAGGGGACAGCGGCCTCACGCCTCACGTATCACGTTCAATGGAAATAGCACTATCTTTCTTTTCTACTTTCCTCCTCCGCCAATGTCCTCCACCAACGGCCACCCCACCAAAATCCAAAGCCAAGACGTCACCGAAGGCCTCGGCCGCGCCCCGGCCCGCGCCATGTTTCGGGCGATGGGCTACGACGACGAGGACCTCGCCCAGCCCCTCATCGGCATCGCCAACCCGGCGGCGGACGTGACGCCCTGCAACGTGCACCTCGACCGCATTGCGGACGCGGCACGGGCGGGGCTTGACGAAGCGGGCGGAACGCCGATCGAGTTCGGCACCATCACGGTGAGCGACGGCATCTCGATGGGGACGGAGGGCATGAAGGGGTCCCTCATCTCCCGCGAAGTGATTGCCGATTCGGTAGAACTGGTGGCCTTTGCCGAGCGGCTCGACGGGCTCGTTGTCATGGGCGGGTGCGACAAGAACATGCCGGGCATGATGATGGCCGCCATCCGGGCCGACCTGCCCAGCGTCTTCCTCTACGGCGGCTCCATCATGCCGGGGCACCACCGCGGGCAGGACGTCACGATTCAGAACGTATTCGAGGCCTGCGGGGCGGTCGCCACGGGGCAGATGACGGAGGACGAACTCGACGAGATCGAACGCCACGCCTGCCCCGGGGCCGGCTCGTGCGGCGGCATGTTCACCGCCAACACGATGGCCTCGATCAGCGAGGCGATCGGCTTTGCGCCGCTGGGGAGCGCGGGTCCGCCCGCCGTAGACGAGTCCCGCGACCGGGTGGCCCGCGAGACAGGGCGCTTGACCGTAGAGGCCGTCAAGGAGCGGCGTCGGCCGTCGGACTTCCTCAGCAAGAAGTCGTTCGAGAACGCGATTGCGCTCCAGGTGGCCGTGGGCGGCTCCACGAACGGGGTGCTTCACCTGCTCGCGATGGCGGCGGAGGCGGGCATCGACCTCTCGATTGAGGAATTCGACGCGATCAGCCGGCGGACGCCCAAGATTGGCGACTTCCAGCCCGGCGGCTCGCGCGTGATGAACGACCTCCACGAGGTCGGCGGCGTGCCCGTCGTGTTGAAGGAGCTCCACGACGCCGGACTGCTCCACGGCGACGCCCTCACTGTCACCGGCGAAACGATGGCCGAGGCGCTCGACCGCGTCGATCCGCCCGCCATTGCGGACCTCGACGTGGACTACCTCTACACGGTCGACGCGCCCAAGAACGAGGAGGGCGCCATTCGCATCCTCACCGGCAACCTGGCCCCCGACGGCGCGGTGCTCAAGATCACCGGGGCGGACGACTGGGCGTTCGAAGGCACGGCGCGCGTCTTTGAGAGCGAAGAGGACGCGACGGAATACGTGCAGGCGGGCCACATCGAGTCCGGCGACGCGATCATCATTCGCAACGAGGGGCCGAAGGGCGGGCCCGGCATGCGCGAGATGCTGGGCGTGACCGCCGCCCGCGACGGGCAGGGGCACGCCGAGGACGTGGCGCTTCTCACCGACGGCCGGTTCTCCGGCGCCACCCGCGGCTTCTCCATCGGCCACATCGCCCCCGAAGCAGCCGTCGGCGGCCCGCTCGCCGCGGTGCAGGATGGCGACACGATCCGAATCGATGTCGCGGAGCGTACGCTCGCGGTCGACCTCACCGACGCCGAGTTGGAGCAGCGCCTCGACGACTGGTCCGCCCCCGAGCCGCAGTATACGACTGGCGTCCTCGCCAAGTACGCCGCCCTCTTCGGCTCCGCCGCGGACGGTGCGGTGAGTCACGTGACGCGTGATGCGTGACGAGTGATGCGTGAATACATGATGCGTGGTGGATGGGCTCCCACGCACGCAGCCCGAGACATCTGGCTTCCTCGCCCATACCCCCACCCTTCCTGACGCACAGACGCAAAAGATGGCAGACTCAATCGAACTCTTCGACACGACCCTCCGCGACGGCACGCAGGGGGAGCACGTCACCCTCTCGGCCCGCGACAAGGGGCGCATCGCCCGCCGCCTGGACGCGTTTGGGATCGACGTGATTGAGGGCGGGTGGCCCGGCTCCAACCCGAAGGACCAGGCCTTTTTCGACGATGCCCAGGAGCAGGAGTGGCCCCACGCCGCCATCTGCGCCTTCGGCTCCACCCGGCATGCCTCCCACGCCCCGGCGGACGACCCGAACCTACAGGCGCTCATCAAGGCCGAGACCGAGGTGGTCTCCATCTTCGGCAAGTCGTGGACGCTGCACGTGGAGCAGGCGCTCGGGGTGTCGTTGGAGACGAACCTGGACCTCATTCGCTCGTCCGTCGCCTTCCTGCGCGAGCACGGCAAGCGCGTGATCTACGACGCCGAGCACTTGTTTGACGGGTACGCCGACAACCCTGACTACGCCCTTCGCACGCTCCGGGCCGCCGCCGAGGCCGGGGCCGACACGCTGGTACTCTGTGACACGAACGGCGGCTCGCTGCCGCACGACATCCACGAGGTCACCGCCACCGTCCACGACGCGTTCGACGCGACGCTCGGCATCCACGCCCACGACGACGGCGGGTGCGCGGTGGCCAACAGCCTCGCCGCGGTGCGGGCGGGGGCGCGGCACGTGCAGGGCACCATCAACGGCCTCGGCGAGCGCTGCGGCAACGCCGACCTCTGCGCCGTCATTCCGGATCTGCAGCTGAAGATGGGCTTCGAGTGCGTCGACGCGGACCAGCTCGACGCCCTCGTGGACCTGTCCCGCTTCACGAACGAAGTGGCCAACCTCGACCCCGACGACGGCGCGGCGTACGTGGGGCGCAGCGCCTTCACGCACAAGGGCGGCGTGCACGTCTCGGCCGTCATGAAGGAGCCGAGCACCTACGAGCACGTGGAGCCCGAAGCCGTGGGCAACCGGCGGCGCGCACTCGTGTCCGACCTGTCGGGCAAGAGCAACATCCGCTACAAGGCCGAAGAGCTGGGCATCGATCTTGGGTCGGACGATGCGGCGCAGGCCGTCGAGCGGATCAAAGAGCTGGAGCACCTCGGGTACGAGTTTCAGGGCGCGGAGGCCTCCTTCGAGCTCCTCCTCCGCACCCTCCAGGACGAGGTGCCGGATTTTTTCGCGCTCGACCGGATGCGCGTCTGGAGCGGGCAGGACGACGACGGCGAGCAGACCGTTGAGGCCTCCCTCGCCCTAGCCGTGCAGGACGAGCGCACGCTGGCCGTGGCGGAGGGCAACGGGCCGGTCGACGCCCTCTCCAACGCCATGCGAAAAGGGCTCCGTCCGTTCTACCCGAGCCTCGACGACGTGCGCCTCTCTGACTACAAGGTCCGCGTCCTCACGCCGCAGGACGGCACCGCCGCCACCGTCCGCGTCCTCATCGAACACAGCGACGGGACGAGTGCCTGGAACACCGTCGGGGTGTCCGAAAACATCCTCGACGCCAGCTGGCAGGCCCTGGCCGATGGCCTCCGGTACTCCCTCTTTCACTTCTCGACGACTGTCCACTCGTCTCCCGCGCCTTCATGGCCATCTCCACCAGGGATGTTCGCGCGTCGTCGGGCGTCCGCAGGGGAGTATCGAACTCAATTCGAAGGGCAACCGTCGTTCCCCCCGCCACCGCCTCCAGATGTATCCCCTCCGCATCGAGTCCCGTCATCCGGGCGGATGTGGCCTCGGGTGTGTCGCCGAACACCCTCGCCAATCGCAATACATCGTCGGCGTGTTCGGCGTTCATGTGATCGCAAATGCGCTCGACGTCCGCCCTGGAAAGAACCGAATTGTGCTGCTCCATGGAAAGATAAGGCCCTGTTGAACATGGTCGAGAAGGGAGGACACTATACGCGAGACGCTCGGGTCGTGTCCGTGCAAAACTCTCGTGGAGAAGGGAAGCATCCCAAAGGCGTGTGCGTGGAAATAGTGTTCACACATCCACGCGAAGACGCCACGAGCCATGGGACACGAAATCACGGATTTTCAGGATGACGTTCTCGACGCGAGTGCCGATCAGCCCGTCCTCGTCGACTTCTGGGCGCCGTGGTGCGGCCCCTGTCGCCAGCTAAGTCCCGTCCTCGAATCGCTGGCCGAGGCGGCCGACGACTGGACGCTTGCCAAGGTCAATGTGGACGACCACCAGGAAGCGGCGCAGGCGTACGGCGTGCGAGGCATTCCGGCCGTCAAGCTGTTCGACGACGGCGAGGTGGTGGCGGAGTTTACCGGCGCAAAGCCCGAGCACGCCATCACGAAGTGGCTGGAGGAGAATCTGCCGAGCGAGGAGAAGAGCCGCATCGAGAAGGCCCGCGCCTTGCTGGACGAAGGGAACCACGAGCAGGCCGAACAACAGCTCTGGCCGGTTTTGGAGGACGACCCGGACCACGACGAGGCGCAGGTGCTGATGGCCCGCGCCCTGGCGTTCAAAGACCCGACGCGTGCGGAGGCCCTCGCCGACGCCGCCGACGTGGCCGATCCGGGCCTGCGGCAGACCCGCGACGGCGTCCAGACCCTCACGCGCCTCCTCACCCTGGCCGAGGACCCGGCCGACCTCCCGGACGGCGACGGCAAGGACGCCTACCTGGACGCCATCCGGGCGCTGTCCGATCAAGACTTCGACACGGCGCTTGACCACTTCATCGACGTGGTGCGCACCAACCGGGACTACGACGACGATGGCGCCCGAAAAGCCTGCGTCGCTCTCTTTACGCTGCTCGGGGAAGATCACCCGGCCACGCAGGCCCACCGCCGCACCTTCGACATGGCGTTGTATTAGCGCCGTCGACGGGACCGTCGTCCTCGACATGTTCACCTCCTCCCTCCTGCCCCAATGCCCGACCGCCCCGACGCGCTCCCCGACACCGCCCAGCATCTCCATACCGCCCGCCTGGAGGTGCGATGGGGCGACATGGACGCGGCGGGACACGTAAACAACAGTCGCTTCTTCTCCTATTTTGAAGAGGCGCGCGTGGAGTGGCTGAAGGCGAATCACGGGGAGGAGGTGTTTACCGACGTCGGGCCCGTCCTCGCCCACGCGTCGTGCGACTACGAACAGCCGGTGCGGCATCCCGCCACGCTGCGCATTGCGGTGTACACCGAGCCGCCCGGCCGGACCAGCCTCCGCACCCACTACGTCGCCCGCCTTGATGCATCCGGGGACGTGGTGGCCACCGGCGAGGCAACGCTGGTGTGGATTGACATAGCGTCCGGCCGGCCCGTGCCGCTTCCCAACCTCGACCTCTAGCGCCTCCGGGGCGCCCCCGACAGCAGGTCCGTAGCCTCGGGCGAGCGGAGAACCCGGGCGGCCGTCACAACCGCCTCCTGCACCGCCGGATGTTCGGGCGCCAGTCCCTCGTAGACGTAGCCCGACTGAAACGGCCCGACGGCCCGCACCAGAATCTCGGCGCCGAAGTGAACGGCGGCGTCGCGCCGCTCCGCGTCGTCCCAAAGCACCGCCTGGGCCCCGCCCAGCGCGTCGGCGTACGTCGTCAGAAATGCGTCTTGGTGGGCCTTCACCGCCTCCGCGACGGCGTCCGACGGAGCGCGATGCTGTTGCATCCAGAGATGCGCGAGCCAGTGCGCCACGTCCTGCAGCGGACGGCCGTAGTGGGCCAGCTCCCAGTCGATGAGTCGGATCCCCTCCTCCACGACGAGCACCGACGGCGGCCACAGGTCCCCCATCGTGAGGCAACGCCCGGGCTCCAGCAAGGCCTTCCCCAGCTGTTCGGCCCGCGCGCCCAGGGCCTCGGCGTCCGGCACGCCCCCCGTCGCGAGCATGTCCGCCACGCCCCGGTACTGGACCGCGAAGCGCGTCTCCTGCATCGGACGGTTGTCGAAGGCATCCGCAAACGTGGCGTCCGTGCAGGTCGTCGCGTGCAGGCGCCCAAGGAACTGCCCGAGCCGCTGCCCCAGCCCC
>NCRC01000043.1 GCA_002894685.1 Salinivenus lutea
GGGACCAGAGCGATGACGGGGGGTCGGCGTTTGTGGAGTTTTTGCCGATGTGGGACAGTCCGCCGGGGGAGAACCCGTCGCCGACGCGGACGGGGCCGGCCGGACAGACCTTTTGGAGCGGACGGATCAGCGAGACCCGATCATGGCGACAGTCTAACAGTCCACACGTTGTAGTGGGGGCCATTGTCCTTGAAGAATCCAGGAGCCTCACTGTCGAGCAAGGAAGCGAGGTCCAATTTCTCAAAAATGGCTTCGAATCACAGGGAAGTCTTGTCGTGCAGGGGACCGAGGATGCCCGGGTGCAGATGGGCCTTCACGAATCGAGTCCTGTGGACCGCTGGGGCGGAATCACGCTACAGGGAGGTGGGGCCCGCACCTCTCGACTGCTCAACGCTACCTTGCAAAATGTTAAAACGGGAGTTCGGATCAACTCGATTCCGCAAGTCGGGCAAGAAAGTTACCCGAAGTTGGAAGGACTCCTCATCAAGGATAGTGAGCGGGGCATTTCGGTTAGCAATAGTCGAGTTGACCTCCTCAGAAGCCGAATTGTAAGCTTCGATGCGGAAGGTATTCGCGCAACTGGTTCGGACGCAACCCTACAGGTCACCGACAAGAGCACGGTCGCACAGGAGGGTCAGCGTACGCGCACGGGGACCTGCGTCGCCATCCAGAACAGAGCGAAGGTCACTGTAAAAACCTCCACCATTGCCACCTGCAATCGGGGCATTAACGTGCGCTCTCAGGGCAGCACTGCCCCCGACGTGGAGGTAACCGGAAGTGTCGTTAGCCGGCACAGCGTCGGTGTTCGCATTGATCCGGATGGTTCTGGAAACACCTATCCGACTGGCATTCAGCTAAACTCAAACGACCTTCTCGGCAATGAGGACTGGAATGTTCGGGTCGAGAAGGGCAACAAGCCGGGGGAAACCACTCTCGACTTCACACAGAACTGGTGGGGCACGACCAACGACGCTGACATCGACGCGAAGATCCGCGATGCCGACGACAATCAGGACCTCGCTACGGTTGACTTTAGCACCAAGTTGAACGAAGAGAACGGGGAATACGGCCTTGCGGACATCAACGACGATGGCCAGACCGACGGGTTTGATCTCTCGATCCTGGCCTCCGCGTTTGGGACGCTGGAGGGAGAGGAGGAATACAACGCCGACGCAAATTTAAATACCGACGACCGCATCGACGGCTTTGATCTCTCGCTCCTCGGCACCCGGTTTGGTCGGCTCGGGGCCACGCCGTTTCAGCGCACCGGGAAGAATGCGCCTCGGCTGATGGCCTCAATCGAAGATGGGACCGCGGCGAACTACAGCAGCCGTCCCGACAGTGTGCTGCGAACCACACCTACACGTCTCACAGTCGAGTCCAGTGGAGGACCGTTTGTGGAGGGCGACACCATCCGGTACCGGCTCCACGTGGAGGGCACACCGTCGCTCTTCGCCGTCTCCGCCCAGCTACGATACGAGGAGGGAGAGATGCGCTTCACACGCGGGCAAACAGGGTCATTTCTGCACGGGGACGAAGACGCTTCCGTGATTGGACTGGCTGATGCCGAAGGAGGACAGGGGGCGCTGGGGCTGACCCGAACTCGTACCCACCGCTACGATAGCCCCGCTGGGTCCGGTCATGTGGCAACGCTTCGGTTCGTCACTCGGGTGCCACTTGAGCAGGCTCCGGCTTTGAGTATTTCAGAGGTTGGCCTGCTCGCACCCGACGGTCGGACTTCCTACGAGACGAATCTTGAAGGCAGAACACTTGTCACCAATGAGTCACTTACACCTGAGAAGTTTGAACTAAAAAAGAATTACCCTAATCCTTTCTCGCATTCTACAACCCTCTCATTCCGTCTTCCCGAACCAAGACCTGTTACTATCAAGCTATACGATGCGATGGGACGCCGCGTGAAGACAATCGTGAGTCAGCGCATGAAGGCGGGTTCCCATAAACTCCAAATCGATGCCCAAGGGCTGGCGAGTGGAACATATTTCTGCCGAATGAGAGCTGACGGCAAGACTCGTACAGCAAAGATGTCGATTGTCCGATAGCAACCGGATGAATTTAGTGAGCCACTATCAACCTGTTTGGTAGATCATAGGTGAATACTTTGACGTTTATTTCTCGGATAAAGTTGGGCATCATTGCTGTCACACTCCTATGTATTTTAGATCCAACTATGGCAGGTGCTCAGGAGGCGAATAAGAAGCAATCCGTCGGTGATGAATTGTTGGAGGGATTTAGCTGCCTTGCGCAGGTGCTTCCTGCCCCAGGAAAGCTTGGGTCAATTAGTAAAACATTACAAACTTTTGGGGATGGAGGCGAACGTGCGACCGCCGTTCTCAATGGGGTTAATGATTATAATGGAAACCCTGCTTTTGACATTGATAATCCCAAAAGTGGTGAACCTGCCCTTACTGAAGAAACAATTGGAGTAAAAATAGACGGGTGCACAATTTTGGGAACCCTCACTAGCGGCGGCGGAGATGCCTTGAAGGCGATCGTAGGATTCCAGCGTGAACTTCTCGACCGATTCGATAGAGCCTTTCGGTTTTACGTGCGTGATCCAGCACCAATTCGAACTGAGAGACTAGAAGGATGTGGAATGAGTTACGACCAAAAAGTATGTATTGGATTTAATGTTGGGGTATATAGAAAAAATGAGTTATCCGATATATGGCTGCGTATATACAATACAAGAGTGTCGCCAGATTCAATAGGTTCTAAGGCTTACGGAAATGGGAGAATAGACTTTAATTTGAATTTAAAATTCGGGAAAGTAACCCTATTAGGTATAACGAGAAAAACTGAAATCCTGAGAGGTGGTGGACAAGTATTCCTTTCAAAGATAAAAAGAGATAAATTTGAGTTACTAGAAAAGAATATCAGAAAAGGTGATGTGTCTACAAAGGTACGTGTGTTAGACAAAACATTTATAGATTTTTTGCAAGGCGAGGAGGGCCACCAGTCTGGTTATTTTATTGTAGATAGTGCAAAAATGTCTTTTCCTCCTCCACCTCCCTCGATCACAGCTTCAAGTAAGCAAAATAAAATTAATTTATCATTGGAAGGAAAAGCTAATAACGCTTTTCAGATTTACCGGTCTACTAGTAGTAATTTTTCGGCAAATAATGAGACTGCAATTGACACTATAAAAAATACTAACTACACGGACGATAAAAATCTTGTTGCAGGACGAAACTATTACTACAAGGCCGTTGCGGTTTCTTCGTCAGGCCAGGTCAGCAACCCCTCGGACGAAGCATCGGGGCAGCTTGAAACCAGCTATCGGTTTTCAGGTCTCAGCGAGGATGAACGGGGCCGCGCGGCATACAGCCTAGACACGTTCTCCGGTCAGTTGCAAACCCTGGAGGAAGAGCCTGTCCCGAATGCTGAAGTGTCGCTGTCCATCCCAGAAATCGAGCTGACGGTCGACAACGTTCAAACCGACGAAAATGGGCATTTTAGCTTTCAGTACCGCGTTCCGGGAAGAGAGGATACGTACAATTTACGTCTTCGGGCGCGGGCCGACAATGGGAGCAGGATCCGAACGCTGCCGCTTGCGGTGCAGGCACGGTCTAACTGGGGACGAGACCTGGCCTTGGCTAGTCTCAACCTTTTGGACTCGCTTGTCGTGCCTGAGGAGCAGGAAATCCTCAAGATTGGTTCCTCAATCACAAACCCCGGAACGGAACGCGAGGATGCGCAGGCCCAATACGAGCTTCAGGATCGAGACGGAATGGTAGACGAGAGCGTGCCTCCTGAGGAATTCTCCTTGAAAGCGGGGAAACTGGAATCTGTAGACAAGGACCTTTCTGTGTCTTCGGACCTCGACCCAGGCTCATATCAGCTACAAGCATCCGTTAAAAACAAGGACGGTCTTGACCGGAAGTGGTCCAATAATTCCGCTACACTTGACGTATATGTAGTCGGCGAACAATACTCGGCACCGACGTATCGCTCCACAGAGCATCAGATCCCCGGGGACGGATCCACAAAAACCATCGACGGGAAGACGGTCTCAGTAGTGAGCCTGTCGAACTCAAGCGTCACGTTCGCGGTCGGCGGCGAGGAAACTGGCGCCTTGCCGATTGGGGGGGAGCCCCAGCCGCCCTGGATCAGCGCTGCGGAGGATTTCCTCATCTTGGAGGAAGACATTTCCCTGAAGGAGGGCACGCCGGAGGCCCCGGACACGGTCTTGTTTCAGGCCGGAGGAACCGCTTCTGGAGCGTCTGTATCTCCGGACCGTATCCATGATAAACGAGGCCGAACAGAGGCCTTTGAGGTGAGAGTGCCGGAGGGGCAGACACTGGAGCCCTCTGCGGTGACCGTTCCTTACGGTTCGGATGCCGAAACTTTAGCGACCTGGGAGAGCAGCGCTGAGGACGAGTCGCCCAGCCCAAAAACAGTTGCCCTCGGCGTAGAGGTCGGAGCCAGTGCCGGGCTCCGCGACTATACGGGATGGCTAGAGTGGGAAGGATCTTCCCACAGCTTCCACAAGAGGGTAAAGGTCCGCCCCCGCCCCATCCACGACTTGGCCCTGACGAACTTTGATGTGCAGAGCACCATCGATGGCGGCGACCAGGACATCCCCGATTTTATTCCGGGTGCTCCGGTCGAGATCTCCGGCACTGTGGAGAATCGGGGCGACTTTCGGGAGGTGGATTCCGTAGAAGTGAAGGTCAAAATTGATGGAGATGGAGACACGGAGGAGAAGATCGTATACACCGAAGACGTAACGGCCGACCTTGCCCCCAGAGAGAACCCGGACCAGACGTCAGGGGAGACGCAGGACTTTAGCTTCACGTGGCCCACCGTGGGACTGCCGACGGGATCCTACACCGTTTCTGTGGAGGCCGCACATTCTGTAGACGAGACCCCTGGTGACAACCGGAAGGAGAAGGGCATCACGCTCGAGAAGCCACCGAAAGTGGATGTCGTGGCGAAGAAGACATCGGGGGATCCTTTTGAGGTCGGGGAAGAGATTCCGATTCGTGCGTTTGCTGGGAGAGGGGAACAGCCGTTTTCGGAGGCCTCGGTTTCCGCAACGCTCATCCGTCCGACCGGTGAGGAAGAGGGGCTCAATCTCAAGTACGACTCGTCCTCTCAGCTTTTCGAAACAACCGTCTACGCGAATCACGGCGGTAACTACCGGGTCGAGGTGCAAGCGGAGCGAGCGCCCTATCGTCCCGGCAGCGATACGGCCCTCGTTGCGAAGACATTTGTCGACGTGTCGGCATCCCTGAGCAGTTCCACGGTCGACGTGGGGCGAACCCGAACGCTTCGGCTCCAGACCTCCAACGTGGGCGGGCTTTACGGGGCGTCTGCCGACGTGGTTTACGACGAGGATCTGCTGGAATACGTCCGGGCTGCCGAATCGGCCTTCTTGAACGAGGGCGAGACCGTACAAACAACCTTGCAGGCGGAAGATCGAGGCGGAAAGGTGGTTACTGGCGTTACTCGCCTTGATCCTGAGAAAGGTGGAGTAACGTCTACTCGAGGTGGGCGGCTTCTATCTTTAGGCTTTGCTGGGGAAGCTCCGGGGGGCCAGACGTTCGCTCTTGAGGAGGTGGAGCTTCTTGATCGAGAAGGAGAGCCGATGGCAACCCGGACAGTCTCCAGTAGTCCGGAACTCACTATTGAGGAAGAGCCGGCCGCGGTATCAGTATCCCTGCCCGACACCGTCTCTTCGGCGGCCGGCAGAGACACGGCACAAGTTACCCTGACCAATGCCTATCGCACAGAGACCTTTGGGGGCAAAATCTCTTTTGATCCTTCCAGCATGCGCTTGGTCGATGTCGTGGAGAGTCCCACGCTCAGCGAGAGAGGAGAGGCGAAAACGCTCTTTGCCAGAGAAATTGACCAGGAGAAAGGAACAGCACAGTTTTCCATCACCCGTACAGGAGACCAGCCAGGAGTCTCGGTTGGCTCAGCCCCGGTTGCCCAGTTGATATACGAGCCGAAAACCTCTGGACGAAGTCCTGTCGTCGTGGAAAAAGAGAATGTGGTGTCGGGACGGGAGAAAATTTCGCTTCCGACCCTTTCCCAGAATGACACTCTTGTGGTGGCAGGGGACGATTCGTCGGGCTCCGGTGGGCCGCGCATTGCGATCGATCCCGACACCTTGGAGGCCACCCAAGGCGATACTACCTCCCTGGCTGTTACGGCAGAGGAGATCTCTGGTGTGCATTCGTTTGCAGGAAGTGTGGCCTACGACTCCAGCGAGTTGACCTTTGCTGGCATCGAGGAAGGTGACTTTCTAAACACTGAGGGAAGGGTCCGAACGTCCCTTAATCATAATACCCGAGGAGATACAATTATGGTGGGCCTGTCTCGTCTAGATGACGGGGTAGGGGGAGCCAAAACCTCCGAGAAGGACACGCTCTTCACCGTCCAGTTTCTTCGGTCCGGAACGGCCCGCTCGGAAGCACACCTGACAAAAGCGGCTGCCCTGGGGCCTAACTCCAACCCACTGGGAATTCCAGTTGACTCTTCCCTGGTGGTGGCCGAAAGCAGTCCGGACACGACATCGGGAACCATTCTGTCGTTTTCTCCCACGGCACAGACGCCGTCTTTGGGAGAATCGTTTACTCTTGCCGTCACAGCTGAGTCCGTAACTGATCTTTTTTCTGCGGCCACAACTGTCGTTTTTGATTCTGATGCACTTGACCTTATCGGCGTTCAGGAAGGAGACTTTCTAAACGATGAGGAAAATGTGTCTACGTCCTTTACTCGTGATATCGATCGAAACGCCGGCACGATCGTGCTGGGGCTCTCTCGTCTAGGGGCTGATGTCGGTGGAGCCAGTACGGAAGAGCCGGATACGCTATTTACCCTTCAACTCAAGAAGACAGAGAAAGAGCAGTCTCAAATTGAACTCGTTAACACTGGGTTACTACAGCCAGACGGGGAAACCGAGATCCCATTTGAAACTGAACCTGCCCTCATCAACGCAGCGCCTGTAGCCAAGCGTCCAGTGCCTCCTGATACCCTACAGGTTCCTTCTCCGCCTGTGAAGTTCACGAATCTAGGTGGCACGATATTCTCTGACCCCGGCGAGGACGAGCTTGTGTTTTCGGCTTCCTCAAACGCTCCCTCTGTGATACAGGCGACTGAGACGTTCTCGAACACAGTAACCCTCAGCCCACAGAAGGAGGGCACCGCGGAAGTCACGGTCACAGCGAGCGACGGGCTTTCAGAGACCGATACGTCATTCTCGGTCACCGTTGAGGAGCGAGCGCCTGCCGAAACGGTACCTTCCGAAGAGGGAGTAGCCATTGTTGAGTCAACTGATGGGGACACCGTACAGGTTGGATTCGGGAATACCGGGGCCTCCGCGACCTTCCAAAAACTCCAGTCGAGTGGTACGGCAAAAGCTTCCTTCTACGATGATGGAGGGGATTCAACGCGAACAAACTCTTTCTTTGTCCCGGACGATCCGTTTGAGAACGTCAGTACATACCGATGGAAAGTATCGGGTGATGGAGTCTCCTCGGAATCCGTTCGCCTCAAGCTTGCCTTAGGAAACTCATTGGTGGAAGGGGTGCAGGCCCCAAAGGATGTGGTGATTATTCGAGACGGAGAGGGAGACGGTACGTTTGAGCCGATCGAGACGACCTACGACGACGGAGGGACGCCAATAGACTCGTCTGATGATGTGTTGATTACCCAAGAACTTAAAAACTTCAGCACGTTCAGACTGGCCAGCAATAACCCCTCAAACTCATTAGGAAATTCGCCCGAACGTCCTGATCGGATCGGCTTTGACGTCAGTCGTAACTTCAGGGACGCTTCTGGCCCAACCGATCATCGATTAGTGGCCTTACCAGGACAGGTAAAGCGTCCCCTCGGAGAGGCAGTCAGTGGGAATTCTGGAACTGAATGGCAGGCTTTCTGGGACAACGGGTCCTCGGAGGACTACCTCGTAAAGTACAATGGGTCCGACACGTTCAGCTTCCGTCCGGGCCGGGGCTTCTGGCTGACGAGCCGCGAGGAGTGGACCCTCAGCGACTCGGTCAAAACTGTGCCGCTGAGGAGCGATCAGGCCACAGCCATCCCGCTCCATGAGGGATGGAATATCATCTCCAATCCACTCCGGGAGGGAACCCCTTGGAGTACAGTGCAAAAAGCCAACAGCGACATGCTCCAACCAGCGTGGGCCTTTGCGGGAAGTTTCCAACAGGCCGACACGCTCCGCTCCGCGGCCACGGGACAGGCCTACTACTTCCTCAACAACCAGGGCCTGGACTCTCTCTCGGTCCCCTACCCTACGACGGTCAAAGCTCAGGACAATCGTACACTCGATCCTCGAGCAGGGATAGAGGGCGCCGAAGAAGGGGCATCTATGACTCTCGTTGCAGCAGCAGAAGACTCCCTTCAGTCGAAGATTCAGGCTGGTATCAGTCCTGAAGCCGCCTCAGGCCTCGGTCCACGAGACGTAGTGGCCCCACCTGCACGGTTCTCGGCGCTTAGCCTTCGACTGAAGCCCCATGGGGATACGCCTGCTAGGAAACATCTACTGGCCACCGAATGGCGGCCCCCGCCCAATGAGGCCCAGGGCAAAGACAACGGACACACCTTCTCGCTTCGTCTCCAGTCCACGACGTCCGGCCCGGTGGAGGTCCGGGCCAAGGGACTCCGCGATTTGAAAGAGCGGCAGGTGGCCCTCCTTGCCCCCGCCTCTGGTCAGAGCTGGGACCTGCGGGAGAAGGAGTCGGTGACGCTGCGGGAGACAGACAGCACCGCCTTGAAGCTGGCGGTTGGCAGTGCCGCCTACGTTCAAGACCGAGAGCAACAAGTCACTCCTAATGAGGTGACGCTGACTTCGTATCCGAACCCGATGCGTGGGCAGGCTACGATTGAATACACGCTTACCGAGCGGTCCGACGTGCGAGTTTCGGTGTACGATGTGCTCGGGCGCAGGGTGGCGATCTTAGCGAATGGCCTGAAGGAGGCGGGGCGCCACAAAGTTCAGTTCGACGGGGGTCACTTAGCGAGCGGTGTGTACTTCGGCCGACTCGAAACCGGAGGAGAGATCCGCACGCAGAAGATCACCGTTGTGCGCTGATTAATATGCTCTGCTTCTCGACTGTAAGCAGCATCACATCGGTTCTATTACAAAAGCTATAGTGTCGTGCAAAGGCTCCCTGCGAGGCTTCCCCCGCTAAGCCGCTGATGTAAATTGCCGGCCTGCTCTTCTACTTCTAGTTCTGATCTTTCCTGTCTTCGTGATCGGATGTAGCTCAACTGGGTACGGACCAGAAGTGGAGACGCCGTCCACGCCAATTGGTCTGGAAGCGACCTCCCAGAACGGAGCGGTTGGCCTAAGCTGGGATCCGGTGGGTGAGGCAGATCGCTACCGCGTCTACTGAGGAACGTCTTCTAGCGTCCGGGTATCAGGGAGCCCACTGGAGACTAGAGTCAATTCGGGAAGCTTTACCGACCAGACTGCCGAAAACGGGACGACGTACTACTATGTCGTCACCGCTGTCGTCGAGGAAGACGGAGAAACAGCAGAGAGTGGTCCGTCCGATGAAGTTCACAAGACGCCCTTCTCCGACCCGCCGGATCGGCCATAGGCTGACGATATACTTTTTCTCATATTACCCGAAGGGAGATAAACCACGGAGAATCTGTCTTAATAAAATCCGTTCAGGAAGTATAGGATATATACTGTAGTAAGTTATATATTATGTAATTGTGAGAACCAAAAATTTATAAAAAGTACATTTAAATATAGCATAAAAAAGTTGTTTAGTAAGTTCATAAATTGCGCTAAAGAGAAAAGTAAAATTACACGTATCTATCGAGGGGTTTTCTTCTCCGATGCGTAATCATCATAAGATCCGGATATTGTTCTGGCCTAACCGATGAGCAGTGGACTCAGTTCACTCCGCTGTTTGCCTGGAAGCACATCGGTCGGCCTTCAGAACGCGATTGGCGTGACGTCGTCAACGTGATTCTCTATTTGTGCGCACCGGCTGCCAGTGGGGTCACTTGCCGGGTAATTTTCCAAACTACTCCTCGGTTCATACCTGCTACTGCCATTGGTGCCTCGACGGAACGCTTGAACGACTTCACAACACCTTGCGCAGCAGGGAGCGTTTCCAGGTCAATCGGGAGGCAAAGCCGAGCATTGCAGTGGGACGTGTGCAATCAGTCAAGACGACTGAAAAAAGATTAGCGGATTTGATGTCGGAAACGTGAAAAAACCGGAAGCGGCACCCTGCTGTAGACGCGATGGAGCTGGTTCTTTCTGCCACGTAAGCGAAGCCTCGACGCTCGACAAGTGGGGCGCGGTCCGGACTGACAGCGAGTCATCTCGCCCCCGACATTGATCTCAGGCTATGGTCGGCTGGGATGCCAGAACGCAGGACTAATTGGCTGACTCCCTGTCCTACTGCTGCGACCCGGAGGGAGTATCTAGCCTGGAGTATCCCCGACAAGACAGAGAAGATACTCAGCACTTGATTGGAAACAGGAGGCTGAAGAAGCCGCTCTGAACGACAGAAGGCTGCCAGGAGGGGCCATCGCTCTCGTCTTTGCCCTAATTTCATCTAGGGCGCCAGTCAGAATTCAGCAGACCTGAGACCTAGTAAGGAATCAGGTACCTGAAATTAAATGCAAGGCAGGCCTAAGAATAATAAAGGTGCGGTGACTGGCGGGTATTCAGCAGAGTTAACTGCATACTTCTTATTGAGGTATATCCATGAATAAGTAAGTTCATATGTAGACTGAACGAAATCAGGGTATCTTATTTTTACTTAAACTCGATCCGATTCTTTGCTTTGACAAGCTGATTAAAAGTGAGGAGTTTCCATGCTTATCTATATTTCGAGTCGTTAGTATTTTGCTGAAGTGAACGCCTTTCGTCGACCGACCATATGTGGCTGCTTTCTGCTTAACGTGGGACTCGCAGCCGTTTTTGCTTTTCTCGTGTCGGTTCCGTGTGCTTACGGACAGTCTTCAACTCTTCTATTGGAGACGAACCAGCCAGGTGCGGAGGTGCTTATTGACGGCCAGAGGATCGGGGAAACTGGAGAAAAAGGAAAGTTTTATTCGGCGGAAGTCCCAGCCGGGGAGCACCGCGTGACAGTGCAAAAGCCCGGATACGAAACCGCACAGACGGAGACGGTCTTCGAGGTGGGACTCACGTCGACAGTTTCCCTTCCTCTTGAGAGGAGAGAACCATCTTCTTCTCCATCTTCCAGAGGCTCTGGAGATGAGAGGAAAGGGGAAAATTCTAGGCCACTCTCCGAGCCGGAGGAGGCTTCCTATCTAATCATCAACGCAAATGTCGGGTCTGCCAGGGTGTATCTCGACGGAGAAGAGGTTGGTCGAACCCGTCGCGGGGGGAAGCTTCAGATCCAAACTACCCCGGGAATCCATCGCATTCGCGTCGAAAAGGATGGTTTTGAGCCTGCGAATCGGAGCGTTGAGGCACCTCCCACTTCCCTCACGAGCACTGTTGATTTCTCTCTCTCACGGGACGTAGGCTTCTTTGGGCGATTGAATGGTCAATTAAGGGGCCTGCAGGTGGGACAGCCAACAGTACTCCTAGCGCTGGTTCTCATCGCCGGTATCTTTGCCCTGACAGTTGTGATTGTTGTGTTGCAGGATAGTGGTGGTGCTCCGGGGCAGGCGACTCAAGTGGCCCGCCAGTTTGACCGATACGACGTTGGAGAACCGATTGGAGAGGGGGGGATGGCGACTGTCTACGCCGCTAGAGACCGAGGGATCGGTCAAGAGGTTGCCCTAAAAATCATGGCCCGCGAGCATCTCGACGATCCGGACTTGGTCCGAAAGTTTCTCAAGGAAGGAGAGGCGCTTGAGCGAATCCACAGCTTCGGTCCGGTGCAGACCGTCGTAAAGGCGCGCCGTTACGGAAGAGAAGACGGTAGAGAAACCGGCCGGCCGTTTCTTGCGCTGGAGCGGCTAGAAGGGGAAGCGCTCATTGACATCTTGGACCGTAAAGGTTCTCTGCCTACCCGTCTGGCCCTCCAGATCGTCGAGCGTATTTGCCAGGGGTTACAGGCGGCACACCGGTGCGACATTTGGCACCGGGACGTGACCCCCGAGAACGTGATCCTACTGGAGCCGGTCCCCACGAGCCGCGTGAAGCTAATCGACTTTGGGGTTGCGAAGCACGAGTACACTCGCTCGGGCACGCTCGACGGGTCGATCACTGGTAAGCCACCCTACATGTCTCCGGAGCAGTGCCGTGGCGAATCTGTGAGTGCGAAGTCAGATGTGTATTCGCTGGGTGTCTTGACCTTTGTCTTACTGACGGGAAGCCCGCCGTTTGCAGACCGAAACCCCGTCCAAGTTCTCAAGATGCATCAGGAGCGGCCTCCACCGGATCTGCCAGGGTCGATCTCGACACCAGTTAAACATCTCGTGGACGAAATGCTCCGGAAGGATCCAGGCAAGCGACCTGATGCGAGCGAAGTGCAAAAGCAGATTCAATCCACGGGTCTCCTATCAGTGGAGGCGGCGTAAGGTTCGTGACTTCTATCACTGTTATATGAGCACCCAAAAAGCTCCACAATCGAGGATAGTCTCATAATCGCTGACCATTTTCGAATCGACCGATTCCAACCTGACCAATGATTCAACACATGTGCTACGGAGTACGGCCATTACTTGTAGCTTCTGCGCTACTACTTTTACCCCTACAAACTTACGCACAGGCCGATCAGTCTCAGGCTAATCAGCAAGATGCCGGTCAACAGCAGACGGAGCAGTCGACCAATCGAGTCCAAGCTATACAGAACAGTCCTGATGAATTTGAGGATGAGGTGGTCGAGGTTCGAGGCTTTGTGACTGAGTACAGAGAGGAGGATGTTGAGACAACTCGGTTCTACTACATTAAGGATCGCTATGGGGACATTATCATGGTTCGCACCACCGGTCAGTTGCCGACGGTTGGGGAGCGGTACCGGGTGTCCGGTCCTGTGAGTATCGACCCTGAAATGAACAGTCCGTACATTAGTGAGGAGAGTCGGGCACAGTTGAGTGGGGCAACCACCACTGGGACGGAGAGCACGGACTCTGAGACGCAGGAAGCCGGTGCGGGGACGACAGGTGGAGGCGGGACTTCGGTGCAGACCCTATTATTTGTGGCTATCGGGGCCGTAGTGCTTCTTCTCCTTGGGTTGCTCGTTTACGTGCTGCTCCAGCGGCGTCAGCCTCAGGTGTCAGCGCAAGGAGGCGGATCCTTAAGCGCTGATACACCTCCCCCGACCTCCAATGGCAATCAGTCTGCAGATGAGTCATCCTCTGGAAGGGGCCCTGAGCCCGATGAGGTCGTTCAGGACGAGACTGTGAAGATGCACGTTCCGCCAGACAATACGCTCAAATTCCTCGGTAGTCTGGAAGTGGTCGCGGGGCTTGACGACATCGATCGTATTCCGCTCCACCGCCCCCCTGGCCAGAATGGACAGGAGGCGGAAATCACAATCGGCCGGAGCAGCGGTCCTCCGTACGAGCACATTGAACTCAAACCCCGCACGGTGAGCAGTAAGCAGGCGAAGCTCATCCACGACGGAGACTGCAGAGTCGTAAACTATGCCTCCAAAGAGAGTAACCCGACGCGAGTCAATGGGGAGCCGGTAGACCTGAACGAGTCGGTAGAGATCGAAGACGGGGACGTTCTGACGATGGGGGAAGTGAAGCTCCGCTATTCTGACGGCCTCGTATGACTTTTCGTGCCAAGTCGACGGAGGCTCTCTTCACCATGGAAGCTGTGTCGAAAAGCGTTTCGGGGCGCCGCTCGCAGAATGAGGATGCTGCGTTTTGCTGGAGCGGAGATGTTGGCGAGGACTTCTGTGCCCTCATTGCTGTTGCCGACGGGATGGGTGGGCACAGCGGGGGGCAGGAGGCCTCCCGACTTGTGGCGGAGACGATTGAAAGCGAGTGGTCGCAGCTTCTTGAAAACGGCATTAGCGTAGGGGGCGGCTCCGCGACAGAAAATGGCTCCGCTGCAGAAGACGATTCTGCTACCGATCCTGGTCGCGCTTGGCTTGAAAGTCTGATCCAGAAGTCTAGCCGGGCGCTCTCGAATTACCAGGATGGACAAGAGGAACTTTCCGATATGGGCACCACCCTTACTGTGGCACTTGTACAGGGGGGGAAGGCCCTCTTTGCCAACGTGGGGGACAGCCGCACTTACCTCGCTACGGAGAGTGAACTACTCCAGGTGACAGAGGATCACTCCGCGATTGCGGAGGCGCTGCGCGGGGGAAGGATTACCGAGGAGGAGGCCCAGGAACTTCCGTACCAAGATGCACTGACGCGCTCCATCGGGGGCGGTGGAGTTCGCCCGAAGCCGGATCTCTTTCCTCCTTCGGGAGAGGACACATGGAACGGCTATTCTGTCGAGGGGGGGTGGCTGATCCTTCCGGACAGGTGCTTTTTGCTTTCCTGCTCGGATGGTCTCACGAAGGGACTCACCGATATTGAGATCTACGAATGTCTCCGGCATACCCCATCTCTTGAGGGGGCCGCGCGCGAGCTCGTTGCCGCGGCCTACCGGAAGGGAAGTACCGACAACGTCACCGTCGCGGCCCTGGAGCACGGGGACGTCCGGAGGCTCAAACCATATCGGTCGAAGGGCTCTCTTCCGGAGGAAGCGACTCGGCCTACGGAGGCGCCGTCCCCAAACGGATCCGTCAACGGTGGGGAGAGCCATGAAGACGTTCCCGAAGAGAACAAGAGAAGCAGTCGCGGCCTCTGGACTCTTATCATCGTGCTTGTGACCCTTCTTCTCCTTCTGGTCGGCGCCTATGTCTCGGGGGCTTACGACCTGTCTCTCTCAGTCCCAGTAGACCTGGGTTCGCTCATCGGCTAACAGTGGTTTTAAGCGTGCTCCCCGCCACTCTTGTGTAGATAGGCGTGCCATATAAGGCCCCTATCAGACGTATTTTCATTTTACTTCTTTCGTGAAGCAAAGATCGAAAATGAACTCAGGTATACCCCCAAAATTATTGGGGTTCAGGTCTCTGACGACCCTCTTCGATCCGCTTTTCTTGCTTGTTCTTGTGCTCTTTGTTCTTGTAGGGTCAAAGGAGACGAAAGCGCAGGACGCGAGCACACAGGAGGCACTTGCGCAGGATACTGTACGCGTATCTGAGCCAAATTCCGTTCGGTACCCGACCATCCGAGTCCCGGTGTCTGTGCTCTACGGAGAAGCGCATGTAAAGGGACTCTCCCGAGAGGACTTCCGGCTTTTCCACGACGGAGAGCAAGTCTCCTCTTTCAAGGTCGACCAGTACTTCGATAGCTATGCATGGCTGGCTGTCGCTCTGGTTATAGATCAAAGTGGGAGCATGGAGGGACGACCTTTGGCGGAGAGCAAACGAGCAATCGACGAGTTTCTGCAGGTGCTCGGTCGTCGTGATCGGGCTGCTATCGTTTCATTCGATGAGAAAGTCCGGCTCCGCGCTTCCTTCGATGCCTCACGGGCCGAGGTTCTGACTGAGGCAGGCGAGATAGCCGCTGGTGGTGATACGGCCTTGCGAGATGCGATTATGCGGGCGGACGAACGTCTGAACGACATAGACGCTCCGCGTCGAGCAATTGTCGTGCTCACCGATGGCCGAGACACGGCCTCGGAGACCTCCTCGGAAGAAGTCCTTCGAGCACTTGGGGAGGCGAACTGGCGCTGCTTTACGGTTGGCCTAGGATCGGAAATCAATGCCTCGTTCCTGAGGCAGATAGCGGATGCTGGGGACGGATCGTTCTTCCGGACTCCGTCGCCCGAAGACCTGGCAGGGGTATACCGCCGGGTTGCCCGCGAGCTGGAGAGCCGGTATCTGCTCACGTACCGTCCGCCAGGAGCCGTGGAGGAACGGTCCTCACGACTTGCAGAAGCCAGACGGCATGACCTCAGAGTCGTCGTGGACGCTGACGACTGGAGGTTAGAAGGACAGCGTGCGTTCACGACCGGGGGGCAAACCTCCAATCAGGTCAGCATCAAGTCTGCACCTCGTGATCCTGCATCTATTCAGCAAGGAAACCAAGATGACTGGAGCTTGAGGGTAGCCGGGTGGAAGGCCACAGGGATGCTGTTTATCGGTGGGCTGTTTGGGGCCACGGTCGGGACGGGACTGCTTCTCCTGCTGGGCCTTTCAGTGGGGCGCCGCCCGGCGGTTGGCGGCTCGGTCATCGGGTTGAGTGGACTTCTTGGAGGCCTTCTCACCGCCACGGCACTGCTTGTGTCCTAACTCTTTTTCAGATCAAGTCCTCTCTGGTGCTGAGTGAGATTTTCAGGCCACTTATCAGAGTCTCTTCAGGACGAACCCGAGAAGGAATTCTATGGCATAGACTCGATGAACTAGTGCGATACGGCCCTATGAATATCCACAAATCTTTTTCAGCGAAGGTAGCTGCGGTTTTCGTTTTGCTGCTCACGCAGGGTCCTCTCACCTCGCTTGCCCAAGATCTTGAGCGCCACGGGCAGGTTACCGCCTCCGAGGGCCAGGAAGTGACGGTCCAACTCAGTGAGGGCCTGTCAGTCGAAGTCGGGACTGTGGGGACGATCTACACCACCACGACGGTCGGAGGAGAGGAGCGCTCCGTCCGGGTTGCTCAGGTAGAGGTAGCTGACACCGAGGGCCGTACGACCACCGTAGAAATTATCAATCAGACACAGAGGCCGGAGGCTGGGTTCTCGGCGTCCTTCGAGACAGTGCGGCGTCTCGGTACGCTTGCCGTGGAGGCGACCCCGACTGGGGCGACCATCAGCATTGATGGGGAGCAGGTTGGAAGTGGTTCGGTGCGCCAGCGCGTAGCGCCTGGCGAGCACGTTGTGGAAGTGATCGCGGAGGGGTATGAGTCGGCCCGGCGCGCGTTATCGGTAGAGGCGGGGCGGACCCGAGAGATTGTATTCGATCTGCAGCGAGCCCTCGGCCAGCTTGCTGTGCAGGTTGTACCGGACAGTGCCCGCATTCAAATCGACGGGCGTTCAGTGGCGAGGGGGGCGGCACAAGAATCCTTATCGCCGGGTCAATATGAAGTGGAGGTCCGGGCGGGGCAGCACCTCCCAATCGATACGACAGTGGCCGTACGGGCCGGAAGCACGACAGGCCTAGACCTGAAGCTAACTCGGAAAACGGGCCTGGTTGCAGTAACGACGATCCCGGACTCTGCAGCTATTGTGATTGAGGGGCAACGTCTCGGGCCTGCGCCGGTCTTTCAGACCCTCCCGACGGGAGCATATCGGGTTACCGCTCGGGTACAAGGGTACGAGTCACGCTCCGACTCGATCACAGTTGAGGAAAAAGCGCTGAACCAAGTCCACTTCACGCTCAGTCCAAGGTCAAGCACACTTCAAATTGCCACAGATCCAGAGGGGGCGGAGGTTTACGTTGATGGTCAGCTACAAGGAGAGGGACCAATAACCGCTGACGTTGAGCCGGGAAGACATAAGGTACGAGTCGTGGCGGATGGATACCAAGAGACAACTCGCCGCGTCAGCATTGAGCCCGACGAGAGGGATCGTGTGAACATCACGCTCAATCGGAGAATGGGAACCCTTGTCGTTAAGACGACGCCAGAAAGTGCATCGATTCAAATTGATGGAGAGAGGGCAGGTGCTTCACCGGTGGAGAAAGACATGCCGACCGGTGAGCACCAGATCAGAGCGACTGCTGAGGGCTATGATTCGGTTCGCAGGACCGTGGATCTGGAGGCTGGGGAGCGCCGGGACGTGTCTCTGTCAATGCGTCCCACACTTGAGGTAGGACTGGCAGAAACCCAGGAAGGACCGGTCCGGGACGTACGAGTCCGTCGCAGAGACAGTCTTCTAGTTCTCAATTACAATCTTGGAGGGGATGCCGACGAGTACGACGTCGCCCTTTTGTTTTCGGCAGACGGAGGGGCGACCTACACGGAAGTACGCGAAACGGTCAGTGGGGCCGTAGGAGAAGATATCGTGCCTGGTTCAAAGACAATCGAGTGGTCAGCATTAAGAGACTATCCGTCCGGGTTGACCGGCGATCTGAATCGGATTCGGATACGGGCTGAGGCGGACGGAGGAAACGGATGGCTCTATGCAATTGGGGGTACGGTATTGGCCAGCGGCGGGGCGACTGTCGCTGCCATTCTCACTGGGTTAATTGGTGGAAGTGGAGACGGGGGAGGGGACGGCGACGGAGGGGGATACCCCACTCCACCCACACCGCCGAACTGATCATATTTATTAAAATTAAACGCCTAAACTAATGTTGCTTATAAAGTCTAAATGCGTCTATGCCTGTACATAATATATCGTATTTTTTATTTCAGTCAGTGGTTCCACTCCGGTTCTGGAGCGCGGTTGCTGTGTACTTTGCGGTGACGCTGGCTGGGAGCGACATGAGCCCGTGCATAAATGTAGGCGCGGGAGTTTTGGCCACAGTGGGTAATCATGTTGACTGTCAGTGTGGCCGACAGCGTGCGAATCCTCGGATGGTGTCGCAAGCGTAAACAGTAGCGAGAATGCAAAGAAAATTGAAATTTAACTATAGTATGAATGAGATTTAAATATTGTCAAAAATATATCAAAAAAATAAGATAAGTAAAACGATGTAAACGTATAGTAAAATATATGTAAGGAGGGAGATAAATGAATAGTTCATAGGCCTCCGAACCTGTCTAATCGGTTTTACCTCTGAGATTGTAGTGACTACCGTACTGATACAATTGTAGCATCATGGCTAGCGTACTGATTGACGCGAAGCATTCTTTTCTAAATCTGCTCAATACTCGTCCAGCCTTGGTTGGACTGGTGGCTGCAGTAGGATTGATGGTAGGGGGGGAGGGCCTGTCAGCCCATGCACAGGGCCTCTCCAGTCAGGTGGACTCGGGATGGTCCCATCGGCAGGCCAACGAGGTCAGCTCCAATTTTGCGCCGCTTTCGGCACCGACATCCAGTGATCTGCTAGCTTTGCAAAACTCCGTCCCGCTTCCCTCGCAAGACAGCCCCAACTTGCTTTCCGAAGACGTCGATGGGGACGGGATGATTGAGGTCGTGACCGTGCAAGGTCAGCGTTTGTACGTGGTTGCGCCTGACGGCACTGTCGAGCTTGACAAGGACATTTCGGTGGATGGGGCTGCGAAGGCTCGTGTGACTATGCTTGACGATGTGTCAGGCGATGGGGTAGCTGATATTGCCGTATCATACAGGTTTGACACCGGTCCATATATTGCACGTTTCTACCGAGCGGACGGAACCTTGTTGAAGGAATTTCAGCTCAACAACGATGGCGATAGGGCTATGAGGCCGGTCGCGGTCGTTAATAATGACGTGATTGTGTCGTATTCGGCGGGTTTCGCGCTTTCCCCAAGGGGCCTGTCACGATGGGATTATGAGTCTTCCTCAGAAATGTGGGACTACATTGTGGGACCTATCTTCGCTGGTTTCTCACTTGCTGATGCCGATGGAGATGGAACAGCCGAGATGACCTACGGCACATTTTCCCCGCACAATGGAGCCTCTGGGAATGGTCTTAACGACGGCAATACCTACAGCCTCATTCTCGACGTCAGCAGTAATGCAGAACTCAAGCAGAAGTATTCTGCAGGAGACCCTAACGGCAAAATTGAAGATCGCTTTGCTCGTCTAGAAGGAAATAGCTATAAGCTTCTCTCTTTCAAGGAATATGGTATTTCTTATTCTGGCACATCGCGAGCACATATAAGGAATCTAAATGGAGGGATCGAATACACCTTCGAAGGAATGCCTAATGGGGAATGGGAGTTCGGGTGGTCAGACATTAATGAGGATAATGCGAAAGAAATAGTGGCGTCGAATAGAAATTCGAACCAGTCCAACCTATACGTATTCGACACCTCCTTGAACGAATTATACTCTGTGTCTTTAGGCGCAAACCAAGTCTTTGAAGCGTTGGCAGATGCAGACGGAGATGGGGAAATAGAGGTCATCGTGCGAGGTCCTAGTATTATTCGAACGTTCAGTCCATCTCTGGAGCAGGAATGGAGTTGGACTTATGAGGAGGCGGGGACGATTCAGAACCTTATTGCCTCGGACAATGATGGCGACGGGCAAATGAATCTGTCAGTGATGACTGATGAGTCTGTTCTCCTACTTGAGGGTACGAGTTCACCGACGGCGGCGTCCGACAGCGCGCAGACCCTCAAGGGAGAGCCGGTCACGACCGACGTGTTGGCCAACGACGCCGACCCGGACGGGCGCCTCGACTCCACAAGTGTTCAGATTGAGAGTCCCCCGTCCAGTGGGATAATCACTCAAGTGGATACGTCCAACGGAGCAATTTTCCAGATCGACTGGGGAGACGGGACGACTGAAAGCTACGCCGGGACGGACCCGGACCCGAGCCACACCTACACGGAGGCCGGGACCTACACAGTCGAGATCAGTGGCACCTTTCCGCGGTTTTTTCTCAATGCCCCGGTGGTAGAAGACAGCACGAATGCTCAAACCAGTGGTAAGCGAGCAGAGGGTGTGACTGCCGAGACGAGAATGGTTCGGAAGAGGTTGATTTCGCCACGGAAGAGGAAAGAGACTACAGATCGGCTTGAGGCGAAGAGAGGTGTGAAAACGGCGAGCGCTGAAGGGCAGACCGCCGCCAACGCCGAGAAGCTCCAGACAGTTGAGCAGTGGGGATCGATTCAATGGGAGAGCTTCGAGGCGGCGTTTCGGGGAGCTGTGAATCTTACGTACAACGCCACCGACACGCCAGACCTCTCAGGCGTGACCGACATGTCCGGGATGTTCGAGGATGCCCGGTCGTTCAACGGCCCGATCGGCAATTGGGATGTCTCGGGCGTAAAGGACATGAGCTTCATGTTCAACGGGGCCACTAGCTTCGACCAGGACATCAGCTCCTGGGATACTGGCAATGTCACCGATATGAGGGCCATGTTCTTCGACGCCGGGAGCTTTAACCAGCCGGTTGGGGGGTGGGACGTTTCCAGCGTGACGGACATGAGAGGAATGTTTGGCGGATTCGACGGCACGATGAGTTTCAACCAGGACATCAGCCAGTGGGACGTCTCTAGCGCGACTAATATGCGACAGATGTTTTACGGCGCCATCAGCTTTGATCAGGACCTCGGTGGGTGGGACGTCTCTGATGTCGACTCCTTTGAAAACTTTCTTGCGGGTGGGGCCGAGCTGTCCCCACCGAACTACGACGCGCTTTTGACAGGATGGTCCCAGTTGGATTTGACCG
>NCRC01000044.1 GCA_002894685.1 Salinivenus lutea
ATGCTGCTCTCTAAACGCTGTGAGTACGGGCTTCGAGGTAAGCAGGCCGACGTCGTTCAGCCGCTGAAGCACCTTCGTGAGAAATGAAAACCCAATGTCCAGCTCGTCACTCACGGTCTGAATCGACACGTACTCGCGGGTCGGGGAGGCCCCCTCCTCCTTCGCGTCGAGGGTCGCCAGGTACAGCATGGCCCGAAGCCCGTACTCACAGCGTTTAGAGAGCAGCATAACTCAGCCTGTCCGACCAACGGGTTCGTGCGTGGGTAGGCCCACCGACCACCCGGCCTCGCGTTCCGTTCCCCGCCCCGGGGCGAATGGTTACAAAACAGAAAAGAGCACCTTTTTGTCTTTAAAAAATGACGCCCGTGTCTTGTATTCAATAGCGAGGGACCGGGGATCCGGTGCCGGTGGGGGACTTTCGTATGACCGTGTGGAATATCGTACAAACGTTGTGAATCAAATTGATGAGGCGGTTACCGTGGTCGGGGGCGGCATTGGCGGCCTGTCGACCGCCTGCTACCTGGCCGACGCCGGGGCGGACGTGACGCTCCTGGAACAGCACGAGGACCTCGGCGGGGTGGCCGGCAGCTTCGAAATGGACGGCTTCCGGTTCGACTCGGGGCCCTCCTGGTACCTGATGCCGGAGGTGTTCGAGCGGTTTTTCGGCCACTTCGGTCGCTCGGTGGACGAGGCCTACGACCTGGAGCGGCTCGATCCGAGCTACCGCATCTTCTGGACGGACGGCGACCGGCTCGACGTGCCCGCCGACCCCGAGGCCCTCGCGTCCAAGTTGGAGGCCTACGAGGACGGGGCCGCCGATGCCTTCCACAGATACCTCTCCCACGCCGAGGAGGTGTATGAGTTGGCGATGGAGCGCTTCGTGTATCCCTTCCGGTCGGGCTGGACCGACTGGATCGACACGGACCTCCTGCGGTCGGCCCGCGCCCTGCCGCTGCTGCGCTCGATGGACCACCACGTGCAGACCTACTTCGAGCACCCCAAGCTGCGCCAGCTCATGGAGTACAAGCTGGTGTTTCTGGGCGGGTCGCCCTACAACACCCCGGCCCTCTATACCCTGATGAGCCACGTGGACTTCAACCAGGGCGTGTGGCATCCCATGGGCGGCATGCAGTCGCTGGTGGACGCCCTCGCCGAGTTGGCGGAAGCCCTGGGCGTCACCCTAAAAACCGGCACGCCCGTCAACGGGCTTCGGGCGCAGACCGGCGGGGTGCACGTGTCCGCGAACGGGCAGTCGCACATGGCCCCCCGCGTCGTGGCCAATGCGCCGCCCGCCCACGTCGAGCGCACGCTTCTGCCGCCGGACCAGCGCGACCACGACGACGCGTACTGGGACGAGAAGACGTACGGCCCCTCTGCCTACCTCCTGTACCTGGGCGTCGAGGGCGACGTGGACCCGCTCCGCCATCACTCCCTCGTCCTCCCGCCCGACTGGGATCCGCACTTCGAGCAGATTTTTGACGATCCCAGCTGGCCCGACGACCCGGCCTACTACATCCACGTTCCGTCCAAGACGGACCCCTCGTTCGCCCCGGACGGCCACCATTCGGTGTTTGTCCTGGTGCCGATCGCCCCCGGCCTGCGCGATAACGACGCCCGGCGCGCCAAGATGCGCGAGACCGTGCTCGACGACCTGGCCGAGCACGCGGTCGACCTCCGGGACCGCATCGTCGCGGAGGCGGACGCCTGCGTGTCGGACTTCGCGGAGGGCTTCGGCCACCCCCAGGGCAATGCCCTCGGCCTTGCCCATACCCTCACCCAGACTGGCCCCCTCCGCCCCGCCCACCGCGCCACGGAGGCCCCTGGACTCTACTACGTGGGGGCCGACACGCAGCCGGGGGTCGGCGTCCCCATCTGCCTCATCAGCGGAGAGCACGCCGCCCGGGCAGTCGCCGCCGACGCCTGAACACCCGCACTGTCGAATCACCCAGACACCCTCGCCATGTCGACCCTCTCCGCCACGTCCGCGCCCCCTCCCCGCACGTCCCCGCGGGCCGCGACCCGCGACCCGGCCCGTCTGGCCCTCTGGGGCTCCCGGGCCGCCCTCGGCCTGCTGACAATTGGGGGGCTCGGGATGGCGCTACTGGATGTGTCACTCTCGATGACCGCGCAGATGGTGGGCTACCTCATTGGGATGGTGGCCCTGAACCTCCCGCACGGCGGGTACGAGCACTTTGAGAACCTGCGGCACCGGCGCACGTCGTTCAGTCTGCGCTACATCGGGCTCTATCTGACCTTCCTGGCGGGGTTCGTCGGCTTCTTCTTCGTGGCCCCCGTCGCGGCCCTCGCCCTTGCGTTCACCACCGCCGTGGTGAAGGGCGGGCACGGCGGCCTCAAGGTGATGGATGCCCTCTGCGGGACGGACCACCTGCAGCAACCGTGGCAGCGCGGCCTGGCCGCGTTCGTGCGGGGCGGGGCCATCATGCTGGTGCCCCTGCTGGCGTGGCCCGGCGTCTACACCATGTTTTCCACGTACATGGTGCACATCTTCGACGCGGGGGCCACCCTCCCCCTCACAACCCATCTGACGGAGGCGCAGATCCTGGTGGGAACGGTGTACGGGGGCGCCGTCGGTGCCCACCTCGGCGGGGGCCTCTATACGGGAGGGCCCTCCGCCGCGTGGTGGACGGATGTGGCGGAAACGAGCCTGCTCATCGCCTACTTCACCTTCGTGCCCATGATGCTGGCCGTCGGGCTGTACTTTCCCCTCTGGTACACCCTGCGGCAGACGGCCCGTACCACCGCAATCTCGGAGGAGGCGCCCGCCCCGGACCGCCTCTCGCTGCCGCTCACGTGGGCCGCGATGGTGCTCGGGGCCCTCGTGACATTCGGCCTCATGGCCGGGTTCTACGTGCTCGTTCCGAACCCGATGGGGGGCGTGGGGCTGCTCGCGGGCGCCGTCGCGTTCTACACGGTCTTCGTGTGCCTGCTCGCCCTTCCCCACATCGTGGTGGGCGACTGGCTGGACCAGGCGCGCGGCATCTGGTACGTGCCGTAGCCCTACGCGAAGCGATCGAGGATTTGCTCAACCGAGGTGGCGTAGCCGCCGCCGAACAGGTTGAGGTGGTTGAGGAGGTGGTACAGGTTGTAGATCTCCTTCCGCTCCTCGTACCCGGGCGCCAGGCGCCACGCCGAGCGGTAGGCCTCGTAGAACCGATCGTCGTAGCCGCCAAAGAGCTCCGTCATGGCCAGGTCGGCCTCGCGGTGGCCGTGGTAGACCGCCGGATCGATAAGGGCCGGCTCGCCCGTGGCCGTCACCATGTAGTTGCCGTTCCACAGGTCGCCGTGCAGGATGGACGCCTCGGGGGCCGGAGGAAGAATCTCGGGGAGGCGCCGGTAGAGCCGGTCGAGGGGCGCCGTCCAGGCGTCGCGCCAGCGTCCGCCCTCCCGCGCCATCCGCACCTGCGGCTCCAGCCGCTGCTCCCGAAAGAAGGACGGCCAGCGGTCCATCCACTCGTTTGGCTGCGGCGACTGGCCGATGTAGTTGTCATGCTCGAAGCCGTACGCGTCCGCCGTGTGCCGGTGGAGGGCCGCCAGCCCCTCCCCGAACGTCGCCCAGAAGCGGCGCCCCTTCCGCCCCGAATTGATCCACTCCATCACCAGAAAGCCCGGGCGCTCGTCCGCCGGCGGGGCCGTCACAAGGACCGACGGCACCGTGAGGGGACTGTCCGCGGCCGCGAGGGCCTCCAACCCAGCGGCCTCCCCCGGGAAGGTGCGCGCCACGGCCTCGTCGCCGTATTTCAGAAACAGCGGGCGCCCGTCCGTCTCCACCCGGCAGGCATGGGCGATGCACCCGCCCCCGACCGCCGCCCCCGACTCAATCGAGAGGTCGAGGCGATCCTCAAGAACGGGTCGAAGAGAGTCCGGGACCATGGCAGCGTGTGACTGATCGGTGCACAGAACAACTCGCCAAAGCCGCTACTCGCGCTCCTCCTCGGCGCTCTGCGGATCCGTCTCGATGAGGTCATACTCCGCGGCGAGCTGGTGCAGCAGCATGTCCGCGGTGCGCTCCACAATGTCGTAGACGTTCTCGAAGCCCTGCCGGCCGCCGTGGTAGGGATCCGGCACCTGGTAATCGTCCGGCTCGGGGTCGAATTCGCGAAAGAGCCGCACCTTGCCCCCATGCTCGTCGTCCTCGTCGAGGTGGAGCACGTCGTTCAGGTTGCTCTTGTCCATCACAAAGATGTGATCGAACCGCGCCAGGTCGTCTTCCGAGAACTGGGACGCCCGGTGCTCCTCCAGCGAGTGCCCCTTGCGGTCCGCCGTCTCGCGCATGCGGCGATCGGCCGGGTCGCCGACGTGGTAGTGGCTGGTGCCCGACGATGCGATCTCGAAGTGCTCGTCGAGCCCCGCCGCCTCCACCTTGTCCCGAAACACCGCCTTAGCGAGCGGGCTCCGGCAGATGTTGCCGAGACAAACGAACTGAATGCGGATGGGGTCGGACATGGGGAGCGGAGACGAATCTTATGAGCATGGAAAGCGAAGAACCGAGAGGCTGTACGCGCCCCCGCGGGGCGTGTGCCGATCGGTGGGGGGTCTCGCGCCCGCTGTACCGCCCCGCGTGCAACTGCCCCCGCGAACGCTCGTAGACGCACTCGTTCTGCACCACGAGCCTTCCTCCTCATGCCGTCCGATACGTCCGACGATTCCGTCCTCAGCGTCACCGCCCTCACCCGCGGCCTCAGTGACCTTGTGGAGGACCACTACGACGACGTGTGGGTCGAGGGCGAACTGTCCAACTTTACGCGGGCCGCCTCGGGGCACTGCTACTTTACGCTGAAGGACGAGGAGGCGCAGATTCGGTGCGTGATGTGGAGGTACCTCACAAAGAACGTCTTCTTCGAGCCCGAGGAGGGCATGCAGGTGCGCGTGAACGGCCACGCCTCGGTGTACGAACGGCGGGGCGACCTGCAGATTCAAGCCCAGGCCATGCGGAAGGCCGGAAAGGGGGCGCAGCAGGAGGCGTACGAGCGCCTCAAACAAAAGCTGAAGGCGGAAGGCCTGTTCGACACGGATCGGAAGCAGCCCCTTCCCTCCTTTCCCGAAACGATTGGGGTCGTCACCTCGGGACAGGGCGCGGCGCTGCAGGACATCCTCTCCGTCCTCGACCGGCGGTTTCCGCCGGCGCAGGTGGTGCTATGCCCCGTGGCCGTGCAGGGGCTCGACGCGCCCCAGGAGATCGCGGACGCCATCGCCGCATTCAACGACGTCCCCGCCGATTCGGCCCAGCGCCCGGACCTCCTGATCGTGGGCCGGGGCGGCGGCTCGACCGAGGACCTGTGGGCCTTCAACGAAGAACGGGTGGCCCGCGCCATCGCCGCGTCTGGCCTGCCCGTGGTGAGCGCCGTGGGGCACGAGTCGGACACCGCCATCTCCGACTTCGTGGCCGACGAGCGGGCCGCCACGCCGTCGATGGCCGCCGAAATTGCGGTGCCCGACCGGCGAGACGTAGCCGAACGCATTCGGGGCCTGCACGATCGGCTCCGCGAGGTCGTTGCCCGACGCCTCTCCGACGGCCGCCAGCGAGTGGACGCGCTCGTGTCGTCGCGCGCCTTTCACAGCCCCGTCCGCCGCCTGGAGAATGCCCAGCAACAGCTGGACCAGCTCATCCGTCGGCTGGAGCGGAGCGGGGAGCACCTCCTGGACCAGGCCCGGGCCCGGCTGGAGCAGCTTCGGAGCCGCCTGGCCGCCGTCGACCCCGAGGCCCCCCTCCGGCGGGGCTACGCGTACCCGACTCGTGACGGCGCGCCCGTCCCCTCCGCCCACGCCCTGGACACGGGCGACCGGGTCGCCCTTCGCTTCGCTGACGGCGAGCGCGTCACCGAGGTCCTTCCGCCAAGCGACGACTCGTAGGCGTGCGCCAACCTTCCAACGAGGTTGTCACATTTTGGCTTCCATTTCTGTCCCCCATTGCCCATCTTAGGAACACGCACCCTCGGAACTGACCTCCCAAACGGCTTGTACATCGAACGGATTTTTGTGCTTCGGGTGTACGAGTGCATACGCCACGGAGCACCGTTCACGTAGCGGAATCGGCCGCCCCGCTCCCTGGAGACAACACGCCGGTTCCACGTCACAGTCTTTTGCCGTCATGCCGACCGCCCCGAGCCAACTTACGATCCAGTTCCAGCCCGAGCGTCGGCTTGACGTGATCGACGTGAACCGACACGTCGAAAATGACTTCCTGCAGGAGTACCACCGGGCCCTCTACTGCTCGCACCACACGACCGCCGGCTTTCTGGAGGAGACCATCTGCAACCGCCTCGACCGCTGCGAGGATCAGGTGCAGGAATTCATTTCCCCCTTCCGCGAGCTCTTCCCGTTTGGGGCCGACTACCAGCACGACCAGCTCCACCTGCGCAAGGAACTGAGCCCGGAGCAGCGCCACACCGAGCCCCGCAACGCGGACTCCCACCTGACCTTCATCGGGTCCGGACTGGAGAACTGTGTCACGTACCCGAGCGACCCGTCGCGGCCGGTCTTTTTCGTGGACCTCGACGGCATCAACAAGGACAACCGGGACCGCCGCGAGCGCCAGACCACCGTCATCGGGTACGACGAGGAGCGCGTGGTGGACGAGACCGAGCTCGACGTGCCGGTCTCGAACCATCGCATCGACTCGGTGAGCCTCCGCGACCCGCGCCTCGGCATCTTCGACCAGCTGCACGAACTGCTGGCCGAACGCGACATCCAGACGGGCCGCGTTGTGATTGACCTGCCGACCGATGAGAAGCACGCCGGCCTCACGGTCAACGAGTACGAGACGCTCCTCATGAAGCACGACCTGGCCGAGGTGCTCCGCGACCCGCTCCAGTTTATGGCCGAGAAGGGGCGCAACATGCTCCGCGACCCCGGCGCCATTCCGGGCAAGGCCAAGAACTACGCAAAGTACGACCTCGTGCGCCTCGTCAACAAGGTGGTCGATACGCTGGGGCTGAGCGAGTCGATCGTCGAACGCGTCATCGACAAGTGCCTGGCCGTCCCCGCCGAGCGCTTCCTCCGCATGAAACGGTCCGTGAGCCTGCTCGTGACGCCGGACGAGTCGAACGGCGAAGGGACCATCGTGCAGGGCCGCTACCAGAGCCCCATCTTGGTGCAGTGGCACAAGGCCAACGCCCAGCAGCGTCGCCTCCGCGTGCGCCTCACACGGTTCGAGTAGGTCCGAACGGCCGCCTTAGATCAGCGACTGGCTCTGGCCGCCGTCCACGTTGATGCAGGCCCCGGTAATGAGGCTGGCCCGCTCGGAGCACAGGAACGTGACGGCATCGGCAACCTCATCGGCCCGTCCGAAGCGCCCGATGGCGATGTTCTCGCCCACAAACTCTTCCATCGCCTCCGGATTGTCCTTCACGCGCTGGTCCCAGCTGCCGCCCGGAAAGCGGATGGAGCCCGGCGCCACGCTGTTCACCCGAATGTCGGGCGCCAGGTCTTGGGCCATCACCTTGCTCACGCTGATGAGGGCAGATTTCGTGGTGTTGTAGAGCGACAGCCCGGCCCCGCCAAGCTCGCGACCGAAGATTGAGGAGATGAAGCAGATCGACGCGCCGTCCACTTCCCGCATGTGCGGAATGGCCGCCCGACTCACGCGGACGTGCGACATGAAGTTGAGGTTGATGAGCTCCTCCCAGTCCTCGTCCGACAGCGTCTCGAAACTCCCCTTCCGGTTGCTGCCCACGTTGCCCACGTACGTATCGATGCGCCCAAACCGGTCGAGGGTCTCCTCTACGAGACGGGCCGGCTCCCCCTCGTCCGTCACGTCCATGGGCAGGGCCAGCACCTCGGCGCCCTCCTCCTCAATGTCGCGGGCGGCCGCCTGCAGGTCCTCGGCCGTGCGCGCACAGATGGCGACATTGCAGCCCTCCCGGGCCAGGGCCTCCGCAATGTACTTTCCGATGCCCCGACTGGCTCCGGTGACGATGGCGACGCGATCCTGCAATCCGAGGTCCATAGCAGAGCAAAACAAGAATGAGGGGAAACAGACACATTCAGGATAGGCGCCGGCCCGGAGTTCGTCCACCACAAGGCGTCCGCGTTCGTAATATTCAGACCATCTGGACAGCTCACGTGGGGTTGACATCCTCCGCCACGCCGTGCTACTTCAGAGCACTCCACTCACGAACCTCTTCGTCCTATGCCCGACGCCCCTGACGACCGCTCCTTCGAGAACACCCTGAACCGCCTGGAGGAAATTGTAGAGGAGCTTGAGGACGATCCGCCCGGCCTGGAGGAGGCGCTCGACGCGTACGAGGACGGCGTCGCCCTCGCCAACGAGTGCCTCGATCGCCTGGAAGAGGCCGAACAGCGCGTGAGCGAGTTGTCGATCGAGTAGTTCTCGTCCCGCCGTCTTCCGTCTTCTCCCCTCATGCCCTCGGCCCCCTCCACGCCCCCTTCGGACGATGCCCAGGAGGACGACAACGGGTACGGGCTCCGATCTCGCGTGGGGCTGGTGGGCGGCGTCCTCGTGTTTGGGCTTCTATTGGCCCTGCCCCGCCCCGCCGGCCTCGCCCCGGCCGGCTGGCACGTGGCCGCGGTGGGCCTCCTCATGGCGATCTGGTGGATCACGGAGGCCCTTCCCATCTCGGTGACGGCCCTCCTTCCGCTCGTGCTCTTTCCCCTCCTTGGGGGCGGGTCGATCGATCAGGCCGCGTCGCCATACGCCAACCCGCTCATCTTCCTGTTCATGGGCGGGTTCCTGATTGCGCTCGCCATGCAGCGGTGGGACCTGCACCGACGCATCGCCCTCTCCACCATCCGAACGGTGGGCACCGAACCGCGCGCCATTGTGTTCGGCTTCATGCTCGCCTCGGCCCTCCTGAGCATGTGGGTCAGCAACACGGCCACGGCCATGATGATGCTGCCCATCGGGCTGTCGGTCGTCCGGCTGGCGAAGGGGGGCGACGCAGATACGGGCACCTTCGCCGTGGTGCTCATGCTGGGCATCGCCTACGCGTGCAGCATTGGCGGCACGGCCACCATCATCGGCACGCCCCCGAACGCGCTCCTGCAGGGCTTTTTGAACGAAACGTACGGCGTGGAGCTGAGCTTCGCCCGGTGGATGGCCCTCGGCGTTCCGTTCGTCGTGGTGGGCCTGCCGCTGGCGTACTGGGCCCTCACGCACGTGGCGTTTTCCCTCACCCTCGACCGCATCGCCGGGGGACGCGCGCTGATCGACGAGAAGCTCGACGAGATGGGCGACATTTCGCGTGCCGAGTGGATGGTTGCCCTCGTGTTTTCGGCGGTCGCCCTCCTCTGGATGACGCGCCCCCTGCTCATGGACTGGGTGCCCGGCCTGTCCGACGCGGGCATCGCCATGGGCGGAGCGGTCGTGCTCTTTGTGCTCCCGGTGGACTGGCGGGCGGGCACCTTCGTGCTCGACTGGGACACGGCGGCGGACCTGCCGTGGGGCGTGCTGCTCCTCTTCGGGGGCGGGCTGTCGCTCGCCTCGGGCGTCGACCGAACCGGCCTCGCATCCTGGATCGGCGAACAGTTTGGGGCACTGGGCGCGCTCCCCATTGTGCTGCTCATCCTCGCCGTGACCCTCACCATCGTGCTGCTCACCGAGCTGACGAGCAACACGGCCACCACGGCGGCCTTTCTGCCCATCATGGCCTCCGTGGCGGTGGGCGTCGGCCAGAGCCCCTACCTCCTGATCGTGCCGGCGGCCCTGGCGGCCAGCTGTGCCTTCATGCTGCCCGTGGCCACCCCACCCAACGCGATCGTGTACGGCAGCGAGGTGATGAGCATTCCCGACATGGCCCGGGCGGGCGCCGTGTTGAACGCGCTGTTCGTCGTCCTCATCACGGCGGTGGCGTACGGCCTCGCCCCGCTCGTCCTGGGCGTCGAGATTGGCGTGGTTCCGCCCTGGGCGGGGTAGCAGACGAGATGCCTACCCCGCCTCGACGACGCGGGCCCCCTGGGACGGAATCGTCGTGACCCAGGACTCGGTCTGCTGGTCGTGGGACGCAAACGCGGCGGTCATGGCCTCGCGCACCGCCTCGGCCCGGGCCGCTCCGTCGCACCAGGCAAACACCGTCGGCCCGGCCCCGGACAGCGAGCACCCGAGCGCCCCTTCCTCCCGGGCCGCCGCCTGCACGTCCGCAAAGCCCGGCACGAGCGCGGCCCGGTGCGGCTCGGCGATCCGGTCGCGCAGCGCCCGGCCCACGAGGGCCAGGTCGTCCCGGAAGCACCCCGCCACGAAGGCGCCGAGGTGGGCCATCTGGGCCGTGGCGTCGCCCATCGACACCGACTGCGGCAGACAGGCCCGCGCATCGCGGGTGGCAACCGTGCCGTCCGGCCGCACAAGCACGACCCGCAGTCCGGCGGGGACGGGCACCGACACAACATCCGGGGGCTCCACGGACTGCGTGAGGGCGAGCCCGCCGTAGAGGCACGGCACGACATTGTCGGGGTGACGGTCGTCGCTGGCCACCGCCTCTCCATCCAGCGCGTGGGGCAGGAGGGCCTCCGGCCCCAGCGACACGGGGAGCAGCGCCTCCGCCGCCACCACGGCCCCGACCGCCGACGCCGCCGACCCGCCCAGCCCCGCCGTGAGCGGAATGCCCTTTTCGATCGACACCGCAATCCCCCGCGCCATGTCGTGCTCCTCACGCAGGGACTGAAGCGCAGCCCCGGCGGTGTTTTGGGCCGGCGCCGTGGGAATGTCGTCCGCCTGCGGGCCGGTGATGCGCTCCACCCGAACGGTGGGCGCGTCAATGGACCGCACCGTCACGCGGTCGCCCAGGCCGTCCACCGCGGCGCCCAACACGTCGAACCCCACCGCTACGTTGCCGATGGAGGCCGGGGCAAAGGCAGTTGTCGTGTGGTCTCGGGACATGGGGGGGCGGGTGTGATCACCGACGATGGATGGGGCTCTCGGGGGCTTCCTCCGCGCTTCGGCCTCCTACGTTGCGAGGCGGAGAAGATCGGCAAAGACGCCGGCGGCCGTCACCTGCGGCCCGGCCCCGGGGCCCTGCACGATGAGGGGATTCTGCCGGTAGCGGTCCGTCTGAAAGCGGACGATGTTGTCCGTGTGGCTGATGCGGGCGAAGGCGTGCGTGGTGTCGTAGCGCCGCAGGCGGACCGACGCCTCGCCCTCGCGGGTCACACGCCCCACAAAGCGGAGCACCTTGCCCTCGGCCTGGGCGGTGCGCAGGATGTCGGTCATGGCCTCGTCGTGCTCGGGGAGGCGCGCCATAAACTCGTCCACACTCCCCTCGGCCAGCGCCTCCGGCACGAGGCCCTCCACCGTCACGTCTTCCAGCTCCAGCGGCACGCCCATCTCGCGGGCCAGGATGACGACCTTGCGCGCCACATCCATCCCCGAGAGGTCGTCGCGCGGGTCGGGTTCGGTAAACCCTTCGGCTTTGGCCTGGCGGAGGATGTCGGAAAACGGCCGCTCGCCGTCGAACGCATTGAACAGATACGACAGCGTGCCCGAGAGGATGCCCTCGACGTGATGCACGCGATCGCCCGTCTCAATGAGGTTGGTCAGCGTCTGCAGGATGGGCAGGCCGGCGCCCACAGTCGTTTCGTAGCGGTAGTGTGGGCGGGCGCCCCGGCTGGCCGCCCGCAGGGACTGGTATTCGGCCCACGAGGCCGTGTTGGCCCGCTTGTTGGGCGTGACAACGTGGATGCCACGGTCCAGCCAGTCCGCGTAGTGCTGGGCCACGGCGTCGCTGGCCGTGCAGTCGACCAGAACCGTGTGCGGGTGGTAGTCGGTCTGCACGTGGTCGACAAAGGCGTCGAGGTCCGCCGGGTCGCCCTCTTCCAGGGCCCTGCGCCAGTTGGAGAGATCCACGCTCCGTTCGGCCCGCACCATCGTGGAGGAGGTGGCGATGCCGCGCACGCGGAGGTCAATGTCCTGCTCCTCGCGCAGGCGCTCGGCTTCGTCGCGAATCTGGGTGAGGAGCGCCGCGCCCACGTTGCCCGCCCCGATGACCCCGATCGAGAGGGTCTGGTTGGAGAGGTAGAAGCCGGCGTGGGCGGCCCGGAGCGCCCGCGGGGCGTCGTCCCCGTCGACCACGACCGAGATGTTGCGCTCCGAAGAGCCCTGTGCGATGGCGCGAATGTTGACCCCCGCCTCGCCCAGTGCGCCGAAGAACGTCGCGGCCACGCCGGGCGTGCCGGCCATGCGGTCGCCCACCACGGCCAGAATGCTGCAATCCGGCGTCACGTCGACCCGCTGAATCTGGCCGCGGTCGATTTCGGCGTAGAAGGCCTGCTCCGCGGCCTCCCGGGCGGCGGCGGCGTGGGCCTGCGGCACGGCAAAGCAGATCGAGTGCTCGGAGCTGCCCTGCGAGATCAGGATGACGGACACGCCCGCGTCCTCGAGCGCATCGAAGAGGCGGCGCGCAATCCCCGGCACCCCAATCATGCCGGTGCCCTCCAGGTTGAGGAGTGCCACGTCATCGACCGTCGAGAAGCCTTTGACGACGGCGCCCCCATCGCCCGCCAGGTGGATGCGGGTCCCGGGCCGCTCGGGCGCAAACGTGCTGCGAATCGCAATCGGAATCTCGTGCTCGACCGCCGGGGCCAGGGTGCGCGGGTGAATGACGCCCGCCCCGAAGTACGCGAGCTCCATCGCCTCCTCGTACGAAAGGGCGTCGAGCGTCTGCGCGTCGGGCACGTAGCGCGGGTCGGCGCTCATCACGCCGTCGGTGTCCGTCCAGAGGGTGAGCGCCTCGGCCCCCAGTAGCGACGCAAAGATGGCGGCGGAATGGTCCGAGCCGTTGCGGCCCAGCGTGGTGGGCGCCCCGTCCGGCGTGCGGGCCACAAAGCCCGTCGCGACGAGCACCTCGCCCTCGTGATCGGATCGCCACGCCGCAAACCGCTCGCGGGTGGCCTCCCAGTCCACCACCGGCCCCATTGTCTTGTGCTCCACGACGAGCACCTCGCGGGCATTGCAGACGGTGGCGGGATGGCCCTGCGCACGCAGGACGGCGGCGAGAAGACGGGCCGACCACACCTCGCCGGTGCCCGCCACCAGGTCGCGGGCGGCGTCGGGGGCCGTGCGCAGGAGCCGCGTCGCCCGCAGCACGTCTGCCAGGTCCTCCGCATCCTCCTCAAGGGCCTGAAGCAGGGGGGCGGCCGCCTCGTCGGACAGAAGGTCCGTTATGACGGCCCGCTGATCGTCTATCAGCTCCTCAAACCGCTGGGGCAGATCGTCACTGTCGAGGGGCGCGGCGTCGGCCAGGTCCAGCAGCCGATCCGTGACCCCGCCCATCGCCGACACCACGATGGCGGTGGGGAGCGCCTGCGTCGCCACCAGCGACGCGACGTGTCGGATGCGGTCGGGAGTGGCGAGGCTGGTGCCTCCAAACTTGTGAACGGACCAGGACGCGGCGGGGGACGAGGGGGAGTCCATGCGCTTCGGGATCGAGGGGGGAAAGGACTTTCACCGTGCGGGGCGTGCGTGCAAGGGGCGGCACGGCGCGCCGGCAGCATGTGCGGGGCGTAGGCGGACGGCCATCCGCTACGCTGTCGCGTCGGCGGTCACGACTTCGGACACCGTCCGGGCGAGCAGGGTACGGAGCAACGGCCGCGCCGACTCGGCCGCCGACTGCATATCGTCGACCGACACCGGAACCTGATCGTCTGTCGAGCAGCGGTCCGCGATGGCCGTGAGGGCCAGCACGCGCAGGTCCATGTGCCGGGCCGCAATCACCTCGGGCACGAGCCCGGTCCCGACGGCGTCGGCCCCCAGCGTCCGCATCATGCGGTACTCGGCCGCCGTGCCCAGGGTGGGTCCCAGGACGCCGAGGTACACCCCCTTTCGCAACGCGCCCTCCGACTGCACAGCGGCCGTTTCTACAATCTGCCGCAGCTGGGGGTCGTACGGCTCGGTCATGTCCGGGAAGCGCGGGCCCCACGCCTCGATGTTCGGTCCCACGAGCGGATTTACTCCCTGAAAGTTGATGTGGTTGGTGACGAGCATCACGTCGCCCGGGGCCACCTCCGCTCGGATGCCCCCCGCAACGCCCGTTAGAAGCAGCGTCTCCACCCCGGCCACCGCCAGCGTGCGCACGAGGAAGACGGCCTCGCGCGGGGTGTACCCGTCGTGGAGCGGCAGGGGCGCATCCAGCACCACGACCGGCGCCCCGTTCCACCGTCCAATCGTCACCGTACCGTCGGCCCCGTCGGGCACGTGCGGAATGTCGGCGTAGGGGATCGCAGTCCCTCCGGACACGTCCTGCGGAATCGACGCGTCGCCTGCGCCCAATAGGAGCGCTGTTGCGGGAAGGCGATCCGTTTGCTCCGCGAGGAACTCGGCGGCCGCCTCCACCTGCTGTCGGTAGCGGGTGGTGGCCGCGGCGGTGAGGGCAGAAGCGGTGTCGGAGGACGACATAAACACGGGCAATTGGGAAAGAAACAGCGGGGCGGCCGTCTCTACGGAAACGACGCGCGCGGAAAGATGCTACTCCATGTCTTCGAGGATGCGCCAAATTTTCTCGATCTCTTCCGTAGACGCCTCTTCCTCCTTCCCGGTCTCCTTCTTCTTTTTCTCCTTTTTCTCGCCGGTGGACGCCTCCTGCTCCTTCTCTTCCGCTGCGTCCGCCTCTTCCTCGGACCGCTGATCGGGGGCGTCGGGCGCGAAGGCGTCTGCCTCATCCGCCTCCGGCGCAGACGCACCGGGCGACGGGGGGGACGTGTCGTCGGTGTCCGTCCCAGCGTTCTCTGCGGTGGGCGCAGGCGATGGATCTCGGGGGGGCGTCTTCTCTTCCGGAGCATCCGCCTCTCTCTCAGCAGACTCGACGTCGGCCGCGTCCGGCTCCTCCGGTGTGACTTCTTCTTCCTCCTCGAACTCGCTCTCGCCCGCTAGCGCTCCCGGAGCGCCCGCACCCTCAGAACGCGGAGGTGACGTCTCCGAGGGCTCCTCTCCCGCCGCGTCGGGCGTCCACTCGTCGTCTCCCGTGTCCTCGTCCTCCTCGTCCATCCAGTCGGCCCTCCCCGTCGTGTCGCCCACGTCGGGTTCTCGCTCCTCCATGGCGTCCGACAGCGAATCCTGAAAGTCCTCTGCCGGCACAGCGTCCTCGTCCGGCACGTCCTCCTTCTCCGCCGTCGCCTCGTCCCGGTCGTCCTCCGCCGAGGTCGGCCCCGCAGGCTCCGGCGCCTCCCCGCCGGGTCCGCTCGCATCTTCAGAGGGCGCATCGAGGGGGCTGAGGCCCGCGGCGGGGGCCCCCGGCGTCTCGTGCTGCGCCCGCGGGGCGGGCTCCGACGCGTCGGACTCCTTACGGTAGGTGTCGAGAATTTCGAGCTCGGATTGCAAAAAGGCCCGGAGGCGAGCGGCCACCTCATTGCGCCGCGCCTCCAGACTATCGGCTTCGTTTTCCAGCTGGTCGCGCTGGGCACGCGCCTGCTGCTTGATTTCCTGCGCCTCCGCCTTGGCCTCCTGGACGATGTTCTTGGCCTCCTGCTTCGCGTTCTCCAGCTGCTGCTCGGCGTTGCGACGGGTCTGGTCGAGGGCCTCCTGGAGCGCCTCCTCCACCTTCTTGTAGTGCTCCATCTGCTGCTGCAGCTCCTGCACCTTGCTCTCCAGGCGACGGCGCTCCTCGGCCGCCTCCTCCCACTGCGTCGCCACCATGTCGAGGAAGGCCTCCACGTCCTCGGGGTCGTACCCCCACAGCTTGCTGTCAAAGTCTTGCTTCCGAATGTCGAGAGGCGTCAGGTTCATGGCGTGCGTCGGGTCAGGTGAGCGCAGAGAACGGCAGGAGCATCCATTCGGCCCGGCCCATGCCGGGGGCCGGGAGAACTACAGAGTAGAGAACGCAGATGCGGTGGACAACTGATGGGGGACTACGAGCGGTCCGCCACTCTGACTTCGCGGCATTTTCACCAGGGGCCGGGCGGACTGTTTCGGGCCTGCGGGCGTCCGCGGCTAGTCGTAGTCGCGAGGGCCGAAGAGGCCGCTGCCGAGGCGCACCATGGTGCTTCCTTCCTCAATCGCAATCTCGAAGTCGTTGCTCATGCCCAGCGACAGTTCCTCCATCTGCACCTGGGGATTGCCCGCGGCGTCGTAGGTCTCAAACAGCGTCCGCGCGAGGCGAAACTCCTCCCGCACCTGACTCTCGTCCTCCGGCGCCTCGATATAGGACGCCAGGGCCATGAGGCCCCGGATGTTGAGGCGCTCGTAGTCGGCGCACTGGTCGAGAAAGTCGTGCACCCTCTCGGGCGGGAGTCCGTACTTCTGCTCCTGCCCGGTGATGTTGACCTGCACGAGGCACGGGATCGTCCGGTCGTTGTAGCCGGCGCGCGTGTTAAGCTCCTCGGCGAGGTGGGGGCTGTCGAGCGCATCGAACCGGTCGGCGTAGCGGGCAATGAACTTGGCCTTGTTGGTCTGCAGGTGACCCACCATGTGCCAGACGAGGTCGCCGCCCTTGAAGGCCCCCGGCCGCTCGCGCGCCTTGTCGCGCAGCTGTCGGGCGCGGTTCTCGCCAAAGTGCTCAAGGCCCAGGTCGCGGGCGTTGGCGATGGCCCGCATCGGAAACGTTTTGGACACGGCCACGATGGTGGGCGGGCTGTCGCGCCCGGTCCGTTCGCAGGCCTGCGCCACCCGCTCCCGGACGTCCTCGAGGCGGGCCGCGATGGCCTCGCGGCTGATCTGGTCGGTGGTCTCGGGCATGCGCATCCGTCTGATTGAGGAAAGAGAACGTTGGGTGTGTCGTATTCTCACCGCCCCCCTTCGATCCGCCCTCGCTTCGCCCTACACCTCGGCCCGGAGGACGTCGAGGGGGGGACGATCGTAGAGCCCGCGGCTATTGAAGAGGCCGATGCCGACCGTGAGCAGGGTGACGACCACGAAGGCCCCGAGCAGGGTCCACGGCGCCATCACGAAGGGGCCCTCGAACACAAAGTAGGAGAGCCCCCACGCCGCGGCCAGGGCGAGAAGGAGCCCCGTGATCGCCGCAAAGGCCCCGAGGAACAGGTACTCCACCGTCATAATCTTGAGCACGGTGGTGCGCGAGGCCCCCAGCGTCTTCAGGAGCACGCTTTCCTCGGCCCGCTGGTACCGGCTCACCACCACGGCCCCGGCCAGCACGATGAGCCCCGTGATGATGCTAAAGAGCGCCATGAAGCGGATCACGTACGACAGGCGCCCGAAGAGGTCGCGGAACGTGGAGAGGACGAGCGACAGGTCGATGGCGGACACGTTGGGGTACTCCTGCACCACGCGCCGCTGCACCGCGGCCGCGGCGTCCTCGTTGTCCGTGCGGCTGAGCACCACGTGCATCTGCGGGGCGTCCTCCAGCACCCCGTCCGGAAAGACGACGAAGTAGTTCGTGCCGATGCGCTGCCAGTCGACCCGCCGGAGGCTCGACACGTAGGCCGTCACGGGCCGCCCCTGCACGTCGAACGTGAGGGTGTCGCCCACGCCCACGTTCAGGTCCTCGCGGGCAATCTCCTGCTCCATCGAGATCGGCACCGCCCGGCCCGACTGCAGGGGGGTGCCGTCGACCCGCCCGATGAACTCCCCCGCGACGATCGTCTCGCTTTGCGTGAGGTGGTCGCGGTAGGTGACGCGGTACTCCCGCTCGTGCGCCCAGTCGAGATCGGCGGTGGAGTCCTGCCGAATCTCCTCGAGGGTGCGCCCCTTCACGCTCCGCAGCCGCATCGTCACGAGCGGTTCCTGCGCCAGAAGAGAGACCCCTTCCGCCTCCACAATGTCGGTCACGCCCTCCACCTGGTCGTTCTGCACGTCAAACAGCACCAGGTTCGGCTGCCCTTCGCCGCCCGCCACCTGGATCTGCTCCAGGAGCGTCTGCTCCACCAGCACGAGCGTCATGATGAGGAACGTGCCCAGGCCGAGCGCCAGCATGAGCACGGTGGTCTGGTTGTTTGGTCGGTACAGGTTGGCGAGGCCCTGCCGCCAGGGGTACGACCAGGAGGAGGGGAAGTAGCGTCGCACGCCCGCGACGATGCCCCGCGCCACCAGGGCGAGCACCAGAAAGACGCCCGCCACGGCCCCGGCGTACCCGAGCCCAATCTCCCACTCCGGCGCCTGGAGCAGGGCCACCCCCGTCACGCCCGCCGCAATGGCGGCCGCCACGGCCCAGCGGGCCGGGTCGCGCCAGCCCCCGGTGGTGGGCTCCACGTTGGTCCGAAGGGCCCGCATTGGCGAGACGCCCCGCACCTCCAGCAGGGGCCACAGCGCAAAGAGGAGCGTGACGCCCACGCCCACGCCGAGGCCCAGCCCCACGGCCGTCCACGACACGGCGAAGACGACATCGAACGGGAGGAAGTCCGACAGCAAGCGCGGCACGTAGGCCTGCAGCGCCACCCCCACGAGACTGCCCGCACCCGCCCCCAGGAGGCCCAGGGCCGCGGCCTGCGCGAGGTAGATCCGGAAGGTGCGCCCCGCCGAGGCGCCGAGGCACCGCAGCACGGCAATGGACCCGAGCCGCCGCCGGACGTACACGTGCACGGCGCTGGCGACGCCCAGGCTTCCCAGCAGCAGGGCCACGAACCCCACGAGGCCCAGGAACCGGTACAGGTTGCCCAGCCCCTCCCGCCAATTTTCGGCCTCCTCGGCCACGGTGTCGTCGTCAATGTCGTGTCGGTCCAGGTACGGCTCGATGCCGGACACGAGCTGTTCCACGTCCCGCCCGTCGTCGAAGCGGAAGTACACCTCGTACTCGGCCCGACTGCCCCGCCCCAGCAGCGTGGTGTCGAGGGTGGCGCGGGGGATGTAGATGGGCGGGCTGGCGGCCGCGGTGAAGGAGGACTCGCCTGGCGCCTGCTCAATTTCCCCAGTGATGCGGTACGTGGTGCGCCCCACGCGCACCGAATCGCCGACCTGCACGTCAAACTGCCGCATCAGCGTGCCGCCCACCAGGGCATTGTTGCCGTCCTGGTACCGGTCCGCCGCACTGTCGGGCCGCGTCAGGAGGTCGCCGTAGAACGGGAAGCCGCCCTCCACCGCCCGAATGGCCGCCAGCCGGGTCCCCCCGGTTTTGGGGAAGGAGGCCATCGATCCGAGCGAGATGCGCCGGGCCTGCGTGCCGCCAATCGAGTCGATGAGCGCCTCCGTGGAGTCGCTGAAGGGCGCCTCGGCTTCCAGCCGGAGGTCGGCGCCGAGAAGGGTCTTTGACTCCCGATCGACAGTGCGCGTGAGGTTGTCGCCAAAGCCGCGGATGGCGACGAGGGCGGCCACGCCCAGCACCATCGCCGAGAGGTAGAGCGCGAGTCGTGCGCGGCTGCCGCGGCTGTCGCGCCACGCCATCTTCAGGACCCAGGGAAGGTTGCTCATTCCGATAGAAGCGGATCGATCAAAAGCATCGTGCCCAAATCTGACAGCTCATGGCACGTAACGCGTACGGGGCGGCCAGCCGTTTTCTCACGTATCACGTCACGCATCACGAATTTCCGAACTGCTCTCCGAGGAGCCGACAAAGGGGTTCCAGATGCTCCCGATCCGTGTCGTCGAAGGCCCCGAGCGTGTCGGAATCCACGTCGAGTACGCCCAGGAGACGGTCGTCGGGGGTCACGATCGGCACCACGATTTCGGACTGCGTGGACGACTGGCACGCGATGTGGTCCGGGGCGTCGGACACGTCGGGCCAGAGCTGGGTCTCGCGGGTCCGGGCCGCGGCCCCGCACACGCCGCGCTCAAAGTCGATGTGGAGGCACCCGTGCGGGCCCTGGTACGGCCCCACGATCAGGTGGTCGTCGGCGACGGCGCGGTAAAAGCCCGTCCAGTCGTAGTGCTCGAACGAGTGGTGAAGCTCGCAGGCCACCGTCGCCATCGCCGCGATCCAGTCGGTCTCCCCGTCCAGCAGGGCGTCGATGCGGCGGCGGGCGTCGGTGTACGCGTCGGCCTTGTCGACCGCGGGGTCGAGCGTGGAGGAAGTCTCAGTCGTCATGGTGCGGTGTTGCGGGTCTAAAAGCTACCGAAGCGCAGCGCGAGTCGGCCGAAGGGGCCGCCCAGATCGGCGTCCGACACGCCCTGCAGGTCGCTCCCCTGAATGAGGCGATATCCCCCGCTCATCCCGAGCCGGACGAACGACGTCACGTTCACCTCCAGGCGGCCCTCCAGTTCGGAGGCCAAAAAGCGGGTCTGGGCGAGGGGAGTGTCGTCGTACGGACCATCGCCGTCGAGGTCCCGCACGACCTGCGCCCCACCCGCCCCGATTAGCGCCCCGCCGCCCAGGTGCACGAGGTCCGAGGGATTGTGGAT
>NCRC01000045.1 GCA_002894685.1 Salinivenus lutea
CCCACCCCTCCGAGGCCTGCCGGAACGGCTCGAAAAGCTGGTCTGCCATGCCCGGCTCCATTCCGACGCCGGTATCCTCGACCTCCAGCACGGCCGAGCCCTCCTGCTGGCGGGTCCGGACCCAGACGGCTCCGCCTTTCTCCGTGTACTTGATCGCGTTGGAGAGAAGGTTCCGGAGCACGATTTGAACGCCCCCCTGGTCAGCGACGGCCTGGATATGTTCGACCTGGACCACGAGGTCAACCTGTTTCTCCTCCGCCTCCGGCCGAAGCTCCTCGACCACGTGCCGGGCCTGATCGGCCAGCCCCACCGGCTCAGCGGAGAGCTCCATCTGGCGGGCCTCCAGCTTCGAGAGGTTCAGCACCCCTTCTAGCGTCTCCAGAAGCCGCTTCCCGCTCTTCTCGATCAAGTCAGCATATTTGGGAAGGGGGCTCTCCGCCGGGAGCTCCAACTCCGAGGACTCGATCCCGATCGCCTCGGCAAAGCCGATGATCGAGGTCAGCGGCGTGCGGATTTCGTGACTCATGTTCGCGAGCATCGAAGATTTCAGCCGGGCGGCCTTCTCGGCCTCCTCCTTCGCCTCGCGGAGGGCCTCCTCTCGCCGTTTCCGATCGGTGATGTCCTGAATCGTGCCCCGCACCCGTGCCACCTCCCCGTCTTCCCACAGCGGCTCCCCACGGGTGCGAACCCACCGTTTCTCCCCGTCTTCAGTGTGAAGGCAGGCCTCAATATCGTATGGCTCTCCGTCCTCGATGGCTCGGCAAAACGCCTCGTCGGCCTTGGAGCGATCCTCGGGGGCAAACAGCTCGTGGCTCTGCTCCACCGTCATGTCGCTGCCGGGAGGCAGGCCGTGGACCCGGTACCCCTGGTCGGTAAGCCTGAACTCCCCGCTCTGCAAGTCGAACTGCCAGGCCCCGACCTTCGCAATCTCCTGGGCCCGCTCGAAGAGGTCGTTCTGCCGCTCCAGCTCGCGCTGCTGGCGCCTCCGTTCCGTGACGTCTCGGGAAACCGCCATTCCGGAAATCACCCTTCCCGTCTCATCCCGCACCGGAAGCGCTTGAATGCGATAGTACCGGCCCTGGTACTGTTGCTCGTAGTCGTTCTCTTCTCCCTCCAGGGCACGCCTGTAATACCGAATGTGCACCTCGGCAATTTCTTCTGGGAACAGGTCTTCGGGCCTTGCGCCCACTAAGTCTGACGGATCAAGCCCAACCTCTTTCAAGCCCGCCCCCCCGGCGAGCGTGTACCGGAGATCATCGCCGAAGAGGAACACCCCACCGTCCGGAAAATTCTCGATCAGGGTCTGGTACCGCCCCTTCGCCCTGCGGAGAGACACCTCTCGCTCCTTCCGCTCGGTAATAGTCCGAAAGTAGAAGGCGAGCCCCCCATCCTCGTTTGGGTACACCTGCTCGCCGAACCACTCGTCGAGGCCCGGATCGTACTCCTCAAGCCCGACCGGCTCCCGGGACTGCATCGCCTCCCGATACGCTTCCTCGAACCGGGTGCCCTCCAGCCCCTCGAACACCTCCCACATACTTTTCCCGAGCATCTCCTCCTCAGGGGTCTCGTAGATCGTCTCGGCCTGGTCGTTGACCAGGGTAAACTGCCAGTCCGCGTCGACCTCAACAATGCCGTCGGTGACCCGCTCGATAACCTCCCGCCGCCGGCGCTCCTCTTCCTTCCGCCCGGTAATGTCTTGAAGCGCGCCGGCGACTTTCGTGACCTCCCCATCTTCCGTTTCAGTCGGAGCGCCGACCATGCGTACCCACCGCTGGTTTCCCTCTGCGGTCTCGATCTGAAGCTCCAGGTCGTAGGCCTCCCCCTCCTCGATCAGCGCCTCAATGGCTTCTTTTGCTTTCTCCTTCGACGCCGGCGCGTAGAATGCCAGGGCCGTCTCCAGATCAATCTCCGCGGAGGGGTCCATCTCGTAAATCTCGTAGATCTTCTCCGACCAGGACAACTCCTCCGTCTGGAGATTCGCCTCCCACGCCCCGGCCAGCCGCTGGGTCTGTTTCAGAAGGCTCTTCTGCTGGCGCAACTTCTCTTCGCGCCGACGCTCTTCGGTCACATCCCGGGTCGTCCCCACGATCTGCCGCACCTCTCCCTCCACAACCACCGGCGCGATCCGGGTCTTCCAGTAGGTCATCGTGCCTTCTAAGGGGATCCCCTCCTCGTATTCGATCGGCTCGCGCCGGCGAACGCACGTCCGGTACTGCTCCGCCATCCGTCGACCGGCCTCTCCGCCGACGATCTCCTGGGGCGAACGTCCTCGAATGCTGTCCTCTTCAAACCCTGTTTTCTCCTCGTAGGCAGGGTTGACGCGCCGGACGGAAAACCCCTGCGTCCCCTCATCGCTTTCGGCGTCGCGGGGCTCGACGTCGAGGAGGAAGAGGGCGTCCTGGGCGTTCTGGAAGAACGTCTCGGCCTGCTGGAGACGCTGCTCCCGCCGCTTTCGTTCGGTAATGTCGGTGTAAACGGCGTACACCTCGGGCGGACCCTCCTCCGGCGTGCGCCCGGCCACCTGAAGCCGAAAGTCCCTGGGTCCCTCCGCGGTGGTTCGACGGACCTCCGCTTCTACCGGCCCCTCCTCCCCTGACCCCTCCCTGTCTGAATCTTCCAGCGCGCGGCGGTCGATCTCGACCGCCTCCGCTCGCAAACCCTCCGGAGCCACGAGGGCATTTAAGTCCTTTCCCTCCACCTCCTCCCCGTCGGAGCCGAAGGTATCGCCGAACGCCGGGTTCGCATCGGTGATGGTTGGGGTCCCCTCGTCGAGTCGACAGCGCACCACTGGAGTCGGAAGGCTCTCGAAGAGGGTCCCCAGCCGGTCCCGTTCCCGCTTCCACTCCCGCTCGGCCCGCTTCCGCTCGGTAATGTCCCGCGAGATGACCACAAACCGGCCGCCGCCCGCTAGCTGCAGGCGCCGGATGTGCACCTCGACCGGAAACGTCGAGCCGTCTTTCCGCCGGTAAGTCCCCTCCAACTGGTGGCGATCCCCAACGTCCATCCCGGCCCAGAACTCGACCGCGTTCTCCGGGTTGACGGACTGGTCGAGGTCCCACACCCTCATCTCTGAGAGGTCCGCTTCGTCATACCCGGTCTCCTCCAGAAAGCGGGGGTTGGCCTCCAGGAGGTGCCCCTTCGCGTCGTGCACGTTGATCATATCGGGCGACTGGTTGAAAAGGACCTCCAGGCGGGAGGCCTGCTCTCGTCGCCGGATCACTTGTTCGGTCACGTCGGTCAGGACGACCAGCCGCCGAGCGCCCCGCTGGAACGAGGTCTCTTCGGGCCGAACGTATCGGGTCTGTCCGCCAGCACGTGCCCCTCCCTCCACGCTCGGGTCTTCGCCGGCCCTCGGCGGTTCCCCAACACCATCGATCGCAAGGACGTCCTCCTCGTCAGACGCCTCCGCGCCCTTCGCCCCGCCGGCCAGGGCTCGCGACAGCCGGGGGAGAATGTCCTCCACTGGACTCCGGACTGCCTCCTCCTTCCGAAGCGCCGGAAAAAGCTCGGCGGCCGCCCGGTTGTAATTTCGGATCGTTCCGTCCCGGGCCAGAACCAGGCTGGGCCGTTCCTCCCGGCCGGCCTGACCGGCCTCATCGAGCGGACTGTCCCTCAACACAAGCGCCCCGAGGGCAAACGCCGCCACGCCCACCGGCTCATGGCTTAGGTCCAGCAGATACGGCCCGACGTTCCCGAGTGCATTCGCGCCGAGCGGCAGGGCGGTGAGCGCAAACAGGCCCGCCAGCCGTCCCGTCCCCACCTGTGCCCGCCGTAGCGGCTCGACCAGCATGAAGAAGCCAACCGCTGCAAGCGTGTAGGAGAAGGCGGCGGTGAACCAGTAGAGGGGGTGGTGGTCCACCATAAGATGCCGGAATGGACGCGCCCCCCACTCGACCGAAAAGTAGAGGCCGTGCCAGGAGTTGGTGAGTTTCGCCAGCGTGACCGCCGCAAAGACGGCACCAGCGGCCCAGCGGGCCCTCGTGTTCTTATGCAGCGAGCGTCCACTGTACGAAGAGCAGAGCCAGAGCCAGGACAAGACCGCCCCGAAGCCAGCGACGAGGCCGACCTCGTAAAAGGCCGTCTTGAACCGAAGGCTCGCAGAAAGCAACACCCCGACGTGGCAGAGTCCCCAGAAGCCGCTGGTCACAAGAAGGCCGGTCAGCCCGCGCCGGACCCCGGGCAGGGACGCAGTTCGGGCCCGCCAGGCGCCGAAAAAGCACCCGGAGGCGGCGGCCGCGAAGGTGATCAGGTACGTTAGGTACGCCGGGTCGCCTGTGGGGAACGGGTTCATGAAACGAAACCCCATTTCTCTGATCACGTCAACGCGGGAAGAAGTGAGAACCGTCTAGGCGGGACTTTTTGGGAGAAAGCCCACGGAAGACCATTCAGTATCGTACGGAATAGGACCGCCGAGAACACTCGATTTCAGAACTGTATCGTAATCTTTTCAGATGTGGTTCTCGCCAGTCCGGTACCACGTAGCAGTTGCCTCCTTTATGAGCAGCGTCCAAAACCTATGGTAGAAGCCACCCAAAACTGATCCAGTGCGCATGTTGGTCGGGGGCCGCCCCCACCTGAAGAAAGAGCACAAGCGGCCGAAGAAGCTCGTCGCTGATCTTTTGCTCAACAAGGACCTCGTACAGGAGGCTCTCGAAGGAACGTGCGGGCGAGCTGCCGTGTGCCCCGTCCAAAAGGCCCTAGGCGCCGGCTCAAGTAGATGCCTACCCATCGACGAGTACGCCCGCGAATGTACTGCCCTCAGCGTTGACCGATCGACGCCCCCAAGCGACCTCATTGACCTCTTGGATCAGTTGATCCCCACACGTGGAGCGCCTGCCTTTCTCGGGAGTCAGGGCCACGGATGCTGAGCCGGACAATTCGTCCACTGGCATCTCGCGGGGCCTCCGGCCCTTTGCCTCGATGGCCCCCGCCGCCCCCCCCGAGCTCCGCGTGCCGAATGAGGGCGCTCGCGCCTGTGCGACACACCCGCACGAACGGCCTGCGTTCAGGCCGCCCCGCCGCAGTCGTAGGCATCGGCCTGGGTGCGCCCGTCGGAGAGGCCCGTAGGCACCACGGTGTCGCCCCCCGCCAGGGCGGCCCGGTAGCGCAGCTCGGCCTCGACCTCCGCCTGCCCGAACGAGGAGAGCTCCGGATAGCGCTGGGCCAGGAGCGGAAAGGGCGGGCGGACAGACAGGGTGCCCACCTTCTCGCAGTCGGCCACCGCCGCTTCCGCCGCCTCCGGGTCCACGACCGTCACGGCCGCCGCCCGGTCCCGGGCGCGGCGGGGCCCCTCCTCGGGCGCGAGCGTCTGGCAGCCGCCCCCCACGAGCAGAATGAGCACAGGCACAACCAGTCGCATCGGACGAGACACGGGGACAGGGGTCGTCTGGTGAGCGTACAGCGTAGACCGTCGGCTATCCGAGGCGCTCGCGCCACCGGAGCGCCAGCGGGCCCTCGCCCCCGACCCACGCCGCGGACGGGGACCGGTCGGCCAGGAGCGCCCCGACCTCCCCAAACGCCGCGCGCCACCGCACGGTGACGTGCGCCGTGTCGGCCGGCCGGACGGGGCCCGGCTCCTGCTCGAGACGCGCGCACCGCAGCGGGCCGCCGCCCGTCGCAAAGCGCCAGGTCCCGCCCGTCGCCGCCGGGGACGTCGCCGCCGGCGGGTCGGCCGCGCCCGCCCGGGCCCGCTCCACCCGCAGGCGCTGCTCGCGCCCCTGCCAGTCGAACCGGTACGTCATCGCCACCCGATCGTCGGACGTGCGGCGCAGGGGCTGCATGGAGGCCACGGCCACCGGTTCGTCGTAGAGCGTGCGCGCCCCCCACGCGACGAGCCGCCGGGGGACGTACGCCTGTAGCGTGAGGGTGCCCTTCCGGTCCGTGGGCGGGTGCCGGACCGCCGCCCGCAGCTCCACCGCCGGCACGTGGCGAAGCCCCGGCCCCGCAATCCCGAGCACTCGAACGTCCGTCAGGTGCACCCCAACGAGGCTCAGGGCGGCCCGTTCGTCCTGCGTATCGGGCACCAGCAGGTCCGGCAGGTGCGCCGCCAGCGACGCCGGGGGCACCTCGTAGCGCACGCCCACCCGGTGGCGGGCCGTGGCGCGGAGGACGACGGGGCGGGACGACGAAACGGAGGCGGACATGGGCACCGAAGGGCCGTCGCGGGCAACAGACAAAAAGGGCCCGCCCCGACGGGGACGCGCCCTTTGTTCGGATTCGTGGCCGAGCGGGCCAAATCGTAGCGGTTCAGTCACTGCGATGGGGCTGCAGGTCGTCTCGGTCGTGACGCTGGCGCAGCTTGCGCAGCGCCTTCTCCTTGATCTGACGCACACGTTCCCGCGTGAGGTCGAAGCGCTTGCCAATCTCCTCGAGGGTCAGCGGGTGCTCGCGCCCGATGCCAAAGTAGAGGCGCGTGATTTCGGCCTCGCGGTCGTGGAGCGCACTCAGGGCGCGCTCGATGTCAATCTTGACGGACTCCGCCAGCATCTCCTCGTCCGGCGAGTCGCTCTCCTCGTCCGGAAGCACGTCGAGGAGGCTGTTGTCGTCCTCCTCGTTGAAGGGCGCGTCCATGGACAGGTGCCGGCTGGTGTGCTGCATCGCCTCCCGCACCTTCTGGACATCGATCTCGAGCTCCTCGGCCAGCTCCTCTATGTTCGGCTTGCGGTCGAGCTCCTGCTGGAGCCGGGCGCTGGCCTTGCGGATCTTCGAGATGGTGCCAATGCGGTTGAGCGGCAGGCGCACCACGCGGCTCTGCTCCGCAAGGGCCTGCAGGATGGCCTGGCGGATCCACCAAACGGCGTACGAGATGAACTTGAACCCGCGGGTCTCATCGAACCGCTTCGCGGCCTTGATGAGCCCGTAGTTGCCCTCGTTGATCAAGTCCGCGAGCGAGAGCCCCTGTCCCTGATACTTCTTGGCGACAGAAACGACGAATCGAAGGTTGGCCCGGCAGAGCTTGTGCAGGGCCTCCTCATCCCCATCCTTGATGCGACGAGCCAGCTCGACCTCCTCCTCCGGTTCAAGCAGGTCGATTTTTCCAATTTCTTGGAGGTACTGGTCCAGCATCCGTTGTTCGCGCGGCACGTGCAGTTGGGCTCTTTGTGAGAAGGGATCACGATGGTGGTGACACGGGAACGGCACGCCCATACAACGCCGGATCGCGCCCGGGGCGGCCCGATTGCACCGCCTGTTCCCTGGACGCCACCTGGACGTGACGAACTACATTTCTGTGAAAGCACCACGAGTGACGAGGAAGGGTTGTTCCAGCCCCCACGAGGGGCCGGTCCACAAACGTGTTCGTTCTAGAATGGGAGTGCTCTCACTCCGTGCGTCCGGCCGTCTCCAGCAGTCCGTCGGCCACGGCCCGGCCGTCGCTCATGCGCGGCACCTTGGTCTGGCCGCTAATGCTGTCCTTGGTCGCCTTCAGCCAGTTGTAGAACGCCCCCTCGGGCAGGGCCGAGATGAGCGGCGGCTCGAAGGCCTTTGCCTCCCGCCGCATCTGGTAGTGCCGGTTCACCGATTGCAGGTGTTCATCGATGCAACGGGCAAAGGCGTCGAGGTCGTCGGGGCGGTCCTCAAACTCAATGAGCCACTCGTGCCCCGGCCGCTCCTCCCCGTTCATGGCACGGGGGGCGATGTGATAATCGACCACGTGCGCCCCGGTGGACGCACAGGCCTCGCGCAGCGCCGTCCGGGCTTCGTCGCCGTAGAGTGCTTCCCCATACTCGTCAATCATCTCACTGGTTCGCCCCGCCACCGTAATCTTGTGCGGAAAGGTCTGCGTAAAGCGAATCACGTCGCCCACCTGGTACGACCAGAGGCCGCTGCAGGAGGTGACGTAGAGCGAGTAGCGCTCGCCCGGCTCCACGTCGGCCACCGTGTAGCGGCGCGGGTTCTCGTCCCCCTCCTCCTCGACCCGCACGAACTCGTAGAACACCCCGTTGTCGAGGTGCAGCAGCATGGACGAGTCGTCCAGGTCGTCCTGGAACGAGAAGAAGCCCTCGGACGCGCCGTACGTCTCCAGGAAGTCGATGTCCATCCCGATCCTGGCCTCCAGCAGGGCGCGGTACGATCGAAGCGGCACGCCGCCCGCGATAAACAGCTGCAGGTTGGGCCACACCTCGCCCACCGTGGTGGCCGTGTCGTTGTGGCGCTCGTTGTGAATGGCAATCAGCTCGTCGAAGAGCGTGAGCGCCCAGGTGGGCGCCATGACGAGCAGGCGAATGTCCTGGTCGACCGTCCGCTCGGCGATGGCGCGCAGCTTTTCCTCCCAGTTGGGAATGAACGAGACCTCGTTCGGGACGGCCTGGAAGAGGGTGCTGAAGAAGTCGGGCGCGTTTTCGGCGAGGATCCCACTGATCTCGCCCGCCAGCGTGCCGGGGTAGTCCGGATCCTCCTCCACCCGCCCCGGAAGAGTCAGGTGGTTCCCCAGGAAGAGCTGCACATCCAGGGTCTCCTTCAGGTAGTGCAGCCCGGTGCCCACGCTGAAGGAGCGGTTGTGGTCGATCGTCTCCTCCGTAATCGGAATGATCTTGCCGTCGGACACCGTGCCGCTGGAGACGGCGAAGTTCGTGACGGTGCCCGGCCACATCACATCGGCCGCGCCGTTCCGCACCCGCTTCACGTCCTCCGCAATGTCGTCGTAGGTGTGAAGGGGCACGCGCTCCTGGTACGCGCCCATGATGTCGGGCGCCTGGGCAATCTCCGAGAAGCCGTAGCGACGGCCCCATTCGGTGTCGGCGGCCTGGGTGACGAGGCGGCGCAGGAGCGTGCGCTGGGTGGCGACGGGGCGCGTCTTAAACGCCTCCACGCGCTGGAGCGGGCCCGCCCATTCCAGCGCCGTACGCAGTAGGTCGTCCATCGATGGGTCGCAGGGTCAGTCAAGGGCAGCAGTTGTCAGGCGCACCGGGCCCTCCGCGGGCCGCTGGCGGAACGTCAAAATTCCCACAAAGCCGGGCGGAGGGATCTCGTCTTCGCACCGCCCTGTGTATACTTGGGGGGGACTGAATGTTCGCCCCTCTTCGCGCGGCCCACCGGAATTTCCCGCCCCTCCATGCACGCCTCCCCGCCCCCTTTTGCCCCGCACACCTATCCGACCGAGCGGTTCGTGCTCAACTGCCGCGGCCAGCGCCTCGATTGTCGCCCCGGCAGCCCCGGCCTCGGCGGGGCCCACGTGATGGGCATTCTCAACGTGACGCCGGACTCGTTCTCGGACGGCGGGCAGTACGTGGCCGTGGAGGACGCCGTGTCGCGGGCCGCGGAGATGCTGAGCGACGGGGCCGCCATCATCGACGTGGGCGGCGAGTCCACCCGCCCCGGCGCCGACCCGGTCTCGCTCGCCGAGGAACGCGACCGGGTGGTCCCCGCCATTGAGGCCATCACGGACGAATTTCCCGAGGCCCTCGTCTCCATAGACACCTACAAGCCCGAGGTGGCGGAGGCGGCCCTCGCGGCCGGGGCCCACCTCGTCAACGACGTGACGGGCCTGCGCCACTTTCCCGAAACCGCCGACGTGGCCGCCGCCCACGACGCCCCGCTCCTCCTGATGCACTCCGTGGGCGAGCCCGGCGACCTCACCTCGGCGCGTTCGTACGAGGACGTGACGGCCGTGGTGCGCGACGAGCTGGCCCGCGCCATTCAGACGGCCACAGCGGCGGGCGTCGACCAGGTCGTCATCGACCCCGGCTTCGGCTTCGGCAAGTCCACCCCCCAAAACTTTCGCCTCCTCAACGAGGTCGACGAGCTGCTGACGCTGAATCGGCCCGTGCTCATCGGCGTCTCGCGCAAAAGCTCCATCGGCGAGGCGCTGGGCTCGGCCGACGCCCCCGCCCCGGTCGATCAGCGCCTCCACGGCTCCCTCGGCGCCACGGCCGCCGGCGTCATGCGGGGCGCCACCATCGTGCGCACCCACGACGTGGCCGCCACGGCCGAGATGCTGTCGGTCCTCGGCTTCACCCTACAGCAGGACTGACCCGGCCCGTCGAACCCGTCCCCCGGTGGTCGGTCCAATCCATTGGCGTTTCTTCTCTTCTTGCTCGCGCCCCCTCCTCCCCCGTGACGTTCTTCGAGATTATCAGCTTTGGCGTTCGGGACGTCATTGAGATCGCCCTGGTGGCGTATATCCTGTATCAGCTCTACCGCCTGATGCGGGGCACCATCGCCGTGCAGATTGCCCTGGGCCTCGCGGCGCTCTTCCTGATCCAGCTGGTGGTGGAAATCGCCAACATGACGGTCCTGAGCACCGTCTTCAGCTACTTCAATCAAGTCTTTGTCCTGGCGGTCATCATTATCTTTCAGCCCGAGATTCGACGGCTCCTGCTCCTGCTCGGCAAAAACCCAATCGTGCGCCGCTTCGTGAGCACCACGGACCAGAGCGAAATCGTGGACGAGACCGTCACGGCCGTCGAGACGATGAGCAAGCGCAAGATCGGCGCCCTCATTGCCTTTCAGCGAAGCACCGGCCTGCGCAACTACGTGGAGACCGGAAAGGCCCTGCAGGCCGAGGTGTCGAGCGACCTGCTCATCACCCTCTTCCACGGCCAAAACCCGCTCCACGACGGGGCCGCCATCGTGAACGACCGGCGGATCGAGGCCGCCCGGTGCATCCTGCCCGTCTCCACCAGCATGAAGCTGAGCCCCCAGCTCGGCCTCCGCCACCGCGCCGCCGTCGGCCTCACCGAACAGACCGACGCGTTCGTGGTGGTCGTCTCCGAGGAAACCGGCAACATCAGCGTCTCCCGCGACGGGGCCCTCATCTCCAACATCACCCCCGAGGAGCTCCGCACCTACCTCACGAACGCCCTGACGAACACGTCGGCCTCCGCCTCGCAGTCGAGCCTCCCCGCCACCGCCGCGGCGTAGGCTCGTCGCCCGCCCCTCTTTCCGCATCGACCTGCTTCCGTATTCGTGGTCAGCTCTTCGCCGAACGACACGACCAACCGCAAATTCCGGCGCCAGCGAACGCGCCTGGTCGACACGCTTCGCGATCGCGGCATTCAGGACGAGCGGGTGCTTGAGGCCATCGGCTCGGTGCCGCGGCATGAGTTTGTGGACCCCGCCCTCCGCGACCGGGCGTACGCCGACGAGGCCCTCCCCATCGGCCTCAACCAGACCATCTCGCAGCCCTTTACGGTGGCCTATCAGACCGCCCTGTTGGACGTGCGCCCGAACGATCGCGTGCTGGAGGTGGGGACCGGCAGCGGCTATCAGACCGCCGTGCTCTGCGAGCTGGGGGCCCGCGTCTTCTCCGTCGAACGACACGAGGCCCTCCTCCAGCGCTCCCGCCAGCTGCTCGACCGCCTCGGCTACTCGGTTCGCACGCAGCACGGCGATGGGTCGAAGGGGTGGCGGGCCTTTGCCCCGTACGACGGCATCGTGGTGACGGCCGCGGCCCCCGATCTGCCGGAGGCCCTGCTGCGGCAGCTCCGCGATCCGGATGGACACCCGGGCGGCCGGCTCGTCATTCCGGTGGGCGGCCCCGACGGCCAGACCATGACCCGCATCACCCGAACCGGCCCCGGCCCGCACGACTACGAGCGCGAGGAATTCCACACCTTTCGCTTCGTTCCCCTCGTGAGCGACGAGGAGGCCGACGAAGGGTAGGGTCCCTCAGCGGGCCGGCGGGGCCTCGAAGGGCGTGCCCTGGGTCTCATAGGGAACGTCGAACCACGAGGCCACGGTGGCCGCGTGGTCGTTGAACGACGGGCGGAGTCCCATGTCGACCCCGGACGCCTCCGGGGCCCGACCCGGCGTGTAGTCGAGCACCGGGACAAACTCGCGGGCGTGATCGGTGCTGCCGGTGGTGGGGTCGTTGCCGTGATCGGCCGTGAGTACGAGGCGCCCGTCCGCCGGCAGGGCGTCCAGCAGGTCGGGGACGGCGCGGTCGAATTCCTCGAGGGCCCCCGCAAAGCCCTCCGGGTCGTTCCGGTGCCCGTACGCCTGGTCGAAGTCCACGAGGTTCGCCCAGACGAAGGTGGGCGGGTCCCCGGCCTCGTGCTGTCGCAGCTCCTCGTGCACGGCGGCAATGCCCTCGGCATTCTCCGACGTTTTGACGACGTCGTCGAAGCCGGTACGCGCAAAGAGGTCATAGATTTTGCCGATGGAGACCGTCCGCACGCCGTGCGTCCCCAGCACGTCCTGCACGGGCGCCTCCTCCGGCCGGCGGGAATAGTCGCGCCGCTCGGCCGAGATGCGCTCGTACGCCCCCGACGCGCCGACGAACGGCCGCGCGATGACCCGGCCCACCCCATGCTCGCCGGTGCAAATCTCAGTGCGGGCCGTGCGGCACCAGTCGTAGAGCGTCTCGAGCGGCACCACGTCCTTGTGCGCCGCAATCTGAAAGACGCTGTCGGCCGAGGTGTAGACGATCGGATGGCCGGTGCGGCGGTGTTCGTCCCCCATCTCCTGTACGATGGCGGTCCCGGAGGCGGGGCGATTGCCCAGCACGCCCCCACACCCCGTCGCCTCGACAAACCCGTCGATCACGTCGTCGGGAAACCCGTCGGGGTACGTGGGAAACGGGTGGTCGAGACGGAGGCCCGCCAGCTCCCAGTGGCCGGTGGTGCTGTCTTTGCCCGCCGACACCTCTCGCATGCGCCCGTACCGGGCCCGCGGCGCATCCGCACACGGCACCCCCTCCAGGGACGCAATGCACCCCAGCCCGAGTTCTGCGAGGTGGGGGAGATCAGGACGAGCGGCCTCGCAGACGTGCCCGAGCGTGTTGCTTCCGACATCGCCGTACGCGTCGGCGTCGGGCTGCGCCCCGATGCCGACCCCATCGAGCACAATGCTTACGAAGATCATGCCGTCGGTATTGGTGTGACAAGAACGATCCGCTTGAACGTGTTCGAAGCCCCTACGCGCCGAGCGCATCCAGAAGCCAGTTGACCTGGCGTTGGCGGGCGCCCTGAACCGCCGTCTCGGCGGCCTCGGGCCCAAACTCGACCCAGCGCTCGTGCATGTGCGCCGCGTCGAGCGCGGCCTGGCGCGCCTCCAAATGAGTGCAGGCGTGCACGGCCAGGAGGCGAGCCGCATCCCGTCGTCGGTGCGGCAGTCCCACCGCCGACGCCAGCACCGCAGCGTCCACGGCATCGGCCCGCACTCGTTCCAGCGTGTCCGCGTCGGTTGTGGGCTGGATCGCCGTCCAGAGCCGGCCCGTGGTCGTGTGAAGGGGGGCCGCGCCCGGCCCGGTCTGCCGGGCGCACCAGTGCGCAAAGCGCCGGACCACCGTCTCCGACCGCTGGCGCCGTAGGTGGTCAATCAGCGACGCCTGCGGGGCCTCGTCCCAGGCATACTCCCGCCCCGTCGTCCGGTCCATCACCAGGGCCCGTTGCTCCCGGCTGTCGAAGATGTAGTAGTACCGGTCCACTGTGTCGTCCGGAATCATAGGCTTGGGCGGGCGAGCGCCCGTCAGTATCGGAAGCCCGGAGGCGGAATACAGCGTAACGCTCATGCGACAGCCACGCCACACTCCCGCACGTCCTGCAACAAATGCGTCCGTTTTAAATATACGAGATTCCACTTGTTCAGGAACCGTACCCCCCGCCGAGGACCCTCCGGCCCCTGTGGTCCGCAGGGACCTCGCGACACGCTCTCTACTCCCTGGTCGTTCCCACTGGCGTTCCGTCTTATGAAGCGACTTCTCAAGTCCTACCTCCTTCCGGCAATTGCCCTCATTTTGTTTGGGGCCGTTCTCGGAGTTCAGCTCGACTCGTACACGTCGGACGACGAAGCACTTGAGCAGTTTAAGAAGCTGCGCGACGCCTACGTGACGATCGACAAGTACTATGTCGACTCCGTCGAAACCAAGAAGCTGACGGAGTCGGGGGTCAAGGGCATGCTTGAGGGACTCGACCCGCACTCCAGCTACATCCCCTCCGAGCGGGTCCGCGACGTGCGGGACCAGTACCAGGGCTCGTTTGGCGGCATCGGCATTCTGTTCGAGCCCGCCGACACGGCCCGCGTGATTTCGCCGGTGGCCGGGGGACCGAGCGAAAAGGTGGGCATCATGGCCGGCGACCGCATCGTGGAGATTGAGGACTCCTCCGCCATCGGGCTCTCGGCCAACGAGATTCAGGATCAGCTCAAGGGCGAGATTGGCACCGAGGTCACCCTTACGGTGTACCGCCCGGTGTCCGAGAAGCGCCTGCGCTTCACCATCGAGCGCGGCGAGATCCCCCTCCGCTCCATCACCTCCTCGTACATGGTGGACGATCAGACCGGCTACATCGGGCTGGAGCGCTTTGCGATGTCCACCTACGACGAGTTCACGGAGAAGGTGGACACCCTGAAGCGGCAGGGGATGGAGCGGCTCGTGCTCGACCTTCGGGGCAACCCGGGCGGCGTCATGCAGTCCGCAATTAAGATTGCGAATGAGATGCTGGGCGAACAGGGCATGACCATCGTGGAGACGCGGGGCCGCCGGCCCTCGATCAACGACTCGTACGGTGCCCAGTCGGGCGGGGCGCTCGACAAAGAGCCCGTCATCGTGCTCGTCGACGCCCAGTCGGCATCGGCCAGCGAGATTCTCTCCGGGGCCCTCCAGGACCACGACCGGGCCCTCTTGGTCGGCCGTCGCACCTTCGGCAAGGGCCTCATTCAGAAGCAGTTCGACCTGACGGACGGCAGCCTCCTGCAAATGACGGTGGGCCGGTACTACACCCCGGCGGGCCGCCTCATCCAGACGCCGTACAAGAACGGGGACTCCGAGCAGTACCGGAAGCTCAAGCAGAAGAGCATGCGGCAGGCGCTGTTCAACATTCAGGAATACAAGGACAGCATTCCGGACTCGCTCACGTACCAGACCGATCACGGCCGCACGGTCTTCGGAGGCGGTGGCATTCTGCCCGACTACATCGTGCAGCCGGACACCACCTCCCTTACGACCTTCATTCAGAACAGCGCACTCGATCAGGTCTTTGCCCGCCACTGGTTCATTCAGCACGAGAATGAGCTCCGGGGCACCTGGCAGGACCGCGAACAGGAGTTCCGCTCGTCGTTCAGTCTCTCCGACGAGGCCGTCGACTCCTTCTGGGACTACGCGGAGGAGGAGGGCATCCTGTCGCTGACGACAGACCCCGACAGTGCCAACACGAGCGAGCGGATCTACCGACGATCGACGGCAGAGGAGGCGCGTGACGTGGTGGCCAATCGGGTGAAGGGCCATCTGGCCGGGGAGCTGTACGGCCGCGGCGCCGACCGGCCCATCCTGAACAAGACGGATCCGGTCTTCCAGCGGGCGATGTCGCTCTGGTCTTCCTCCCAAGAGCTGGCGGCCTACCACTCGTCCTCCGCCCCGGCCTCCTCGGCGGTTGACAACTAGTGGGTCCCCGTTCTCGGGTCTGTTTTCCCCACGCCCCGGTGTCCCCGCACCGGGGCGTGCCTATTGTGCCTATCGGTGCGCAGAGGAGACTGCCGTCGCCCGGCCCGGCGACGCGTCCGCAATCGCGTCCCAGAGGAGCTCCACGGGGTGGTGGGCCGTGCGGTCGGTGACATCTTTCACCTGTGAGCGGCACGAAAACCCTGGCGCGGCAATTCTCGTGTCGGCCGCGGCATCGCGGACGGCGGGGGCGAGGCGCAGCTCCGCCATTTGTCGCGACACGTCCACGTGCTCGGCCTCGTAGCCGAAGGCGCCGGCCATGCCGCAGCAGCCCGCGTCCACGGCGGTCACGTCGTAGCCCGCAAGGGCCAGCACGCGCTCGGTGGCCTCGGTTCCGATGAGGGCCTTCTGGTGACAGTGGCCGTGGAGCAGCACCTCGCCTCGCCCCCCGCCCATGCCGTCGAGCGCCTCCATCGCGTCCTGTTCGGCCAGGTACTCCTCCAGGGTGTACGTCCGCCCGGCCACCGCCTCCGCCCGCGGCTCTCCCGGGAGCAGGTCCAGAAACTCGTCGCGGAGGGTGAGAATCGAACTCGGCTCAACGCCCACGATGGGCACGTCGTCCTCGGCGTACGGGTGGAGCGCCTCGACCGTCTGGAGGGCCCGGCGCTGGGCCTGCGGCACAAGCCCCTTGGACAGCAGCGTCCGCCCACTGCCCACCGGCTCCGCAGGCACCTCGACCCGGTGGCCCGTGGCCTCGAGCACCTGCATCGCCGCCCGCAGCGGCCCGGGCGTGTGGTAGTTGTTGAACGCATCCGGAAAGAGGACGACCCGCGGACCCGGCGCCCCATCGCCGGCGGCCCGCGAACGGCCTCCCCGCTGCTCCGCAACCCACTGCTGAAACGTCTGGCGGGCGAAGGGGGGCGCCGGTCGTTCGGCACTAATCCCCAGCACGGCCTCCCCCATCGCTCGAAGCGCCGACTGCTCCCCCGCCCAGTTGACCAGCGACGCCAGCGGCGTGCCGCTAATCCACCGGGCCATCTCGGGCTGGTGCGCAAAGAGACGGGCCCGCAGCGGCATTCCGTTCTCCTGCCAGTAGTGGTGCTGCCACTCGGACTTCAGCTTCGCCATGTCGACGTTCGACGGACACTCCGTCTTGCAGGCCTTGCACTGGATGCAAAGGTCCATCACGTCGGCCATGTCCTCGCCCGTCAGGGCGTCGTCGGACAGGTCCCCGGCGAGGGCGCTGCGGAGGGCGTTGGCCCGGCCGCGCGTACTGTCCTTCTCTTTGCGGGTCGCCATAAAACTCGGGCACATGGTGCCCGCCCGCAGCTTGCGACAGGCCCCATTGCCGTTGCACTTCTCGATGGCCCCGGCAAACCCCCCGTCCTCCGCAAACGCCATCTCGGTCCGGAACGGCTGCGTCTCGTACTCGGGCCCCATGCGCAGGTGCTCGGTCATGCCCGGCGCATCGACAATCTTGCCGGGGTTGAGGCGCTGGTCGGGGTCGAAGACCTCCTTGGCCTGACGGCAGAGGGCGTAGAGGTCCTCGCCCAACAGCTCGGGGTTGGCCCAGCCGCGCGCGATGCCATCGCCGTGCTCCGAGGAGACGACGCCCCCGTACTTCTTGACGAGCGTGAGCGACTCTTTGGCGATCTGCTCCATCTTCTCCACCTCGGCCTCGTCCTTCGTGTTTACGAAGGGGCGCACGTGCAGGCACCCGGCCGAGGCGTGGGCGTAGTACGCGGCTCGGGTGTCCGTGGCATCGACAAACGTGGACAGCTCGTCGATGTAGTCGGCCAGATTTTCCACCGGCACCGACGCATCTTCGATGAAGGCCCACGGCTTGTAGTCGCCCTCCACCCCCATGAGCAGGCCGAGGCCCTCCTTGCGGATCGACCAGACGTTGTCAATCGCGTCGGGGGCGGTGACGCGGACGGTCGTGTACCCGCGGCTCGCGTCCGCCATGGTCTGCTCCAGCGCATCGAGTCGGGCCTCAATCTCCGCCTCCGTGTCCGCCGAGTACTCGGTGATGAGGACGCTGCCCGGCGTGCCCTCCAGAAAGGTGAGCCGGTCGGCGTAGCCGGGCGTCTGCTGGGTGCGTTCGATGGCGACGCCGTCGAACAGCTCTACGGCTGTGGGGTCGGTCTCCAGCACAGTCGTGACGGCCCGGAGCGCATCGTCGCGCGTTTCGAAGTGGACGACCCCCAGCCCCGTCGTGGCGGGCTTCTCCACGAGGTCGCAGGTGATTTCGGTGGCGACGGCCAGGGTGCCCTCGCTCCCGCAGAGGAGCTTGGCCAGATTGCGCTCCTCCTCGAGCAGCGCCTCCAGGCGGTACCCGTTGTTGCGGCGCCAGTGGCCGGGCGTGTCGTGCTCGATCGTCTCGCGCCCGCCGTCGGCCAACAGGGCCTCGAGGCCCCGGTAGAGGGCGCCCTCCCGCCCGCCTCCGCGCATTTTCTCCTGCCACTCCTCGTGACTCAGGGGCCCGAACGTGACGGGGGTGCCGTCGGCCAGCAGGGCCTCGACCTCGCGGACGTGGTGGATGAAGTTGCCGTAGGTGATCGAGTGGGTCCCCGTCGAGTTGTTGGCGAGCATGCCCCCCAGCGTGGCGCGGGTGGCACTGGCCGGGTCGGGGCCCACCATGAGGCCGTGGGCGGCGGCCGCGCGGTTCAGTTCGCTGAGCGTAACGCCCGGCTGCACGCGGGCCGTCTGCGCCTCGGGGTCAATCTCACAGATCTCGTTCAGGTGGTTCGTAAAGTCGATGACCAGGGCGTGGTTGACCCCCTGTCCGGCCAGCGACGAGCCGCCGCCCCTGGGCAAGACCGGAACGTCCTGTTCAGAGGCCACCTCCATCGCAGCCTGCACGTCCGCCACGGTTTTCGGGATCAACACCGCCACGGGCGTCATCGCGTACATGCTGGCATCCGTGGCGTAGAGCGCCCGCTGCATCTCGTCGGTATGGAGCGTGCCCTCGATGCGGGGCGCCAGTGCCTCGCGGAGATCGTGTCGGTGGGCCTCAGGGGGAGGAGACATAGGGCAATCTGCGGGAGCGTCGAAGGAAGTGCGCGCGGGGCGTCACGGCGGTGAGATCGGGGATTCTAACGACCGGCGACGGCTGCGGTTTGCCCCTTGGTGCGCACGCCGGGGGCCTCCGATCCCGATTGTTCATCACAGTTCGAGCGTCTCGCCCCAGCGGGGCCGGTGGACCTCGGTCTCGGGATGCCGGTCCTCAATCGCGGCCTGCATCCAGGCCTGCGCCTCCGGCTCGCCGTGGACGAGCACCACGGTGTCCGGGTCCATCCGTTCGACGATCTGGAGGAGGTCCCGCCGATGGCTGTGCCCCGAGAATCGGAATCGCTCGACGGTGCAGTGGACCGGCTGCGCCTGCCCGTCGGCCAGCCGCACGGGCGCGCCAGGGCCCTCAGCGGACGCCTGCTGCAGGCGGTGCGCGGGCGTCCCCTCCACGGCGTGCCCCACGATGAGCACTGCGTCGCGCTCATTCTCCACAATGCGGCGGGCGAGGATGTTGGAGAGGGTGGGTTCGAACATCATGCCGCTGCTCACGACCATGATGCCGGGCCCATCCAGAACGTCCTTTTTGGCCTCTGCGCTGTAGGGCACGCGCTCCTGTTCCACGTCGAACACGCGGAAGTCGGGGTCGAGGCGGGGGGTCGTCTCGCGGGTCTTGTCGTACAGGTCGGCCACCCCGAGCATGGAGCCCGCGGTGTAGATCGGCGTGTCGACGGGAATGTCGCCCTCTCGCTTCAGTCGCCCCAGCATGGCCAGCATTTCCTGGGCCCGTCCCATTACGAAGACCGGGATGAGGGCCGTGCCGCCCCGCTCGATGACACGGCGGAGCGTCGTCCGAAACTTCTCCACCTCCTCGGGCCGGCTCGTCTGTTCGGCCTCCTCGTCCGCCCCCAGCGTGGTTTCGAGCATCAGGATGTCCGTGCTCGCCGGGTACTCGCCCCCCGGAATGATGGACTGCGCCTGCATGTTGGTGTCGCTCGTGTAGAAGAGGCGGCGGGCCTCGCCGTTCTCCTCAAAGGCGAGCTCCACCCCCGCCGAGCCCAGGATGTGTCCCGCCGAGTAGAGCCGGCCCGTGACCTCTGTATTTCCCGCCATGCCCGTAAGGTCAAACTCCGCCCCGAGGTCGTGGGTCAGGTAGACGTGGCTTAGAAACTCCAGATCGTCTTCCGTAAACAGCGGCTCGTGCTCCGTCTCGCCCTGCTCCCGCTTCTTTTGCTGGAGGCGCGCGGACGCCGGGAGAAGAAACTCCAGCAGCTTCTTCGTCGCCTCGGTCATGTGCACCATCGCGTGCGGAAATTCCTCCACGAGCACCGGGACGGCGCCCATGTGGTCGTGGTGCGCATGCGTCACCACCGCGTGGTCGACGTAGCTGTGGGCGCGGTCGCGCACCCAGTCGAACTTCGGGAGCGAGGCCGGCCCCTCCCGACGCGGGTCGGTGCCGACGTCAAAGACAAGCCCCGTTCCGTCGATCTCAAGGAAGTGGCAGCTCGCAGCAATATCCTCGGTGTCCCCGAGGGGAAGAAATTTCATGGTGGGGACGGGACAGAAGGACAGTGGAGAGAACGGTTGGCGCCGGGGAGACCGCTGGGCCCTCCCCCAGGGCCTGGGGGGCGCGTGCTACGCCAGGCCGGCCTCGGCCTTTCGGGCGTCCTTGTACTCCTCCCAGTCCGCCAGGAACCGCTCCAGCCCCCGGTCCGTCAGCGGATGCTCCAACAGCTTCTCCAACGTCTCAAACGGCATCGTCGCC
>NCRC01000046.1 GCA_002894685.1 Salinivenus lutea
CGGGACGCCCCGGGGCCGGCATGGTGCAGGCCCTCTCGTTCGGCGTCCCCGCCGGGACGCTCGACGACTGGGCCGACCGCCTCGAGGCGGCCGACGGGGTCGTCCGGCGGGCCGAGCGCTTCGGCGCACCCGTGCTGTCGTTCGACGACCCCAGCGGGCTCCCCCTGGAGCTGGTCGCCACCGATGCCTCCAACGAAACGGCCTGGACCGAGGGCCCCGACCCGCCCGAGGCGCCCCTCCAGTCCCTCCACGCCCCGACGCTGCCGGTCTTTCCCGACGACCGGACCCCCGACCTGTTCACCGACCTGTTCGGGTGGGAACCGGTCGGCACGGACGGCGACCGCCTGCGGTTGCAGGCCCCCGACGCGCCCCTGGCCCCTGCGGTCGACCTCCTGCGCCGCGATCGGCACCCGTCCGGCCGCATGGGCCAGGGCACGGTCCACCACATCGCCTTCCGCGCCCGCAACGCCGACGAGCAGGCGCAGTGGCAGGCCGCCCTGCGCGACCGGGGCGTGCAGGTGACCGAGGTCAAGGACCGACGCTACTTCCAATCCATTTACTTCCGAGACCCAGACTGGACCTCCGGCCTTCTGTTTGAGATTGCGACGGACGGCCCCGGGTTTTTGATCGACGAGGACGAGACCGCGCTGGGGGAGACCCTCCAGCTTCCGTCCTCGTTGTCGAATCGCCGCGACGAGATCGAGGCGGCCCTGCCCACCCTCGTGCCGCCGCGCCCGTAGGGCCACGGCCCGTCCCCTTCGCTCCTCCCTCTTTCAACCCCATTCCCGTATGGCTTCTTCCGGCCCCCACGACGACCAACCCCTTCTCGAGGCCGGCGCCTCGCTCGCCGACGCCACCGTCGCGATGATTCTCCTCCACGGCCGCGGCGCCTCGGCGCAGGGCATGCTGGGCCTCGCCGACGAGCTGAACGTGCCCGAGGTCGCGTACCTCGCCCCGCAGGCCGCCCGCCGCTCCTGGTATCCGCAGTCGTTCATGGCCCCTACGGAGCAGAACGAACCGGAGCTGAGCTCGGCCCTGCAGCGGATCAGCGACCTGCTGGATCAGATCCAGGAGGCGGGCCTCGGGCCCGACCGCGTCGTGCTGCTCGGGTTCTCGCAGGGCGGCTGTCTGGCCACGGAGTACGCCGCGCGCCACCCGCAGCGCTACGGGGGCGTCGTGGCCCTGAGCGGCGGCCTGATTGGGCCGGAGGAGGCTCCGCTGACGTACGAGGGCTCGCTCGAGGGCACGCCCGTCCTCCTCGGGTGCAGCGACCAGGACCCCTACATTCCGCTGGAGCGCGTGCAGGACACCGCCGACGTGCTGGAAGAGATGGGGGCCCGCGTCACCACCCGCATCTACGAGGGGATGGGGCACACTACCAACGAGGACGAACTGCGTCACATCCAGCGCCTCCTGGGGCGCTACGTCGACGGGGTGTCCCCCGAGGTGGAGGAACCGGACGAGGACTTCGATACGGACTAGCCGGCGTCTCCGTGCTCCGGGCGCGGCGGCGCGGGCCCCTCACAGCGCCCCGGCGAGCGGGCCGAAGCCCCCACGTCCGGCCCCGCCCGGCCGTCTTTTCCTCGCGCAGCCTGCCCACTCCCCCTCCTATGACGACGCCCGACTGGGTTAAGCACGCCGTCTTCTACCAGATCTTCCCGGACCGCTTCGCCCGCAGCGGACGCGTGGCGGCGCAGGACGAGGTGACGTTGAAGCCCTGGGGGACGCCGCCGACGGAACAGGGCTTCCAGGGCGGCGACCTCTACGGCGTGGTCGACCGGCTCGACTATCTCGAGGACCTGGGCATTACGGCCCTCTACCTGAACCCCATCTTTGCCTCGGCGGCCAACCACCGCTACCACACCTACGACTACTACGAGGTGGACCCGCTGCTCGGGGGGAACGAGGCCCTCCGCGAGCTGCTGGACGCGGCCCACACCCGCGGCATCCGCGTGGTGCTCGACGGCGTGTTCAACCACGCCAGCCGGGGCTTCTGGCCGTTCCACCACGTGCTCGAGAACGGCCCCGACTCCCCCTACGCCGACTGGTTCAACATCCACGACTGGCCGCTCCGGCCCTACGCCCCCGACGCGTCCACCGACCACAATTACGACGCCTGGGCCGGCCTTCCGGCCCTCCCGGAGTTCAACACGGATCACCCGCCGGTCCGCGAGTACATCTTCGACGTGGCCCGCCACTGGGTCGACTTCGGCATCGACGGGTGGCGGCTCGACGTGCCCGCCGAGATCGACGATCCCCCATTCTGGCGCGAGTTTCGGGAGGTCGTCAAGTCGGCAAATCCGGAGGCGTACCTCGTCGGCGAAATCTGGACCGAGGCGCCCGCCTGGCTCAAGGGCGACCGCTTCGACGGCCTCATGAACTACCCCCTGCTCGATGCGACCCTCAGCTTCTTTGGCGCCGGCTCGCTCCGCGACTATCAAGAACAGTACCTCTCCCTCTCCCCGCTGAAGGCCCCCGCCTTCGCCGACGAGGTGGATCGCCTCCTCGCCCTCTACAACTGGAGCGCGATCCAGGCCCAGCTCAATCTGCTCGACAGCCACGACATGGCGCGGGCCCTGTGGATCCTCGGCGGGGACGAGGCCGCGCTCCGGCAGTCGGTCCTCTTCCTGATGACCATGCCCGGCGCGCCCTGCATCTACTACGGGGACGAGGTGGGGCTCTCCGCCGCCGGCGATCCCCACTGCCGCGAGGCGTTTCCCGAAGCCCGAAGGGACTGGAATACCGACCTCCACGCCTTCTATCGCGACGCGATTGCGCTGCGCCACCGGCACGAGGTGCTCCGCACCGGGCGCGTGACGCGTCTGCACGCCGACGGCCAGACCTACGCCCTGTGCCGGGCGACGGGAGACGAGGAGGCCGTGGTCGCCTTCAACGCCGGGTCCACGCCGGCGTCGCTCCCGCTCGACCCTGAGGGGGTCGCGTCCGATGCGCTCCGCCCCGCCTGGCCGCCCGACGCCTCCGACGCCCCCCTTCGTCCCGCCAACACCAACGCCGTGCGCCTTCCGCCCCGGGAAACGCGCGTCTGGGTCGGGGCGGCGTAGGCCCCGGCCGCGTTGACCGCTTCGGCCCGCACCGCTACGTTGTACACACACTCTCTTCCGCCCCACCCCCGACCCTTCTTATGCCCACTGTTGCCATCACCGGCGCCGCCGGGGCCATCGGCTCCGTCACCGCCGAGGTCTTTGCGGATGCGGGCTGGGACCTGGCCCTGCTCGACTACGGCGCCGACAACCGCGCCACCCTGAACGCCTCGTTCCCCGACGCGCAGACGTTTGACGCCGACCTGACCGACGCGGACGCGGCCCAGGAGGCGTTCGACGCCATCGGGGCGGCGGGGCCGCTGGACGCGGTGCTCGCCATCGCCGGCGGCTTTGCCATGCAGCCCGCCGCCGAGGCCACCGCGGACGACTACGCCCACATGATGGACCTGAACGTCCGCACCCTCTTCAACACCGCCCGGGCCGCCGTGCCATTGCTCACCGAGCAGGAGCACAGCTTTCTGCTCGGCGTCTCGGCCCCCGCCGGGATCGACGGGCAGGCGCAGTCGGCCCTGTACGGCGCCGCCAAGGGCGCCGTGGCGGCGTACGTGAAGTCGCTCGGGAAGGAGTACGGGCCGGACGGCCTGCGCACAAGCGTGCTCTACCCCATGGGCGTCGTAGACACCCCGGCGAACCGGGACGGCATGCCGGACGCCGACCCGTCGGACTGGGTCGCACCCCGCGAGCTGGCGGACGGCATGCTGCACCTCGCCACCCGAAGCCCCCGCGGCCACGTGCCGGAGCTGAAGGTGCACGCCGCCTCGTCGTGACGAGGCCGGGCCCGGCGCGTCCCGGAACCCGCACGGGCCGTCCGGAATCAGAGGGGTTCGCTGGTCTCCCGGGTCCGCCCGTCGCCCTGCCTCCATGCCCGCTCCGTCCCCGCCTCCGACGCCCGTCCCCCACCTGCTCCGAAGGGCCCGCACCTGGACGGACGTGACCGTCCACCCTCACCCGGACGCCCACCTCACGATCCAGATCGGGTCCGTCCTCATCGGACGCCTCCGCCCCGGCGACACGCTGGAGGTGCCCCTGCCCGCCCCCGTTCGCACGGTTCTCCTGGACCACGGCCTGGCCGGCCCGTCACCGACCGCCCCGGACGGGGTCACGCACCCGCTCGTTCACCCCGACGACCTTCCGGGCGCCACCCAGCTCCTGCGCCTCTCCTACCTCTACCGGCGCCTCCTCCGCACCCGCGACCCCACGGCCCTCCACCGCATCCGCACCGAGCTGGCACAACGCGAGCTCCCGGAGGCCCTCCGCGCCGTCTACGCCACCATGCTGAGCAAACGCGAGGCATCGCCCCGCCCCTCGTCATAACCCCCCGCCTCCATCGGGCACAGACCCCGATGGAACCGCTTCCGGGCAATGGGTAATGGATTTTTCACGCTGAGCACTTGGCAAGTCGTGCCCAAACCCCGTCCCTTGTAGATGGTGTCTCGCCTTTCGTTGCGGGTATTTTCCCACCGTAGACGCTTTGGGACCCCACCGGGTGCGTCCCGGGCCGGCTGCCCCCCGACTCTCCATTGGCCCGCTGCACCGCGGCCCCGCATCGCCTTTCGCAATTGACGTGATGGAATGACGACCCTCGACAAGCTCGAAACCCTCTCGACGAACCTCTGGTGGACCTGGAACTCGGAGGCGCGGGCGCTCTACCGTCGCCTCAGCCCGGGCGTCTACCAGGCGTCCGACAACAACCCGCGGGCGGCCCTCGCCGCCCCGAAGGACGAGGTGCTCGACGACCCCGACTTCCAGGACGAGGTGGACCGCGTGTACGACGAGTTTCGCACCTACATGGAGCGCGATCCGGAGGTCGAGGACGTCCCCGAGACGGCCTACTTCTGCATGGAGTACGGCCTGCACGAGAGCCTCTCGCTGTACTCCGGAGGGCTCGGCGTGCTGGCGGGCGACCACGCCAAGGCCGCGTCCGACCTCGGCCTGCCCTTTACGGCCGTCGGCCTGTTTCTCCGAGAGGGCTACTTCGAACAGTCGTTCAACGCGAACGGGTGGCAGCAGTCGACCTACCCGGTCCTCGACCCGGCGAAGCACCCCCTCTCGCTCGTCACGGGCCGCGACGGCGATCCGCTGACGGTGGAGGTGCCCGTCGGCCACGACACGGTGCACGTGCGGGCCTGGAAGCTGAACCTGGGACACACCGACCTCTACCTGCTCGACACGGACTTCGACGCCAACGTCGAAGACCATCGGCCCCTCACCCGTCGGCTCTACCAGGGCGGCGACCACGAGCGCATCCGGCAGGAAATCGTGCTCGGCATTGGCGGGCTGCGCCTGCTCCGCGCCCTCGGCGAAGAGCCGGAGCTGTTCCACTCCAACGAAGGACACTGTGCCTTCCTGATGATGGAACTGCTGCGGGAGCAGTTGGAAAAGGGCCTGTCGCTCTCGGACGCCGAGGAAACGGTCACCGAACACTGCGTCTTTACCACGCACACCCCCGTGCCCGCCGGGCACGACCACTTCGCCCCCGACCTGTTCGCCGAGGCGATGGCGGGCTTCGAGGACGAAATCGACCTGAGCACGCACCAGCTCCTCTCCTACGGGCGCGTCGACCCGTCGGACGACGAGGAAGAGTTCACCATGACGGCCCTCGGCCTGAAGCTGTCGCGCGCGGCGAACGGCGTGTCGAAGCTCAACGGCCACGTTGCCCGTCAGCAGTGGACCGACCTCTACCCCGACCGCCCGCTCGACGAGGTGCCCATCGGCGCCATCACCAACGGCGTGCACCTGCCCACCTGGACCGCCGGCCCGGCCCGCGACTTTCTCGACCAGCACCTCGACGGCGACTTTACTGAGCGCCACAACCCGGACATCTGGACCGGCCTCGACGACGCGAGCGACGAGGAACTGTGGCGCTACCGCTCGTCTCTGCGGCAGCGCCTCATCGACTTCATCGAGGGGCACGTGCACACCCAGAGCCTCCCGATGCAGCCCGACCTCGACCCCGAGGCGCTGACCATCGGCTTCGCCCGCCGGTTCGCCACCTACAAGCGCGCCCCGCTCATCTTCACGGACCTGGAGCGCGCCCGCGCCCTGTTCGCCAACGAGGACCGGCCCATCCAGCTCATCTACGCCGGCAAAGCCCACCCGGCCGACCAGGGCGGCAAGCGCTTCATCCAGCGCATCTACGAGATTAGCCAGATGGAGGGCTTCGAAGGGAAGGTCATCTTCCTGGAGGGCTACAGCATGGAGATCGGTCGCATGCTCGTCTCCGGCTGCGACGTGTGGCTCAACAACCCGCGCCGCCCGCTGGAGGCCTCCGGCACGAGCGGACAGAAAATCGCCGCGCACGGCGGCCTGAACCTGAGCGTGCTTGACGGCTGGTGGCCCGAGGGCTACAACGGCCACAACGGATGGGCCATCGGGCCCGAGCCCACCGGCGAACTCAAGGTGGACCGCCCCGACCAGGAGGAGCGCGACCGCGAGGACGCCCTCTCGCTCTATCACCAGCTCGAGGAGAACGTCATCCCGGCGTTCTACAACCGAAACGACGAGGGCCTGCCGCCCGAGTGGATCGACATGATGCGCGACGCCATGACGGGCCTGCCGGCCCCCTTCAGCGCCAAGCGCATGGTGCTCGACTACGTGGAGGACATGTACCGGCCCGAGTAGCCGGCCTTACGCGTCCGACGTCGCCGGGGATGGCGTGGCCGCGGCCCGGGCGTACCGGTGGTACGAGATGTAGGACGCCACCAGGAGCCCAAAGGCCACAATCGGCGGGACAATGGCACTCGCAGGATCGCCCACCGCCGTGTGGGCGATAACCGCCGAGACGATGCTGATCGCGAAGCCGGCGTAGGTCCATTCCTTCACCGACCGCGGCAGCGGCACGACCAGGGCCACCGCCCCGACAATCTTGGCGACACCGAGCTCCACCCGGAAGTAGTCTGGAAAGCCGAGGGCCGCAAACGTTTGGGCCGCCGTGTCGGACACGAAATACAGGGTGCCCGATCCGGCCATCATAAGGGCGAGAAGCGTCGTTGTCCCCCAATAGACGTACTTCATGGCATCATGGATGGGATGAGAAGCAAAGGGTGCGATAGCATTTGACGTTCACACTCCAAATTCGTCCGGTGCCCCTGGGGTTGCGTTCCCAAAATAGATCGTTACACCCCCGGCCGCTGTTCTTTTCCTCGCGCGGATTCTGTTCACCGATTTCTACCAGCGCATGTCGTCTTCCCCTTCTTCTCCCCGCACCGCCCTCGTCACCGGCGGCAACCGCGGCATCGGCCGTGCCATCTGCGAAGGGCTCGTTGAGCGCGGCCTTCAGGTCGTCCTCGGCTCTCGCGACGAGGCCAACGGCGAGGCCGCCGCGCGCCCGCTCCGCGAGGCGGGCGGGACGGTGCGCGTTGAGACCATCGACGTGGCCGAGCCGGACTCCATTGCGGCCTGCGCCGACCGCCTGGCGTCCGACGACGTGGCGGTGGACGTGCTCGTCAACAACGCGGGCGTCTACCCGACAAACAACGCCCTCGACGCTACGCTCGACCAGCTCGACCACGCCTGGACCGTGAACGCGCGCGGCCCGTGGCTGCTCACGCAGGCGTTCGTGCCCGGCATGATCGACCGCGGCTACGGCCGCGTGGTCAACATGTCCTCCGGCTCCGGCTCGTTCGGCGAGGGCCTCGATCCCGAGCACGCCGCCTACGCCGCCTCGAAGTCGGCCCTCAACGCCCTCACGCTCACGCTCGACCAGACCCTGCCCGAGGGCCCCGATGTAAAAGCAAACGCGATGTGCCCGGGCTGGGTGCACACCCGCATGGGCGGCGAACAGGCCCCGCGGACGCCCGAGGAGGGCGCCGACACGGCCCTCTGGCTCGCCACCCTCCCGGCCGACGGCCCGAGCGGCGGCTTCTTCCGCGACCGCGAGCGCATCCCCTGGTAGGTTCTGCTTCGTGGCGAAGAATCGGCGGGGCGCCGGCGCAGACGGGTCCGCCGCCCCTCGGGACGGATCTGTACGGGCCGGAATGAATTGAGGGCGTTCCCGACGCACTCTGACGTTTCGACCGGCTCCCGGCCCATGCCCTCGTCCCGCCGCCAGTTCCTCGCCCTCGCCGCGACGGGCACCGCCGCTGTTGCCACCCGCCCCTGGCGCACCGCGCACGCCCTGGTGCCGCCCTCGGCCGCGTGGCGAGCGGCCCCCGCCCTGCCCGCCGCCACGCAGGAGGTCTACGGCACCGCGTGGAACGGACGGGTCCTGGTGGCCGGCGGCCTCCGCTCCACTGCGGACAGCCGCCGCCGGTTTGCCACGCTCGGGCAGACCGCCCTCTTCGACCCCACAACCGAGACGTGGTCGACGGGCCCCGACCTCCCCGCCCCGCGGCACCACATCGTCCTCGCAACGGAGGGCGACACGGCGTACGGCTTCGGGGGCTTCGTCGGCGAAAACCTCGCGCAGGACGGCTTCCAGTTCCGCGACGACGTGTATGCGTTCGACGGCGACGCGTGGGCCCGCGTCGGCTCGATGCCGACGCCGCTTGGCGAGACGGTCGCCCTATCGGTCGACGGGCGCGTCCACCTCGTCACCGGCAGCCTGCACGGCGAACGGACCGGCCCGTCCGGCACCCACCTCGTGTACGATCCGGACACCGACGACTGGACGGAGGCGCGCCCGGCCCCCACCGCCCGAAGCAGCGCCACCGGGGCCGTGATCGACGGAATGCTCTACGTCGCCGGGGGGCGCACCACGCAGGACGGGGTGACCAACCTCGGCGCGCTGGAGTGCTACGATCCGGCCTCCGACACCTGGACCGAACGCCGCCCCCTCCCGCAACCGTCGGGCGGGCTGAACGGGGCGGCCACGGGCGGCACGCTCTATGTCTTTGGCGGCGAATACTTTTCGGACGGCGGCGGGGTCTTCGGCGAGACCTGGGCGTACGACCCGGCGGCGGACGACTGGACGGAGTTGCCCTCCATGCCCACGCCCCGGCACGGCCTCGCCGGCGTCGCCCTGAACGGGCGCGTCTACGCCGTCGGCGGCAACACCGCCCCCGGCATCGGCGCCGCCACCTCATCCACCGTCGAGGCCCTCGTGCCCGCCGCCACCTGATCCGCACTCCGCTCACAATCCCGCCTCGCCATGACAATCGACGTCTACGCCGACATCGCCTGCCCCTGGTGCTACGTGGGCCGCGCCCACCTCAAAAACGCGCTTGCCCAGCGGCCGGCCCTCGACGTTACGCTCCGGTGGCGCCCCTTCCAGCTCCAGCCCCACATGCCCCCCACGGGCCGCGACTTCCGGGAGGTGCTGTCGGAGAAGTTCGGCGGGTGGGACCAGGCACAACGGATGTTCGAGCGCATCCAGGACATGGGGGCCGAGGACGACCTCACGTTCGACTTCGAAGCCATTGAGGTGGCCCCCAACACGGCCGACGCCCATCGCCTCATCCTCTGGGCGCAGGACCAGGATCCGGAGGTGGCCGACGCCCTGGCCACTACACTCTTCCGGGCCTACTTCACGGAGGGGCGCAACGTGTCCGACCCGGCCGTGCTGGCCGACGGCGCCGCCGAGACGGGGCTCGAGGTGGACGCGGCGCGGGCGGTGCTGGACGGAAACGAGTACGCCGAGGCCGTACGCGAGAGCCAGCAGCAGGCCCAGCGGCGCGGCATCACGGGCGTCCCGTGCTACGTCTTCGACGACGAGCACGCCCTCACCGGCGCCCAGCCGACGGACGTTTTTGTGGAGGCACTCGACACCATCGCTCCCGATGCCGCGACAACGTAGCGGGCACCGGGCCGGGCGCACGTTCATGCTCCGTATGCTCCCGGCCCTTCTTCGCCCCTTGTTCTCGCCCGCCTATCCCCGCTCCTTGGCCGTCGTCTCGTCCCACTCGTAGCCCGAGGTGAGGGAGGCGTACTGGGGATCGCGCTCGGCGGCCTCGTCGTGGGGAAGGCTGCCGCGGTGGGAGCGCAGGTACGTGAACGGCGTGTGGTGCAGAAAATTCGACACGCGCCCGGTGTACACGTCGGCGTAGCGCTCCACCTGGCGGGCGAAGAGGCTCTTGTCCTTGCCGGTGCGCATGAGGGGCCCCCAGTTGTCGTTGACCAGCTTGCTGGACGCCTTGGCGAGGGGCGCAATCTTCTGGTCGAGGGACGTCAGCCGGCTGCGGAGGTCGCTCATCTTCTGCTCCAGGGCCTCCACGCTATCCGCCTCGGCGGCCCCGTACCCCTTCTGCAGGCGCTGTCGCTGCAGCCGCTTGGCGGAGAACTCCGCCTCCAATCGTTCCTTCTCCGCCATCAGCTCCGACAGCTGCTCCTGCTGGTCGGCAAATTCCTGAAAGTCCTCGATTTCCTTCTCCAGTTCGCGCACCACCAGGGCCGTGCGCCAGCGCAGCACCTTCTTCGATACGTTGACGTCCACGAACAGGTGATCGCCGACGTATAGGATTTCCTCCCCGCGCAGGCCCAGGCTCTCCTCCACCAGCGACGCGTTGCCGCCCACGTACACTTCGTCCTCCTTCAGCGGCCCGTTCGTGTGCTCGCGGAGGAGCCCGTCCTCGCTCTCCACCCGAAAGGCCGGCATGCGGACCGAGAAGAAATCCGGCTTGCGGGCCCCCACGATCGAAAGGTCGAAGAGGTCGCGCCACGTCATCTCGCCCGGCAGAAACTCGTTGAAGGCGTACGCCAGCATCGGGCGGGCGTAGCTCCACTCCGAGTTCGTGATGAGGAGGAGCTTCTTGCCCGCGCGCTTCTGATCGAGAAGCGTGAGCGGCATCTCGGGGTCGAGGTTCACGAAGCGCCCGGGGTGGGCAATGATCTTTTCCTTGAGGCGCCCCTCCATGTGGGCCTCGTCGAGGGTCTGCTGCACCTCGTCCCAGAGGTCGGCGTAGCCCATCGAGCCCTTGATGGCGTCCGCATCGAGCAGCTCCACGAGCTGCATGTACATGGAGGCCGACGAGATGGAGAAGAGGGTGTTGAGGAAATGCCAGCGGTCCTCTCCGAGATCCACGAGCGTGCGCTGATACACCTCGCGCTGCCGCTCGTAGCCGAGCGGCTCGGTCCCGTGGAAGGCCCGCTTCACGTACCCGAAGCGGTTGGCCTTCACCACGTTGCCGTGCTCGGTGTCGATGACGAGCCCGCGGATGGCTAGGTCCGGGTTGAAGGCGAGATTCTCGACCGGCCATCCCTTCGCCAGCAGGCCTTCTTTGATGAAGCCGTACGCCCGCTGCTCCCACTCGCGCATGTGGTAGTGCACGAGCGTGTAGTCCATGTCGTACCCGATGGCCTTGATGCCGCGCAGGTTGAGCGTGCGGTTGCAAAAAAGACCCCGGGCGGGATCAATGGTGTCCATAAGAGGCGGAGGGAACGAGGCAAAGGCGCGAGCGCCCAACATACAGAATGTACGCCGGGCGCGGTAAACGCGTCCTCTCACGGATTGCTTCGTTACGAAACGAACACGCGCCTCGCCGGCGCAGGGCCGCCCGGTCGGGGGGGAGAGGGTGGGGCGGGCACTCGGCTGCGAGGGGCGCAGCCCCCATCGCCCGTCCGCCCCCTCGCAGCGGCGTGGCGCTGGTTTCCGCCCCGGACACTCACCTTCCCCAGTGCGTGTATCAGTGGCCCCTCGCGGGCGTCCTCCGACGCGTGAAGCGCCTGCCCGATCGGACGGGCGACGCCCTGAGGGCCCGTCTCCACTCTTTCGTCCAACACACGCCCCCGATGCACGGACCATCAATCTACCTGATTGCCCTCCTGTTCGGCGCGGCGGGGGTCGCGCACTTCGTCTGGCCGGCCGTCTTTGTCCGCATCGTGCCGCCGTACCTGCCGGCCCCTCGCACGCTGGTGTACCTGAGCGGGGCGGCGGAGCTGCTGGGGGCGGTGGGCGTGCTGGTGCCCGGCCTGCGGACGTACGCCGGCTGGGGCCTGCTGCTGCTCCTGCTGGCCGTTTTCCCGGCCAACATCCACATGGCACTCCACCCGGGCGAATTTGGCCGCATCCCGGCCTGGGCGCTGTTTCTGCGCCTTCCCCTTCAGTTTGTGCTGATGGGATGGATCTACGGGGCGCTGGCCCTCGGTCCCGTTCCGTGGTAGGAAGCCCGGGCCGCTACTCCTGCTGGTCGGTCGGCATCACGAGCAGCTCCTCCACGTCCACCCGCTCCGGGGCGGTGAGGGCGTAGCGAATGGCCTCGGCGATGTCCTCGGACTGGAGCATCTCCATGCCCTCATGGCCCTCCTCCATCCCCTCCAGCACGTCGGTGTCGGTGATGGTGTGGGGCAGCTCCGTGTCCACGGCCCCGGGCTCGATGGTGGTGACCCGGATGTTGTGGTCGGGCGCCAGCTCGTTGCGCATGCCCTCCGAGAGCGCCGTCACGAAATGCTTGGTGCCGCAGTACACGGCCCCGCCCGGAAAGAGGCGACGCCCGGCCACCGACGACACGTTCACGACGTGCCCGCCGCCCTGCTCCAGCATGTGCGGCAGGGCCGCCTCAATGGCGTACAGCACGCCCTTCACGTTCACGTCCACCATCTGCTCCCACTCGTCGCCGTGCACGTTCTTCATGAGGGAGAGCGGCATGATACCGGCGTTGTTCACGAGCACGTCGACGGCGCCAAAGGCCTCGAGCGTGGCGTCGATGAGGGCCTGGACCTGATCCCGGTCGGTGACGTCGGTGGGCACGACGAGGGCGGTGCCCCCATCGGCCTCAATGTCGTCGCGAAGATCGTGGAGGCGCTCCTCCCGGCGGGCGGCCAGGACCACGTTCGCTCCTTCATCGGCCAGCTGGCGGGCGGTGGCCTCGCCAATGCCGCTGGAGGCGCCGGTGACAATGGCGGCGGTGTCGGTCAGGTCGGTCATGGGGGGATGGGGTTACAGAAAGAAAACGATCGGTACGGCGTATCGGCGCGACCGGGCGGAGATTCTCGCGGCCTGTATCGATTTTGGAATTCCGCGCCCCCGTCCTACGGCGACGCCTCGAGCTCCCACCCGCGTCCCTCCGGCCCGGCATTCACGACGGGCGTCCCGGCCAGGGTGTCCGTTTCACCCCAGCTGCCGTGGATGTGGCCGCAGACGACGAGGCGGGGCGCGGTCGTTTCAATGGCGTCGCGCACCGCGGTGCTCCCGAGGGAGCGGCCGCTGGAGTCCCGGTCCACCGCGCCCTTGGGTGGGGAGTGCGACACGAGGACGGCCCCCTCCGGGCAGTCCGCAAGCAGATCTTCGGCCTCCGCCTCGGTGAAGTCGTAGCTCCAGCCGCCGAAGGGCGTGACGGGCACGCCCCCGCCCAGGCCGTAGAAGGGAATGCCCGCCACCGTCTCGCCGTCGCCGTGCAGCACGTGGGCGGCGGGCCACTCCCGGCAGGCCTCCCTCAGTTCCTCGGCACTCTCGGCGTTGCCCGGCACCAGCACGGTGGGCGTGTCGATGGCCGAGAGGCACTCGATGGTGGGCTGCAGGCGACGGCGCATCACCGCAAAGTCGCCCGCCCCGACCACCACGTCGGCGGCGGGGGCGCGGTCCACGAGGGCCCGGCAGGCGTCGAGGTCGTTGTGGACGTCGCTAAAGAGCAGGAGTTGAGGCATGGGATCAGGTCGGATCGTCGTCGGCAGGCTGAAGCGAACGAAGGCGGTCCCATCGGTAGATGCCGCCGCTGTGGCCGTCGTCCCACGTGATGCGGAGCCCCACGCTGCCGGCGGTCTCCACCGTGAGGTCCTGCCAGCGGTTCTTCTGGCGGAAGATGTGGAAGAACCCCGGCTTCGTGATGCGCTCCACGTCGTCGCCCTGGCACTCGGCACACGGGCAGGCCTGGCGCAGCGCATCGAGCGGAAAGACCGACACGTGCCCGTCGCTCCACTCGATGTTGAGCCGCTGCATCTTTACGTCGACCGAGACGCGATCGGGCGGGGGAACGTTCATGGACGGCATGCAACTGTGGGGCGGCCCCGGCTACGAGCGAGTGACCTCAAACCCTCCCTCCCGCAAAATGTCCGCGATCTTTTCCTCCAACTGGTCACTCTCTACAATGGTGAGCTCCGTCCCGCGCCGCACCTTGGACAGGAGCGTGTGCTTGTTCATGTCGTCGATCTCCGCCGCAATGTTGGAGATTTTCAGGTACGGCTTCAGCGCCTGGAGTTGCTTGATGGTCATGGGCGCGCCGCGAATCTCGTGAACGAAGAGGACAGCAAGTGGACTGCCGCATAGCCAGTTGGACCGATCAAGTTTCGACCGCACGATGAACATACGCAGAGGCATTTCTATACGCCATACGAAACACTGATCTACCGTATGGATATTTTATTATGCAATTGGCTCTATAATATTCATCTCCGGACTCCCATGAGGGCTCCTATGCAGTTCCGCCGCCGTCGCCGCTCGCCGTCGTCCCGGCCAGACCCGACCAATCAGCAGAAGCAACGTGTGCGCGAGCAGCACATCCGTGCCCTGGAGCATATGCTCGGCGGCTCGGTTGGGCGCGGCTTCGACACGCTGTGCCGCCAGCTCTCCCAGATACGAGGCCGCGACGACTCCCGGTAGGGGAATCCGAGCGATTCGGGGCCACCGGCCTCGGCCCGCTTACGTGGGTGAATCCTCCCCGAAAACAGGGCGGAGCGGGGCTGCGCAACGGGCCGCCGGGATCGTGCGGTTGCGCCCGCCGTGCGTGACGGCTACGTTTGGGCATGATGGACGGTCTGTATGCCGGACCGCTCCGCCGAACGTCCTCTCTAACCCGACCGCCCGGACATGGATCTTCCGCTGTACCTGACGGCCCTGGTCGCCTTCCTCATCGTCAACGCGATGCTGCTGTCGGCCTCGCTCCTGGTGTACGCCGAGCGTCGCGTCTCGGCCTTCATCCAGAACCGGCCCGGCCCCAACCGAGTGGGGCCCCTCGGCCTGCTTCAGCCCTTCGCGGACGTGCTCAAGTTCGTGCTGAAGGAGGATGTTCAGCCCACGAAGGCGAACACGTTTATCCACGCGCTCGCCCCGGTGCTGATGGTGGTGGTGGCCATGAGCACGGCGGCCCTCATCCCGTTCGCCGAGGGCGTCGCGCTTGTCGACATCGACGTCGGCGCGCTGATGCTCCTGGCGCTGACCTCGATCAGCGTCTACGGCGTGACCCTGGCCGGCTGGAGCTCCAATAGCAAGTTCTCCCTCCTGGGCGGCCTGCGCTCGGCGGCCCAGATGGTGAGCTACGAGCTCTCGATGGGCCTGGCCGTGATTTCGGTCGTCATCATCTCCGGCTCGCTCAACCTGACGACCATCGTGGAGGACCAGGCCGCGGGCTGGGCCGTTCTCGGCTGGAACGTCATCCGGAATCCCATCGGGTGCCTCGCCTTCATCGCCACGGCCTTCGCCGAAACCAACCGCGCCCCCTTCGACCTGCCCGAGGCCGAGGAGGAGCTGGTGGCCGGCTACCACACCGAGTACAGCGGGATGAAGTTCGGGATGTTCTTCCTCGCCGAGTACGTCAACTTCTTCATCGCCTCCTTCTTTATCGCCACCTTCTTCTTCGGCGGGTACCTCGTGCCGTTTCAGCCGCTGCTGCTCGACCTCGTGCCGGCCCTCGAGGGGACGTGGCTTCTGGCCGGGCTGCAGTTCCTGAGCCTCATGGTGAAGACCGGCTTCTTTGCCTTCGTCTTTATCTGGGCGCGGTGGACGTTCCCTCGCTTCAAGTACAACCAGCTCATGGAGCTTGGCTGGAAGTACCTCCTCCCAATCACGTTCGCCAACGTGCTCCTGATCGCCCTCGGCGTGATGCTCTTCGACGCGATTGGGCTGTAGGCGCGCCGCGGCAGGGCAGGAAGGCCCGGCTTGTCACGGGGTGTTCACCAAATGGACGGCGCGGGAACCTTTTTCTTCGCCGCGGCGCTTCCTTTATTACACGAACCCCACCGCTCCGCCGCCGACCCCCCTTGTCTCCATGCCCGCGCCTCCTACGATGCCCGCCCTCGCGCCCTCCCTCCTCGCCGCCGACCCCGGCCACTACGCCGACCGGGCCCGCGCGGCCTTTGACGCCGGGGCCGAATGGCTCCACCTCGACGTGATGGACGGCCACTTTGTGCCCAACATCACGTTCGGGCCCGGCGTGGTGGAGGCCCTGCGCCCCCTGGCCGACGAGTACGACGCCCGGCTCGACGTCCACCTCATGATTGAGGAGCCGCAGGACTACGTCGACGTGTTTGCCGACGCCGGGGCCGACGTGCTGACCGTCCACGTAGAAACGTGTCCCCACCTCCACCGCGTGGCCCAGCAGATCTGGGACGCCGGATGCAAGATGGGCGTCGCCCTCAACCCCGCCACGCCCCCCGGCCACCTCGAAAGTATCCTCCCGATCGCGGACCTCGTGCTCGTCATGTCGGTGAACCCCGGCTTCGGAGGGCAGTCCTTCATCCCACAGTCCACCGCCAAGATCCAGACGCTCCGCCGCCAGCTGAACGCCCTCGGGTCGAATGCCCGGCTGGAAGTGGATGGCGGAGTGAGCCCCGACAACGCGATGGAGCTGCTCCGCGCCGGGGCCGACGTGCTGGTGGCCGGGAGTGCCGTCTTCGGCGGGGACCAATCCGTCGCCCAGAACATCGAAGCTTTCCGGAGCGCCCTCACGCTGAAGGTGTAGCCCGGCCCCGGTTTCGCCCAGACTGCTCGCCGCCCCCGCGTTTCTATGGAGGACCGATACAACCTGAAGGACCTGGAGGGCGCCGTGTGCGTCGTGACCGGCGCCAACTCCGGCATCGGCAAGGCCACGGCCAAGGGCCTCGCCCGCCTCGGCGCCCGCGTGGTCATGGTGTGCCGCAACCGGGAGCGAGGCCGCGACGCCCAGGCCGAAATCCAGGCCGTCGCCGAACGGGCCCGCCCCAGCCACACCGACACGGTCGATCTCCACTTGGCCGACCTGGGAGTGCAAGAGGAGGTCTTCTCCCTGGGTGAAACCCTGCGCGCCGAGTACGACCGCCTCGACGTGCTCGTCAACAATGCCGGCGTGCTCCTCGGCTCCCGGGAAGAAACCCCCGACGGCATCGAAAAAACCTTCGCGGTGAACCACCTCGCCCCGTTCCTGCTCACGCACCTCCTTCTCCCCCTCCTGAAGGAAACGGCGGGACGCACCGGAGAGGCCCGCGTGGTCACCGTAAGCTCGGAGGCCCACCGCAGCGTGAGCCTCAATTTCGACGACCTCAACGCCGAATCGGGCTACAACGCCCTCCGCGCCTACGGGCAGTCGAAGCTCGCCAACATCCTCTTTACCCACGAGCTGGCCCGCCGCCTGCGCGACACGGGGGTCACGGCCAACTGCGTGCACCCCGGCGTGGTGGCCACAAACCTGTGGCGCGGATCGGACTGGTTCTCGCGGCTCGCCCGCCTGTTCACCTGGTTCTACAAGGACCCCGAGGACGGGGCGAGCGGCGTGCTGTACCTCGCCGCCTCCGAGGACCTCGACGACGTCACCGGACAATACTTCGACGGCACGGAGGCCGTCAACCCCTCCCCCGACGCCTACGACGAAAAGGCCGCCGCCCGCCTCTGGCGCGAAAGCCTTGACTTTTTGGGGCTGGAGGTGCCCGCCGAGGAGGACGACACCGTCGAGGGCTCGCCCTAGCCCACGCCGTTGTGGTGTCTTTCGTCTCCGGTACGGGGCTGTCACCTCGTCAGGGGCATGTTGTCGAATGGTCAGTCTGCACGACCCTCGCGCCCGGCCGCCGCGTGCTGGCACGCAGCTTGATTCTGGTGTTGAATGCAGCATTGCGGGACCGGGCGTCATGGAATGCCCGGTCGTGGCCTTGTTCGCGAGAGAAGTCGAACAATCCAACACCAGGAGGTGATTGCCATGACGCAGCTGACGCGCCGCACGCCCAACCGAACGCTTCGGGACCTGCAGCGCGAGGTCGACAGCATCTTCGACCGGTTCTTCGGTCGAGGCAGCGGAGACGAGGGTCCGTCGGCCGTGTGGGCGCCGAGCACGGACCTCACGGAGACGGACGATGCGTTTGAGCTCCAGATGGACGTGCCCGGCCTGAGCAAGGAGGACATCAAGCTGAACCTCCAGAACAACACGCTGACTGTAAGCGGGGAGCGGGCCCGCGAGCAGAAGCAGAACGACGAGGACCGCGTGCGTGTGGAGCGCGTGTTCGGCTCGTTCCACCGCACGTTCACGCTGCCGGATGCGGTCGACCCCGACAACATTGAGGCCACCTACGACGACGGGGTGCTCACGATCTCCGTGCCGAAGACGGAAGAGAGCACGCGTCGTCAGATCGAGATCCAGTAGCACGGCCCTGCCTCGTCGTCCCGGGTCCGGTCCCTCCGGGACGACCGTCGTGCTACGGGCTCGACGAGTGGTCTCCTGTCCGCGCGCCCGGCTGGGCCTCCCAGGGCCCGGTCGGGCGCCTTTTCTTTTTGCTTAAGGCTCTACCGAGGGACCCGGAACAGTGTCGGCAACGGAAGGGCCCACTCCGACAACTGCGGCGTCCTGAGGGTGTCGTCCGTTTCTGTACTCCACTCGGCTACCCGCTCGTACCCGCCCTCCGGCCGTCGGTACACCTTCACCGTCTCCAGTTCCGGATCGACCACCCAGTACTCCGCCACGCCGTGTCGGGCGTAGAGCCGTCGCTTGCGCACCTCGTCGTGCCGTCGGTTGCCTTCGGAGACGACCTCCACGACGAGGTCCGGCGCGCCCGCAATCCCCCGCTCTTTTACGATGTCCCTTCGCCCGGCCGACACGAAGAACACGTCGGGCTGCACCACATCGTGGTCGGAGAGGATGACATCGTGGGGAGCCATAAACACTTCCCCGCCTCCGTGATCAGAGACGTGGTTGTAGAGGCTGTTGAAAAGGCGACCAACGATGCGCTGATGCGACGTTGTAGGAGACGGAGACATGTATTCTTCACCCTCTATGATCTCGTGGCGCTTCCCGTCGTCGGGAATGGAGCGGTAGTCCTCGTACGTGAGGCGCGGGGCGGTGGACGTGGACGACATATGGACGCCTCGAATACTGTACACAAAATCTTTGCAGTAAAGAAACGCCACCGCTGCGCCGGATGGTTCCCCCGTCCGCCCGGCACCTGTGGGCGGCGTCGCCGTACGGACGTGCGCGCCGTGCCTGCACTTCTGCCGCCCCTCCCCTGTGACCGTCAACGTCGTCCTCCTCCGCCCGCTCGACCAGGCCTTCACGTACCGTGTGCCCGAGGGCTTAGTCGACGCGGCGCAGCGCGGCTGCCGCGTGCTCGTCCCCTTCCGCAACCAGCGCCTCACGGGCGTCGTCGTGGACGAGGGCCCGCCCGCCGACACGCTCGACTTCCAGGTGAAGGACGTGCTGGACGTGCTGGACGACGTGCCGACCTGTCCGCCGGGCCTCCTGTCGCTCACAAAGTGGATCGCCGACTACTACGTCTGCCGCTGGGGCGAGGCGCTCAAGGCGGCCCTCCCCGGGGGCATCACCGTCGAAACGCAGCGCACCCTCCGCCGCACGGACGCCGACGCGGGCGACTGGGTGGAGCACGACGTCGCCCGCCGTGTGCTGGACGACCTGGACGGGCGGTCCGAGACGACGCTCTCCGCCCTCCGCAAACGGGTGGGCCCCGCCGTGCCGTTGGCCCTCATTCGGAAGCTGGCCGCCGACGGCCTGATTGAGGTGGACACCCGCCTCTCCGACGAGCGCGTGAGCGCCAAGACGGAAACCCACCTCCGCTTTGCCCCCGCCTTCCAGCACCAGGGCGCCGTGGCCGACCTTGTGGAGCAGCTGCGCGGCAAGAAGCAGCAGGCCGTGATTCGATCCCTCGCCGGCTTCCGCGAGCAGGGCACGCCCGAGCCCCGCCAGGCCGACGTGGTGACGCACGCCGACGCCTCGTACTCCACCATCCGCAGCCTGGTGGACAAGGGCATGATTGAGCGGGTGGACAAGGAGGTGGTGCGCTCCCCGCTCAATCATGCCCTTGTCCACCAGGCTGCGGATGGTGG
>NCRC01000047.1 GCA_002894685.1 Salinivenus lutea
CGGTAGGGGGCCGGGCGGGCGGCCTTGGGGCTACTCCCACACGAACCGGCCGCCCTCCTGCACCACCTCGCCGTCGAATTCGATGCGCCCCTCGGACGTGTCGAGAATCATGTCGACGTGGACCGCGCTGTCGTTGCCCGTGCGGCCCTCGCCCACGTTCGCGTCGTAGGCGCGGCCGAGGGCCAGGTGGACGGTCTCGCCCATCTTTTCGTCGAAGAGCATGTTCTTGGTGAACCGGTCGATCTCGCGGTTCGTGCCGATGCCGAGCTCCCCGAGGCGGCGCGCGCCCTCGTCCGTGTCGAGCAGGTCGTCGAGCGCCTCCTCGTTGCGCTCCGCGGCCGAGTCGACCACCACGCCGTCCGCAAACCGGAGGCGCACGCCCTCCATCTGACGCCCCTGATGGATGAGCGGCTTGTCGAAGTGCACGGTGCCCTCCACGCTGTCCGGGAGGGGGGCGGTAAAGACCTCGCCGCTCGGCATGTTGTGGCGGCCCGCCGAGTTGATGGCGATCATGCCGCCGACGCGCATGGAGATGTCGGTGTCGCCGGCCACCACGCGCACCTCGTCCGCGGCGTCGAGGCGCTTGCGGAGCTCCTCCTGTCGCTCCTCCACGGCGGCCCAGTCGCGCAGGATGGCGCCGTAGACGAAGTCGCGGTACGCCGCCAGCGACAGGTCGGCATTCTGGGCGTGGGCGTTGGTCGGGTGCTGCGTGAGGCACCAGCGCTTCGACAGCCGCTCCTCGATGATCGGCTTCGTGACGCGGGAGCGCGCGGCCAGCGTTTTGCCGGGCACGTCGTTGAGCGACGCCAGGTTGGCGTCCGAGCGGATGTGGAGGGCCGCGTCGCACGCCTCGTAGAGGGCCAGCGTGTGCTCCGGCAGCGAAAAATCGCCGTCGTGGGCCTTCAGGTACGCCCGGGAGGCTTCGTCCGAGCTGTAGAGGGTGATCGGGTTCGCGCCGCGGGTCCCGAGCTCGCGCTCCAGGGCCACCAGCAGCTCGTGGGCGTCGGGGCCGGCCGAGAGAACCACGTCGTCGTCCCGCTGAATATCGGTTGACCAGTCGACGAGGATGCGGGCGTGTTCTTCGACGCGAGGGTCCATGGGCGGAAGTGAAAATGTTTGGGACAGCGAGGGGCGGATGGGGCGTCCGGGATGGTTGTCGGACACGGGCGGAGCCGGGCCGTGTTCGGGGGGCGCCGCGGAACTCCCGAATATTTTTCAGGACGGGAACCCGCGGAGGGGCAGGGGGCGGCGACGGGCCGGTAGCTACACCACGTCCACCCCGAGGCGCTCCTGCAGCTCGTCGATGCGGCCGCGGCTCACGCTCACCCGCGTGCCGTCCTTCAGGCGCACGGCGTAGTCGCCGCCCCCGCCGCGCAGGATCACCTCCACCTCGTCGATGCGCACGATGGCCGAGCGGTGGACGCGGACGAACTTCTGCGGGTCGAGGCGGGCGGCGAGGGTCTTCATCCGCTCCCGCACCACGTGGGTGCCGTCCTCGGTGTGGAGCTCGGCGTAGGAGCCGTCGGCCGTGATGTGCGTGAGGTCGTCGACCGACACGATTCGGGCCTTGCCCCGCCCCTGCACGGCAATCCGCTCCAGGTAGTCCTCCGGCTCGTCGGCCGCGTCCTCCAGCAGCGACGGGTCGCGCTCGCGGAGCAGCGTCATGAGGCGCTGCGAGATGGCGTCGGCCTCCCGGTCGAGCACCCGCTCGCGGGCCCGGTCCAGCGCCTGCTTGAAGCGCGCATCGTCGAACGGCTTCAGCAGGTAGTCGATGGCCGAGAGGTCGAACGCCTTGATGGCGTACTGGTCGTAGGCCGTTACGAAAATCGTCACGGGCATCGCCTCACGCCCCACTTCCTCGATCACATCGATCCCGCTCATGCCGGGCATCTGCACGTCGAGAAAGACGAGGGTCGGCTGCGTCTGGCGGATGGCCTCGACCGCGGCGGGGCCGTCCTCCGCCTCGCCCACCACGGCGGCGTCGGGCACGTCGGTGAGCAGGCCGCGGAGGCGTTCGCGGGCGAGCGGCTCGTCGTCCACGATGAGGGCCTGGAGGGGGGCATCGTCGGAGGGCATGGCAGAAGGGCGGGCAGTCGAAAAAGTCAGTCGGGAAGGCCGTCGCCGGCGGTACGGGTGAGCGGGGAGGCCGTGCCGACGGCGGTATAGAGGTCGGTGCTCGTGTGGTAGGGCAGCTCCATTCGGGCGGTCGTGCCCTCGTCCGCCGAGGTGAGGGTCAGGGACTGGTCGGGGCCGTAGAGCTCTTCGAGCCGGGCCCGCACGTTGCGCAGGCCGAGGCCGGCTTCCGAGTCGTCGGGCAGGCCGGGGCCGTTGTCCCGCACCTGCACCACCAGGCGGTCGTCCTGGCGCTGGGCGGCCACCTCGATGTGGCCCACGCCGCGCACCTGACTGGCGCCGTGTTTGATGGCATTCTCGACGAGGGGCTGCAGGATGAGGTTGGGCACCTGGGCGTCGCGGAGGGGGGACGGCACGTCGATCGTTACGTCGAGCCGGCCCTGGAACCGAATCGTCTGAATCTCCAGGTAGTCGTCCAGGAAGTTGAGCTCTTGCGAGAGGGGGACCTCCTGGGGCGCGTCCTCGTCGAGCACGTGGCGGAGCAGTTCGCTGAGGCGGGCAATCATGCGTCGCACGCCGTCGGGCTTGCGGTCGACGAGCGTGCTTATCGCGTGCAGCGTGTTGAACAGGAAGTGGGGATTGAGCTGCATGCGGAGGGCGGCCAGCCGGGCCTCGGTGAGCTGCGCCTCCAGGGCCTGTGTCCGCTCCTCCAGGCGCTCGGCCTCTTCCTGCCGGGCCTTCTTCTGGAAGTAGTAGCTCCGGGCAAAGCCGGCCATCAGCACGACGAGGTACACCACCAGCTCGTCCATGAACCAGAAGTTCAGGATCGGACGGAGGAGGTCCACCGCCGTCTCCGGGTCTGCCGTCACGGCGAGGGAGACGAGGTCCTCGCTCAGGTCCACCGTGATGGCGAGGAGGAGGGCCGTGGCCGCGTGGAGGCCAATGTTGCGCGTGGCGGTGAGCTGCTCGGTCGGGAGCGTCTCGACGACGGGCAGTGCCTCCACCAGGCGGAAGACGAAAGGGGTGAGCAGGGCCCAGGTGCCGTACTCAATGAGCTCGCCGGCCATGCGGCCCCAGTGCACCCCCTCGCCGCCGTCGCCGAAGAGGCCCTGGGCCACGGACAGCAGGGCAAACGTGCCCCAGAAGGCGCAGATCATGCCCCACTCCAGGCGGCTCGGCCATGGGGACGAGGACGTCGTGTCGATCGGCACGGGGAACGAGGGTGAATGAACGAAAACAACGTTCCTGTTAAAAGTCGGGCGGGCGCGGACGGGATCCAAGGCCCGCCACGAAACGCATTCTGCCGTCCCGAACCGGTCCGGCGGGTCCGTGAACGTCGTGCAGCGCCGCCCGGGAACGCTGCGTCACCGACTCGTTCAACGTCGGCGCCCGAGCCGTCTCAACTGCGCCCCGGCTCTTCGACGGGCCCCAACTGTCGCACGCGTCCCGATTTTGATGATCCGTTCTGTTCTCCGCTACGGCCTCCTCGCCGGACTCTTCCTGCTTACCGGCTGCCTCCCGTACAGTTGTCGTCCCGAGACGGAGGAGGCCCTGTTTCCGGCCGATTCCCTCTCGCGCCAGGTGGCCCAGGAGGCCCCCGCCGACACGCTCGCCCCCATCGGGCGCACGACCGGCACGGAGGCGCACCCGCTCCGGTATCCGCGCACCGTCCGGTTCGTGGGCGACGACGGCCTGGCCGTGAGTGACGTGGAGCGCAATAGCCTGTTTTCCTTCGGGGTTGAGGGCGCCTTCCGGGGCGAAGTGCGCGACGAGGCCTTCGCCGTGCCGTACCTCGCCGGCGTGCGGGGGGACACGCTCGTCGTGTTCAATGCGGAGAGCAATCGGTTTGAGTGGGTGGTGGACGGGCGGCGCCTCCCCGACCGCGCCCGTGCCTTCGAGCGACCCGCGGAAGAAACGCTCGTCTACGCCCTCGCCACCGACGACCGGCTGTATGCCAAGGTGGTGGGCGAAGAGATTGCGCCAACGCTCGTGCGCCTGGGCCGGGACGGGCAAGGAGACGTCCGAACCGAACTGCCGGGGCCGTACTGGGCACGCTCGGGCGTGCTGCGGAGGTGGGGCGACCGCCTCGTGAGCGTGTCCGGCTTTCGGCCCGTGGTGCATACGCTGCCGCTCGACTTTCGGGACGGGGCCCGATCGGACAGCCTCCGACTCATGGGGTTCGACTCGCCCATGCTGGAGCGCAGCCACGCCTACGCGCAGGGAGATGCGCAGAAGCCCCCCCTCCTCGCCGCCTCCGCCGCCGCGGTCGGCGACACGCTGTTTGTTCTCAACCTCCGCCCGGGCTGGGTGCAGATCGACGCCTACGACCGGACGGGCCGCCTGCAGCGCCGGCTCATCGAGCCGCACGACGAGGCCAACCGAAACTTCTATCCGGTCGACCTCGACGCGCGCCGCGCCGACGGGGGCTACCAGTTTGCCGTGGCGGTGCGCTCCCCCGAGCCGCACGTAGAGGTCTTTCGGTGGCGACGGGACGCCGCCACGGGGCGCTAGAAGTAGTAGCGGAAGCCGAGCCCGCCGCCCACGTCGCCCTCCGTGTCCGGGATGACCGAGATCCGGGGCGTGACCTGCCCGTAGAGCTCAAACTGTTGGTTGATAATGAAATTGAGCCCGATCCGTCCACTCACGCCGAGGACGGCCTCGTCGTCGGTCGAGCCGGATCGGTCGGCGACCCCGATGAAGGCGCCCGGGCCAAAGAACCACTCGAAATCCTGGTTCACGTTTTCGGCGGTGATGTCCCGGTTCCACTGGGCGTGGGCGTTCAGGAAGAAGAAGTCGTCCGTAAAGCTCCAGGCGGCCAGGAAGTCGTAGGAGGGAGCCGTTTCGTTGTACACCTTCAGGGTAAGTCCGCTGGGCTCGCCGATCTGTCCCCCGAGTCCCACAGCGCCGGAGGTGCGCTGGGCCTCGGCGGGAAGGGCCAGCACTCCGGCAAAGACGAGTGTGAGAAGGAGCGTCCGGGGAGAAGAAAACGTCATAGGAGCAGGAAAAACTGGTTCGAAGGACAGCCGGGAAAGACGACTTGCACGTGGCGTCCGTTACAAGACGCGCGGGGGCCTGAATAGTCAGGAGGGAAGTGGAGTTCACGTTCCGGATACGAAACGCCCGCGAAGTGGGGGGCAGAGGAACAGCCGCGGGGCCGCCGTGGTGCCATTTCGCGTCCTGTGCCCACGGGGCGGTGGACCCTCACTTTTCTTTCTGCACGAACCGCGTTGCCGCATGGCTGCCCCGACCGATCTCTCCACGCTTGGTGAGCTGAAAGCCGCCGATTACCACGTCCGCTCCGTCAAGGACGAGATGCGGGCGAACCTCATGGCGAAGCTGCGGGCCGGAGAGGAGATTTTCCCCGGCATCATCGGCTACGACCAGACCGTCATCCCGCAGATCCAGAACGCCATCCTGGCGAAGCACGACCTCATCCTGCTGGGGCTGCGCGGACAGGCCAAGAGCCGCCTCATCCGCCTCCTGCCCCGCCTGCTCGACGATTACATCCCGGCGCTGAAGGGCACGCCGCTCAACGAGGACCCCTTCCACCCCGTCACGAAGCAGGCGCGCGAGATGGTGGAGGAACACGGGGACGACACCCCCATCGAGTGGATTTCACGCGAGGAGCGCTACGGCGAAAAGCTGGCGACGCCCGACACCACGATCGCCGACCTCATTGGGGACATCGACCCCATCAAGGCCGCCAACCAGCGCCTCACCTACGCCGACGAGGAGGTGATCCACTTCGGCATCATCCCGCGCACCAACCGGGGCATCTTTGCCATCAACGAGCTGCCGGACCTGCAGCCGCGCATTCAGGTGGGCCTGTTCAACATCATGGAGGAGCAGGACATCCAGATCCGCGGCTTCAACGTGCGCTTCCCGCTGGACGTGATGATGGTCTTCTCCGCCAACCCGGAGGACTACACGAGCCGCGGCAACCTGGTGACGCCGCTCAAGGACCGCATCGACAGCCAGATCATCACGCACTACCCGAAGACGCTCGACACCGGCATTGCCATCACGAAGCAGGAGGCGTGGCAGGACCGGTCCGACGGCGAGGCCGGCGTCGACGTGCACGTGCCGTACGTCTTTCGCGAGATCGTGGAACAGATCGCGTTCGAGGCGCGCGACAGCGAGTACATCGACCAGACCTCGGGCGTGTCGGTGCGCGTGACGCGGGCGGCGCTGGAGGCGCTCATCTCGGCCGCCGAGCGGCGGGCCCTCCGCAACGGCGAGGACGAGACCACGCTCCGCATTAGCGACCTGATGCACGTGGCCCCGGCCATCACCGGCAAGGTGGAGCTGGTGTACGAGGGCGAGCAGGAGGGCGCGCAGAACGTGGCGCTCTCGCTCATCGGGCAGGCGGTGCGCACCACCTTCACCCGCTACTTCCCCGACCCCTCGGACAAGGAGGAGGGCCGCCCCCACTATGGCGACGTGCTCGACTGGTTCTCGCAGGGCGGCTCGGTGGACCTCGATCAGGACATGAGCGGGGCCGCCTACGCCGACGCGCTGGAGTCGATCGACGGCCTGGCGGCGCTGGTGACGGAGCACACGACGCCCAACTCCGACGCCGAGCGGCGCATGATGATGGAGTTCGTGCTGGAGGCGCTGCACCAGCACTCGCTCCTCGGGAAGGAGATCACCGAGGGCGCCCAGTCCTACGACGACATCATGGGCTCGATGCTCTCGTCCCTGGGCGACGGCGGAATGCCCGACGACTTCGACGAGGACGACTTTGACGACGAGGATGATGACGACGACCCGCTGAGCCGGTACCGGTAGGGCGTTGAACGTTGGACGGTTAGAAGGTTGGAGGTTGTCAAGATGATGGACGATTCACCGATGGTATCGATTCGCAAAGCCACTCCCGACGACGCGAAAACGCTCGTCGACCTGATTCTGGAGCTGGCCGCCTACGAGAAGCTGCTAGAGGAAGCCGAGCCCAGCGTGGAGCTGCTGGAGGAGCACCTGTCGGCGGAGGCCCTGACGGGCTGTGAGGCGCTACTGGTCGAAACGGACGGCGGCGCGGCGGTTGGGTTTGCCCTCTTCTTCCACAACTACTCCACGTTCCAGACGAACGCGGGCCTCTACGTGGAGGACCTGTTCGTGCGGCCGACGTACCGGGGGGAGGGGATCGGCTTTGCCCTCTTCCAGCGCCTGGCCGAGATTGCCGAGCAGCGCGGGTGCCGCCGCATCGACTGGGCGGTGCTCGACTGGAATCAGGAGGCGATTGACTTCTACGAGCAGCTGGGGGCCGAGGCGCTCGACGACTGGACCACCATGCGCCTCGACGAGGACGCGATCGAAGGGGTGGCCGCGGGGGAGGCGCTCCCGGCGTAACGTGTGCGCCCGAGGCGCGTCTAACTTCGTGGTCCGCCCGTTCTGTCGACTGATCGCGCCGCGCCCGTGAGCGTCCTTGTTCTCATCCCCGCCTTCAACGAAGCCCGCGGCATCGGGCAGGTCATCGGCGACATTCCCGACGGACTGGCCGACGAGGTGGTCGTCATCAACAACGCCTCGACGGACGAGACGGAGGACAACGCCCGCGCCGCCGGCGCCACCGTCATCGATCAGCCGCAGCGCGGCTACGGCGCGGCCTGCCTCCGGGGCCTCGAGTACGCGAGGGCCAAACAGCCCGACATCGTCGTCTTCCTCGACGGCGACTACAGCGATCATCCGGACGAAATGCCCCGCCTCGTCGACCCCATCGCCCGGAACGAGGCCGACTTCGTCGTCGGGTCCCGCATCCGGGGCGAGGCCGAGCCGGGCGCGCTCCTCCCGCAGGCCCAGGTGGGCAACCGCCTCGCCTGCACGCTCATGCGCTGGGCCTGGGGCGCCGAGTACACCGACCTGGGGCCGTTTCGGGCCATCCGGTACCGCGACCTGCGGGCCCTCGACATGCAGGACGAGGGCTTCGGGTGGACCATCGAGATGCAGATCAAGGCCGCCGAGGCGGGCCTCCGCATCCGGGAAGCCCCCGTCTCGTACCGCCGTCGCGTAGGGGTGTCCAAAATCACCGGCACCCTCACCGGCACCGTCAAGGCCTCCGCCAAGATTCTGTGGACGATCGGGCGGATGGCGGCCACGCGGCATCGGCGCGAGCCCGTGCTGCGCGAGCGTCGCCTGCAGCTCTACGAGGCCGTAGGGGCCGCCCTGCCGTCAGGCTGAACCTTTGGCCCCCCGGTACGTTTTTCTTGCGGTTCGATATTCCACTCCCGATCCCCCTGTCTTCCTATGAAGCCCGAGATCTGGTTCAACGGCGAGTTTGTTGCCCACGACGAGGCGCAGATCCACGTCCTCTCGCACGTCATTCACTACGGGTCGTCGGTCTTTGAGGGCATCCGGTGCTACGACACCGAGCAGGGCTCGGCCGTCTTTCGGCTGGAGGAGCACATGCAGCGCCTGATCGACTCGGCGAAGGTGTACCGGATGGAGATGCCGTACTCCCTTGACGAGCTGAACCAGGCGGTCGTCGACACCATCGAACGCAGCGGGCTGGCGGAGTGCTACATTCGCCCGGTCACCTTTCGGGGCGAGGGCCCGATGGGCGTCAACCCCCTCGACAACGACGTCGATACCTTTATCGCCGTCTGGGAGTGGGGGCAGTACCTCGGCGAGGAGGCCCTGGAGCAGGGGGTCGACGTGGAGGTGGCCAGCTGGAACCGCATGGCCCCCAATACTTTCCCCGCCATGGCGAAGGCCGGCGGCAACTACCTGAACGCCTCCCTCGTGAAGATGAACGCCGTGAAGAACGGCAAGATGGAGGGCATCATGCTCAACACCGAGGGCTACGTGGCGGAGGGCAGCGGCGAAAACCTCTTCGTGGTGAAGGACGGCACGCTCTACACCGCTCCGGCCGGCCTCTCCATCCTGCCCGGCATCACGCGCGACGCCATCATTACGATTGCCGAGGACCGCGGCTACGAGGTGGAAGAGAAGAAAATTCCCCGGGAGTCGCTCTACACGGCCGACGAGCTGTTCTTCACCGGCACGGCCGCGGAGATTACACCGATCCGGTCGGTGGACGACTACACGATCGGCGAAGGGACGCGCGGCCCGGTGGCGAAGGAGCTGCAGGACGCCTTCTTCGAGATTGTGCGGGAGGGGAAGGATCCCTACGACTGGCTCACGTTCGTGGACGTGTCGGCGACGGAGGGGGCGGAGCTGACGGCCTAGCGTGCCTCAGTCCGGCACGCCATTGGTCGCCACCGTCCGGGGGTCGGCCTGGATCCAGTTTGTGAGGTAGTGGGTCGCGACGTAGAAGAGGGGCGTGTCGAGCGCCGCGATGCCGAGCTTGAAGAGGTACTGGCCGAAGACGATGCCCTGCCACGTCTCGTACCCGAGGGGATCGGTGGCCGGATTGCCGTCCACCTCCGGCCAGATCACGAGCGCGATGGTGACCACCAGGACGGTGTCCACCAGCTGGCTGAAGAACGTGGAGCCGTTGTTGCGGAGCCACATGTACTTCCCGTCTGTGAGGCGCCGCCAGAACTCGAAGATTTGCACGTCGACGAACTGAGCGACGAGGTACGCCACCATCGACCCGAACACCACGCCCGGCAGCAGGCCGAAGACGACGTTGAACGACTCCGCGTCGACGGGCGACTCGGCGTAGGTCGGGGCGCTGTTGGCGATCCACACGACGAGCGTGATGAAGACGCTCACCACGAAGCCCGCGCCCACGACCGTGTTGGCGCGTCGCCGGCCGTAGATCTCTGAGATAAGGTCCGTGGCCAGGAACGTGACCGGGTAGGCGATGATGCCGCAGGAGAGCTCCTGCCCGAAGAGGACGAAGAACTTCCCGGCGATGGCGTTCGTGATGACGAGCGCGCCGATGAAGATGCCGGCCAGCACCACGAAGGCCCGCTCGGCTCGGGAGGGATCGGCAGTTCGCAGCCGTTCGAGGTCACGGCCCGTAAAGGTGCTTCGCTGCTCGACGGGATCGGTTGTCGTGTCGGTCGTGGACACGGAACGCAGGGACGTTGGGCGGGAATCGAAGGGGGCTCCTCAAAATCCGCCGGGGGCCGTTGGTTTCCCGGGGCGGCCGGTCGTAACGAGATCGACGCGTGCGGCGCTGTTTGCGGGGAGTAAGCCCGTCCCTCTGGTCCATCCCAGGGGCTCGGCCGTCTCGCCCTGGTCGATGCGGGCCGGGGCCACGGTGTACGGGGGGCGGTCGCATGACAGTGGGTGGACGTCGTCAACGCCCCCGCGCATCCGATCTCGGTCCGCAGACGCTTCCCGCGACTGGGGCTTAGACGAGAGGGCCGGCGTTCATTGTGGGGCGTCTTCCCGGAAAAGGAAAGGCTGCGACATCGGGGCCGGACCCTCTTCTAGATCTTGACTTTTGGAATCCACCGCAGACCTTTTTATCGTCTTTACAATTAAACGTGTGGCCAATCGGGCAGTCGATGGCAGGAGCAACTCTTCGGCCGAAGGGGGGCGATCATAGCAACCGGGGTGTCGCTTCCGGTTGAATACGAGAAGCCCGATTCGAGACCGGGACGTCGTTCCTGCTGTTCACCTCCCGTCGACACACAGCACAGGCCATTCTCAGCGTCTTTCCCGTAGAAACATGTCGCCCGTAAGCGAATCCCCTGTTGCGTCTGCCCGCTCCACGCCTGACGGGGACACGACGCAGCACGCTCTGGATCGGGAGTGGCACACCCAGTCCGTCGAGGCCGTGATGGAGGCGCTCGACGTGACGGCGGAGGGGCTGTCTACGGCGGAGGTGGAGGAGCGACGGGCAGGGTTCGGCCCCAACAAACTCCGGGAGGAGCCCCCGGACCCACTGTGGTGGCGTGTTCTGCGGCACTTCCACGACGTGCTCATCTACGTGTTGATTGGCGCCGCGGGGGTGACGGCCCTGCTTGGCGAGTGGATCGACACGGGCGTGATCGTAGGGGTTGTGCTCGTCAACGCCCTCATCGGGTTTGTTCAGGAGGGCAAGGCGGAAGAGGCCCTCGCCTCCATTCGGGGCATGCTTTCCCTGAAAGCGCGGGTGCGGCGGGAGGGGATGCGCCGCGAGGTTCCGGCTGAGTCGCTGGTGCCCGGCGACATCGTCTTCGTCGAGTCGGGCGACCGGGTGCCCGCCGATCTCCGGCTCCTTTCGGCCAAAACCCTGCAGATCGATGAGGCGGCCCTCACGGGCGAGTCGGTGGCCGCACCCAAACAATCCGGGCCGGTAGACGAGACCGCCGGACTGGGGGATCGGGCGTGCATGGCCTACTCGGGAACGACCGTCACCCGCGGGCAGGGGATCGGTGTGGTGGTGGCGACGGGAGACGACACCGAGATCGGACGCATCGGGCAGATGCTGTCGAAGGTGGAGCCCCTGACAACCCCGCTGCTGCGCAAGATCAACGAGTTTGGGATTGGGCTCTCCGTCGCCATTCTGGGGGTCTGTGCCTTGACGTTCGGCTACGGCTACTTCTTCCAGCCACTGTACGGCGTGGAGGATCTTTTTTTGGTCGTAGTGGGACTGGCCGTGGCCGCCATTCCGGAGGGGCTCCCGGCCATCATGACCATCACGCTCGCGCTGGGGGTGCAGCGGATGGCGCGGCAGAACGCGATCATCCGGCAGTTGCCCGCTGTCGAAACGCTCGGGTCGGTGACGGTGGTTTGCTCGGACAAGACCGGCACCCTCACACGCAATGAGATGAGCGTCCGACGTGTCCTCTGCGCGGGGCGGACCTACACGGTCACCGGCAGCGGCTACGCGCCCGACGGAACGTTTCAGCTCGACGACGACGAGGTTGCGGTGGAGGAGCATTCTCCGCTGTGGGAGTGCGCCCGGGCGGGGCTTTTGGCCAGTGACGCGTCGGTCCGGCACGAAGACGGCACCTGGCGGCTCGACGGCGACCCGACCGAGGGGGGCGTCGTGGCGATGGCGGCAAAAGTGGGGCTGCGCCGTGACGCGGTTGAGGCAGCGGCGCCCCGGCTGGACATCATTCCGTTCGAGTCGGAGCACCGCTACATGGCTACGCTCCACCGCATGCCCGCGGACGGCCCCACGATGTTTTTGAAAGGAGCGCCCGAGCGCGTTCTGCCCCTCTGCGACCGGGAGCGAACGGCCGGGGGCGCCGCGCCCCTCGATGTCGCTGCGTGGGAGGAGCAGATGACGCAGGTGGCGGGGGAGGGGCACCGACTCTTGGCCGTGGCCGTCCGATCGCACGACGCAGACGCAATCGCGCCCGCCGACGTGGACGCGGGCGGCTTCGTACTCCTCGGCGTGCTGGGGCTCATGGACCCCCCTCGCGACGAGGCCGTCTCCGCGGTTGCGGACTGCCACCGGGCCGGCATTCAGGTTAAGATGATCACTGGCGACCACGCGGTGACTGCCCGCAGCATTGGCACGATGCTCCGGATCGGAGACGGGGCGGAGGCCGTGACGGGCACGCAGCTTGAGGGGATGTCCGACGAGGAGCTGGTGAGTGTGGCCCGCACCAACGACGTGTTCGCGCGGACGAGCCCTGAGCACAAGCTTCGCCTCGTGCAGGCCCTGCAGGCCGACGGGCAGATCGTGGCGATGACGGGCGACGGGGTGAACGATGCCCCGGCCTTGAAGCGGGCCGACGTGGGGGTGGCCATGGGACGCAAGGGCGCCGAGGTCTCGAAGGATGCCGCCGACATGGTGCTGGCCGACGACAATTTTGCGACCCTCAAGGAGGCGGTGGAGGAGGGGCGCACGGTCTACGACAACTTGAAAAAGGCCATTCTCTTCATTCTGCCGACGAACGGGGCGGAGGCGCTCATGATGATCGCAACCGTGCTCTTTGCCTTTGCCCACCTGCCGATTACGCCCGTGCAGATTCTGTGGGTGAACATGGTCACGGCCGTTACCCTTGCCCTCGCGCTTGCCTTCGAGCCCTCCGAGCCCGGCATTATGGAGCGTCCGCCCCGCGACCCGGAGGAGCCGATCCTGTCCGGGGCGCTCCTGTGGCGCATCGGATTTGTGTCCGTCCTGATTGCCGCGGCGGCCCTTCAACTATTCCAGTGGCAGTTGGAGGGCGGGCGGCCGCCGGCCGTCGCACAGACGATCGCGGTCAATACGCTCGTGGCGGGACAGGTCTTCTACCTGTTCAACAGCCGGTACCTGCGGCGGTCCTCGCTGTCGCTCCGGCGCCTATTTCAGAACACATATGCGCTGCTTGCGGGGGGCATCCTGTTGGTCCTTCAAGTGGGGTTCACGTACCTGCCGTTCATGCAAACCCTCTTCGGCACCGCTGCCATCACCGCGGCGGATTGGGGCGTCCTCAGTCTCGTGGGGATCGGGGTCTTTCTCGTGGTCGAGACGGAAAAGGCATTCCTGCGGTGGTGGCGGCGGGGGGCGACGCCGCAGAGGTAGCCCGGCGTTGCGGTCGGCGGGGGCGCGCCTGATTCGGCACAAGAGGATCCGTCAACATCGTTCCCGTTTTGCGTCTGCTCCACACGCTGGTCATCCCTCTTGTTCTTCCTTCAGGGAAGGGAGAGACTGGGTTCGCATAGACGGGACCGTCTTTGAGGCTGGGATAAGGGATCGATGGAGAGTTCCCTCCTTCCCAAAAGGAGGAACAGGGAGGATGGAGGTCTCGCCGGGATAGGGCACGCTGGGAGGTGGCGTGCCGGTTGAAGAGTCGGTATCGTTTGTAACGTGCGTGGGGAACTGGTGTCATGTCTCGTCCCCCTTATGACCAGAGCCTGAAGCCCCTGGCGCGGAAACTTCGGAAACGGATGCCCAAGAGCGAACGACGCCTCTGGTCGCGCCTCCGTCGGAAGCAGGTTCGGGGCTATACGTTCTATCGTCAGTTTATCATCTTGCGGTACATTGTCGATTTTTACTGCCGCCCGCTCCGCCTCGCTGTTGAGGTGGATGGCATCTCGCATGATGATCCGGCGGTGGCATCACACGACGCGCAGCGACAGTCCGACCTTGAAGCTCTTGGGATTACGGTCCTCCGGGTTTCGTCCGCCGACGTGTTGAACGACCTCGACAACGTCGTTTGCGCCATCGAGGGGTGTGTGGTCGATCTAGCACAAGAGGATTCGTCACCGTCGTCATCGTGACGGCCTTTTCTCTTGTGTTTTTATCCCTCTTGCTCTTTCGCCAGGGAGGAGAGAGACCCGGGCCGCGGGGGCTGTGCCGTTGTCGAGGGCGGAGAACGGGACTGAAGGAGAGTCCCCTCCTTCCCAGAAGGAGGGACAGGGAGGATGCGGGACCCGCTTGGATGCGGCGGGGAGGTGGGAGAGTGCTTGTACGGGGCGAAGGTTTATCCCTCTTGTTCTCCCTTCAGGGAAGGGGGAGACTGGGTCTTCGAAGGGGGTGCCGTTATCGAGGGCCGAGCGAGAGACCGAAAGAGCCCCCTCTCCTTCGCTGAAAGAGGGAGAGGGTCCGGGGGGACAGTCAGACCGGTGTGGGGCGAACGGGGAATGCAGATCAACCACATGCGGTTCAGTGCGTGCAAGCGGGCGCACGAGACGGAGTGGCGTGATCTCCCCGAGGCAGAGAGCAAGGGGCCTGACGGGCCGTTTTTCGTCTCACCTCTCTCTTTCATGGGCCATCGATTCTGTTGCAATGGCGGTTGTCTTGGGCATTCTCGCCGTCACGGTCGTCCTGATTGTCACGGAGGTTGTGCGGATCGACGTGGTGGCCCTCCTGGCTCTGCTCGCCTTGTTCTGGGCGGGGGCGCTGACGCCTGAGCAGGCGCGGTCCGGCTTTGCGAGCAACGCCGTGCTGGCGATCGTTGGCGTGATGATTATGGGACGGGGGCTGTCTCGGTCGGGCATCACCAAGCAGGTGGCCGCGCTCATCCTTCGGGTGGCCGGGCGGGGGCGCCGCCGCATTGTCTCAACGGTGTCGATGAGCGTAGGCGTGCTGTCCGGGTTCATGCAGAACATTGGGGCCGTGGCCCTCTTTTTGCCGGTGCTGCGGGACATCTCGCGACGAGAGCAGTATTCGATCTCCACCCTCCTCATGCCCATGGGCTTCGCGGCCCTCCTGGGAGGCAATTTGACGATGGTGGGCTCCAGCTCGCTCATCATTCTCAACGACCTCCTGCGGGAGCACGGGCTGCCCGCCTTTGGGCTGTTTCACGTGCTCCCGATTGGGGGGCTCCTGCTCGGCATGGGGATCGTGTATTTCCTTGTGTTCGAGGCGGCGCTGTTTCCGCGCGGGTCGGGAGGGGGAGCGAGCGATGCGTCGCACTCCCACCTGCTCGACGTGTGGGGGCTCGCCGATACCCTCTTCGTCTGCCGGATTCCGGCGGACAGCCCGCTGGTCGGCCAGTCCGTAGGGGAGGCCGACATCGGCGCCCGCTTCAACGTGAACCTCTTGAAGGTCATCGCCCCCAACGGATCGATCCACGATGTCGGGGCGAGCGATCAGTTTCGTCCCGGCGACCGGCTGCGCGTGCAGGGGCGGCCGGGAGACGTTCGCCGGCTGGTCGACACGACGGGGCTTGTGCTCGAAGAGACGACGTTCCGGGCCGCCGAGGAGGAGGCCTTCCTGGAGGTCCTCATCCCCGCCCACTCCGCCGTGACGGGCAAGACCCTCCGTGAACTTGGGCTCCGGGACAAGCATGACACGCAGGTGGTGCTCTTTTTTAGCGAGGGCGAGGTCGTTGAGACCGGCGTGGCGGACCGCCCCCTGCAGGCAGGAGACACCCTAATTCTCGAAGGAGAGGCGGAGCGCCTCCTGTATTTTGACGACAGCGACGACTACATCAGCGTCACCTCACTGGACGCCGAGCCGACACACGCGGAACGTGCCCTCCGCGCGGTCGGGTGCTTCCTGGGGGCCATTGGCCTTGTGCTGTTTGTCGACGTGCCGATCTCGATGGGCTTTCTGTCCGGGGCCGTTGCGATGGTGCTGACGGGGGTGCTGACGATTGAGGACGCCTATCGGGCCGTCGAGTGGAATGTGATATTTCTGGTGGCGGGCCTAATTCCCATCGGCATCGCCATGGACACCTCGGGGGCGGCCTCGCTGCTGTCGCACGCTTTCGTCGCAGTCATCGAGGGGATGCCCGCCTTCTGGATTCTGTTTGCGATCGGGGGGGTTATGACGGTGCTGTCGCTGCTCATGTCCAACGTGGCGGCCACGGTGCTGATGGTGGTGCCCGTGCTGGAGCTGGCCGGGATCGGGGGCCTCAGCGCGGAGGTGCTGGCCTTGCAGGTGGGCCTCTGTGCCGGAAACTCGTTTGTTTTGCCGACCCACCAGGTCAATGCCCTCCTGATGACGCCCGGCGGGTACCGCGTATCCGACTACCTGCGGGCGGGGAGCCTGCTCTCCCTTTTGTATGTAGCGATTTGCACGACGATGCTCTATTTCTTCTTCCTGTCGTGAGTCCCGCGCCTCGCTCGGGTTCCGGAGGGATCGGAATCGCGGCCCGACGGCCCTTCACCCTGTCGGTCTGGACAGAAACGGCAGCGGTTCGCCGGAGAGGGGATCTGGGGAGGAGAGAAGCGGGTACGCGAACGCACTTCCTTTCCCATTTCTGCTTCACTTCCAATGCCTGAAGAGACGCTTTTCGAGTTCGAACAGTCCATGACGCGTGCCGACGCGGCCGCCTACCTGCGCTCCGTGGCGGAGAAACTGGAGGCCGACGGGGCACTGCAGCTTACCGCCGGCGCACGGTCGCACGCCGTCGACATCCCCGACCACTTTCAGTTCGAGGTGAAGGTCGAGCGAGAAACCGGCGGGGGCGGCGCCGAAATGAGCGTTGAGTTTGAGCTGGAATGGGCGGAGGGCGGCGAGACGTCCCCCGAAGGGCCCCTCGAAATCAAATAGGCCCTTCGTCTCTCTCTACGGCTGCGTCCGGGGCGGGGAGGCCCGCGCAGGGACTCATCCCTGTTCGTACAGCAGCTCCAGGAAGGCGTCCGTGGAGAGTCCGCCCAGCAGCGGGCCCACGTCCACGTCCGCCAGGGTGTCCCGGAGGGCGGCCGGGGCGTACGGCGTGCCCTCCAGCAGGCGCTCCAGGGGAGCCGTGGTGCCCCAGGTGCCCAGAAAGTCGCCGTAGATCTGGATGCGGCTGATGCGCCCGTCCTCCACGCTCAGGCGCACGTCCACCTCCCCCACGTCGAAGCGTTTGCGGCGTCGGACATCGAAGGCCGGGGCCGCGCCCACGTTCCACTCCCACCGGCGGTAGCGGTGCTCCGCAAGGTCGACCACCGCGTCCCACTCTTCGCTGTCGAGCGAGTAGACGGGCGTCTCGTCCTGCGGAAAGAGGCCCTCCACCAGGAGGCGGCGGAACCTGGGCACGTCGTACACCTTCCCGCCCACTTCCGCAATGTTGGCCACGCGCCGGCGGACGGACTGCTGCGCCTTGGAGTCGATCTTGTCCGGCGTCACGTTGAGGGCTCGGGCGAGGGCCCCACGGTCGGTGTTGAACATGAGCGTGCCGTGGCTGAACATGCGCCGCGAGGTGGAGAACTGCGCATTCCCCGAGATTTTGCGCCCGTCGTCCAGCACCAGGTCGTTGCGCCCCTGCAGCTGGGCCTCTACGCCCATGGAGGCCAGCACGCGCCGGAGCGGGCGGGTGAAGCGGTCAAAATTGTGCAGCCGATCCGGCTGGTAGTCCGTCATGAAGCTGAAATTGAGGTTGCCCTCGTCGTGGTACACGGCCCCGCCGCCGGACATGCGGCGCACCACGTGCACGTCGCGCTCATTGACGTACGCGCGGTTGATCTCCTCCAGGGTGTTCTGGTTGCGCCCGATGATGATGGCGGGCTCGTTGACGTAGAAGAGGAGGTACCGGTATTGCGGGTCGAGGGTGCGGAGGGCCCACTCTTCCAGGGCCAGGTTGAGGGTTGGGTCCGTGATGCCCTCGTTGTCGATGAGCACCAGCGGGGCCTCCGGGGACACATCCGCGGAGGCAAGACGAGACGAATCGGAGGGAGACGTAGGCGGCATGAGGCGGCGGGGAGCATGAGAAGAAGCGGCGCGGCGGCGCCCTATTCGCCCGAGAGGGCCTCGAACTCCGCCTGTTGGGCGGGCACCACGTACGCGTCGAAGTACCAGGCCGTCAGCTCTTCGAAGGTGAGGTAGGCCCCGGTGCCGAGCACCGCCACCAGCGCCACGAGCAGCGCCAGGTTGCGGCGCTTGCGGGCGGGGTCGAGGCGGCACTGGGCCTGGCGTCGATGGTAGCGCCAGACCCCGACCAGGCCCACCACCACGGCCACGCCGCGTAGTGCCCAGGCCCCAAGGCCGGCCGATCCGTCCGGGGCGTAGAAGACGTTGGCAAACGAAATGGCGTAGACGCCTCCCATTAGGCCGGCGGCGAAGAGCACCGCGGGCGCAACGCAGCAGAGCATGCCCGCCAGGCCGACGGAGGTGGCCAGCTGCACGGCCCAGGCCCACAGTTGGGGCGGTCCGTCGTCGGACGGGGAGGAAGAGAAAAGGCGCATGGTCGGATCCCTGAGCGAAGAGAAGGAAGACAGAAGAACGTGCCCCAGTGCCCCGGGCCCGGTTGCTACGGGACGATTTGCTCGTCGCCGTCGTGGACGCGGAGCGCGTCGACCGGGCACACGCTGCAGGCCTCTTTGACCTGCTCCGGGTCCATGTCCGGGGGATCTTCCTGGAAGCGGACGAGGTTCTTTTCGTCGATCTCAAAAAGCTCGGCGGCAAGGGCCACGCAGCTGCCGGAGCCGATGCAGAGGGTCCGATCGATTTCGACAGTGAGGCCGTTGATCTCGCGTTTCATAGGGGGTGGAATGAGAGAAAAGGAAGAAGAGAAGGCACACGCAGACGCAGGGTCAGCCGAACGACTGAAAGGTGGACGGCGGACCGCTGGGGGTGACGTTGGGGCGCGTGGGGGCGTCGGCGGGGGGCGCGTCGTCCGTGCAGTAGGCCTCGAACGCCTCCGTGAGGTCGCCGGCAATGGCCGCCGCTTCGCGCCCTTCGATGTGCTTGCGCTCCACGATGTACGTCGGCTGCCCGTCCCGAAAGAGCGCCATGAACGGCGAAGAGGGCGGGATGCCGGGGAGGTACGCCTCGCGCACGTGGTCGGTCGCCTCCAGGTCCTGCCCCGCGAAAACCGTCACGAGGTGGTCGGGTTGGGGGGCGTCGGACTGCACGGCGTGGGCCACGGCCGGGCGGGCACTGCCCGCCGCGCAGCCACACACGGAATTGATGACCAACAGCATCGTGCCGTCGGGGTCCGCAAATGCAGCGTCGACCGCGTCGGGGGTTTTGAGCTCTTCGGCGCCGAGGCGGGTCAGTTCTTTCCGCATCGGGGCGACCATAGACGTTGGATAGGGCATAAGGAGGAAGGAGGGATGGAAGTAGAGAACAGCGAAAACAAGAGCGCTCCGGCGTTCCGCCCGGGCACAGGGACTACACGTCCCAGGTGAGGATGTCCTGTTCGGACTTGTCGGCGTCTTCCCACTCCTCGGCGTCGTCGAGGGGGCCGGTTTTTTCGGTGATGTTGTAGCC
>NCRC01000048.1 GCA_002894685.1 Salinivenus lutea
TGCTCCTGCAGTGCAGCCCCATGCTGGAGGAGGTGCAGCGCATCGGCCGCGTCCAGCTTCGGGATGAGGTCGCGGCCGATGCGCTGCACCTCCTCCAGCATGGGGCTGCACTGCAGGAGCACGAGGTCGAGCCCCACGTCGGCGTAGGCGCGCAGCTTCTCGGTGATTTGCTCCGGCGTGCCCACGAGGTCGGGCCGCAGGCCGCGGTTCGAGACGGAGTAGTCCTTCAGGTCGACCTCGTCGTCGAGCTCCGAGTTTTCCAGGAACTCCTCGTAGCTGTCAAAGCCCTCGGCCTCGGGGTCGACGGTGGTGATGCGGTCGAGCTCCGCCTGCGCCTCCGCCTCCGTGTCGCGGCAGATGACGTACGCGGCCATGCCGAACTCCATGGCGTCGGGGTCGCCGCCGGCCTCGGCGCGCCGCTCGCGCATGTCCTCGATGTCGCCGGCGATCTTGTCCACCGAGCCGCCGTGCATCAGGTAGTGGTCGCAGTGGTTGGCGATCATGGTGCGCCCCTCCTCCGAGCCGCCGCCCGCGTAGACGGGCACGCCGCCGTCCTGCACCGGCTTGGGCTCCAGCACGGTGCCCTCGACGGTGTAGAAGTCGCCCTCGAACGAGAAGGTGTCGTTCTGCCAGGCGCCCTTCATGATCCGCACGAACTCGCGGGAGCGGTCGTAGCGCGTGTCGTGGTCGAGCCAGTGGCCGGCGTACATCTTCATCTCCTCCTCCCACCAGGCGGACACCAGATTGAGCTCAAAGCGGCCGCCGCTCATGTGGTCGATGTTCGCCGCCATCTTGGCCGTCACGGCCGGCTGCCGGAAGCCCGGACGGATGGCCGACATAAGCCGAATGTCGTCGGTGACGGGGGCGAGGGCGGCGGTGGTGGTCCAGCACTCCAGGCTGGGTGCGGTGGGCCCTTCGATGTCGTTCAGGTTGAGCTCCGGGATGAGGATGGTGGAGAAGCCCGCCTCGTCGGCCGCCTGCGCCACGCGCTTGTTGTACTCGAACGTGGGCGCCATGCCCTCGTCCTTCACGTTGCGGAGCCAGCCGCCGAAGATGGGAAGCCAGATGCCAAGATCGATCATGCGTGGTAACGGGGGTGCGTTAAACGTTGAAGCGAGGAGGAGGCGTTAAGACGGCACGTGCTCGCCGGACGCGGCGGCCTGGAGCTCGCGCTGCAGGAGGTCGGCGACGGCGGCCATGCCGTCGAGGTCGTGGGTCTCTTCGACCTCTGGGGAGTAGTTGGTGGTGCCGTTCACGTCGTAGGTCCAGTATCGACCCTCGGCGTCCTCGATGAACTCGATGCCGGCCACGTCGATGGCTTCGCGGTCGAGGAAGGTTTTGTAGCGCTCCACCAGCTCGGGCGGCACCTCCTCGCGCAGCGAAAAGAGCGAGGCGTCGCCGTCGACCGCGCAGGTCTCGTCGGTCCGGCAGGCGTCGGCCGGGCACAGCTCGAAGCCCTCGCTGGTGTCCGAGCGGATGGCGTAGAGCAGCTCACCGTCCACGAACTCGCAGCGGGTGATGCTCTCGTCGGCGGACTCGACGTACTGCTGCAGGAGCGTGACGTGGGCGGGCGGCGCCTCGAAGTCGTCGGAGCGGACGTAGTCGGCAAACGCCTCGCGGGTGCGAAAGAGCTGCACGCCCAGGCCCTTGCCGCCGCGGTTGTGCTTGGTGACGAAGGGGGTCGGAACGTCCTGGGCGGCCTGTATCAGCGCCTCAGGGCCGCCGGCCACGGCGCGGGTGGCGGGCGTGCGGAGCCCCCCCTGCTCCAGGGCCAGGTGCTGCTTCACCTTGCTCACCTCCAGCTCGAACGCGTTGCGCCCGTTGATCACGCGGCGCCCGTGCCGCTCCAGCCACGCCAGCAGCTGCCGCGTGTGCTCCACGCCCGCCGTGTGGCCGCGGGTGTGGGACGAGGCGCTCATCCGGTTCAGGAAGACGCCCTCCGGCGGGGGCCCCTGCACGTCGAAGTGGCCCTCGTCGACGAACCACTCCTCGTACGGCACGTCGGCCGCGTCGAGGGCGCGGCGCAGCGGGGGCATCCAGTCGTCGTTCTCGTGAATCAGGTAGGCACGCATCGGGACTGCGGGGGGTTATGCAAAACAAAACCCCTCCGGCCGGTGGCCGCAGGGGGAGCAACGCACACAATGACGGAGCGACTCAGGCGGGGCGGACCGGACGAGGGATAAACGGGGGACGAAGACACCCACACATACAGTCGCGTCCGGTCTGCTTTTTCATGACTACACGGGGTGGTTCTGACAACGCGTGTGGCGGACAACCTGTCGTGCGGAGGGGTGTTCCAGCGGGAGCCGCGTCACACAATATCATCACGGGTCGCCGGGTCGAGCGTGGAGGCCCACCACGGGGCCTCGGCTCTGGGAAGCAGGCGACGGAGAGGCGCGGGCTGCAGGGCGGCATCGTCGAGCGCGTCAACCGGTGCCCACTCGAACGTGAGGTATGCCTCCTGTGCCGGCGGGGGCGTTTCGGGGGCGAGGGCCGGGACGTCGACCGCAAAGCAATGGTTGATTTCGTACTGCGGCGTGCCCTCGCGGCGCCACCGGTGCTCCACCGCGCCGAGGTAGCGCCCCACCGTGCCCTCCACGCCCAGCTCTTCCCGCAGTTCGCGCCGGAGCCCTCCTTCAAGCCCTTCGCCGTCTTCCACGTGCCCCCCGGGCAGGAACGTGTGCGCGTTTCCGTCCGCCCGCACCAGCAAAACGTGTCCGCTCGTGCGGATGACGGCGCGTGCAAGCAAATGCGTCTCTTCCATTCGGACCGAAAATCTACTCGTTATCAAACCGAGAAACTGGCTCTTTCCTATTCTCCCTGGTCGGTTGTCGGCCTTCATGTTTGGCCCGGACGGCTTGCAACGTGTTTCGGGCCCTGCCCTGCCGACTTTCTCCAGGCCAATGGGACTCAGGTGCAAGGAGGGCTGGAACGCAGCAGGCCACATCTGGCGCGGAGGGGGGCGCCCCGACGCTCTCATTCCCTCACACGCCCCGACTCAACCGGTGGCGGTCCCCATGATGTGCGGCGACACGACGGGCAGCCCCGTGCGGAAGCGCTCGACAGACACATCGGCAAACTGGTCGCGGAGTGCCTGTTCGGTGTCGCGGTCGGGTCGGCACCCATCGGCCAGGCGGCGCCAGAGCGGCTCGATGCCGTGCTGGCACGTGCAGAGCCACGACTCAGAGGGCGCGGCCACATGCTCGATAAAGAGGAGCCGTCCCCCCGGCTTCAGGATGCGGTTCAGCTCGGCGAGGGCCTCGGGCACGTGGGGCACCGAGCAGAGCACGAGCGTGCTGAGAACGGCATCGGCGCAGGCATCGGGCAGGCCGGTGGCCTGGGCCGGCTCGGTGCGGAGGTCGGCGTCGAGGGAGCGCCCCTCCAGCCGCTCGCGGATGTAGCCGTGCATGTGGGGGTTCGGCTCCAGCCCGATCCATCGGAGGTCGTCGGGCAGATACGGCAAGTTCACGCCCGTCCCCGGCCCAATTTCGACGACGGTGCCCGCCAGTCCCCGAAACAGGCGCTGCTTCCGCTCGCCGTAGAGGCGGTGCTGCGCGTCGTCGCCCCAGGCGAGGGTGTGGGCAAAGTAGCGCTGATAGAGGCTCATGCGGAACAGCTGTGACTGTGCGAAGGGGGCTACCACGCCGGGTCGTCGTGTTGAACAAACCGGCCGTCGGCGTAGATGGCCCACGGGCGGCCCACCAGTTCGTCGCCCAGGAAGGGGGTGTTCTGGCTCTTGGAGCGCACGTGCTCCTCGGCAAACGTCCAGCGCGTGGAGGCGTCGAAGACGGTGAGGCGGGCCGGTTCGCCTTCCGCGAGCACGGGATCGTCGAGGCGCAGGATGCGGCGCGGGGCCATGGTCAGCTTCTCGACCGCGTCCTCGACCGACAGGACGCCCGGCTCGATCAGCTCGCGCCCAATGAGGCCCCAGGCCGTTTCCAGGCCCGTGATGCCGAAGGGCGCCGCGTTGAACTCGACCTCCGTCTCGTGGGCCGCGTGGGGCGCGTGGTCGGTGCAGAGGGCGTCGATGGTGCCGTCGGCCAGTCCCTCTTTGAGCGCCGCCCGGTCGTCGGCCGAGCGGAGCGGCGGGTGCATCTTGGTGTCGGGGTCGAACCCGGAGCGTTCAACCGCCTGGTCCGTGAGGGTGACGTGGTGGGTGCACACCTCGGCCGTCACGGGCAGGCCGCGGGCCTTGGCGCGGCGCACGAGCTCGACGCCCCGCGCGGTGGAGATGTGCGCCACGTGCACGTGCCCGCCGGTGAACGCCGCCAGCTCCAGGTCGCGGGCAATCATCACGTCGTCGGCCAGGGCGGGGATGCCGTCCACGCCGATGCGCGCCGACACCGCGCCCTCGTGCATCTGGCCGTTGGGGTTGAGCGACGGCTCCTCCATGTGGTTGATAATGGGACGGTCCAGCATGGTGCTGTATTCCAGCGCCCGCCGCATGAGGCCGGCGTCGTGCACCGGCGCCCCGTCGTCGCTAAACGCCACGGCGCCCCCGTCCGCCAGATCCGCCAGCTCCGCCAGCTCCTCGCCCGCCCGCGCCTTCGACACGCAGGCGATGGGGTGGACGCCGACCGGCAGGTCCGCCGCCCGCTCCTTCACGAACGACACCCCGTCGCGGGTGTGGAGGGGCGGGTCGGTGTTGGGCATGCAGGCCACGTCGGTAAACCCGCCCGCGGCGGCGGCCCGGGTGCCCGTCGCGATTGTCTCTTTGTGCTCCTGCCCCGGCTCGCGCAGGTGGACGTGCATGTCCAGCCAGCCGGGCGAGATGTAGGCGTCCGTGGCGTCGTACACCGGCACGTCGTCCGCCGGGGCGAGGCCGTCGCCAATCTCCGCAATCGTGCCGTCGCGGATGAGCAGGTCGGCGGCGCGGGGGGTGCCCGCGGCGGGGTCGAGGAGGGTGCCGCCGCGGATGAGCAGGTCGGGCGTCATGCGTGCGTGGGGGTCGGAGGACAGAGCAACCGGGTGCATCCGCAATCTAAGCAAGGGGCCGCGCAACCGTCAACGGCCCCTGCGGCCCCGGGCGCTACTCGCTCGTCTCAGCGGAGGGGGACGGCCCCACCGCGGCGGTGTCCGACACCGGCGAGGGCACGGCGGAGGTGTCCGGCAGCGGAATTCCTTCGAGCTCCTGCTCCAGCTCCTCGAAGCGGTCGCCGAAGGTCCCGAAGTCTCCATCCCGAAGCGCCTGGCGGGCCTCCTGGATGAGTTCCTTGGCCCGCTCCAGGCCCTCCACCTGCTCGGGCGCCGCGGCCTGGGCCGCCCCGGCCGCCTGCTCCAGCTGCGCCAGGGCGTCGTCGCGCGTCTCCACGACCTGCTCGCCCAGCACGCTGTTGAGCGACTGGCGCAGGGTGCGCTCCATCGCCACGCGCTGGTCGGTCGCCGCAATGACCCGCTGCATCTCCGGAATTTGAATCTGCTCCGCGATCAGGTAGATCGGCTCCACGTAGAGGAACGAGTCCTCGATGGGCACCACAATGAGGTTTCCACGGATGACGCTGGAGCCGCGCTGGTCCCACAGCGAGAGCTGCTGGGAGATTTCGGTGTCCTGGTCAATGCGCGACTCGATCTGGTTCGGGCCGCGGATGAGCCGATCCTTCGGCAGTTCGTACACCACCACGTCGCCGTAGTTGGGGGGATCGGAGCGGGCGGCCATCCAGCTAATCATGTTGTCCCGCCCGTCGGGCGTCATGGGCATCATCAGCATAAACTCCAGCCCCGCCGCGTCCTCGCCCGGCAGGTCCGTAAGGATGTAGTACGGCTCCATGCGCTGCTGCCGGCCCGCGTACTGCTCCTCAGGCCGGGTCCAGAGGTCCTCGTTGTTATAGAAGACCTGCGGGTCGGTCTGGTGGTAGCGTCGGTAGCGCTCCACCTGCATCTCAAAGAAGTCCTGCGGGTAGCGGATGTGGTTTTGCAGCCGCTCCGGCATGTCTTCCAGCGACTGAAAGAGGTCCGGGAAGACCTCCTGGTACATCTGAATAATCGGGTCGTCCGGATCGGAGACGTACAGGGACACGTCGCCGTCGTACGCGTCGACGACGACCTTCACCGAGTTGCGGATGTAGCGCGTGCCCTCAAAGCCCTGCTGGTCGCGAATGGGCTCCGAGTAGGGGAAGGAGTTGCTCGTGGTGTAGGCGTCGAGGATCCAGTACTGCCGATCGCCCCCGTGCACCATGTAGGGGTCCTGGTCAAACTTCAGGAACGGCGCGACCCGGCGCACGCGCTCCCGAACGCGGTTCCAGAACTGAATCTGGCTGTCGTCCTGAATGTAGTTGGTGAGCAGGATGTTGAAGTCGCTCATGTAGTACGAGAAGAGGAGCTGCTTCCAGAAGCTCCCCACACTCACCCCACCGTCCCCGTCGTACCGCGTGTAGACGTTCTCGCCGGACTGGGGGTATTTCAGCTCCAGCGAGTCGCCCGGGACACCCGCGGGGACGATGCGATAGTGGGGCGTGCGCTCCCCGTAGTAGATGGCCGGGTTCTCCACGTCGAGCGCCTCGTAATCGGCCTGCGGGGGAATGTCCTGCACGAGAAACTCGGGGCTGCCCTCCGTGCCCTCGCGCGCCACGAGGTTGGCCACCGAGCCGTAGCCGTGCGTAAACCGAATGTGCCGGTTGTCCCAGGTGTCCTCGGGCAGCTGCTGCGTCAGCTCACGGGGGGAGACCATCACCTGCCGGTAGTCCCCATTGAGCATATACCGGTCGACATCGACGTTGTAGAACTCGTAGTAGAGCCGGATCTCCTGCAGCTGCCGATAGGTGTCAATCAGGAGGCGCGGGTCCCACAGGCGCACGTTGTCGATCGTCGCCTCATTGTCCTCCACGGCGTTCGCGGGAAGGTCGGGGCGGGCCGGATACGACCGTTCCTTGAAGTCCCCGAGCCCGTACGCCTCGCGCGACATGTCGATGTTGTGCTCCAGGTAGGGGCGCTCCACCTGCAGCTCGCTGGGCAGCACCGTGAGCTGGGTCACCAGGGCCGGAGCGGCCACGAGCCCCGCCACAAGGATCACGACGTACCCGAGGGCCCCGAAGCCCAGCAGGCGCAGGTTCTTCCGGTACAGGTTGTACCCGACCAGCCCCGCCAGGGCGAGCGTCGCGAACAGCATGAGCCACAGGGCGGGAAGCACCACGTTGATGTCTGTGTACCCGGCCCCGAAGACGGCCCCGCCGCCTCCTTCCTGCAGCATCTCGTAGCGGTCGAGATAGAACCCCCACGCCCACCCCAGCAGCAGCACAATCACATTGACCCCGAGGTGCCGGAGGGCCGCGTCGTCGACCCGAAAGTCCCCGTCCTCCACCCCGATTTCCCCGGCCAGCACGTACCCCGTCACGAGCGCAAGCAGGCCCAGAAAGGCAAGGCCGACCACGGCGCTCTGCACGGACTGAATGAAGGGCAGCTCCAGCATGTGGTACGCCAGGTCGTGGCCGTAGATGGGGTCGGCCTGGCCGTACTCCCCCGCGTACCAGTAGCGGAGGAGGTCATTCCATCGCCCCGAAAACCCGGCAGCAAAGAGGAGGCTCAGCACGCCGGCGATAACATAGGCGGCCCGTTTCAGTCGGTCGCGCGTGAGGGGCTTGCCGCCCACCTGCGGCGCCTCGCCCTCCTGCGCCCAGCGCGAGGCCCAGAGCGGCGGGATGCGGCGCAGCAGCACATTGAAGTTGCCGCCAAAGTAGGCCGCCGACACCGCAAAGACGAGCAGAAACAGCACCACCTGCGTCCCCCGAATCGTCCAGAAGACCCCTTCGTAGCCGAGCTCGCCCATCCAGAAGTACTCGACCACGAGGCCGGGGGCCAGTAGGACCACCGTGAGCACCGTCCCGATAACGGCCAGAAGGGCCTGCAGGAGCCGACTCGATGGAAGAAAAGACATGAGACGTACTGGGTGAGTGAGGGGAGTGTGCGTGGCCCCGCCGTCTGTCAGCGGACGACGGAGCAACCCGACAGACGTATCCAATGCACGGCCCTCCGGCGGGATTCACCGGCGAGACGAATTCTCCACCATGACGCTGCCTTCGGCCCCACCCCACCCTCACGCACAGGAAGACACGGCCTCCGGAAACAGGGCGTACAACACCGCGTCGTACACGGCGTCTTCAACCCGGAGTCGCCGTCGCAGAAGGCCCTCCTGCACCGCTCCGATCTTTTCCGCGACGCGGCGGCTCGCCGTATTTCCCACGGGGACGAGGAGTTCAATCCGACGCAGCCCAAGCTCCTCAATCCCAATGCCTGCCGCCAGGCGGGCCGCGGTGGTGGCCACGCCCTGTCCGGTTGCGTCCGTTCGCACCCAGTATCCGAGGTTCCCGACCCGGCTCGGCCAATCGATCCGATTGATGCCGACACCGCCAAGAAATCGCTCCGTCTCGGTGTGCACGATGGCAAAGCTGTAGGCCTCGTCGTTCTCCCAGGCCACCGCCCGGCCCTCCACCCAGGCCTGTGCATCGGCCCGGTCGTAATTGGCATGCGCCCACGGGAGCCACGGCCGCAGTTCGTTCAGCGAGGCGTGCACCGCTGCCACCAAGGGCTCAATGTCCCCCTCCACGTACGGCCGAACGCGGATCGTCTCGTGAGTGCGTGTAGGGACAGGCGTCTCCATGGCGTACTGAGGCCGGGCGCGCCGGCCGGACCTACTTGTCTTCGTCGTCGGCGTCGAGAACCGAAATCGGATGCCAGTCCGGCTCCGGCTCGACCGTAATGGACGGCTCGGGGCCCGCGTCGTCCCAGCCCTGGTCCTCCGCCGTCATCAGCGGTTCAACCGTCATGTCCCGGTCCACCACGATCTGGCACGCAAGGCGCATCTCTCCCCGCTGCCCGATGTCGTTAAGCTTGCTGTGCTCCGCCCTCGTCATCACGTTCGGTTCCCCCTCCGCAAACTGCACCCGGCACGTGGTGCAGCTGGCCTGCCCGCCGCACCGATGGCCGATGTCGACCCCGCAGTCCTCGATGGCCCGCACGAGCCGGGTGCCTTCCTCGACCTCAAACGTGCCGACCCCCTTGATGGTGAGTTCGTACATAAGACAAAATGAGTCGATCTGGAAAGAGAATGATTCGATAACCGCAAGAAGGGAAACCGGGCGGCGCCCGTCAACCCATCCTGCCGGTCGTTTACGAATCCTTGCCATCCCGGACCATGGACAGCACTCTGCGCCTGTAGAGCATGGGGGTCGTGAAATAAACCCGTAATATGCCGCGGAGTTTTTTGCCTTTCCTGGTCTCTCGCACCACCCTAGACAGAGTAGCGTCTTCCTCCCGCCCGTCGCTCCTTCCCGCTTATGTCCAACTCCGTAGTGCTGGTCGACGCGGCCAACCGCCCGCAAGGCACGGCCGAGAAGCTGCGGGCGCACACTGAGGGCTGGCTGCACCGTGCGTTCTCAGTGTTTGTCTTCGACCCCCAGGGCCGGCTGCTGCTGCAAAAACGGGCCCCGGGCAAGTACCACACCGGCGGGCTCTGGTCCAATACGTGCTGCAGCCACCCGCCGCCCGGCGCAGACCCGGCCGCGGCGGCCCAGGACCGGCTCCGGGAGGAAATGGGCTTTTCCTGCGCCGTTACCCCGGCGTTCACCAAAACCTATCGCGCCCCGGTGGGGAACGGCCTGACCGAGCACGAGCTGGACCACGTCTTCGTCGCGACGATCGACGAGGTGGCCGTCCACGCCAACCCCGACGAGGTGGCGGACTGGCGCTGGGTCGCCCCCGCCGCGCTGCGGGCCCACGTGGCCTCCCATCCGAGCCACTACACGCCCTGGTTCCGCCTTCTCCTCGACGACACCTTCGCGGCGGCCGCTGCCCTCGACGGAGACAACCCCACCGACCCAACCCCGGCTCGCTCGTAGCAGGGCTCCCCCCGACGCGCCCCTCCCTTCGCAGCTACGCAGAGCCCGACGGCGCATGCGGGTAGTCCATCTGCTCGGCAATCTGGGACTGCACCGACGGCCCCGCCAGGCGCCGGACGAGGTAGAGGCCGAGGTCGATGCCGGCGGAAACGCCACGGGCCGTAACCACGTCGCCCGCGTCCACCACCCGGTCGTCGGCCACCCGCGCACAGTGGGGCGCCAGCTCATCGGTTGCGTTGGGATGGGTCGTAGCGGCACGCCCCGTCAGAAACCCCGCCGCCCCGAGGAGCACCGAGCCGGTGCACACGGACGCCTTCAGCCCGACCGGCGCCGCCGTTCGGAGCCACTCCAGAAAGGCCTCGTCGTTCTGGAGCGTGTCGGTGCCGTGCCCGCCCGGCACCACCAGCAGGTCGTAGTCCCCCAGCGGGGCCCCCACCCGGTCGGGCGTGAAGTGAAGCCCCCGCCCGTCGTGCACCGGCGTGCGGAACGCACAGAGATCCCACGAGAAGTCCTCCCGAAAGCCCATCGAGCGAAGGCGGGTGATGGGATCGTACGCCCCCACAAAGTCCAGGGCGGTGAGGCCGTCGAAGAGCACGAAAGCGGCAGTCATGGATCGTGGGGAGAGGCGAGGAAAGGAGCCAGTCCGTACGGCACCGGCAACCGATCGGCGCGCGGTCCGCGTCGCCCGTCCAAACAGAAAAGGGGCGAACGGGGATTCGCCCGTTCGCCCCTTTCGGCCTGTAATGCCGGAGAGGGAGGCGGTTAGGCCACGGCCGGTTCGCGCACGTTCTCGGCGGCCTGGACCATGTTTTCGAGCGACGGGCGCACCTCCACCCAGCGGCGCGTCTTGAGGCCGCAGTCGGGGTTGACCCACATCTGCTCGGGGTCGAGCACCGTCAGCGCCTTGCGGATGAGCGCCTCCATCTCCTCCACGCTCGGGACGCGCGGCGAGTGGATGTCGTAGACGCCCGGCCCAATCTCGTTCGGGTACTCGAACTCGTCGAACGAGTCGAGCAGCTCCATCTTCGAGCGGGACGCCTCCACGGAGATCACGTCGGCGTCCATGTCGGCGATCGCCTCAATGATGTCGTTGAACTCCGAGTAGCACATGTGGGTGTGGATCTGCGTCTCGTCGTCCACCCCACAGGAGGCGAGCCGGAAGCAGTCGACGGCCCACGCGAGGTAGTCGTCCCACTGGCTCTCGCGGAGGGGCAGCCCCTCGCGGAAGGCGGGCTCGTCGATCTGGATCGCCTGCACGCCGGCTGCTTCGAGGTCGACCACCTCGTCGCGGATGGCGAGCGCGATCTGGCGACACGTCTCGGCGCGCGGCTGGTCGTCGCGCACAAAGGACCACTGCAGCATCGTGACCGGCCCGGTGAGCATGCCCTTCACCGGCTGGTCGGTCTGGTCGTTGGCGTAGGAGAGCCAGCGCGTCGTCATCGGCTCGGGACGGCTCACGTCGCCGGCGATGATGGGCGGACGCACACAGCGCGTGCCGTAGCTCTGCACCCAGCCGTTCTCGGTGAAGAGGAAGCCGTCGAGCTGGCGCCCAAAGTACTCCACCATGTCGCCGCGTTCGGCCTCGCCGTGGACCAGCACGTCGAGCCCAATCTCCTCCTGCGCCGCAATCGTGTCGGCAATCTGCTCTTCGATGAAGTCCTCGTACTCCTCCTGCGTGATTTCCTCCTTCTTGTACTTCGCCCGCATGCGCCGCACGTCGTCGGTCTGCGGGAAGGACCCGATCGTGGTGGTCGGGAGCATGGGCAGATCGAGCGCCTCGCGCTGGAGGGGGCGGCGCTGGGCGTGGGGGGAGTCGCGCTCCGTCATCGCGGCGTCGATCCCGGCCACGCGGTCCTGCACGGCGGCGGTGTTGATCCAGTCCGACTCGGCCCGGCTCTGCTGGGCCGCCCGGCTCTTCTCAAAGAGCGCCTCCGTTGCCTCTTCGTGGCCGTCGGCGCGCCCGGCCAGCGCCACAATCTCTTCGATTTTCTGCGCGGCGAAGGCAAACCACTGCTTCATCTCGTCGCTCAGGGCCGGCTCGGTGTCGAGGTCCACCGGCACGTGGAGCAGCGAGCAAGAGGGGCCCACAAGCACGCGGTCGGTGCCGAGGGCGTCGACGGCGGTCTCCACTGTGTCCAGCAGGGCGTCGAGGTCGGCGCGCCACACGTTGCGCCCGTCGACGAGGCCGAGCGAGAGGCTCAGGCCGTCGGGCACGCCGTGATCGAGCGCCTCCTCCAGCTGGCCCGGGGCCCGGACGAGGTCGAGGTGCAGCGCGTCGATCGGCAGGTCGAGCGCCGTGGGCAGGTTGTCCTCCAATCCGCCGAAGTAGGTGGCGACGTGGAGGTCGAGGTCCGCCGCCTCGGCGAGGGCCTTGTACGCCGTGTCGAAGGCGGCGCGTTCTTCGTCGCTCAGGTCGAGGACAAGATTGGGCTCGTCGAGCTGCACGGCCTCCGCGCCCGCGTCGGCCAGTTCCTGCAGCACTTCGGCGTACACCGGCAGCAGGTCGTCGAGCAGGTCGAGCGCGTCGAGGTCGTCCTCCTGCGTCTTGCCCAGCAGCAGGAACGAGACCGGCCCAATGAGCACCGGGCGCGTCTCGACCCCTTCCGCTTTCGCCTCCTTGTACTCGTCGACGGGCTTGGGGGAGGAGAGCGAAAACTCCGTGTCGCGCGAAAACTCGGGGACGATGTAGTGGTAGTTCGTGTCGAACCACTTGGTCATCTCCATCGCCTGCACGCCGGACTCTTCGCCGTCCAGGTCCTTCTCCTGCAGGCCGCGCGCCATCGCGAAGTAGGTGTCGAGGTCCACCGTCTCGCCGTCCCACGGGAAGCGCTCGGGCACGGCGCCGACCATCGCGCAGGCGTCAAGCACCTGGTCGTAGAAGGAGAAGTCGTTGGACGGAACGACGTCAAGCCCAAGGTCCTGCTGGGTCGTCCAGTGAGATGTGCGGAGGGCCCGCGCAGAGTCGAGAAGTTCGTTCTTTGTCAGGTTTCCCTTCCAGTACCCTTCGACGGCTCGCTTCAACTCGCGATGTGCGCCGATGCGTGGAAAACCAAGGTTGGTTGCTTGCGCCATAGACGTACGAGGGGGAGTCGTTGAAAAAGATGGGTCGATACTCGGAATGAGAAAGTGGACGGACGGGGTCCGAATTGCCGCGGCCCATCCTCCATTTTTCCAAACCTCCACATTTCCCCGGTGGGCCCCGCCTCAGGCCGCGGCGTTCCCGTGCCCGTTGTCCTCCTCGCCCGGGGCCGCCGTCGGCTTTGTGCCCCGGAGACCCCCGAAGCCGCCCTCGCCCGTCCCCGTCCACACCGAATCCGGCTCGGTCATTGTCTCCGGATCGGAAACGAGCGTCTGCCACGCCTGCACGTCTTCGAATCCGGTGGTCTCCAGCACGTGCCGCACGTCGTCCGCGGTGTACAATCGGGCCGGTTCGTAGAATTCGCTCTTGGCCCGGGAGACCTCGTACTGCCGAGCGAGCGGCCCGGCGCCGAAAATCTCCGCGAATCGAACGGGCGGCCGGACGAGCCGTTGACCGCTTGAACTCGTCGTCTGTCCCACTATCCCGCTGACTGGATGGCCATTGATGTCGAACCGGTCCGGGCCCACACGCCCGGCACCGATCACGTGCTCCACTTCAACAACGCCGGGGCTGCCCTTCCGCCCCAGCCGGTCCTCGACGCCCAGGTGCACCACCTGCGCCGCGAGGCCGAGATCGGGGGCTACGAGGCCGAGGCGGAGGCAGACGAGGCGCTTCGGAATACCTACGACGCCATCGCCCGGATGCTGGGCTGTGACGCCGGCGAGGTGGCGCTCCTGGAAAACGCGACGCGGGCCTGGGACATGGCGTTCTACGGGCTGCCGTTCGGGGCGGACGACCGCATCCTCACCTCCCGGGCCGCCTACGCAAGCAACCACATCGCCTGCCTGCAGGTGGCCGAGCGGACCGGGGCCGCGGTCGAGGTCGTCCCGCACACCCCTACGGGCGAGGTCGACGTGGACGCCCTCCGGTCAATGATGGACGACGACGTGGCGCTCATTGCCCTCACGCACGTCCCCACGAACGGCGGGCTCGTGAACCCGGCGGCCGAGGTGGGCGACGTGGCGAACGAGGCAGACGTCCCGTTCCTGCTCGACGCCTGCCAGTCGGCCGGCCAGATGCCGCTGCCCGTCGACGAGATCGGGTGCACGATGCTGTCGGCCACGGGGCGCAAGTACCTGCGCGGCCCGCGGGGCACCGGGTTTCTGTACGTGCGGCAGGACTGGATCGAGCGGATTGAGCCGCCCCTCCTCGACCTGCACGCCGCCACCTGGACCGGCCCCGACACCTACGAGATCCACCCGGACGCCCGCCGGTTCGAGACGTGGGAGGGGCACGTCGCCGGGTTCGTGGGGCTGGGCACGGCCGTCGAGTATGCGCTCGACCAGGGGCTCGGCGCCATCCGCGACCGCGTGCAGCCCCTGGCCGCCGCGCTCCGCACGGCCCTCGCCGAGGTGCCGGGCGTCACGGTGCGCGACCAGGGCCGCACACGATGCGGCATCACCACCTTCACGACCGAGCAGATGGACGCCGCGGCCCTCCAGTCCACCCTTCGCGAGCACGACATCAACGTGTCGGTGTCGCCGCCCGCCTCCACCCGCCTCGACGCCGAGGCCCGCAACCTGCCCGCCCTCGTCCGCGCCTCGGTCCACTACTACAACACCGAGGCCGAGATCGAGCGCTTCGTCGATGTCCTGTCTGACCTTCTCGATGCGTAGCCCATGCTCACCCCCCTGTTCGAGTTTGCAAGCCCCCAGGCCAACGATCCGTCCGCGTGGCGGTCGGTGGACGACCCGGTGATGGGCGGCGTGTCGGAAAGCACCTTCGAGGCGACGGCCGCGGGCGCCGCGTTTACCGGCACGGTGTCCCTGGAACAGGGCGGCGGGTTCTGCTCCGTCCGGGCCCCCGAGTCGGCCTACGACCTGAGCGGGACCCGCGGCCTCCGCCTTCGCCTTCGGGGCGACGGCAAACGCTACTGGCTCACCCTGTACACGGCGTCGGGCGGCTCCCTCAGCTACCGGGCGCCCCTGCGCCCGCCCGAGCAGTGGACCGAGGTCGACGTGCCGTTCTCCCGCCTCACCCCGTACCGTCGGGGCTCGACGGTGCCCACCGCCCCATCCTTTTCTCCGTCCGAGGTCCGCACGCTCGGGTTCCTTATCGCCGACGAGCAGGACGGCCCCTTCCGGCTGGAGGTCGCCTGGATTCAGCCCGCGGAGCTGGCCGCGTAGCTTTTTGCACAAAAGCCACCGGGGCCCGGGTCGATTTCGTCGTCGCCCCCCTCTACGTTGGAGTGATCACTATTCCCGAGACGCGCTCCCCTCCCCACGCATGCCCGACCCCACCGACGCCCCTTCCGCCAAAAAACATGTGGCCATCTCCGGCAACATCGGCGCCGGAAAAAGCTCCCTCACCGAAGTGATGGGCGAGTACTTCGGCTGGAAGGCCGTCTACGAACAAGTCGATGAAAACCCGTACCTTACCGATTTCTACAACGACATGCGGCGGTGGTCCTTCAACCTGCAGGTGTTCTTCCTGTCCCGCCGGTTCGAACAGCTGCAGAAAATTGAGCAAATGGACCAGTCCGTCGTGCAGGACCGCTCGATCTACGAGGACGCCCAGATCTTTGCCCGAAACCTCTACGAAATGGGCCTGATGAGCGGCCGGGACTACCAGAACTACAACGAGCTGTTTTCGATCATGACCTCGTACCTCGACCCGCCCTCCCTGCTGGTCCACCTTCGGGCGTCGGTCCCCACCCTGGTGAACCACATCCAGCAGCGGGGGCGCGAGTACGAGTCGACCATTCGGATCGACTACCTGGAGCGGCTGCAGGGGCACTATGAGGACTGGATCTCGAACTACGATCGGGGGCCGAAGCTCATCATTGACGTCGACGAGCTGGACTTTGTGAATGAGGAGGACGACCGGCGTGCCGTGCTGAACCAGATCGAGAGCCGCCTCTTCGGTCTCTTCTCCGACGAATAGGGGGGCGGACAGGTGTGGCCTGAGAAACGCCCCTGCGCTCTGCGGGTACGCTTTTTCGCTCTGGGCCAGGGCGAAATCGGCGTGTTTGTCTTGTCGTCGCTGTTCATGGACGCTTCGCTTTCCTCCGTCGTCTCGCGTGTCCCTGCGGCCACCGTCTCCTGGAGGCCGGCGCTGGCCCTGCTGGCGGGGCTCCTGCTAATCGGGCCGCCGGCGGCACACGGGCAGGCCGACACGACGGCCGTCGCCCCCGACTCGCTCGAGCGTTCCGGGGCGGCCCCCGACTCCGCCCGCGCCGATACGAGCCTCGCCCCCTCCCCTCTTCCGTCCCGGATACGCGGGCGGGCCGTGCTCGACTCGCTCCCTGCCCGCACCCCCCTCGTGGGGCTGGAGCACATGCTGGCGCAGCAGCCGGGCAGCTTCCTGTACGACCTGGGCGCCGTGGGGTGGCCGCACGGGTGGAGCCCGAACGGCCTGGCGCCGCACCGCACAAGCCTCTGGATCGACGGCCGGTCCTACAACGATCCCCTCCTCGGCCGCCCCCGGTTCGACCTCCTGCCCACGGCGTTCCTGAATCCGCCCCGCCTGGACGTCGACCCCGGCGGGCGGCCCGTCGGCGTGCACACCTCGTGGCGCGACTACGACCGCCTCCGCCCGATCACCGAACTGCGCTTCCGGCGCGACAGCAACGGCCTGCAGGCCATCGAGGTGGGCCACTCGCAGAAGCGGCGCCTGTCGATCGGGGACGCGCCCGGCCTGTTCCAGCTCTCGTTCGGGTTTGGCGGGCGGGCCGCGGAGGGGGCCTACGCGGGGAGCGACCTGCGCAGCGAGCGCCGCCTGTGGGGACGCCTCCGCTACCAGCGCAATGACTGGGGCGTCTCGGTGAGCGACCTCTCCTCCCGCCACCGGATCGGCGCTCAGGGGGGCGTGGAGCCGTCCGGGCAGGCCTTCGAGTCGATCTACATTCTCCCCCCGGCGGCCGACAACGTCCGCAACGGCGGAGCCCGCCGGCGCACCTTCCGCAACGACCTGACGGCCCGCGCCTGGGGCCCATTCGTGCCCGGCACCGAATCGCCCCTGGTGCTGTCCGGCACGTGGACCGTCAATACGTTCGACTTTGAGACGGGCGGCGGCCCCTCCACATTCGACACGAGTGCCGACACGACCTGGACCGTACAAACCACCGGGGGGCGCCTGTCGGCCCAGCAGTCACTCACGCTGGGCTCGCACAGCCTCACGATGAACGCTCAGGGGCAATGGTGGCGGGTCGCCCGCACCAACGTGCCCCAGCTCTCGGGCACGCGCTGGGCCGCCCACGCCACGGTGCGCGATTCGGTGCGGATCGGACGCACCCGCGCCGTCCTCGACGCCGGATGGCGCGCCACGGATACCCAGCAGTCCCCCTCGCTTGCGGCCCGCGTCGAGCGGCCGGTTAGCGGAGACACCGAGCTGTTCGCCTCCGTCCAACTGTCCGAGCACCGACCGGCCTGGATTGCGGAGGCGGGGTTTGCGGGGCGGGTGCTCCCGGGCCCCGTGCCCGCCAACGCCAATCGGGTTCTGACGGGCACGCTGGGCGGACGCACGCGGCTGGGCCCCGTCGACCTGGAGCTGGAGGCGTTTGCCCATCAGATCCAGAACGGGGTCGACCTCTATGCCCCCGCCGACGCCACCACGCTCCCCGACACCGTGGCGGCGCGTCCCGTGCCGTCCCCCCTCCGCCGCCTCGGCGCCACGCTATCGATGGGCTGGCGCCGGGCGGCCGACCGCGGGCTCTACGCCACCGGCCACGTCACGGCCCAGCACACCCTGAACGCCGCCGAATCGGCCCGCCGCGAGCGGCTGGCCCGCACCCTGCCGGCGGTGCATGGGCGGGGGCGGCTGGGCGCCCGATTTGTGTTCTTCGAGGACCTCATTACCGACCTGTACGTGCAGGCACGAGGGTGGACCGACATGAACAGTCGCTGGTTTCACCCGCCCACCGGCCGCATGGTCGTCCCCCCGCTTACCCGTCCCGTCC
>NCRC01000049.1 GCA_002894685.1 Salinivenus lutea
CGCTCCTCTCCCCCCGACTCGCTCGTCCCCACGCGCACCCCGTAGCCGGAACCCCACGAAGGTTCGTACGGTTTTGACGGAGGCACGGGCACTCGCCCCGTCCCGCGCAGTTTGTACGATGTCTACTTTCTGGGCCCTTAGCTCAGCGGTTTAGAGCGCTCGCCTCACACGCGAGAGGTCCCTGGTTCAAATCCAGGAGGGCCCACTCTTTTCTTTTGTGCTCCCCTCTCTCACAGGGGGTTTCGTGTTTACGGGGGCATCATCCCCCCCTTTCGAGAGGAGAAGGCCTTCTCTGCCCTCCCTCCCAAGGATTGGTCCCCTCTCCCTGGCAGCTACAGCCACTCACTCGCTTCGTGAAGCAGGCGGTTGGCTCGTTCGGCAATTCGCTGCTTTTCAACGGTCTTCTTCTTGGATTCCGGGAGCGCATCTATTTCGGCCCGGTCCTCATGTCGTCCCTTCTGCGAGGGAGGAACGCGACGACGCCGTGCGATGGGGACGGTCCAACGTCGGACGCGTCCCCCGCTCGCGAACACGACGAACGGCCTCGACGACCACCGCCTCTTTTTTGACTCCGGTCCCACTGACGCCTTCGCCGCCTATGCAAGTTGATTCCGCCCAAAACGTACTCGGGGGCCCGCTTCAGTCCTGCTCCACCGACCCGATGACGGGATTTTACCGGGACGGCTGTTGCCACACCGGGCCCCGCGACCTCGGCACCCACGTGGTCTGCGCAGAAATGACGGAGGCGTTTCTGCAGTTCACGGCCGAGCAGGGCAACGACCTGATGACCCCGCGCCCCGAGATGAACTTTCCGGGGCTGGAGCCGGGGGACCGCTGGTGCCTCTGCGCGGGGCGGTGGAAAGAAGCGGCTCAGGCCGGGGTGGCCCCACCGGTGATTCTGGAGGGCACCCACGAGGCGGCGCTGGACGTGATTCCCCTCGACACGTTGGCGGCCCACGCGGTGGATTCCGATCCGTCCTCCAACGACGCGCCCGACGCAGGGGCGGATGCGTAGGGGGCCCTGCCGCCCGGGGGCGATCGACCCGGGGCCACGCCCCTGAAGATCAGGGGCGTACCTGGGATCGGAAGAACGCGCGCTCTTCACGCTACCCCTCCTCGTCCGGGTTCGGGAGCCGGGTGACCTCCACCGGCCCCTCCTCATCTGTCCCCAGCACGACGAGCACGCGCTGCTGATCGGGCGCCGTAATCTCCACCGTCTCCTCAACGGTCTGGCTCCCATCAATCGGCTCATCCAGCTCCAGGGACACGCTGTAGCGCCCGGCCGCCCGAAAGGCGGCGTCGTACGTCGCAAGCGCCGGGGCGTCGTCGACCGTAAGGTTTACCTGAACCCCGCCGTCCTCGTCGGGCTCGAGACGAAACGAGTCCGCCAGCACCTCCCGCCCCGACGGGTCCGTGAGGGCGACCGTCCCGGCGACCGCCCGGTCCGTGCCGTTCGCCACGTTCACCTTTTCGAACCCGGTGCCGGACAGAACCATGTCGACAAATCCTTCGATGCCCCCGTCGCACCCGCCGACCGTGAGGCCGAGGAGCAGGACGGCGAGACAGCGAGCGCTCAGGGACAGGGCAGATCGGCGCATGGGATCGGAGGGGTCAGGGACATTCCATCGGCAGAATCGCGGACGAATCGCACCGAAGCGCGCCCCGGTAGATCCGAGGGCGTCGACGAACGCCCGCCTCCACACGATGAGCAGCGGGGCGGAGACGCCGGGCCGTCGCCCCGTCCCGTTTCGCCACGGGCGGAAGCGGACGCCCCCCAGTGCGATCACGCGGTCGCCACGGGCAGCTCGTCCCACCGCGTCGTGTAGCGAGGCGACCGGCGCTGCCGCGTCATCGACCAGGAGCGCCCGAGGGGCCCGTCGGCCCCGGGCAGTCCGGCGGCGGCCAGCCCCACGGACCGGGCGCCGTACCGCCGGTTGATCCGGTCAACCGCGTCCATGAGCCGCTCGTCCCGGCACCGCCGGCGGCCGAAGAGGCTTTCCTGATGCGGCCGCGCCGGGCGGATGTCGTAGAGCATCACGCCGGCCTTTTTGTAGCGGTATCGGTCGCGGTAGATGGGCTCCAGCAGGCGGCGCGACGCCTTCACGAACGGCGCAGCCCGGGCGGTGTGCGTGGAGAGGGACGCCGCCAGGCCATTCGAGTAGTACGGCGGGTCGCCAAACCGCTTCGTCGTGATGAACGTCTTGATGCCCCTCGCCACCCGGCCCTCCTCCCGCAGCTTCTCCGCGGCCCGCTGGGCGTGCTTCGCGAGCGCCTCGCGTAGGTTGTCTTTTGAATCCACTCGACTTCCAAAGGAGCGGGAGCGGATCATCGTCTTCCGCTCCGGGCGCACCAGCTCCAGGTCCAGGCACGAGCGGCCCCGCAGCTCCCAGGCCGTGCGCAGGCCGACGACGGTCATCTCCGAGCGGATCCACGGGTCCGGCATGGCCCGAAACCCCGCGGCCGACACGACGCCCTTCTCGTGGAGCGTCTCCTCGTAGGCGGAGCCGATGCCCCAGATGTCGCCCACCCGCACCCGCCGCAGGAGTTCTTCCCGCTCGGGCTCGTCGGGGCAGACGTAGGTCCCGGGGCCCCACCCGGCCCGCTTGCGCGCCTTGGCGTTCTCGTCGGCCACCTTGGCCAGGGTCTTCGTCGGGCCGATGCCGACGCGGATCGGCACCCCAACCCGGCGAAGAATCTTCCGGCGAAGGCGGTCGGCCACCTGCTGGAGGTGGGGGCGGCTGAGGTCCGGCAGGGTCAAAAACGCCTCGTCGATCGAGTAGTGCTCGAGCGCGAGGGCCTCCTCTTCCACCAGCGCGTGCACCCGCCGCGACATGTCGCCGTAGAGCGTGTAGTTCGAGGAGAGAACGGCCGCGTCCATCGCGTCCAGCTCCTCGCGCCACTTGAAGACGGGGGCGCCCATCGGCACGCCGGCGGCCTTCACCTCCTCCGAGCGGGCGATCACGCAGCCGTCGTTGTTCGAGAGGACGGCGACGGGCCGCTCCCGCAGCGACGGGTCGAAGACGCGCTCGCAGCTCACGTAGAAGTTCTCGCAATCGACCAGGGCAAAGACAGACTCCATCGGACCGCTTCGGCGACATTTCTCTTCTGGACACGACCCGCCCGGACGCGTGCTCGGCGACCTACGAGATCTCGTGGATCGACCGGGTGACCACGCCCCACACGACGAACGACTGCCCCGGCTCGACGGGGATCGGGTCGTGCCCCTCGCTCTCGGGCACGAGAAGGGGCTGCCCGGAGCGGACGCGGTACCGCTTCACGGTGAGCTCGCCGTCGAGGGCCGCGACGACCACGTCGCCGTCCGTCGGTTCGAGCGAGCGGTCCACCACGATCGTGTCCCCGTCGTGGATGCCGACGTCCGTCATCGAGCGGCCGGACACCCGCACGAAGAAGGTCGACGCCTCGTTCTCGATCAGGGTCTCGTTCAGGTCCAGGGTCGTCTCGACGTAGTCGTCGGCCGGGGAGGGGAAGCCGGCCTCCACGCGGGAGAGATAGAGGGGGCGCGCGGCGGTGGTTTCCCGCCGGGCCTTCCACGCAGACCGTACGATGAGCGCATGATGGGGGGACGGGCCGTCACGATCCGGACCGGGCGCGTCGTCGAGGCGCGAGAGGGACGCGGCGAGGGCAGTCTGCGACTGGGTCATACGCAGCGAGAACGGGTGGGTGCAATGGGCGCGCCCTCATCATACAAACCAGAACACATATTTCAAACATACCCGTCGTCCGGAGAGCACACGCGGGGGTCCGTCCGAATGCCGATCCCCCACCGCTCGCCCCCGCCCTCCGCACGGCGGATGTGAAGGCCCCGTGAGTATACTGTTTTACATTGAACAGTTTACCGAAGCGCCCTTTGGACTGTCCCGACGCCGCACGACACGCGGCACGCCCTCCACGATTTTCCCGAGGCGACTCGCCCCCATGCCCACGCACTACGACGGCACGGATGCCGAGGAGCGCGCCCTGAACGCCTTCATCCGGTTCAGCCGCGCCTTCGATACGGTCGATCAGGCCATCAGTGAGACCTTCCAGGCTCACAATCTCACCTCCGGACAGTTCGGAGTGCTGGAGGCGCTGTACCACCTCGGCCCGATGCACCAGGGCACCCTGAGCGAGAAGCTGCTCCAGAGCAAGGGCAACATTAGCACCATCATTAGCAACCTGGAGGCCCGGGAGCTCGTGGAGCGCCGCCGGGACGAGGACGATCGTCGCTACGTCACCGTCCACCTTACGGACGCGGGCCGGTCCCTCATCGGTGAGGTTTTTCCCGGCCATGTCCAACGCATCGTGGACGCCATGAGCGCGCTCGACGAGGACGAACTGGAGACGCTCGGGCGCCTGTGCCGAAAACTTGGCCACGGCGCGGCCGACTAACCGGCAGACGCCGCTTTTTCTTTTGTGTAAGTAGTTCAATTTTAAACAGTTTAGGTTCAAAACATGTCCGACACAGCTTCTTCTTCGTCCGGGACGCCCACGCCGGCCGATCCACATATCGTGATCCCCTACTACTCGTCGTACGGCACCACCCACCGGCTCGCCACGGCCGTGCAGGCCGGGGCCGAGCAGGTTCGCGGCGCGACGGTGCGGCTCCGGCGCATCCCCGAGCTCGACGGGGCCGCCGAGGCCATGACGGGCCAGGACGCCTACGACGCCGCCCAGGACGCGATGGCCGACATTCCGCGCGTCACGCACGACGACCTTCGCTGGGCCGACGGCATCATTTGGGGCACGCCCACTCGCTTCGGCAACATGGCCGCCCAGGTGAAGCAGTTTATCGACACGCTCGGCGGCATGTGGTACCAGGGCGAGCTGGAGGGAAAGGCGACCGGCGTGTTCGTCTCGACCGGCTCCATCCACGGCGGGCACGAAACGACCGTACTCACGAGCCTCGTGCCGCTGATTCACCTCGGCATGGTGTTCGTGGGGGTGCGCTACTCGGCCAACGACCAGATCATGACGACCGCGGGCGTCGGCGGCTCGCCCTACGGGGCCTCCACCATGCCGCGCGACGAGGGGGCGCAGGAGGCCCCGGTTGCCGACGAGCGTGAAACGGCCCGCAGCCTGGGCGCTCGCGTCAGTCGCGTGGCCGCCCGGCTGCAGCGCCCCGCCGAGCGCGTGGGGACGGACGCCCCGGCTCCCTGACACCCCGAGTCGTCAAATGCGCCCCCTGGTCCGGACCTCTGGCGCACCGGGCCTGCGCCGAACCCGCCAGGCGGACGGCCGAACGCACCGTACCTTCTACGCGCACCTCTGATTGAAAGCACATCCCTCCGAGCCCGGCGTCCGATGCGACGCCGGGCTTTTGTCGTGGCGGGGGCCCCGTCAGAGCCCCACGGCGACGAGGCCGATGAGCCAGCTGCACCCGAGCGCCGCGTAGATGCCCAGGATGTAGCCGGCGACGCCCATGAGCAGGCCCACCGGCGCCATGGCCGGCAGGTACACGCCCGCCACGATGGGCGCGCTGGCGGCCCCGCCCACGTTCGCCATGCTGCCCGTGGCGACGAAGAAGAGGGGCGCCTTCACCATGCGCGCCGCCGCCAGTAGGAAGGCGATGTGGATGGCGATCCACACGACGCCCGCCAGCAGGTAGAGCGGCACGTCGAGCACGGCGGCCAGGTCGGCCTTCGCCCCGATGGAGGTGAGCAGCAGGTAGAGCGCAAAGTAGCCGACCCGCGAGGCCCCGGCATTCTCCATCTCCTGCAGCGGCGTGAAGGAGAGGATCAGCCCCGCCGTCACCACCAGCAGGATCGCCCAGGTGCCCGCCGTGATGATGGTCGGGTCCCCGAGCTCCGGGAGGCCGCCCGCCACCGCGTCCGCGGCCACGGTGGCCCCCAGCGCAATGCCCACCATCACCGCCAGGTCGCGCAGCGTGACGGGCCGCCGCGTGTCCTCCGCGTTTTTCATCTTCTCGTTCAGGCGGTCCATGGCCGCGGTGTCGGCGTCCATCCAGTCGTCGAAGCGGTCCTGGTAGGCGCTCAGGAAGATGAGGACGCCCATCCAGCCGTAGCCCGCCACCACGTCGACCACCAGGAGGGGCCCCAGCGTGCTGTCGGGCGTGCCGACGCTCTGCTTCATCGCCATCATGTTGGCCGTGCCGCCGATCCAGCTGCCTGAGAGGGCGGCGAACCCCTTCCACGCCACCGGATCCTCAAAAAAGGAGCCGAACAGGGCAAACACGACCGGCCCGCCCACCACGATGCCGAGCGTGCCCGCGCACATCATGAAGAGCGCCATGGGCCCCAGGCGCAGGATGGCCTTCAGGTCGACCGTAATCATGAGCAGGAAGAGCGAGAACGGCAGCAGGTAGGTCGACATCCAGTCGTAGACGCCGCTCTCGGCCGGCGTGATGCCGATCGTGGTAAACAGCATGGGCACAAAGTACGCCCAGATGACCGGCGGCAGGTACTTAAAGACGGGGTCGAGGGCCTCGAAGGAGTCGAGCCAGAAGACGACGCCGAGGACGGCGGTGAGCAGGGCCGCCAGGGCCATCGGCTCGGTCACGAGCGGGGAAGAGAACACGGGGGAAAACGGGTTGGAAAAGAGAACAGCGAGTTCGCCCCAGGGGGACGGGGCGACGGAAGGCGGCGTCCACGACGCGGACCGGTCAGGTCCAGAACCGGTGGCCGATCAGGCCGTGTGCGGCGCAGTAGATCAGGATCGTGAGCTGGGCCCCGACGACGAACAGATGGTAGGTCCAGGTGGGCCCGTACGCCGTCGTCCGGGTGCGCACGAGCGCCCAGAGGCCGCCCAGCGTCGTCAGCCCGTAGGCGAGAGTCAGCGCGGCGTAGCCGACGGAGTAGACGGTCGGGGTGCCGAGATGCTGGATCGGGTCCCCGAGGGCCAGGGCGAGCAGGGCAAACGCGCCCCCCAGGGAGAGGACGGCCCCGAGCGGCCAGAGGCGGAGCTGGATCGACTCGCGGTTTTTCAACCGGCCGAGCGCCTTCACCGGCACCCAGTAGAGCGCGAAGAAAAGGGGACTCACGAGCAGCAGGAGCGAGAGCCCGGCCGCAACCCACCGCCCCCAGACCGAAATGGCCGAGAGCGCCCGGTAATTCCCGCTGAAGGCGGGGCCGTTCCCCAACAGCACCCGGTCCCCATCGGGCGAACGCGCCGTCGCCGCGGTGGCGACCGGATCGGTCGGCCCCCGGAAGCGCGTCGCCTCAACGGGAAGCAACGTATCCGGGTGGCCGCCAAGGGCCGACGCGACGGTCAGGCCCCCGGTGCCGGTCGTATCCACCTGCACGATCCCGAGGAGCCGCTCGACGAAGTGGGTGATCTCGTTGCGCGGGGTGAACGACACGTAGTAGCCGGTGTGCTGGGCGAGCGTGTCCGGGGGAACGTCGGCCACCGGGGGTGGGTCGGGGGCCGTCAGCGGGCGCGTCTGCACGTCGCGCACCAGGTCGGCAACCTGCCCCATCGCCCCGCCGTCCTGGCTGTTGAGCATCACCACGTACCCGCGGTCGTGGGCCGGCAGGTAGCCGTAGCGGGCCACAAAGCCATCGATGGCACCGCTGTGCCCGTGGTAGGCGAAGCCCTCGTGCAGCGACGTCGCGTTGCCGAGCCCGTAGCCGACCGGCACGCCCCGACGCGAGATCAGCGACGTCCGCGGGGTCTCCATCCGCCGCACGCTGGCGGAATCCAGGACCGGGGTGTCCGCCCGCGTGCCCCGGCCGAGAAGCATCTGCCCGAAGCGGGCGAGGTCGAGCGGGCGGGCATTCAGGGCCCCGGACGGCCGGAGGCCGATGTGGACGTACGGCTGTTCGGTTTCCCCGTCCGCCGCGTAGCCGGTGGCGAGGTGGGGGGCCACCCGCTCGTCGCGCCGAAAGCTCGCGGTCGTCATGCCGAGGGGGGCGAAGATGCGGTTGGCGGCCAGCGTCTCAAACGACTCGCCGGTCCGCTGCTGGAGGCTGTAGGCGGCCAGCGGCGGCCCCGCGTTCGAGTACGAGGCATACAGGCCGGGCCGCCAGCGCACCGTGCGCGACGCGGGGTTGAGGGCGAGCCCCTCCCGGAGCGAGAGGTCCGGGGCCCGCGATACGTACTCGTGGATGTGGAGGTCGTCGAACCCGGCCGTGTGTTCGAGCAGGTGGACCAGCCGCACGGGGGTGGTCTCGGCCCACGGGTTGTGGACCTCGACCTCCGGGGCGAGGTCGCGGACCGGGGCCCGCAGATCGAGGGCCCCCGCCTCCACGACGTGCAGGGCGGTGGCCGAGACCACGCTCTTCGAGACGGACCCGGCCCGGAAGACCGTTTCGTCGGTCACGGGGCGATCCGCGGCGCGGTCGGCGAGGCCGAAATACCCGTCCCAGCGGATCGAGTCGGCCGAGTAGAGCACGACGCCCGCGCCGGGGGTGTTGGTGCTGTCGAGGACGGCCTCGATCGAGTCGCGCAGGGCGTCCGTCGGCGGCGGGGGGCCCTGCGCCTGGGCCGGGGGCGCCAGCAGCAGAACGAGCACAGCGACCAGAAGCAACGGGCGGTCGGCCATCGGCGCACTGGGCGGTTCGTGGGAAAAGCAATCCCCCTACAAGAAGGGGGCGACCCGGGGAAGCGTCAACCGCCCTCCTGATCCCGGCCCGGCCCCCGAACCTCGTAGTGCGTGGCCGTCTCCTCGTACCGCGTGAGGAGCGCGCGGGCCGCCGCCGGGACGTGGGCCGTCTCCACGTCGTCGCCCACCACCCGCCGCACCGCCGCCCTCGACGCGAAGCGCAGGATCGTCACGAAGGCGACCTCCTCGCCCTCCGCCCGCCGCAGCACCTCGGCCCCGCAGAACCCGTCCCCGGCCTGTTCGGCCATGGCGGGCAGCACCTCCTCCCGGAGCAGCTCCTCGTAGGCGTCCGCCGCCGCAGGCGTCGTCCATCCGTGCCACACGCGAGCAATCATATCCGTCGAGGGTCCGAAACGACTCAGCAAAAACAAACCGATTTGCGCGCCGGCGGGCGCTCGGCGCCCCGACTAGAGCTCGATGCGGGCGCCCCCCTGCTCGCTGGATTCCATAATGGCGTTCACGACGCGGATGTCGGCCAGCCCTTCCGTGCCCGGGGCAATCGGCGCCGTGCCGTTTTTGATGGCGCGGGCGTCGTTGTCCATCTGGCGGGCCTGCTGGTCGCGCCCGCTGGGCTCCAGGGACGTGCCGTCGCTGGTCGTGCCCTGCACCCCGCTGTAGGACTGGAAGGGCCGCAGGCGGCACCAGCCGTCGGCGTACGTCACGTCGAGGTAGTTGGTGGACTTGCCAAAGCTGGTTTCCCCTTCCGCCACCACGCCGCCCGGAAACTCCAGCGTGAACTCCGCAAACTCCGGCACCTCGCCGTACATCTCCTCCCGCTCGGACCACGTGCGGCCGGTGACCGCGATCGGCTCCCGGCCGACGGCGTAGCGGGCCGCGTTGATCGGGTAGACGCCCATGTCGTAGAGGGCGCCCCCGCCCAGCGCCGCGTCGCGCCGCCAGTCGTCGGGGTCGGGGTGCGCGCCGTCGTAGCCCGCGCCGGTCGTCACCTCCTGCACGGCCCCGAAGGCTTCCTCCTCCGCGTAGCGCATGACGGCGCGGTTGTTCGGCTCGTGCTGCAGCCGGTAGCCGACGGTCAGCTGCACGCCGTTCGTGTCCGCGGCGTCGATCATGGCGCGGCACTCCTCCGCGTCCATCGCCATCGGCTTCTCGCACCACACGTGCTTGCCCGCCTCGGCGGCCGTGAGGGCGTCGCGGGCGTGGACGCCCGGCGGCGTCACGATGTAGACCACGTCGAGGGCGTCGTTATTCGCAATCTCCGGCAGCGTCTCGTAGGAGTAGACGTTTGCGTCCGGAATGTCGTACTGCCGCTGCCATTTCGGGATTTTCTCGGGCGAGCCGGTGACGATGCCGCGCAGCTCGCAGTGCTCGGTGCGCTGAAGGCCGGGCGCCAGCTGGCCCGTGGCGTAGCTGCCGAGCCCGCAGAGGGCGACGCCGAGCGTCTCGTTCCGGCTGGGGAGGAGCACGGAGGGGCCCCCGACCGTCGACGCCGCCGCGACCGTGCCGGCCTGCTTCAGGAAGGTGCGTCGGGACGTGCCGTCGGACATTCGACTGGGGAGTGGGTGCGCTAGAACGCGGCTCACAACAGAAAAACCACGGGCGAGCCCGCGTGTTGCCCTCCCCCCGACGCTACAGGTTCTGACTGGTCGGGCGGTAGAGAATCTCGTTCACGTCCACCGCGTCCGGCTGCTCGATCGCAAAGGCGACGGCCCGCGCAAACGAATCGGCGGGCACGGCGTGCTCGTCGTAGAGCCGGTCGGTCTCGTCGGCCACGTCGGCCTCGGAGATCGTGTCCGGCAGCTCCGACTCCACGGCCCCCGGCGAGATGATGGTCGTGCGCAGGCCGTACGGCTTCACCTCCTGGCGCAGCCCCTCGGACAGCGCGCGCACCGCGGACTTCGTGGCCGAGTAGACCGCGCTTCCCGGATGCACGTCGTGGCCCGCGTCGGACGCGACGTTGATGATGTGCCCGGCCTCCTGCTCCTGCATGTGCGGGAGCGCGGCGGCAATGCCGTGCAGGACGCCCCGCACGTTCACGTCGATCATCTGGTCCCACTCGTCCACGTTGAGGCGGTCGAGCGGCGAGAGGGGCATGACGCCCGCGTTGTTGAGCATCACGTCGATGCGGCCAAACGCCTCGACGGCGGCGTCGACCAGGGCCTCCACCTGGTCGCGCTCGGTGACGTCGGTCGGAACAGGGAGGGCCTCGCCCCCGCGCTCGGTAATGTCGTCGGCGAGCGCGTTCAGCCGCCCGGTGCGCCGGGCCGCAAGGACGACGCGGGCCCCCTTCCCGGCGAGGTGCCGGGCCGCGGCCGCGCCCAGCCCACTGCTGGCGCCCGTGATGACAACCACCTTTTCGTCGATGCCTGCACTCATCGGTACCTCCTGTGATGGGTCCGTGTCGATCCGAGGGGGGGTGCGCCGGGGCGTTCGGCCCCGAAGGGCCGGCGCACGCGTCAGGGGAACGGGGCGGGACGGGCGATCGCAACCCGCTGCCCCTGGTCCGGCCCTACGCCGTCGGGCCGGGACTGTCGAGCGGCGGGAGGTTCGCCTCGATCTCCTCGCGCCGGTCCTCCATCGACGGCGGCAGCACGAGCGACGTGCCCAGGGCCGCCGGCTCCTCGTCCACCGTGAAGCCGGGCCCGTCGGTCGCCAGCTCAAAGAGGACGCCGCCCGGCTCTCGGAAGTAGACCGACCGGAACCAGTGCCGGTCAATCTGCGGGCTGGGCTGAAAGCCGACCCGCTCGATCTTGTCCCGCAGCGCCAGCTCCTCGTCGGAGTCGTGCGTGCGCCAGGCGGCGTGGTGCACCGCCCCGGTGCCGCCGACGCGATTGCTGGTGCGGGGGTGCTGGTCGACGACCTTCACCTCGGCGAGCGTTCCGGAGCCGCCGCCGTCCACGCCGTAGCGGTGCCAGCCGCCGTCCGTGCCCATCGCCTCGAAGCCCAGGACGTCGGTGAGGAGCCGCTCGGTCGGCGCCCGCTCGTGCTCCCAGAGCCGCACCGCGTGCATCCCGCGCACCTGGTGCTCCGCCGGCACGGGGCTGTGCTCCCAGGGCACCCACTCGCGCTCGTCGTCCGTCTCCACGAGGGCCAGCCGCAGGCCGTGCGGGTCCTCGAAGCGGATCCGCCGCTCCCCGAACTGCGTGTCGACCGCGCTCGGCGACCGCCCGTGCGCCCGGAGCCGCTCCTGCCAGTAGCCCAGGCTGCCCGAGGGCACCGCAAAGGGCACCTCCACGATCTGCCCCACCCGGGGCTGCGCCGGGGGGAGGCCCGGCCACGGGAAAAACGTGAGGTCCGTCCCCGGCGAGCCCACCGCGTCGGCGTAGAACAGGTGGTAGGTGTCCGGCGCGTCCTGGTTCACGCTCTTCTTGACCAGGCGCATCCCCAGCACGCGGGTGTAGAAGTCGACGTTTTCCTGCGGGTCGCCCGCAATGACCGTGACGTGGTGCAGGCCGTGGACGGAGGGGGCGGTGGGGTCCATGCGCTTCGATGGGGGTGAAACAGACAGGGCCCGGCCCGGACCGTGGGCGTCGCCCCGTTCGACGGAGGGTCGTGCCGGCTTCAAAAGCGGCACGCCTGCCGTCGGTTCCCACGGTCCGGGCGCGCCCTGCGGGCCCTCGCGCTGCGCACCGGGCCGTCCGTCGGCGCCCGCCCCCACCGTCTCCTCCTGCTCAGTCCCGGTAGAGGGCGTACAGGACCCCCAGTGGGACGGCGTAGAGGAAGTGCCCGATCAGCCCCATGAGGGTGGCGGGAAACCCGATGTTCGGAAACGCGGGCGCCCCCGGAAAGCCGGCGGCCTGCAGCCACAGCGGCATGACGAGCACCGGAAACACCGCCGTCGTGACGACGCCCCAGATCAATCCGTGCCCGAGGCCGCCCGTCAGGGTGCGCGGCTCCAGCCACGCCGCCACCGTCGGATACTCCACGTAGGCCACGTAGCCCAGCCCCAGCATCACGCCCTGGAACTGGTGGAACGCCCACCCGGCCAGCGGGGCGGGATTGTCGGGCGTCGCCTCAATGCCGTACAGGTTCGGGATCACGACGTCGAGCATCGGCGGCGGCATAATGAAGGCCATGAAGAGCCCAAAGGCCACGCTCCCCACGAATCCCCCAAACGCCCCGCGGACCCAGTCCCACGGCCCAATTCGTGTTCGAACGCCTTGTGCGACTGCTGTTTGATTCATGCCGGGAATCGGTTGCTTTGATCAGACTGGCGAAAACGTGCAGAGATCGTCGCATTCGCGCCTCTCTGCCTGCCCATCGGTGTGGGCCGGATCGGAGCCGTTACGGGGGCGGGGACGACGGGCGGGCCCTCGCCGCAGGGATCCCACCCTCTCTGCTACGGTACAGCCGACGCGCCCGCCCCCCGCTCCTGGCTGCCTCCCCCCTATGCCCGAAGGCATCCTCCTCGACATCACGACGGTCATCCTGCTCGGCATTGGCGCCCAGTGGGTGGCCTGGCGCTTTCGGCTTCCGTCGATTCTGCTCCTGCTCCTCGCCGGGTTCCTCGCCGGCCCCGTGCTCGGCCTGCTCGACCCGCAGGCCCTTCAGGGCGACTGGCTCTTCGCCTTCGTCTCGCTGTCGATCGGCATCATTCTGTTCGAGGGCGGGCTGAGCCTGCGCCTGTCCGAGCTGCGGCAGGTAGGAACGGTGGTGCTGAGCCTGATTACGCTCGGCGTCGGGATTACGTGGGCCGGGGCCGGGCTCGCGGCGTACTTCGTGCTCGGCTTCAACCTTCCGCTCTCCATCCTCATCGGGGCGATCCTGACCGTGACGGGCCCCACGGTGATCGTGCCCCTGCTCCGGCACGTGCGCCCCAAGGGGCGGGTGAACACCATCGCCAAGTGGGAAGGGATCACCATCGACCCGGTCGGGGCCATCCTGTCCGTGCTGGTGCTGGAAACCCTGATCCTCCTGAACGACCCGGCCCGCACCGGCGCCTCGGCCGCCATCGAGCACGTGGCCATCGGCATCGGGCTCGAGATCTTCGTGGCGCTGGGCATCAGCGTGGCCGCCACCGTCGTCCTGCTCTTCATCCTCCGGTGGCGCCTGGTCCCCGACTTCCTCCGCAACCCGGTCACGCTGATGATCGTGATCGTGGCCTTCTCCATCTCAAACGTGCTCCAGCACGAGTCGGGGCTGCTCGCCACCACCCTCATGGGCATCGCGCTGGCCAACCAGCCCTACGCCTCGGTCCAGCGCATCATCGAGTTCAAGGAAAACCTGCAGGTGCTGCTCATCGGGTCGCTCTTCGTGCTGCTGAGCGCCCGCCTGGAGATGAGCGCCCTGGACTCCCTCGGCCTGGAGGTGCTTCTCTTCCTGGGCGTCCTGATCGTTCTCGTCCGCCCCCTCGCCGTGCTGGTGTCGTCGCTGGGGACGACCCTGAACTGGAACGAAAAGGCGTTCCTCTCCTGGCTCGCGCCGCGCGGGGTGGTCGCGGCGGCGGTGGCCTCGCTCTTTGCCTACCAGCTCCGCTCCATCTACCCCCAGCAGGTGGAGGGCATGGTGCCGGTGGTCTTCGCCGTCATCGTGGGCACGGTCGCGATCTACGGGCTCACGGCGGCGCCGGTGGCCCGCTGGCTCGGGCTGGCGGACCCGAACCCGAACGGGGTGCTGTTTCTGGGGGCGGGCGACTGGGTGCGCTCCATTGCGGGCGTCGTGCAGGCCCTGGGCCCGTCGGTGCTGCTCGTGGACAACAACCCCGACCTGGTCGAGAAGGCGCGGGCGGCGGACCTGCCCGCCTACAAGGCGAACGCCCTGTCCGACACGGTCCTCGACGAGGTGGAGCTCAGCGGCGTGGGCCGGCTGCTCATCACGATCCCCAACGACGAGGTGTCCTCCCTGGCCGCCCTGCACTTCTCGGAGGTGTTCGACTCGAACGACATCTACCAGCTGGCGGCCCAGCCCGACAGCCGCCACGGCGGCGAGGGGGACATGCCGAAGCACCTGCGCGGGCGCCCCCTCTTCGGCACGGAGACCAACTACCAGTCCCTCAAGAAGCACGTGGAGCGGGGCGACGAGGTCAAGATCCTCCACCTGGCCGAGGGGTTCTCGGAGGAGGAGCAGCAGGAATACTACACGTACGAGGACCTGTCCACCCAGTACAACGAGTACACCATCATTCCGCTCTTCATCCTGTCGGCGGACGGCACCCTGGACGTGGTCTCGGAGCTGAGCCAGTTTCGGCTCCGGCCGGACGACCGGCTCGTGGCCCTCGTCGGCACCGGGCCCGACGTGCGCACGGCGGCCGAGGACACCGCGACGGGCAGCCGCCCGACGGGCGACGTCGTCTTTGAGATGGAGGACCCGGAGCAGGCGCTCTCTTCCGACGCGTCGCCGGACGCGGCGCCCCGGGAGGAGCCGTCCCCGGAGGAGGAATCGCAGGAGGAAGAATCGCAGGAGGCGGACTTCCCCGAGGAGGCCCCGCAGGACAAGACGGGGGCCTGACGGGCCCTTGCCGCCGGTTTTGGCCAGCGGCGGGTCCCCCGTCCGTCGCAGGCGGCCGCCATTCCGGCGGGCGATTCGTGGACGAGCGGTGAATTTGATGGGACGGCCGCCCGGGGTGCAACCCTGTGCTGGGTCTCGGCGTCAGATGGTGTTCACAAAAATCCCCACCCCCACGCCTCAAAAGAGAGCGGACGGACCCACCGGCCCCCTGCTCGCCGCGAGGCCCCCGTTTGTCCCGTCCGATTTTATGACCGATATGAACACGTCCCAACCGATGAAGAGTCCCCGCGAGGCCGTCCGGCGCGTCCGGCGGCACGACGCGTCGAACTTCGACGACTACCTCGTGGTCGGCCTGATCACCGTCGTCCTCCTTGCGCTCGTCGCGGCGTGGATCCTGCTGTAGCCGCCCCCAATCCGCGGCGCCCCAAAAGCGCCTCGTCCTCCTGACCGCCCCAGCTACCGGCGCGCGGAGACCGGGCGGACGCGACCGACGCCCCTCCGAGCCAAAAAACCGCATAGACATAAAAAAAAGCCCGACCCGGAAATGGGTCGAGCTGACGAGCAGGCGAGAAGTGCGGGGTGTTCTCGCCGACTCGTACTATCACCAGTATAACAAAATCACCCCCGGGGGTGTCAAGCCCACCCCGTGACGGACCAGTGAATTCCTACGCCCAGTGCGCGTCCGGCCCCCTGCTGTGGCCCCGCCGCTCCGGAGGCGGCGGGGGCTCCGGCCTCTACTCGCCCCGCGGAATCGGGGTCAGCGGCGTGGCGGGCTGCACGTCCGGGATGGCGACGTACACGTCAAACGATTCGATCGCCCGCCGGGCGTCGTCCGACAGAAACTCCCACTGGAAGTACCCGGGCCGGAGCGCCCGAAGGTCGATGACCGTGATCGTGTCCCCGTCGAGGTGGTCGGCAAAGGGGCTGCCGTCCCCGGCGAGCCAGGACGTGCACTCGCCCCCGCCGCCCTGGCCGGTCTTCGGGATCTGCCCACTGGTGCAGTCGGCCGCCACGTGAAGGGTCTTCTCGCCCCGGGCGCGCGCCCACTCCGCCATGAAGGCCCCGAGCGTGAGGAAGTATTCGCCCCGTTTGCCGGTGTGGGCGTTTTTGTGGAAGACCTTCGGCGCCTCCCCGTGGGCGGCCTCCCAGTCCTTGATGTACTGGGCCAGCTGCTCCTTCATGAGGGCCTCGCGGCGCGTTCTGCTTTCGTAGAAGCTGCCGTCGGTGCGCACGTACGGGGCGTAGATGGCGTTGCTCTCCAGCAGGGCGTCGATGCGGTCCAGCGCCGCCGCGTCGCCACGGGGCTCGAACGCGGCGCGGAGCGCCCGCAGCGCCGCGGGGTCGGCCCGACCCAGCGCCCGGCCGTCGGCCCCGCCCCACTCCTCGTCCATCTGCGTCCGGGCCGTCCGCACCGCGGCCCGCTCCCGGTCGGTCTCGGCCTGATCCGCCAGCGCGTCCAGGTGCATCGGCAGGCTAAAGATGAACTCGTAGTCGACCCCCCAGATCGTCGCCCCGGCGTCGGCCATGCGGGCGGCCATTCGCGACTCGGCGCGCAGGTGAAGAAACGGGACGACCGGGGCCTCGTAGCGCGTGAGCACGTCTTCCAGGGCGCGGTAGCCGCCCCGAGCAAGCGCCTCGTTGGCGGCCTGGGCCGCGAAGGGGCCGATCTCCAGCGCGACCGGGCCGTACCCGTGGCGGGCCAGCCGCTCGTAGAGCGTCGCGGCCACCTTGGGGATTTCGGCGGTGCCGTGGCGCTCGCTCATCAGGAAGTGATCGGCCGCCCGCCCCCGGGCCACCAGCCAGTCCGCCCC
>NCRC01000050.1 GCA_002894685.1 Salinivenus lutea
GGGCGCTGGCGGAGGCCAAGGAGGGCAGGGGCAGGGCGGAGGGTCCTTTCTCATTGAAACCGGCAACCTGTTTGAGAGCGTCGACAACATCCTCCAGGCGCCCGAGCAAGTGACGGTGGGTCGGTTCCGGCGCTTCCTCAACATCATGGAGCAGGACAACGTGGGGCGCACGATCGCCAACCCGCAGGTCACTGTCCAGAGCGGCGAGCAGGGGCAGATCCAGATTGGGCAGGACGTGCCGGTGCAGACCACCGACTTTGCGGGCAACACGGTCACGCAGTTCTTTGAGACCGGCATTATCATAGACGTCACGCCGACCCTCATTACCGAACCCGTGGCGGATACGGCCGGGGCGCCGACGGTCGATTTCATCCACATGGATGTGCGAGTGGAGGACTCGAACAGTCAGCCGTCGGCCGGCGGCGGGCCCGTCATTAACCGGAACGAGGCGAACACGCAGGTCCTTCTGCTGAATGAAGAGGCCACGGCCATCGGAGGACTCATCACCACGCAGCGCACCCAGACGCGGGTGGGCGTGCCGCTCCTCAAAGACCTGCCCGGCTGGTTCTTCGGCCTGCGGTACATCTTTGGCCGCACCAACACGAATGTGCAGAAGCAGGAGCTGGTCATCATGTTGAAGGCCGAGGTGGTCGATCCCCTCAAGGCTCGGGTGGGGCAAGAACCCGAGAAGGAGATGGTGGACGAGCGCCGCCGCGAGGCGCGGGAGGCGCTCCGCCGGATGGGCGAGCGTTACTCGGACGAAGACTGGTTCCCGAGCCCGAAGACCGAGCGGGACTCGTCCTCCCAGTCGACAGGGGCCCAGCAGTAAGTCTGGAGCCGGGCCCCGGAACACCACCCCGGGTGTGTGATACGGGTGCGGTGTTGCTGTCCCACAAGTCCGGCCTTCCATGATCCCCATCTGGCTCACCGACACGGTCACCAGCGATCTCAATCGCGCGCTCCACTACACCCAGCTCTGGGGGCTGCACGGGATGGAGCTTCGCACCGTGGGGGGGCCGGACGATCGGGTGCCCTTCGTGAATGAGCAGCAGATTCGCGGGCAGCTGGAGGGCAGCGAGCTGCTCCTGGGCAGCGTCGTTCCCAGCATGTTTGAGGGGCCGGTCAGCGACCGCGCCGCCTGGATGAACGACCTGCTTCAGTTCGAGGACACGCTGAAGATGTGTGAGCGCATCGAGTGTCCGCGGGTGACGATCTCGCCGTTTGCGGGCGAACCCGAACAGGAGGTGGCTCCCATCGTGGAGGCGCTGCGGCGGGCGGGGGACAAGGCCGAGGCGCACGGGATCCTGATTGCCGTGCGCAACGGGCCGGAGACGGCCTGCCCGACCGGTGCGGCCCTGGCCGACGTGCTCGCGCAGGTGGACCATCCCTACGTGCGGGCGGCGTGGAACCCGGCGGGCGCCATGCGGGCGGGCGAGGACCCGATCGATGGACTTGTCGCGCTGTCCGGCCTCATCACGCTCGTCCGCTGCAGCGACGGCCGCATCACGAATGGGCAGTGGGAGGACACGCGCCTGGGCGAGGGCACCGTGGGCTGGCGGGAGCAGTTCGAGTTCCTGCACGCCCACGACTTCCGGGGCCCCATCAGCCTGGAGATCTACGTTGAGCCGCGCCCGGAGGAGGGCCTTCGGTGCGCCACGACCCTCATCCACATGCTGCGTGAGGTGCGGGCGAGTGCCCCGTCGGCCTGACAGGGGCCCGTACGGCTGAACCTCGGCGCACAGGGCCCGTTGACGCCTCCGATACGTCATTTCGCTCTCCGATCATTCTCGCCTCACGATGTCCGTAACCCCTGACGACGTGCGCCACGTGGCCGAGTTGGCCCGCCTCTCCTTTTCCGATGAGGAGGAGCAACGGATGGCCGATGAGCTGAGCCAGATCCTCGACTACGTCGAAACGCTCGATGAACTGGACACCTCAGGGGTCTCGCCCATGTCGCACGTGCTGGACGTGACCAACGTGGTGCGGCCCGATCAGGTCGCGTCCCGGATCGACCGGGCGGACGCCCTGGAGCTGGCCCCGGACACCGACGGCCCCCACGTTCGGGTGCCGAAGGTCGTGGAGTAGGTGCGTTAGCGGCCGCGGGACGGGGCGTCGTAGACGTCGAACCCCAGGGATCGAAGGTAGTCGTACGTGGGGGCAAACTCCTCCCGGAGGTGGCGCTCCACCGCCGGGGGCAGGGCCTCGGGCTCCGCCGTGCCGAGCACGCGCAGCAGGGCAAGCTTCGCCTGGCGCGCCACGGGGTTTTGGAGCATCCACTGGTATGCCCCGGGCCAGTGCGTCTTGATCGGCTGCACGAGGGTGCGGTACACCCACCGGAAGGCGGGGCTCCCCGTTGGGTTTTCCGGGGAGGTGTTGGCGTCGGGGAAGGGGGGCGGAGAAAGATCGAGGAACGAGCACAGGTCCGCCCACAGCCGTTCCGGGGCCTCCTTGCCCGCCTCCAGACTCACAATGTGGAACTGGTTGTCGCCGAAGCGCTCCGCAAACGCCGGCAGGGTCTTCTCGTAGTGGCTGTCGCGGTACAGGCCGGGGGGGCGCCCCTCCAGGGCCTCCGCGAGCGATTCGTGCTCCCCCACGATGCCGAGCTGCTTGTGGAAGCGGTACTGGGAGAGGAGGCGCTGGATGGGGTCCCGCACGATGGCCAGCAGCTTGGCCTCGGGATTGTAGGCCCGGAGTTCGTCCGCGACGGCGGCCTCCTGGTAGTAGGTCACGGTTGCCTCGCCGAAGTAACGGTACGGCTGTTCGAACGGAAAGTGCGCGTGGTACGCCTCACGAGAGGCCGGCCCTTCCCGGTCCGAGCCGAAGAAGTAGAGCTCCTTCACGTCGGACATAAACACATCGGGGTGCTGGGAGAGCAGGTAGTACAGCCAACTCGTCCCGGCCTTGTTGACGCCGATGATGAAGAGGTTGACGCGGGGCACGGGGGCGGTGGGGATGTACGGGCGGATGCGGGGCGCGCAATCGCCTGCGGAACAGCGATTTCCGGGGCCTGTTTCGGGGCGCGGAATGGCCCAGGCGCCCCTTCTCCACCGATCCTCACCGAATCCGTTCCGGACACATGGACCTTGCATCTGCCTTCCAGGAGGCCCTCGACGACGCCGACGTGATGCTCCGACGGGGGGCGCCGCGGGCCCCGGCGCGGGGCGAGACGCCGGAGCGCCTCGCGTTCGGGACGGTGGTGCGCGCCGCGCCGGTCGAGGCGGGCGGCGAACTGGTGGTCCTCGACTGGAAGAAGAAAGAGATCGCCGCGACGGTCCCCATCCTGCCGCGCGAGCCGTCGGTCGACGACGACCCGAACCCGCGAGGAAATACGCGGGGATGCCGCGGCATCCGGTGGCACGACGGAGAGCTCATTGCGGCCTCGTACCACACCCTGGAGCGCTACGATGCGTCTCTCCGCCGGACGGGAGCCCTGAGCGACGGGCTGATGGTGGGGCTCCACGAGATCGAGACGACGGCGGAGGGGACCGTGTGGGTCACGTCCACGGCCATCGACGCCGCGGTAGAGTACGACCTTACGACCGGGGAGCAGGTGCGCGCGCTCTGGCCGCGGGAGCACCCCCAGCTCCAGGACGCCCTGGGGCTGGAGCCGCTTGCCCTCGACAAGTCGGCGGACAACCGGTTGCGATTTTTGGGGCCGACGGCCTCAAACGAGAACAGCCACCTCCACCTGAACGCCGTGGCCCTGCACGACGATCGAGTGTACGGGCTGTGCAACGCCCACGCCGCGATCGTCGACCTGAGCCGCGGCGAGGTTGTGGTGCAGGACGAGGCCCTGCAGGGCGGGCACAACCTGCACATTACGCCCGACGGGACGGCCCTGACGAACGACACGTACGGGCGGGCCGTCTGCGTCTTCGATCTCGCCCGGGGGGAGCGAGTCCGCACCATTGACCTCACGCGGTACGAGTGGGTGCGCGCCCGCATCCGCCCCCACATTCCGTCGTACTGGAGAGAAGAGGTGGCGCGCAAGGCCGGATGGAAGGCAGACTCGATCGCCCGTCCGCTCTTCGTCCGCGGACTGACCCGCCACCAGGAGCACCTTTTCGTTGGGGTTTCGCCCGCCTCGATCCTGCAGGTCGACTGGACGACCGGCGAGCTGGTCGATGCCTACTGCTACTCGACCGACGTGCGCGTTTGTGTGCACGGGCTCGAGGTGATGGGCTGAGCCTGCCGGGCCCCTACTTCGTGGGGCGCACCTGTGCCCACAGGGCCCGAAGGATCGACCGGTCGCGCGCAGGGAGGCCCAGCGTCACAAGCAACGCGCCGTACGCGAGGAGCAGCACAGGAATGCCCACGGCCCAGCGCGTCGGCCCGATCAGATAGAGGGAAAGCGCCCACGCGAGCCCGCCCGTCGCCGCCGTGGCGGCCGCCACCTTCCACAGGGGCCACCGGAAGGGCTGAATCGACTCGTAGTACCAGAGGCCCAGGATTTCCACCGCATTCCCCAGGGCCTGCGTGAGGCCGGTGGCGATCGCGGCCCCCACGGCGCCGTACCACTGGATCAGCACCCAGTTGAGGACCAGGTTGAGGACGGCCATCGCCGTGTTCACGACAAACACGAAGTCCTGGTGGTCGGACATCTGGAGCATTTGGCCGACGGAGCCGACGCCCGCCACCACGAGGTAGGCGACCGAGAGGATGCGGAGCAGGGGGGCGCCCGACCGAAACTCCGCCCCCCAGATCGACATGATGTCCGGCGCGAAGGCCACGAAGATGATCGCCGCCGGGAGGGTCGTCACGAGAATCCACCGCACCGTGTCGGCGTAGAGCCGGCGCAGGGCCTCCACCCGTCCGTTGTGGTACAGGTCCGAGATGACGGGAGAGAAGGCCGCGGTGACCGCGAAGAGGACGAAGCGCATTTGCACCGACAGGCTGGCCGCGGCCTGGTACGCCCCCACAGCCTCGGCGGTGCTGAGCATGCCCAGCATGAGGCGGTCGGCGTACGTCATGCCGATGCTGGCGAGGGTGACCCCGATGATGGGGAGGGAGAAGCGCAGGAGCGGCCGAATCTCATAGTCCGGGGCGAGCCGAGAGGCCAGGGGCGGGAAGAGCCGATACACGGCGTATACGCCCGCCCCGGCGGCCAGGACGGTAGAGGCGAGAAACGCGTACAGGGCCGCGGTGAAGCCTTGGCCGAGGGCCAGCAGGCCGCCGACCCCCACCAGGAAGAGGGCGGGCTGCAGAATCGAGTCCAGCAGCACGTCGACCTGCATCTGGCTCAGGGCCCGCGCCATCCGGGACGCCAGGTAGGTAAGCACGTAAAAGGGCAGCCCGCAGGCAAAGACCGCGATGATCCACGCCATGTCCGGATCGGTGAAGACGGTGGTGGCCAGCCAGGAGGAGGACAGGAAGAGGCCGAGGCCGATCAGGGCCGCCGCCCCGACCCCCAGCCCGCCCGCGGCCAGAAAGATGCCTTTCACGTGGGCCGTGTCCCCCCGCTCGTAGCTCGGCGCCGCAAACCGCACGATGCCGTTCTGCAGCCCGAGCGTGGCCACGGACTGGGCCAGCCGGAGCACCGTGAGCCCCAGGCTGTACAACCCGAACAGCGCCTGTCCAAAGCCGCGCGCCAGCACCAACTGCAACGCAAACCCCACCACCTTGCCGACCATGGACCCGGAAAAGACCGACGTCGACCCTTTCAGGATGCGCTCCGTGTAGTCGACCGGAGAGGAGGCCCCCTGGTCGGAGGCGTCCGCGGGAGACGCATCGGGATCCGGCCCGGTCGTGTCGGGAGAACGCTCAGCGGGAGGCATCCGGGAGGGGGACGGTGACGAAAGACGCGACACCCCAATGGTATTGGATGGGGCCGGCGATGTTGGCGGATTCCCGGTGATCTCTGGCGATCGGCTGGCCTGGGGCCTGACGACCCCGTCCTCACGCGCAGACCACTCGCCCGACTGCTTCCGTTTCGTGCTCGACGCTCTCCGCTCCGCCGTCAACCGACGCTACCTCAAGGTTCGCCAGCAGTACCGGCACGCGCAGGCCCTGTGGGCCGATGTGCGAACGGGAGACGAGGCGCTGCCGGTGCCCCGCTTCGTCTTGTTCGGGCGGGGCCGATCGGGCACCACGGCGCTCATCAGCATGCTCGACGACGTGCCGGCCCTCGACTGCGAAGGGGAGGTGCTCCACGACTGGGTTCCGTTTCCCGAGCGCCACGTGCGGGGGCGCTGTGCCCGCTCGCCGGGGCCGGGCTATGGGTGCAAGATTCTAAGCTACCAGATCCGCGATGTCCAGACGCGCTTGGCCCGGCCCACGTCCGTTCTTCGCCGCCTTCACGAACAGCATGGGGTTCGGATTCTGTACCTGCGACGCACCAATCTGCTGCGCCACGCCCTGTCCAACATCCGCGCGCGACGGGAGCAGTTTCATCGGAAAAAGGGCGAGGACCCGGCGCAGCGACGGGCCTTGCGGGTCGACCCCGACAATGTGCTGGCCTGGATGCGCAGTAGCGAGGCGCTGAAGGAGTATGAGGAACGGCTCCTGGAAGGCGTTCCGCACCTGTCCCTGACGTACGAGCAGCACCTTCGCGACGCCGAGCAGCATCAGCCGACGGTCGACACCGTGTGCTCGTTCCTGGGGGTGGCGTCGGCGGCGGTGGAGAGCAGCTACGAAAAAGTTGCGCCCCCCTCGCCCCGCGACGGCGTGGCCAACTACGACGCGTTGGCCCGGCGGCTCCGGGAGACCCCGTACGCCTCGTATCTCGACTGACTGACGGCGGGGGCGGCGGTGGAACAGCGAAAAAGAACCGTCCGTTGCGCCTGCTGTCTGCGATCGGCGAAATCTGCACGCCGAGTGCGCCGCGCCGTTTTCGAAGAGCTTCTGTCTTTCATGACCTTTCCGCGCTCCACCGCACGCCCCAATCAGGCCCCCACCGTGTGGGGCAACTGGTCGTCGACCGCCCGCCACGGCCTTTGCATTGGGTTTCTGCTGTTGGTGACGGCGGCGTTCTTTTCGCCCGCCCTGTTCGAGGGCAAAGGGATTCATGGAACCGACGTCGTAAGCTGGCGGGCGAACGCGGAGGTCCTCTTGGACTACCAGGAGCGAACCGGTGAGCGGGCGCTGTGGGCGCCGAACACCTTCGGCGGCATGCCGGCCTACATGATCACCTACAAGATGGTGGTGCCGCAGCTCGACACGGTGATCAACGCGGCCCGATCGGTTGCGTGGCCGGCGTCGCACTTCTTCGTGCTCTTGGCAAGCATGTACCTGCTGGTCTTCTATCTTACCCGCAACCACTTGTCGGGGCTTCTCTCGGCGGTCGCGTTCGGCTTTACTACGTACATTCCCATCATTTTGGCGGTGGGCCACAGCACCAAGTTCGTGGCCCTGGCCTTTGCGCCGCTCGTGGTGCTCGCCTTTGCCTATACGCTCCGCAACCCGTCGGTGCTCGGGGGGCTGTTCTTTGCCGCGGCCCTGGCACTGAACCTGCGCGCGAAGCATCCGCAGATCACGTACTACGTGCTCATGCTGCTCCTCGCCTGGTGGGTCGTGGAGGTGGTGTGGGCGTGGCGCAACGACGACTGGGCCCCGATTGGAAAGGCGACCGGCTGGCTGGGGCTGGGCACCGGGCTCGCGCTGCTCATGGTGGCACACCCCTACCTCGCCATCTACGAGTACAAGCAGTTTTCCGTCCGTGGGGCCGAGGCGGCCGCTGGTGGCGGGGGCGGGGGCGGCATGGCGTGGCAGAAGGCCATGCAGTGGAGTCAAGGGCCGAAGGAGCTCTTCACGCTGGTAATGGCGAAGGCCTTTGGGGGCGGGGGGCAGACGTACTGGGGACCCAAGACCTTCACCGAAGGCCCGCACTACATCGGCGGCGTCGTCGTTGCGCTCGCCGGGCTCGCCCTGTGGCGCGTGCGGAGCCGTCTGGTGTGGGGGCTCGGCGCGGGGGTGCTGGCGACGATCCTGTTTTCGCTCGGAAAGTACGCGACGTGGGTGAACTGGCCCATGTTCGAGTACTTTCCCTTCTTTAACTCCTTCCGCGCCCCGGAGACGTGGCTTAGCGTGAGTGCCTTCGGGCTGGCCCTGCTGGCGGGCGTGGGGCTCGACCACGTGCTGCGGCAGCGCCCCGAGCGCTCGCGGGGTCGGCCGGCCGGGGACGGGGGGCGTCCGCTCCTGTATGCCTTCGGGGCCGTCCTGGGGCTCGTCCTCCTGTTCCGCGTGGCGCCCGACCTGTTCTTTGAGTTCGAGGGGCCGAACGAGCGCCAGCGCCTGGAGCGAGCCATTCAGCAGCAGCGGCCCGACCTGTCCATCGAGAGCCCGCAGGTGCAGCAGTTCATCCAGAAGCGGATTCAGCAACAAAAGCAGGAGCGACGCGCCGCCTTCACCTCCAGCGCCACACGCACGCTCCTGGCCGTAGGCGCCGCCCTGTTTCTGCTGTGGCTCTACCGGCGCGAGACACTTCCGGCCTGGGCGGCGGGCGGCCTAGTCGTCCTCATTGTGACGATTGACCTTTGGGGGGTGGACCGGCAGTACCTGGGAGGCGACCGCTTCTCGCAGCAGCCCGATGCAGAGGCGCAGATCCAGACCTTTGGGGTCGACCGCTTCCTGAAGAAGAAAGTGGACGAAGCCGGGAGTCCTGGGCACTTCCGGGTGCTGCCGCTCCAACACCCCGCGGGAGGGAGCCCCATGAGCAACGCCATGCCGTCGTATCACTACCAGTCGGCCGGGGGGTACCACGCGGCCAAACTGCAGCGGTACCAGAATTTTATCGATCACGTGCTGCAGCTGGGTCAGGGCGCCCCGAACGAGACGGGCCTCGACCTGATCAATGCCCGCTACGTGGTGGCGCGCCAGCAGTTGCCCGGCACCGAAGTGGCCTATCAGGGCGGGCAGCAGGGCTTTATGGTGCTCGAAAACCCGGATGCCGTGCCGCGAGGGTTCTTCGTCGGGCAGACGGAGGTGGTCGAAGACCCGGAGGCCACCTGGGAGCGGCTCCGAAGCCCCTCGTTTGCGCCGGACAGCGTGGCGCTGCTGCCCGAGGCGCTCGATCAGCCCGTGACGCCCCTCGACAGCAACAGCACCCCGTCGGCGCGCCTCGACTCCTACGAGCCCCCCGAGATTTCGTGGACGGTGGAGACGGATGCCCCGCGCCTCTTCGTCGCAAGCGAAGTATACTACCCGGCGGGGTGGAACGCGTACCTCGACGGCGAGCAGGTGCCCATCCACCGCGTCGACTACCTCCTCCGCGGCGTGCACGTCCCGGCGGGCGAACACACGCTCACCATGCGCTTTGAGCCGTCGGCCGACCGTTACGGCATCTGGGTGGCGGGCCTCAGCACGATCGGCGTCTACGGGGGCATCCTGCTGATTCTTGGGCAGGCCTACCGTCGCCGTCGGGCGGGCGTGCCCGATGCGCCGTCCGACGACGAGTGATGTCGGCTCCGCTCTGACTGTCTCTTCCGTTCGTGCTCATGCCCCGCGCCCTGCTCGTTGCCTACTACATGCCGCCGGCCGGGGGCCCGGCCGTGCAGCGCATCCTGCAGTTCGTCGAGCATCTGCGGGCGGAGGGATGGGCCCTGGAGGTGCTGACGGTGCGGGACGGGGCGTATCCGAACCGGGACCCCGCGCTCTGCGAGGTCGTCCCGTCGGATGTGCGGGTGCACCGGACGCGGTCGCTCGATCCGTACGCCATCTACCAGGCCCTCACGGGGAAGGAGGAAGAGGACCTTCCGACCGGCTCGATGACGCCCGAGGAGTCGTCCTGGACGGAGCACCTGGCCCGCTGGGTGCGGGCGAACGTGTTTGTCCCCGATGCGCGGGTGGGATGGTGGCCGTTTGCCGTGTGGCGCGGACGGCAGCTTCTGGACACCGGGCGGTTCGACGCGCTAATCACGAGTGGGGCCCCCCATTCCGTCCACCTCACGGGGGCCCCCTTGCGCCGCTGGACGGGCACGCCGTGGGTGGCGGACCTGCACGATCCGTGGACCGACATTAGCTACTACGACGACCTGCCGCACACGCGGTGGGCCCGCCGGCTCGACGCGGCCCTGGAGCGGAGCGTCCTGCGCCGGGCGGACGCCGTAACGACCGTGAGCCCCTCCTGGGCCGATCTCTTTGCCCACAAGGCCGAGAACGACTACCACGTCGTCGAAAACGGGTTTGACGCCGCCGACTTTGAGGGCCTGCACGAAGCACCGGACCCGGATGCTTTTGTGCTCGCCCACGTAGGCAAGCTCTACGCGAGTCGCAATCCGACGGGGCTCTGGGATGCGCTCGCCGCCCTTCGATCGGAGGGGGCAATTCCCGCGCTCCGCCTCCGACTGGTGGGCACCGTCGATCCGGCGGTGCGCCAGAGCCTCCGGACGCGCGACCTGCTGCCCATTGTGGAAGAGGTCGGCTTCGTGCCGCACCACGAGGCGCTCCGCCACATGGCCCGGAGCACGCTTCTCCTGCTCGTCATCGAGCCCTTTGCCCAGGCGGAGGGCATGATCACGAGCAAGCTGTACGAGTACCTGGCGAGCGGGCGGCCCGTGCTCGGGGTGGGGCCGCCCGCGGGCGACGCGAACGCCCTCCTGCGTCGTCACGACGCCGGCGAGGTCGTGGGGCGGGACGACGCGACGCGGCTGCGCGAGGTGGTCCGGGCGCACTACGCGGCCTGGTCACAACGGGCGCCGCGGCAGGGGGCGTCCCTCGACGCGCTTCGGGAGCACACCCGTCGCCACCAGGCCCACCGCATGGCTCGGGTCCTCGACCAGGTCGCCGGGCGGGCGACGGCGGGGCCCGCCGATTCTTCTCCCGCGCTCGACTAATTGCTGCCCATGTTGCCGAACTTTCTGCTTATTGGCACGGCGAAGGCGGGCACCACCTCGCTCTACCACTACCTCCGCCAGCACCCCGACGTCTTTATGCCGGCGGTGAAGGAGCCGCGCTTCTTTGCGTACCTCGACGCCCCGCCGCCCATGAAGGGGCCGGGCGATCGGGCGTCCAATGAGGCGGCGGGTGCCGTCTACACGATGGCCGACTACCGGGCGCTCTTCGACGCTGTGGAGGGGGAGCAGGCGGTGGGGGAGGCCTCGGTCAACTACCTGTACAGCCCCACGGCCCCCGAGCGCATCCACGAACACCTCCCGGATGTGCAGCTGATTGCGGTGCTCCGGAACCCCATCGAACGGGCATACTCGCACTACCTCCACCTCCTGAGTGCGGGACGCGAGCCGCTCCGCGACTTCGACGCGGCCCTCAAGGCCGAGGAGGACCGACGACAAAAGGGGTGGGAATGGTCGTGGCACTACACCCGCATGGGCTTCTACCACGAACAGCTGACGCGGTACCTGGAGCACTTTGATCGGGACCAGCTTGCCGTCTACCTGTTCGACGACTTCAAGGAGGACAATGTGGGCGTCACGCAGGACATTTACCGGCGCCTGGGGGTGGACGACGACGTGGTGCCGACCCGCACGCTGGCCCACGAGAAAACCGGCGAGCCGATCAGCGAACAGTTTCAGCGGTTCCTGTTGAATCCGGACCACCCGATCCGCAAGGCCGCGCGCTACGTGGTGCCGGAGGCAGTGCGGACGCAGGGCGTGAAGCTGCTCAAGAACCTGAATCTCTCGAAGCCGCACATGGACCCGTCGGTCCGGTCCGACCTCGCGCGCCTCTACGCGGACGAGGTCCGGCGGCTTGAGGACCTCCTCGGGCGCGACCTGTCGCACTGGTTGGAGGGAGAGTCGCCTCGCTAATCCATCGATCCTCACAGAGGTTCTGTCCCCGTGGATGTACTTGCCTGGCCGGCGTTCGACAACAAGACCGGGAATCCGTATACGCACCTGCTGTACCGGGCGGTGGAGAGGCTGGGCCCGCGGGTCCACGAGTTTACGCCGCGAACCGCCCTGCGCGGGGGGCACGACCTGTGGCACGTCCACTGGCCGGACGACTTTCTCAGTGAGCCGTCGCTTCCCCGTGCGGTCGGGTACGTGGCGGCCGAGCTGGCGCTGATGGCGCTGGCCCGACAGCGGGGGGCCCGGCTCGTGTGGACCATCCACGACCTGGGGCCGCACGAATCGCCGCACCCGTGGCTGGAGCGGGTGTTCTGGCCACTCTTTCTGCCGATGGTCGACGGCTACGTTACGCTGAGCGAACATGCCCGGGCGGCCGCCCGGCGTCGGTTTCCGCGGCTGTCGGGCGTTCCGGGCGCGGTGGTTCCGCACGGGCATTACCGCCCCGCCTACCCCGATCCGGTCCCGCAGCCCGAGGCGCGCCGGCGGCTGGGCCTGTCCCAGGAGGCCCCCGTCGTCGCCTACGTCGGGCGGATCCGGCCCTACAAAAACGTTGAGCACCTCGTCCACACCTTTCGGGACGTGACGGACGAGGCGGCCCGCCTGCTGGTGACGGGGAACCCCGTGAGTGCGGAGTTGAAGGGGCGGATCGAGCGCGCCGCGGCGGGCAGCGACCGCGTGCGGCTCGACCTGCGCTTCGTGCCGGACGAGGAGATGCCGACGGTGCTTGGAGCGGCCGATCTGGTGGCGCTTCCGTACGACGACATTATGCACTCCGGGAGTGCCCTGCTCGCCCTGTCGTTCGATCGGCCCGTCCTCGTTCCGGAGGCCGGGGCGATGCGGGAACTGCGGGCGGACGTGGGCCCCGAGTGGGTTCACACCTACGACGGATCCTTGACGGCCGCGGCCCTGGAAGGGACCCTTCAGGAGGTGCGGGCTGCGTCGCGGTCCGGGCGGGCGCCGCTCGACCCCCGTTCCTGGGAGCCCCTGGCGCGTCAAACCGTGGCGCTCTACGAACGGGTGCTCTCGGCGTAGCCCGCCGCTCGCTTCTCTTTTTAATCGGGAGGCTTCGTTATGCGCGCTCCGATTTTCGTCGTGGGAATGCCGCGGTCGGGGACGACCCTGCTCAGTGCCCTCCTGGACGCGCATTCTCGCATCGCCATCACGCCCGAGACTCACTTCTACACGCGCTGCGGCGGGGGGCGGCAGGGGGCGGCGGTCGCGGACGTGTGGGAATGCCTCCGCCAGCAGCCGGGCGTGCAGGACATGGACCTGACCGACGAGGAGGTGGAGCGCCTCTGGGCACGGGTGCGGTCGGCGGACCGGCCCGTCCCGTCGGACCTCCTCCGCGCCCTCGGCACCACGTACGCGGAACGGACGGGGGCCGATGCGTGGGGCGAAAAAACCCCGGACCACCTGGCGCACGTGCCGACCCTCCTGCGCGACTTTCCGCGGGCGGCGGTCCTCTGCATCGTTCGCGACCCGCGCGACGTGTGGCTCTCGCTGCGCGGCATGCCGTGGAATGAGGACTCGCTCCCCGAGGCGGCGTGGACCTGGCGCCGCTACGCGCAAAAAAGCACCCGATGGCAGGAAACCTTTCCGGACCGGGTCCGGGAGGTGCGGTACGAGGATCTGCTGGACGAGCCCGCCGACATCCTGCGTGAGGTGACGGCGTGGCTCGGCGTGTCGTTCGAGGAGCGGATGCTTCGGTTTCATGAACGGGACGAGGGACCGGCCGATACGGCGCGCGAGCCGTGGAAGGCGAAGACGCACCGGCCCATCGACCCGTCCAACAAGGAAAAGTGGCGCACGCAGATGCCGGAGGCCGAGCGCGCCGTGATGGAGTGGCTCGCCGGGCCGCCCCTCCGGGCGCACGGGTATCCGCGGCCGTCGCTCACGGTCGATGGGGCGTTCGTTCGGGGGCTGGGTCAGGTTCTTCTGCGCACCGCCCGCACGGTGGGCGCGCGGTGGGGGCGGCGCCTCCGCACCCCGCGACGGGCCCCCGACGACCACACCCCGGAGTGGATGCATCGGCAGGCGGGAGAGGAGGAGAGATAGGGGCCGGGCGGAGACGCGGCGCCGAAACCCTTGCCTCGGGCCCATCGTGAAATCGCTCGCTTTTCGGTCTTTCCCTAACTGCCGCGTGCCGTGGCCGACGCCGACTCGCAAGTTCCAATCTTTCTGGAGCGCATCCGGGGCCTCTTTCGGTCGTCCGACGACGAGCGCCGCGGAGACTCGCACAGTGGCCTCGCGATTACGGTGTGCGTGCTGCTCTCGGTTGTGCTCTGGCTGTCGCTCACCCTGCAGGAGCGTCGCACGGTGAGCCTCAACTTCCCGGTCGAGGAGCCGACGCTCTCCGACGACCGGGCGTTTGTGGAACGGCCCCCCACCACCGTCACGGCGCGGGTGCAGGGCAGCGGCATGGAGCTGTTGCGGCTCCTCTTCAACCCGCCGAACGTGCAGATCGAGGCCGACGACGCGCCCGTGAACGTGGAGGAGGCCATCCAGCTGTCGCAGGGGTCGGACATGCAGATTGAGAGCGTCGCGCCTCGCACCATCCGCGTGGCCACGGAGCCGCGGATTGAGCGGCGCGTGCCGGTGGCCTCGCGCGTCTCGATTCAACCGGCCTCGGCGTACGAGCTGATCGACGAGCCGACGCTCCGGCCCGACTCCGTGACCGTGACGGGCGCCGAGTCGGTGGTTGGGCAGCTGCGGGCCTGGCCCACCCAGGCGCGCGAGATCACCGAGCTGCGCGACACGGTGCAAACGACCGTCCCGCTCGCCGATACGCTCCAGCGACTGGTGTCTCGCGTCGAGGACCGGGTGACGCTCATTGCGCGGGCCGGGCGATTTGCCGAGGGCACGCGGGAGGTGCAGGTGGAGGTGACGGGCATCCCGTCCAGCCAGGAAGTGGTGGCCCTCCAGCCCTCGACCGTGCGCATCCGATACCGGGTGCTGTTTGAACAGCTGTTTCAGTCTCAGCGCGCGTCCGGGTTTTTCGCGACGGTGTCGTACAGTCAAATCCGCTCGGACACCACCGGCTACGTGGAGCCTCGGATTCAGGTGCCGTCGGGGCTCGAAATTCGCGACCCAGAACCGGTTCCCCCGCGACTTCGGTACTACACCTCGCTTTCCAGCGATTAGGACGGGACGGGGCGGAGGCACGGCCGGGCGGCACGGCGCAGAACGACCGGGCGCCTGGTGTGTAGGGAAGGACCTTGCCGGGGAGAGAGGGAGGCCCCATCGTGTCTTTTGTACCACGTGACCCGAGACCGTTCAATGATCAACCTGGCCTTCGCTGTGCTCTGCAGTGTCGGGATTGGCATGGTGTTCAAGCACGCGGGGCGGCTTGGGCTGGATCGGACGGCCCTGCTCACGGTCAATTACGCGGCGGCGGTGGCGGTGGGCGGGGTCCTGATGAGTGTGGGGG
>NCRC01000006.1 GCA_002894685.1 Salinivenus lutea
GCTGGCGGGGCTGGTGTGGGCGACCCGCTCGCAATGGACGGCGTCCGGGACGTTTGGCGGGGCCAACGCGGTTACGGCGCTACGCGTGCTCCTGCTGGGGGCGCTGCCGTCGCTCGCAGCGGCCGGGGGCTGGGGGCCCGTCGTGCTCGGCGGGGTGTTCTTGGCCGCCGATGGGCTCGATGGCTGGTGGGCGCGCCGACGGGGCCTCGCGTCCGAGTTCGGCGCGTTTTTCGACAAGGAGGCCGACGCCCTCTTTTTGCTGGTGCTCTGTGCACTGTCGGCCTTCGAGGGGCACCTGCCCGTCTGGGTTCTGGGCATTGGGCTCCTGCGCTACGGCTTTGTGGTGCTGCTCTTCCTCGTCCAGCCGCCGGAGAAGACGGAGTCCCGGTTCTCGTTTGCCCGCTACGCCTACGGGGCGATGGTGGGGGCGCTGCTGTGCTCGTTCCTTCCGTACCCTTGGCTCTACGAGCCGCTCGTGGCCCTCGCCGCCGGGGCGCTCGTCCTGTCGTTTGCCCGGTCGACCGTGCAGGTCGTGGGGCGCGCCGGGACGCAGGAGAGAGGATAACGCCGCGGGTTTTTGATGCATCGACCTGTTTCTGAATGTCCGACCGCTGGTCTTCGTCGCTCGCGTCCTCGCTCCGCCCCACCCTGCTGTTTGGGGGGGCGCTGGCCGGGCTCAGTCTGCTTCCGTTCGTGCCGTCGGTGGTAACGCCCCTTCCGCTGAGCCCGTACTTCCCGCTTTCGGTGGAGGTGTTGGTGCTGGCGACGGTGCTCGTGTACGGGGCGGGCACGCGATGGGAGCGCCCCCTCCGGCGCGGCGTACTCGTGGGGGTGGTCTTGGTGGTGGGGTACCAGGTGTACGACGCCGCGGTGTACACGGCCTTCCGGCGCCACGGCATCCTGTACGAAGACCTCGAGTTTATGGACAATCTCCTGTACTTCGCGTCCGACGTGGCGACGTGGGCGGGCGCGGCGTGGGCGGGGCTCGGCCTCGTGGGGGCGCTGGTGCTTGCGGAGGCGACCCGGCGGGCCGTATGGGCGATCCAGCGGACCGCCCCCGCCGCCGGCGGGCGAGGGGTGCTGCTGGCCGTGCACCTCGTGGCGTGGCCGCTCGTGCTCGTGGTGGGGCCGGCACAGGAGTGGGGAACCGAAAGCCTCACCTACCAGACCTCAAACGAGCGGGTGCGGGTCCGCACCGTGGCGGCCAAGGCGTGGGCCAACGCGCAGGCGTCCGCCCGCCTCGCGACGATGCTTGACTCGCTGGACACGATGCCCGTCAACTCGGCCTACTCCGCCTACGACGCGCTGAGGCTGGAGCGACGCCCCTCGGTGTATCTCCTCGCCGTGGAGTCCTACGGCACGCTTCTGGAGCGCCACCCCGACCTGCGCGACCCGTACCGCGACCTCATGCGCCGCATGCAGGACACCCTTGCCGCCGACGGGTGGCACATGGCGAGTGCCCGGGCCGAGGCGCCCGTGCAGGGCGGGCGCTCGTGGTTGGCCATCGCCTCTCTGCTTACCGGCGTGCAGGTGGACCGGCAGGTGCTCTACAACCGGTTCCTGGAACGGCCCGATCGCGTCCCGCACCTCGTCCGCTTTCTCAAGCGGCAGGGCTACCACACCGTCGCCCTCCAGCCGTTTACCTTCGAGCGGCCCGGCCTTCCCACGCGCAACATCTACGATTTCGACGTCACCCTCTACCGCGACGACCTGGCGTATGAGGGGCCGGCGTACGGCCTGGCGGACGCCCCCGATCAGTACAGCCTGAACTTTGCCCATCGCACCCACCTGGCCGGGCGGGCGCCGTACTTCCTCTTCTTCGAGACGGTCGACTCGCACGCGCTCTGGAACTACGGTCTGCCACCCGTCCTTCCCGACTGGCGCCAGTTCAACGAGGCCGGCGGCGCCGGGTCGGAGGCGCGGGACGCCCTGGAGCAGGCGGGCCGCCCGCCCGGCGCCCTCCTTCCGGACTCGCTCACGCGCCCTCGCATCTACGACCAGCCGCAGTCGACACGCTATCTCCGCCACATCGCGTACGACCTGCAGGTGATCCGCGACTACCTGCTGGACACCGCGCCGGAGGGCAGCCTTGTGCTTCTTCTGGGCGATCACCAGCCCCCGCTCTTCGGCACCGAGAATGCCGAGGTGCCCCTTCACGTACTGAGCACCGATGCGTCGCTGGTCGAGTCGGTGCGGGCGCGGGGCTTTACCGAGGGCCTGAGGCCGCGGGCGGAGCGGCCGAGGGTGCGACAGGAGGCGCTCTACTCGCTGCTGGTGCGTCTGCTGGCCCGCCACGACCGCGGCCCGGCGGCCGACACGACGGGGCTCCCGCCCGTACAGCCCCGGGGCGTGGCACCGTCGCTGCTGGTGCAGTCGCCTACCGACTCGTCCGCGACAGGCGACGCAGGACGTCGTGAAGCTGGGCGGCCGTAGCGGGCCAGGAAGAGAAGGAGCGGCTTCGCTCGCGGGCGGCCCGTCCCATGCGCTGGCGGGCATCCGGCGCGTCGAGGAGGGCGCGCAGGGCGGCGGCAAAGGCGTCCGTGTCGGCGGCGGGCACGAGGCGGCCCGCGGGGGCGTCGCCAAGGTTCTCGGAGAGGCCCCCGACATCGAACGCCACGATCGGGCAGCCCCGGGCCATGGCCTCGCGGGTGGCCATGCTGCACGTCTCGAAGCGGGAGGGCAGCACGAACACGTCGGCGCGGTCGTAGTGCGCCCGGAGGTCCGCGGGCGGGAGGGCGCCGGTCACCGTGACTCGATCGGTGAAGGAGGCGTGCTGGATCTGGCGGCGGAGGGACGCGGCAAAGGCGGGGGCGAGCGTGTCGTCGCCCACGAGGGTCCACGTCCACGCCCGGTCCGTGAGGCGGCCGAGCACCTCGAGCAGCCGGGGCAGTCCCTTTCCGCGCTGCAAGCTCGCGACGGTGAGCAGGCGGGGCGGGCCGTCGGAGGGCCGATCCGCTGTTGGCGCCCGGTAGGTCGCATCGAGGCCGGGGGGCGCCACACCGATCCGGTCCGCTGGCACGCCCGCGTCTGCCAGCGCCCGCTTCGCGAACGCACTCGTGGTGACAACGCCGTCGTAGTGGGGGAGGGCGGCCCGCTCGGTGTCGGCGTCGGGCGTGTCGTTCGCCGTGGGGTCGAGGCAGTGCAGGTAGTGCGCCAGCAGGACGAGCGACGCGGTCGGGGGGCGGAGGGCATCGAACTCGTCGAGCCGATCCACCAGCAGGCTATCGACCACGACGACGGTGTCGGGCGGGAGGGCAAGCGGGGGACGGGCGGCCGCCTCCGGCCACGGAATCACCTCGACCGATGCGCGGTCCGACAGCGCGGCGGCCACCCGGCGATTGTAGACGTTCCCGCCGGTGGGACGGTCGTGGATGCCGGGGACCAGAACCGCGATGTGCATGCCGGGGCTGGAGGCTACGCGTTGGGGGAGCGGAGAGACGAAAGCGCCTCTTCGTGGATGCGAAGGTCGCTCTGGTCGAAGAGCACGAACCGGATGAGCGACACCGAGTCGAGCTCGGGGGCCGCGTCGAGCATCGTCTGCAGGGCAATCCGGGCGGCCGGCGCCGTGGGGAACCCAAACGCGCCGGTGGAAATGGCGGGAAAGGCCACGGACGAGATGCCGTTCTCTTCGGCCCGCCGCAGGGCATTTTTGTAGCCGGCCCCCAGCAGCTCGTCGGACGGCTCGTCGCGCCCGTAGACGGGGCCGAGCACGTGGATGACGTACGCGTTCGGCAGGTCGTGTCCGCCCGTAAGGACGGCCTCGCCGGGGTGAATGGGCGCGAGGGGGCGGGTCTCCTCAACGAGGCCCGGACCGGCCGCACGGTGGATGGCGCCCGCCACGCCGCCCCCGGTGCGGAGCTGCGCGTTGGCCGCGTTGACGACGGCCTCCACGTCGGGCTGCTCTACGATGTTGCCCTGGAGGAGCTCAATGGTGACCCCGGCAACGGTATGCGTCATGGGCATGAGGCTGCACGGCAGAATCGACGACGAGAGAGGAGAAAGCTGTAATCTTGTCGTGCTGTTGTGTTCGTTTACATCTGGTTTGCGCTCGTCGATCCGGGTGGGGGCGACGGCGCCGCGCGCTTCTTCCGTTTCGGCTGATCCGTCGTCATGTTGTTTTTCTCGTCCGACTCGCCGCCTCCCGAACGGCGCCACAAGGTGCTGCGGCGGGCCCAGCGCCGGGTGCGAGGGCTCCTGCGCCGCTCCTCGGTGCACGGAGAGCTGGCCTGGAACCGCCTCGTGCACAGCGTCCTCCTTGCGAAGGGGCCGCTCCGCTCCCGCAACCTCATCAAAACACTGGCGGTGTGTATCGCTGCCGTCGGGGCCACGGCGGCGGGGGTTGAGGTCGGGTGGCCGCAGGAGGCCGCCTATATGGCGGGCATCTTTGTGGCGGCGGCGCTGCTGTGGGTGACCGAGGCGCTGCCCCTCTTCGCAACGGCCCTCCTGGTGGTGGGGCTCGAAATTCTTCTCCTGGCGAATCCGGGCGGGTGGCCCGGGCTGGGCTTTGCGCAGGCCCCCACGCCCGACTACCGTGCGTTTTTGGCCCCGGCGGCCGACCCCATTCTCGTCCTCTTCTTCGGGGGCTTTCTGCTGGCGCGGGCCTGCGTGAAGGAGGGCGTCGACCGGGCCCTCGCCGGGCTCATCTTGCGGCTCTTTCAGGGACGGCCGTCCCTCGTGATGCTGGGCCTCATGCTCGTCACGGCGCTCTTTTCGATGTGGATGAGCAATACCGCCGCAACCGCTATGATGATCACGCTCGTGGCCCCGATGGTGGCACAGATCCCGTCGGGCGACCCCATCCGGAAGGGGCTGGTGCTGGCCGTGCCCTTTGCCGCCAACATCGGGGGCATGGGGACGCCCATCGCATCGCCGCCGAATGCGGTCGCCGTCGGCTTCCTGTCGAGCGCGGGCTACGAGGTCTCGTTCCTGCAGTGGATGCTCATTGCGGTGCCGCTTACGGTCGGCATGCTGGCCGTAGCGTGGGGCGTGCTCCGGGGGCTCTATCCCCCCGCCACGGAAGGGCTCACGCTCCGGGCCGAGCACCGCACGCTCGGGGGCCGCGGCCTGTTTGTGCTGGGGGTGCTGGCCTGCACCGTCGGGCTGTGGCTGACGGATCGGTGGCACGGGCTGCCGGCCGCCGTGGTGGCCCTGCTCCCGGCCATCGCGTTTACGGCCACGGGGGTGCTCGACCAGGCCGATGTGGACAGCCTGGAGTGGGACATTCTCATTCTCATCGGCGGGGGCATTGCGCTGGGCAGCGGCATGCAGGCGACCGGCCTCGACCACATCGTGGTCCGGGCGGTGCCCCTCAGCGGCCCCTTCGTGCTCGCAGGGGTTGTGGCGGCCACCGTGCTCGTCAGCACATTCATGTCGAACACCGCCGCGGCCAACCTATTCATCCCGATCGGTGTGTCCTTTGCGACGCAGGCGCTCGGGGCCGGGCCCGGACCCATTCAGATGGCCCTGAGTATTGCCCTGGCGGCGTCGCTTTCCATGGCCCTTCCAGTGAGCACGCCCCCAAACGCCATTGCGTATGCCAGTGGGGAACTCGACACGTCGGATTTTGTCCGGGCAGGGGGACTGCTCGGGGTCCTTGCCGTTGGGCTGATCGTTTCCTTCGGCGGGATCGTGATTGCCTTTTGGATGGGATAGCGCCGTTCTCTTCATTCGTTTTCTGCTACGAGCCTTTTCTGAGCCTATGACCGTTGACGGCATTATGACGCGCGAGGTCGTGACCGTTGCGCCGGACACGGCCCTCTCCGACGTTCGGTCGCAGCTGCACACAGGGGGGTTCCGCCATCTTCTCGTCGTCGATGAGGGGACGCTGGTCGGCGTCATCTCCGACCGTGACGTGCTCCGCGCCCTCAGTCCGTTCCTCGACACCTACAACGAGGAGCATCGCGATGTGCGCACCCTGTCCCGCCCGGCCCACGAAATCATGCGGGCCGACCCCCTCACCGTGACGCCGGGCATGGATGTGGAGGAGGCCGCCGCCCTCGTGCTCGACCACAGCATCTCCTCTCTCCCCGTGGTCGAAGGCGACGAGCTTATCGGCATTGTCACCACCAAGGATTTGCTCCGACACTACACGAACGAGGGGTAGGGCCGAACGAAGCGTCGGGCCACGGGGGGGAACGAGGGAGCAGGCCTGCGCGGCTGCCCGGAGCGTGCCCCAGGTGCGATTGACAGAAACAGCACGGAGTCGCACCCCCGCCGCGTTGATACTACCCCGCGGCGGCGCCTATCTTGTTGCCACCCGCCCGTCCTTCCGTCCCCAACCCCCTCCGTGCCGTGCAGACCAAGTACATCTTTGTGACCGGTGGCGTGACCTCCTCGCTCGGCAAGGGCATCTTCAGTGCCTCGCTGGCACGCCTCCTGGCCGATCGCGGGCTCGACGTGACCATCCAGAAGTTCGACCCGTATATCAACGTCGACCCGGGCACCATGAACCCGTACGAGCACGGGGAGGTGTACGTGACCGACGACGGCGCCGAGACCGATCTCGATCTCGGTCACTACGAGCGTTTCCTCGACCAGCCCACCAGCCAGGCCAACAACGTCACCACCGGCCGGGTCTACATGGAGGTCATCTCCAAGGAGCGGGAGGGCGCCTACCTCGGCAAGACGGTGCAGGTGGTGCCCCACATCATCGACGAAATCAAGCACTGGATGCTGAAGCTCGGCGAGACCGGCAACTACGACGTGGTCATCACCGAGATTGGCGGCACCGTCGGCGACATCGAAGGGCAGCCCTACCTGGAGGCGATCCGCCAGCTGCGCAACGACCTGGGGGCGCAGAACACGATGATCACGCACCTCACGCTCATCCCCTACCTGCGGGCGGCCGGGGAGCTGAAGACAAAGCCCACCCAGCACTCCGTAAAAGAACTGCTCGCCCACGGCCTCCAGCCCGACGCCATCATCTGCCGGTCGGAGCGGCCCATCGACGCGGACGTGCGGCGCAAGATTTCCCTCTTCTGCAACGTCGAAGAGGAGGCCGTCATCCAGATGCTCGACGCGGAGACGATCTACGAGGTGCCGCTCCTCCTGCGCGACGAGGGGATGGGCGAGCTGGTCGTTGACCGCTTCTACCCGGAGCCCGACGCGTCGGTGTGCCGCGACACGCCCGACCTCGACGAGTGGATCGAGTTCCTCCGCAAGCTAAAGAACCCGGAGGAGACCATTCCCATCGCCCTGGTGGGCAAGTACGTCGAGCACCAGGACGCCTACAAGTCCATTACCGAGAGCTTCATTCTCGCCGGGGTCCCCGACGAGGTGCAGGTGGACGTGCGGTACGTCCTCTCGGAGGACCTCACGGTCGAGAATGCGGACGAGAAGCTCGGGGACGTGGCCGGCATCCTCGTGGCGCCCGGCTTTGGGGACCGCGGCGTCGAAGGCAAGATCGCCGCGGCGCACTACGCCCGCACCCACGACCTCCCCTTCTTCGGGATCTGCCTGGGCCTGCAATGCGCCATCATCGAGTTCGCGCGCAACGTCTGCGGATGGGAGGGCGCCCACTCCACGGAGTTCGATGAGGACACCTCGTACCCGGTCATCGACCTCATGGAGGAGCAGAAGGAGATTTCCGAAAAGGGCGGCACGATGCGCCTCGGGCAGTACGACTGCCGGTTGCAGGAGGGGTCCCGTGCCCGGGCCATCTACGACGCCGAGCAGGTGCAGGAGCGGCACCGGCACCGCTACGAGGTGAACAACGTCCTCCGTTACAAGCTGCTGGAGGAGGGCATGCGCTTCACCGGCGTGAATCCGGACACCGACCTCGTCGAGATCATGGAGCTGCCCGACAAGCGGTGGTTCCTGGGGGTGCAGTTCCATCCGGAATACAAGACGACCGTAGGACATCCGCACCCGCTCTTTCAGTCGTTCGTGCGGGCCTGCACCACCTACGCCCACGAGCACGACCTTGTCTCCTCGCCCCAGCCCCCTGAGCGGGAAGCCGTTCCCCTCGCCTCCGTCGACATGTAGTGGGGGCGGGGCGGTCCGGGGCCCGGCGCCGTCAGAACGTGCGAATGAGGCCGAGCACGCGACCGATGACGTAGTAGTCGGCGTCCGTCGGCGAGAACGTGTCCTCGACGTAGTGGGGCGCCGCCGGGCGGAGGTGAATTTTGCGGTTGGCAAACTCGTACTCGCGGGCCAGCAGTTGATCCTGGAGGAGGACGGCCACGAGCGTCCGGTTCTGCAGGTCGTCCCACTCCATCTCCTCAATCAGCAGCAGGTCGCCCTTGTTGATGCCCCTCTCATTCATGCCGTCGTCCCCGGCCCGCCCGAGAAGGCAGTTGTCCTCGTCGTCGGCGTCACGCAAGAGGGTGTAGTCCACGGACAGGGTGCCGGTGGGCCGCTCGCGTAGGCGCTCCGGGTGGGCGCTGGGGGTGCGGCTCACGATGGGCAGGCTCGGAGGGCCGCCGCCCCTCCCAAACGGATCCTGTTCCTGGTCGACCAGGCGGATGCTTCGGGCCTTGTGCTTCTCGCGCTCGATCCACCCTTTCTTCTCCAGCTTGCGAAGAAGCTTGTAGACCCCGTTTGTGGACGAGATGCCCAGGGCATCCCCAATCTCTTGGAGGGTCGGGGGCTTCTGGTGCCGTTCGATGTACCGCTCGATAAAGTCGTAGGCCCGATTCTGGCGTTGCGTAAGGGGATCCTTGCTCATAGGTCCGGAGGAGCAACGGAAGAAAAGAACCGACCGGGACGAGGGAATGAGTGGAGCCCGGGCAATTTTTCCGGGGGACAGTCAACATATGTGTGACAATGCCAGCGGGCAAAAGAGAAAGGGTGAAAATGTTTTCTTCAGGGGGTGAAAATATTTTTCTGAGGGGGCAAAGGCGGTGCCGATAGGGTCTCCGGGAGCATGTGCACACCCCCTAAATCGAACGGAATGGAGGCGAAAAACGGCTTCAAACGGCGCTAAACTTGACATTGACCAGGGCGCGCGTACATTGTGGAGCGCGTGGGGAAATGTGGGGAACTGTCCCAGGAGGTTTACTCGCTTCGCTATTCTCGTTTGTCGATCCGCCGCGCCGTCCGTGGGCCGCTTCCGATATGGCATTCAAAGGGCAGGCCGAATATTCCGTTGACAGCAAGGGGCGGGTCGCCATCCCGGCCCAGATGCGGAAGGCTATGTCGCCGGCGGCAAACGAGACCTTCACGATCACGCGGGGCTTTGAGGATTGCATCTTCCTGTACCCGATGGACGAGTGGGCGGACATCGAGGAGGAGATCGATGAACTGAACATGTACGACCGGGAGGTCCGAACCTTTGTCCGTCTCATCATGCGGTGGGCGAGCGAGGTCTCCCTCGATGGGCAGGGACGCATCAGCATCCCGAACCCGCTCCTTGACTTTGCCGGGCTCGACGATTCGGCACAAATTATCGGGGCGTTCGACCACATCGAGATTTGGGACCCGGCACAGTTCGACGGGTACCTCAACGAGACGCCCGCCGATTACGAGACGCTTGCCGAGAGTGTGATGCGGTAAGGGCACCGTTCACGGGAACGACACGAACCGATGGCCGCCAACGATTCTGAGGACAACGCCTCCCCGGACGGAGATCCGCTGCGGTACGCGACCGATTTCCACGCACCTGTTCTTTCACATGACGTGCAGACCCGGCTGGTCACGGCCCCGGGCGGACGCTACGTGGACGCGACCCTGGGCGGGGGCGGGCACGCCCGCTCCTTGCTCGACGCACTGGGCCCCGACGCCGTGGTGCTGGGCATCGACCAGGACCCCGACGCACTGGCCACGGCTCGCGATCGCCTCGCTGAGGCCCGTGAGGCCGGGCGCTTCCGGGCCGTCCGCGGCAACTTCGGGGACCTGGAGCGCCTCCTCCGCGCCGAGGGCTTCGTGCCGGTGGACGGCATCCTGCTCGACCTGGGCGTCTCCTCGCACCAGATCGACGCGCCCGAGCGAGGGTTCAGTTTTCAGGCGGACGGCCCGCTCGACATGCGGATGGACCCGCGCCGCGGCCTCACGGCCCGCCAGGTGGTAAATGCCTGGCCCGAGCGCGATCTCCGCGAGGCCCTTCGCGACTACGGCGACGAGCGCCGGGCGGGGCGCATCGCCCACGCCATCGTAGAGGCGCGCCCGCTCGATACCACCGGCGACCTGGCCGATACGGTGCGCGGCGCCGTCCCGCCGCCCGACGAGGTGAAAACCCTCGCCCGGGTGTTCCAGGCCCTCCGCATCGTCGTGAATGCAGAACTGGACATGCTGGAGCGCGCCCTGGAGCAGAGCACGGCGGTGGTGCGCCCCGGCGGCCGCATTGCCGCCATTAGCTACCATTCGCTGGAGGATCGGCGCGTAAAGCGCTACCTCCGCTACGGGAATTTTGAGGGCACGCCCCGCCGGGACCTCTACGGCAACCTGGTGGCGCCCTGGACGGAGACGCCCCGCGGCCCCATCGAGGCCGGCGAAGAGGAAGTGGCGGCGAATCCGCGGGCCCGGAGCGCCCGCCTTCGCGTGGCCGAGCGACAGGACGATGAGGAGATGGGCCCCCCGGTTCCGTAGCGCAGCGCCACGAATGCGCCTGCACGTTTCATTCGATAGCTTCTCAATACCTGATGTCCACATACCGTTCGCCGCGCCCCTCACGCGCCCCGCCCCGCGGGCGGGACCGTGGGGGACGACGGGCGACGGGGTGGGTCCCTGCCCATGAGCCGACGCGACTCTCCCATTTCACGGCCCTCCGGCCCCCGGTCCGGCGCACAGCGGACCGGGCGTGGGGACGGGGCGCCGGCCGGAGCGTCGGGACAGACGGCCTCCGAGTGGGCGCGGCACAGCACGGCCCTTCCGGGCTGGACCGACCTGGAAGGGCCGAGAAACCAGCATCGTCGGAGGCAGGAAGACGACTCGTTTTTGCAGCGCATGTCCACGGGCCGCTTTGCGCTGCTCGTCCTGCTCATTGCCGGCGCCTTTACGCTGTACGTGGGGCACGTGCACGCGACAAAAGACCTGCTGGACGAGGTGCAGGAGGCCCGCACGACGAACCAGCGGCTGCACCTAAAGCACAATCGGCTGCAGGGCGTCTACGACCGCAAAACGAGCCCGCATGTCATTTACGAACGGGCCCGCGAGCTGGGCCTGGAGGCCAGCGTGAGCTACGGTCCGCCCATCGCCCTTGAGAAATAACTCCCTTTCACTGCGAACGAAGGCAGACTCTCGCTCGCACGTTGTCATTCACCCTCCGCCATTCCCGTGAGCCCCAAGGATCAAATCCGGACCCGGATGTACATGATGCTGACGCTGCTCAGCATTGTGCCCGTGATTGTGGCCGGCCAGATGGGCTGGGCCGTGATCGCGGACCGGGGCGAACTGCGGGCCCAGGCGAAGGCGCAATCGCGGTCGACGGTCGAGGTGCCGGCCATGCGGGGCCGCATTCTCGACCGGGCGGGTCGCTCGCTCGCCATCAACACGGCCCAGTACGACCTCGCCCTGGACCCGACGGTCGACGGCTTCGAGTCGCAGGCCGATGCCTTCTACGAGCAGCTGGCGGAGCTGACAGGGGCGTCGGCGGCGCGCTTTCGGCAGCAGGTCGCCAACCGACACAGCCCGGAGTACGTGGCGCTCTACGACGGCCTCACGGCGGCCCAGCAGGAGCAGGTGCGCGAGTGGGAGGTGCCCGGTGTGATTCTGACCCCGGAGTTTGCCCGCCGCTACATTCACGAGACGACGGCGGCGCACGTGCTGGGGCACGTGGGGAGCGACGGGCACGGCCTCAGTGGGCTGGAGGTGGCCTACGATGATACGCTTGCGGGCACGCCGGGGGAGCGCGTAGTGAAGCGCGACCGGAGCGGGCGCATTCAGGCCTTCGTGGGGGGGCGCGTGACGCCCCCTGAGCACGGCAAAAACCTCGTGCTCACCCTCGACCTCGCCCGGCAGGCGGCCCTCGAAGATGAGCTGCGCCGGGGCGTGCAGGAGAGCGGGGCCGACTGGGGGACCGCGGTGGCGATGGATCCGTCGACCGGTGCCATCCTGGCGATGGCCAATGTGCCGACCTACAACCCGAACCGGCCCGGGGCGGCGACGGATGCGGCCCGCCGCAACCGGGCGATCACCGACCGCTACGAGCCCGGCTCCACCTTCAAGCTCGTGGGCGCCACGGCGGCCGTCGACCAGGGACTCGTCGAGATGGACGATTCCGTGGAGACGGGTGACGGGTGGGCGGTCTTTCACGGCTACACGATGAAGGACATTTCCGCCTACGGAACGATCTCTTTCCAGGAGGTCCTCTCGAAGTCGAGCAACGTGGGGATGGCCAAGACGGTGCGTCGCCACCTTGAGCCGGGCGTCTTTTACCAGTACGCGCGCAACTTCGGGTTCAGTCAGCCGACATGGATCGATCTCCCGGGCGAGCAGGGCGGGGTCCTGAAGCGCCCCAACGAGTGGAGCCAGACCACGCAGACCTCCATGGCCATCGGGTACGAGGTGTCCGTGACGCCGCTGCAGCTGGTGACGGCGTACAGCGCCCTCGCCAACGGCGGGCGGCTGATGCAGCCCTACGTGGTGGCCGAGCAGCGCGACATGACGGGCAACACCCTCTGGGAAAACGAGCCCGACTCCATCCGCCGGGTGATGAAGCCGGAGACGGCCCGGACGCTGCGCCCGGCCTTCGAGCAGGTGGTGCAGGAGGGCACGGGCACGGAGGCCGACGTGGCCGGCTTCGACGTGGCGGGCAAGACGGGGACCGCGCTGGAGGCGACCGCGGGCGACTATTCCGACGAGCGGGCGCGGGCGTCGTTCGTGGGCTTCTTCCCGGCCGACGACCCGGAGGTGACGCTGCTGGTGATGATGGGGGCTCCCGAGACGAGCATCTACGGCGGGGCCGTGGCGGCGCCGGTCTTTCATCGGATCGCCCGGCGGTGGGCGGGCACCTTCCCGGAGGTTGTGGACCGCATGACCGCCGATCCTCCGGAGACGGTGCCGGCGTCTGTGGAGGGAATGCGGCCGGCCGTCCCGGCGGAGCAGGCGCGCACGCTGCCGGACCTCGACGGCCTCAGCACGCGCCGCGCCCTCCACTGGCTGCGCCGCCACGGGGTCGACGTGCAGGTGGAGGGACAGGGGGCGGTGGCGGCCCAACGGCCGCGTTCCGGCACGCCCCTCCCCGACCGCATCCTACTCGAAGGGGCCTCGTGACCCATGCCCACTAACGACGCACATACGGCCTCGTCGTCCGAAGCGGACGGTTCCGCGTCGCCGCTGGCATGGTCGGCGCTGCACCGCCGCCTGGACGATGAGGGGCTGCTGGGAACGGTTTGGCGCGGGCGGGAGGCGCCGGCGCCCGATACACTTGTGATCAACCACCTGACGGACGATAGTCGGGCGGTGGTGCCCGGCGGGGCCTTCGTCGCGATTCGCGGCGTGGCCGCCGACGGACATTCGTTCATTGACAAGGCTGTTCAAAATGGCGCCCGCCTCGTGGTGTGCGAGGCGGTGCCGGACGGCGTGCGTACGCGCCGGCCCGGGGTCGTCTTCGTGCGCGTGACGGACACCCGCGCGGCCCTGGCCGAACTGGCCGCCGCCCGGTATGGGGACCCGGCGGAGGCCCTGCGGCTCGTGGGCGTGACGGGCACCAACGGAAAGACGACGGTGGCCGTCCTCGTGCACCACCTGCTCGCGGCCCGCAGTGCCCCCGCGGGCCTGCTCAGCACCATCGAGGTGCGCGGGGCGGGCGAAGAGGCCCCGACCTCGTTGACCACGCCGGGCCCGCTCGCCCTGCACCGCCTGCTGCGTCGCATGGTCGATCGGGGGTGTCGTGCCTGCGTGATGGAGGTCTCCTCCCACGCCCTCACGCAGAAGCGGGTGCACGGGCTTGCGTTCGAGGCGGCGGTCTTTACGAACCTCACGACCGACCATCTCGACTACCACGACTCGATGGCGGCCTACCGGGACGCCAAGAAGCGTCTCTTCGACGGGTTGCCGCCGGGCGCAACGGCGCTCTACAATGCCGACGACGAGCACGGGACGACGATGGTGGCCGACACGGCCGCCGAGGCGGTCTCGTACGGGGTCGAATCCCCGGCGGACATCGCGGTGACGGTGCAGGCGGAGAGACTCGACGGGCTGCACCTGGCGATTGAGGGGCGCGAGCGGCGCTTTCGGCTCGCCGGGCGGTTCAACGCCTACAACCTCGGCGCCGCCTACGGCGTGGGCCGGGCCCTCGGCGGCGAGGCCGAGGCTGTGCTCGACGCCCTGGCCGACGCGCCGCCGGTGCCGGGCCGCTTCGAACCGCTTCGGTTTGACGGAGGGCCCACCGTCATCGTCGACTACGCCCACACGCCCGATGCGCTCGAGAACATCCTCCGCTCGGTGCGCGACACGGCCCCGGCGGACGCCACGCTCTGGTGCGTGTTCGGGTGCGGGGGCGACCGCGATCGCGGCAAGCGGCCCGAGATGGGGCGCATCGCCGAGCGCCTCGCCGACCGCGTGATTGTGACGAGCGACAACCCTCGCACCGAGGCGCCCGACGACATCCTGGACGACATCCGCGGCGGCGTGGAGCGCCCGGAGGACATGCAGTGGATCGTGGACCGCGAGGCGGCGATCCGGGCGGCCGCGGCGGGGGCGGCGCCCGCCGACGTGGTTGTGATTGCCGGGAAGGGACACGAAACGACGCAAACCATCGGCACCGAAAAACGACCGTTCGACGACCGCGACATGGCCCGAACGTATTTCCGTTGATTGTGCGAACCGCGCGGCCGCGCAGGCGCAGCCTCGGTCTGCTCCCCTGCGGCCCGCCCCCAAGCAATGCTCTACTACCTCATCGACTACATTGAGCGGCTCTACCACCCGCCGGGGTTTCAGGTGATTCGGTTTATCACCGTCCGGTCGGCGCTGGCGGCCATCACCGCGCTGGGGATTTCCCTGCTGGCGGGGCGCCGGATTATCGACTGGCTGCGCCGCGAGCAGATTGGGGAGCAGGTGCGCGAGGGCGAGGCGGCCGGCGCGGTGAGCCACGCCCACAAGGCCGGCACGCCCACGATGGGCGGCGTCATCATTTTGCTGTCGCTGCTGGGGGCGACGCTGCTGTGGGGCGCCATCGCCAACCCGTACGTGTGGCTCGCCATGGGGGTGACGGCGGCGCTGGGCGTCGTGGGCTTTGCCGACGACTACATCAAGACGGTGCAGGGGCGGAAGGACGGGCTGCCCGCCCGTGTGAAGCTCGCCGGCCAGGCGGCCGTCGGGCTGTTCGTGGGCGGCGTGCTCTACTTTTATCCGACCTTTTCCGAATACAATACGCTCACGTTCGTCCCATTTTTCAAGGATCAGGTGCTCAATTACGACCTCTTCCGCTTCCTGGAGCTGGGGATGGATCTGGGGTGGGTCATCTACCTGCCGGTCGTGGTGTTCATCCTGACGGCGGTCTCCAACGCGGTGAACCTGACCGATGGGCTCGATGGCCTGACGACGGGGGTCACGGCGTTCGTGTCGCTGGGCCTGACCGCGCTGGTGTACGTGTCGGGCAACGTCGAGCTCGCGACGTTCCTGAACGTGATGTACCTGCCGGGGACGGGCGAGCTCACGGTGTTCGTGTCGGCGATGGCGGCGGCCTGCTTCGGGTTTTTGTGGTACAACGGCTACCCGGCGTCCGTCTTCATGGGCGACACCGGCGCGCTGGCGCTGGGCGGGGCGGTGGGCGCCACCGTCCTCATGGTGCGCAAGGAACTGATGCTGCCGCTCCTCTGCATCGTGTACTTCGCCGAGGCGGTGTCGGTGATTCTGCAGACCAGCTACTTCAAGTACACGCGCCGCCGCACCGGGACGGGCAAGCGCATTTTTCGGATGGCGCCGCTGCACCATCACTACGAGGCGCTCGGGATGCACGAGGCGAAGATCGTGACCCGCTTCTGGATTGTGACGGCCATTACGGTCATCGCTGCTTTGCTTACGCTTCGCATTCGATAACGGACTCATTCACTCGACTCGCTTCCGTGCATGACGCCGGACGACATCCGCACACAACAGGTGACCGTGGTGGGGGGCGCGCGCAGTGGGCGCGCCGTGGCCCGGTTGTTGGCCGAGGCCGGGGCCGAGGTGTTTCTGACCGAGCAGGGCCCGCCGCCGCAGGGGCTGGTGGCGGCGCTCGACGCCGTCGGCGTGGCCTACGAGTTCGAGGGGCACACGGCCCGCGCGGTCGACGCCGACGTCATGGTGGTGAGCCCCGGCGTGCCCACGCAGTCGAACGTGGAGCAGCAGGCCCTCCGGTCAGGGATCTCCGTGTATTCGGAGATCGAGGCGGCGTCCTGGTTCTGCGAGGCGCCCATCGTGGCAATTACCGGCACCAACGGCAAGACGACCACGACCAGCCTGACGGGGCACGTCTTTCGGCGGGGGCGGGGCGAGGAGCAGGTCATCGTGGCCGGCAACATCGGGTATCCGTTTTCGGACTACGTGCGCGAGGTGGAGCCGACCGACGTGGTGGTACTGGAGGTGTCCAGCTTCCAACTCGAACACGTCGAGACCTTCCGGCCGCGCGTCAGCGTCCTCCTCAACATCACGCCCGATCATCTGAATCGCTACGAGAACTTCGAGGCCTACACGCAGGCCAAGTGCAACATTTTTCGCAATCAGGGCGACGGGGACGTGGTGGTGTACAACCACGACGACGATCGCGTGCGCACCCGGGTGCAGCAGGCCGCCGCCGAGCAGGGCTTCCGGGCCCTTCCCTTCACGCAGCAGGGCGTGCCGGACGCCGGGGCGTTTCTGCGCGACGACCGCATCATCCTTCGCATTGACGACGAGGACGAACCGCTCATGCCCCAAGACGAGCTGGCCCTTCGCGGGCGCCACAATCTCTATAATTCTCTCGCCGCGGCGATCTCGGCCCGTGTCATGGAGGTGGAGAACGACGTGATTCGGGAAAGCCTGGCGGGGTTCGAGGGGGTGCCGCACCGGCTGGAAGAGGTGCGCACGATTGACGGGGTGTTGTACGTCAACGACTCGAAGGCGACCAACGTGAACGCGGTGTGGTACGCGCTGGAGAGCTTCGACCGCCCGGTGGTGCTGATTGCCGGGGGGCGAGACAAGGGCAACGACTACACGGACCTGAAGCCGCTGGTGCGCCGGGGCGTGCGGGCCGTCGTGGCCCTCGGCGAAAGTGCCGAGACGGTGTACGACGAACTGGGGGCCGAGGCGCCGCAGCGGGCCCGCGTGCAGTCGATGGAGGACGCCCTCGCGCAGGCGCAGCGCTTTGCGCAGCCCGGCGACGCGGTGCTGCTGAGTCCAGCCTGTTCGTCGTTCGACATGTATGAAAATTACGAGGCGCGCGGGGACACCTTTCGCCGCCTGGTGCAGACCTTGCTGTAAGATTATTCCCTCTTCGTGCCGGGCGCGGGCCCGGTTCCGATCATTCCCTCCGCGACGATGAGCGCGATTCAAACGGTAAAGCACATCCTGACCGACCGTGCCCCCGCGGACAAGTACGTGGTGTGGGTGGTGCTGGCCCTGTCGGCCGCCGGGGTGGTGGCGGTGTACAGCGCCGTCACGTACCTGGCCGAGGTGCGGGCCGGGGTGGGGCCGGAGCAGTTCCTGCTGCGCCACCTCCTGCGGGTCGGCATCGCGCTGGGGGCCATGGGCGTCGTCAGCCTCATCGACTACCGCACGCTGGCGAAGTACAGCCGCCTCGCCCTCATTGCCGCGCTGGGGCTTCTGGTGGCGGTGAAGGCGGTCGGATCCTTTTCCGAGGGCGCCGACCGCTGGCTGCAGATCGCCGGCTTCGGGTTCCAGCCGTCCGACCTTGCACGGGTGGCCCTCGTGTTTTACGTGGCCGTGCTGCTCGTGAAGAAGCAGGACTATATAAAGAGCTTCGGGAAGGCGCTCGTCCCCATTCTCGTGTGGGTGTTTGCCACCGTGGTGCTCATCGGGGTCGACGACCTGTCGACCGCCGCGGTGCTCCTCGGGGCGGTGATGCTCATGTGCTTCGTGGGACGCGTCAGCGTATTCCAGCTCCTTGGGCTGGGCCTGATTGGGGTGCTGCTGGGCGGGGCGCTGATCATGAACTCGCCCGCCCGGGCGGCCCGGGTGGAGGCGTACCTGGGAATGGACCTGTTCGACAACACCAACACGGAGCAGGTGATGGACCGGCAGGGGGAGCGGTACCAGTCGCAGCAGGCCCGAATGGCGTTCGCGCTGGGGGGGCTGACGGGCGTGGGGCCCGGAAAAAGCACCCAGCGCGACTTCCTGCCCGCCCCGTACAACGACTTCATCTTTGCCATTATCGCCGAGGAGTACGGCATCCTTGGGGCCCTTCTGCTCCTCGCGGGATTTTGCGTCCTGCTGTTTCGGGGCTACCTCCGCATTGCCCGGGACGCGCCCGATCCGCTGGGGCTTCTCCTGGCCGTCGGGTTCACGACTCTGATCGTGGCCTACGGCTTCGTCCACGCGGGGGTGTCGTGCGGGTTGCTGCCCGTAACGGGACTTCCCATGCCCTTTGTGTCGTACGGCGGGACCTCGCTACTGGCGAACGGCCTCATGGCCGGGGTGCTGCTGAACATCTCACGTCAATCCACGCGCCGCGCCGCGCCGTCGGAGCGCCGCCCCACATCCACAATCGCGTAGACCGTATGAGCGCACGACCGCCGCACATTTTGATGGCTGGAGGGGGCACGGGGGGACACGTGTACCCCGCCATCGCCATTGCCGACGCCGTGACCGCCCTGCGTCCGGACGCCCGGGTCGTGTTTGCGGGGACCGAGGACCGGCTGGAGGCGCGGGCGGTACCGGCGGCGGGCTACGCCCTGCACCCCATCACGGCGCAGGGCGTGCAGCGCCGCCTCACGTGGAAAAACGTGACGATGCCGCTGCAGGTGGCGCGCGGCCTCGTGCAGAGCTGGCGGCTGGTGGGGGCCATCGAGCCCGACGTGGCGGTGGGCACGGGCGGGTACGTGTCCGGCCCGGTGCTGCTGGCGGCCCGGCTGCGGGGGCGGCCCCTCCTCATCCAGGAGCAGAACGCCTACGCGGGCGTCACGAACCGCCTCCTCAGCTACCTGGCCGATCGGGTGCACCTGGCCTTCGACGAGGCGCGCGACTGGGTGCCCGCCGACCGGAGCGTGGTGAGCGGCAATCCGACCCGCAAGGCCCTCCGCGAGGCCGATCGGGGCGAGGCGCGGGCGGCCCTGCAGATGCCCGCCGAGGCGCGCGTCCTGCTCGTGCTGGGCGGCTCGCTGGGCAGCGCCGCGATCAACGAGGCCGTGGCCGCGGCCCTCCCTGCGCTGCTGGAGGACGACCGGACGCACGTCGTGTGGCAGGCCGGATCGCGCTACCACGAGGCCCTCCGCGAACGGGTCGACGACCACCCGCGCCTCCGCCTCGTCGAGTACATCGACCGCATGGACCGCGCCTACGCCGCCGCCGACCTGGCGCTGTGCCGGGCCGGGGCCCTCACCTGCAGCGAACTGACCGTGACGGGCACGCCCGCCGTGCTCGTGCCCTCCCCCAACGTGGTGGCCGATCACCAGACGAAAAATGCACGGAGCATGGAACGATCCGGGGCCGCGCGGCTGCTTCCCGAGCCGGAGCTCGACGCCCGGCTGACCGACGTGGTGATCGGCCTGCTGGACGACGCCGACGCCCGGGCCGACATGGCGGCCGCCGCCCGCACGATGGCGCGCCCCGATGCCGCCGAGACGATTGCCCGCGACGTGCTTGCCCTCGCCGACCGCTACCGAACCAACTGACACACGATTTCTTCAGGAGCGGGCGCACCGCAGGTGCGTCCCGTCCGATTGCTCGACTGCCTCACTCCTTCCCGATCGATGACTGAATTGCGCAAACAACCGGCTCTGGGCCGCATCCGCCAGGTGCACATGGTGGGCATTGGGGGCATCGGCATGAGCTCCATCGCCGAGGTGCTCCTCAACCGCGGCTACACCGTTACGGGCTCCGACCTGGAGACGAGCGACGTGACCGCGCGTCTGCAGGAGCAGGGCGCCACAATTTACGAGGGGCACGCCGCCGAGCAAATCGGGGACGCCGACGTGGTGGTCTACTCCAGCGCCATCAACCCGGAGAAGAACCCCGAAACGCAGGAGGCCGAGCGCCGCCGCATCTCGCTCATCCCGCGGGCCGAGATGCTGGGCGAGCTCATCCGCATGAAGTACGGGGTGGGCGTGGCCGGGACCCACGGCAAAACGACCACCACCTCCATGGCGGGCCTCGTGGTGGCCGAGGGCGGGTTCGACCCCACGGTCATTGTGGGCGGCAAGGTTACGGCCTTCGGCTCCAACGCCATCACGGGCGAGGGCGACGTCATCGTGATCGAGGCGGACGAGTACGACCGCACCTTCCTGCGGCTCACGCCCTCGGTGGCCGTCATCACGAGCATCGAGGAGGATCACCTCGACATCTACGACGACCTGGACGACATCCAGGCCGCCTTCACGCAGTACGCCAACAGCGTGCCGTTCTTCGGTGCCGCGGTGCTGTGCCTCGACGATCCGAACGTGCAGGCCATCGTGGGCGACATCGAGCGCCGCATCATCACGTACGGGACCACGCGCCAGGCCGAGGTGCGCGCCGAAAACATTCAGCGCGACGGACTCGACACGCGGTTCGACGTGCTGGCGCGGGATGAGCGTCTTGGCACCATCACCCTGCACGTGCCGGGAATGCACAACGTGCGAAACGCCCTCGCGGCGGTGGCGGTGGGCCTGGAGCTGGAGATCGGGTTCGACCAGATTCGCGAGGGGCTGGCGGGGTTTGCCGGGGTGCGCCGCCGCTTCGAAAAGATTGGGGAGGGGCGCGACGTGATGGTGCTCGACGACTACGCGCACCACCCGACCGAAATCCGCGCCACGCTCGACGCGGCGAGCCAGGGGTATCCCGATCGGCGCATCGTCGCCGTCTTTCAGCCGCACCTGTACTCCCGCACCCGCGACTTCCTCGACGACTTCGCCCGCTCGTTCTTCAACACCGACCAGCTGGTGCTCACCGACATTTACGGCTCGCGCGAGGAGCCGATTGCGGACATAACCGGAGAGCGCCTGGCCGACCGGGCCGAGCAGTTTGGGCACCGGGCCGTCCACTACGTTCCCGACAAGACGGAATTGCCGGGCTACCTGCTCGACCTTACCGAGCCGGGCGACGTGGTGCTGATGCTGGGGGCGGGCGACATCTGGCGGTACAGCCGCACCTTCGCCGACCTGCTCACCGAGTCCGACGATCGCGACGCCCCGGCCGCGTAGACCGGCCGCCCCGACGCCTTCACCCAACCCGTTTTGCTCATGGCCTCGACCGAGTCCTCCACATTTGGACGCCGCGCGCTGCGCCTCCTCGGCCTTCTGGCCGGGGCCGCCGCCGTGGCGGCGCTCGGCGTGCTGGGCTGGCAGTGGCGCGCCAGCCGCACCGTCGGCGAGGTGGTGGTGCGGGGCACGACGCACGCCCCGCCCGATACCGTGCGCCGCCTGGCCCAGGTGGACAGCGGCGCCACCCTGTCGTCGGTCGATGCCGCCCTCGTGGCCGACCGCGTGGAGCGCCATCCGTGGGTCGAGCGGGCGACAATTTCGAAACAGCACGCCTGGCGCACGCTCCACGTGGAGGTGACGGAGCGGACGCCCGCCGCCCTCGCCCTCGACCCGGCGGGGCGCCCCGCCTACGTCCTCGACACCGCCGGGTACGCCATGCCGCTCCCCGACAGCACCAGCAGCAGTGTGCCCCTCGTGCGCGGCCTGCCCGCCGACTTTCACCCGCTGCGCCGCCAGGCCCCGCCCCGCCTGCGGACCGTCCTCGCGGCGCTGGCGGAGAGCGAGGCCGAGCCCATCGTGAGCGAACTCGCCGTGCAGCCCGACAGCAGCGTGCACCTGATGACGACCCCCGTGGGCGAGCACGACGCCCTCCCGGTCCGGCTGGCGCCCGGCGACCCGCGCCCCCAGCTTCGAGAGCTCCGCGCCTTCGCCGCGCAGGTGCTGGCCACGCGGCCCGACGCGCCCATCGCCGAAATCGACCTCCGGTTCGACGGCCAAATTGTGACCCGTGAACAGCCCCTGGATGCCTCCTGATGCGCCGCATGCGTCCGGATCCGACACCGGACACGCCCGCGCCCTCCTGAATTCAACCCCCATAGAGCCATGAATGGAACACCCGTTGTAGGAGTCGACATCGGCACCACCAAGGTGTGTGCCGTGGTCGCCGCCGAGGACGACCTTGGCCGCGTCAACATTTTGGGGGTCGGCATGGCCCCGTCCGACGGTCTCAACCGCGGGGTCGTCGTCAACATCGACCGCACCGTCAACGCCGTGCGCGAGGCCGTGGAAGAGGCCGAGCGCGCCGCCGGCGTGGAGGTGCAGGAGGTGATCGTCGGCATCGCCGGCGACCACGTGCAGAGCTTCCAAACGCGCGGCGTGGTGACGATCCGCTCCGAAGAGATCACGCAGAACGACGTCCAGCGCCTCCTCGAAGACACCATGCACGTGGCGCTGCCCGCCGACCGCGAGATCCTGCACGTCATCCCGCAGGAGTTCATTGTGGACGGGCAGGACGGCGTGGCCGACCCCGTGGGCATGAGCGGGGTGCGCCTGGAGGCCGACGTCCACATCATCACGGGCCTCGTCTCCGCGGCCAAGAACGTGTACCGCTGCATCGAGAAGGCCGGCTTTGCGGTGTCCGACATCGTGCTGGAGCCGCTCGCCTCCTCCTTCAGCGTGCTGCACGACGACGAGAAGGAGGTGGGCGTGGCCCTCATCGACATCGGGGGCGGCACCACCGACATCGCGGTGTTCGAGGACCACACCATTCGCCACACCGCCGTCATCGCCGTGGCCGGCGACAAGGTGACCGACGACATCCGGAAGGGTCTCGGCGTGATGCGCGACCAGGCCGAACAGCTGAAGCGCCAGTTCGGCGTGGCCCTCGCCGACCAGGCCGACCCGGACGAACAGATCGAGATCCCCGGCATCGGCGGGCGCTCCGAGAAAACCATCGGGCGCGATACGCTCGCACAGGTGATCCAGCCCCGCCTCGAAGAGATCCTGGAGATCGCCGCCATGGAGATCAAGCGCAGCGGCTACGGCCGGCACCTGGGCGTGGGCTGCGTCCTCACGGGCGGCGGCTCGCTCGTGCCCGGGACCGACGAGCTGGCCGCCGAGGTGCTGGGCATGGAGGCGCGCATCGGACGCCCCATGGGCCTGAGCGGCGGGCTCGTGGAGGAGGTCGACAATCCAAAATACGCCACCGGGGTTGGGCTCGTGCTCTATGGCATGCGCCCGGACATCATTGGTGGCACCACGCTCAGCGAAGAGGTGAACGCCGCGCGGAACGGGCGCGGGCAAGGGCGCTCGCTCATGGCCCGCATCGCCGATCGCATGCGGGCGTGGTTCGATGAGTTGTAGCGCCCCGTCGCATCCTCTCGACGTTTAGAGCACGCACAATCGTACGCCCCTTCACACTCACACTTTGGAGGCTCGGTGCTTTCCAGGCCGGGACCGCTCACCCCGGCGCCGACGAGTCCTCCGCTCGCATTTTCAAACCACAGATCAACGCTGGAGGAACCCATGAGTGATTCTCAGAATGAATCCACGAACGACTTTAGCTCGCGCTTTTCATTTGACGACTCGGCGAACGAGGAGGCCAAAATCTGCGTCGTCGGGGTCGGCGGCGGCGGGGGGAACGCCATCAACAACATGGTGGAGAAGGGCATCCGCGGCAACGTGGAGTTCATCGCCGTGAACACCGACTCGCAGGCGCTCAACGAGAACAAGGCGCCGCAGAAGATTCAGGCGGGCCGCACCCTCACGAGCGGCCTCGGGGCCGGCGCCCGCCCGAAGGTGGGCGCGGAGGCCGTTGAGGAAAACAACAACGAGATCAAGCAGGCCCTGGAAGGCTACGACATGGCGTTTATTACCGCCGGGATGGGCGGGGGCACCGGCACCGGGGGCGCGCCCGTCGTGGCGTCGATTGCGCGCGACCTCGACATCCTCACCGTGGCCATCGTGACCAAGCCCTTCGAGTGCGAGGGCAAGCGGCGCATGGACACGGCGCTGGAGGGCATCGAGCTCCTGCGCGAGAATGTCGACACGCTCATCGTCATTCCCAACGAGCGCCTGCTCGACATTGCGGACGACGACACGAGCCTCATCGAGGCGTTTGAGAAGGCCGACGAGGTGCTCTACAATGCCACCCGCGGCATCAGCGACCTGATTACGGTGCACGGCCTCATCAACCTCGACTTTGCCGACGTGGAGACGACGATGAAGGACGGCGGCACGGCCCTGATGGGCTCGGCCACGGCCAGCGGCGAGAACCGCTCGGAGAAGGCCGCCATTCAGGCCATCAGCAGCCCCCTGCTCGACGGGCTGTCCATCGCGGGGGCGACCAACGTGCTCGTCAACATCACCAGTGGGCCGTCGCTCGGCATTCAGGAGGCGACGCAGGCCACAAGCGTGATCCAGCAGGAGGCCGGCGACGACGTGGAGGTGATCTTCGGCACGGTGATCGAGGAGGACATGGAGGACAAGCTCCGCGTCACCGTGATCGCCACCGGCTTCGACCACCGGGAGGAGGACGACGACACGGAGGGCGAGACGCGTCGCACGGTGCCGCTGGACGGCGACGGGGGCGGAGGCTACCACTACAAGGGCGAGGACAACCTGCGCCAGCTCGACACGCCGGCCTACGAGCGCCGGAGCACCCCGCCCAACACCGACGGGGACGAGGCGCCGGAGGACCGCGACGCGGACAGTGCCGACGCGTCCGACGACCAGGCGGACGAGGGCAAGGGCAATGTGCGCCGGCTGCGGGCCGACGACCTCGACGATCGTACCGATCGGGACGAGCGCTCCCGCTCCGACGACCCCGACGAGGACGACACGGACACCCCCGCCTTCCTCCGCAAAATGATGGATTAATCGACTACACGCGAACTGGGGAGGGCGGAGGCGGCGCCACGGGGGTGGCGCCCACGCCGCTCCTTCCCCGGTTCCCAAACACCACATATAAAAAAGCGGGCCCTCCAGCCCCACCACAGGCGGCCTGAGGTATGGCCGACCTGCGCGCGGCGTCTGAGCAGCGTCGCGTGACTGTGGTTTGCTGGGCGGGCACCCGGCCCGTGGTCGGCGTCGCTCGCCCTGCCCGAAAGCCACGTCTCCTGCGCTACTGCGCCGGGGGCGTGGCTTTTTGGTGTTGTGGGTGGACACTCCACGTCCGGGGTGAGGGGCGGCATGTGGTATTGTGAATGGGAGTCTCGACACCGAGACCGTTCGCCTTCCATTCACCGGCCCCCACATTGACGATGTCCCGCTGTCTCCCGAAGTTAATTCGACGCTCACTCCTTTTCATTTCGCTTCTCCTGTGTCCAACGCTTCTCTACGCACAGGACCCCCCGGAGCCGGCGCCGCCCGCCGATCCGAACTCGCCCTGTACCCGCGAGACCGACGAGTTCAAACAGCAGACCGTGACGCGCTGCGAGCCGCTCGCGGTCGAGGTCGAAGAGCAACCGGCCGAGACGATGTACCGCGTCCGCGTACTGCTGGGCCGACTGGACGGCGACGCCTATCTGCTTGTCTCGACGGTGTCCGACTCCTGGAACTTCCTTCGCGTAGACACGGCCTACGCCCTGATTGACGGGGAGAACCACGAGTTCCCGTTGATGGAGGTCGACCGAGAGGTGGACGGCCGGCAGGTCGCCGAGCAGAACGCCCTGATGCTGACGCCCGAGGCGCTGGACGCCCTGGCGTCGGCCGGGGAGGTGCGCGTGAAGATGGGACAGGCGGTGCTCCGCCTCCCGGCCGAGGCGCTGAGCGCCCACGCGCAGGCGCTTTAGGGCACGGAGCCCGTTCGCTGGTCTTGCGCATCTTCTTTCCCCTCCGCCATGCCGCTCGATGCCCCGTCGACCCTCGATCACCTTCTGTCGCTGCTCCGGGAGGGGCACGCCCTCACCCAGGCGGAAATCAGCAATCGCCTCGACGTGTCGCGCCGCCACGCCCGGCGCCTGCTCCGCGCGCTGCGGGACGAGGAGGTGCCCCTGCAGGAGGAGTGGGTGGACCGGACAAAGGTGTATTCGCTGCCGGCCGAGGAGCTGGCGGTCGAGGACGCTCCGGTGGCGCTCACCGAGCGGCAGGCCCTGGCCCTGGTGGTGGCCGCCGAGGCGGGCCGTGCTGCCCTGGCGCCCACGCCCCTGGCGGAGCCGCTGGAAAACGGATTCGGCGAGCTGCTCGACCGCCTCGACCGGGCCAGCGGCACCTACGACCTCGACCGGCTCCGGGCGCAGTGGCACTTTGGCACCGAGCCGGTGGACTCCACCTTCGAGGGGAACGTGTTCGACACGCTCGTCGATGCGCTCAACGAGGGGCGGCCCGTGCGCATCGCCTACGATCCGGCCTCCGCCTCGGACGCCCCGCGGGAGCGAACGATCAGTCCGCTGGTCATGGCCGCGCCCGGCGGCTCCTGGCGCTGCGTGGCCTACTGCCACTTCCGCGAGGCCCCGCGCGACTTTACGCTGAGCCGGATCGCGGACATCACGCTGTGTGCCGACCGGGTGGCGGCCGATCCGCCGGACGACTTCGACCCGGACCTCTACTTTCGGGAGCGGTTCGGCGCGCTGGGGGGCACCACGCGGGTGGTGCGCCTCCGCGTGGCCCCCGACGCCGCCCAGTACTTCCGTGAGAAGTCCTACCACGCCAGCCAGGTGATTGAGGAGGAGCGGCCGGACGGCCACCTGGTGGTGTCGTTCGAGGTGGCCGGGCTGGAGGACATGGCCTCGTGGGTCCAGTCGTGGGGCCTCAGCGTGACTGTGCTCGACCCGCCCGAGCTGGCCGACCGGGTGGCCGCGGCGGCCCGGGCCCTCGCCGCCCGGTACGGAGAGGACGACGCGACCGTGGCCCCGGACACCGAACGTCCGGACTCGTAGGGCCCGCCCCGATCGGCTGGTCCGGTGGGTGCTGAGCCACGGGGCCGCCGCCGAGGTGCGCAGCCCCGCCCGCCTGCGCCGCCGCGTGGCCGCCGAGGCACACCGAATTGCGCAGCAGCACGAGAACGAATAGGCAGCAGGACGCCCCTGACGCGTTCAATCACACCCTCTGGGACAACCCGTTTTTTCGACCGATGCGACTCAATCTTACCCTTTCGCCGAACACCGATCCCGTTCCGTTCGACCATCTCCACAAGCTGACCGGCACGCTGCACAAGTGGCTCGGTCCGGACAACGACCTGCACGACGGCCCCTCGCTCTACAGCGTCGGCTGGCTCACGGGCGGCCGGGCCGAAGACGGGGCCCTCACGTTTCCCGACGGGGCGCGCTGGCGCCTCAGTTTCTACGACGACGGGGCCGCGAAGGCCGCCCTGGAGGGCATCCTGCAGGCCCCGTCCGTCTTTGCGGGCATGCGAGTGACGGAGGCCCAGCAGCAGACCACGCCCGCGTTCTCGGGGGGCTCCCGGTTCGATGTGGACGCCCCGGTGGTGGCCCGCCGGCGCCGGGACGACGGCAGCCGCGCCTACCTGCTCTACGACGATGCCCGCGCGGACGACGCCCTCACGCGCACCCTGCGGGGCAAGATGGCCGCGGCGGACCTCGACATTGACCCGTCCGGCGTGCGGGTGCGCTTCGACCGCGGCGTCGACGCCGCGCACACCAAGCTCGCCACGATCGAAAAGGACGGACACGAGATCCATCACAAGGGCAGCGTGTGCCCGGTCATTGTGGAGGGGCCCCCGGAGGCCTCGCGCTTCGCGTGGAACGTGGGGGTGGGAGAGCTGACGGGGAGTGGGTTCGGGGCGGTGAAATAGTGGCCGGCCGGTCCCTGCACGTGCCTGCAAACGGATGTTCGGAATGCCATGCCGTCGCGATTTGAGAAATACACGACGCACCACACCTCCCGCCGCACGGACGGGTGGGAGTACACGCAGCCCGCCGCGTATTTCGTGACGATGTGTACGGCGGGTCGGGCGTGCCTATTCGGGACGGTGCGGCAGGGGCGGATGTACGTGACTCCCCTTGGGCGAACCGTTGCGACCGAATGGAAGAAATCGGAGGCCATTCGCGACCGGGTCCACCTCGATGCGTTCGTCGTGATGCCCAACCACCTGCACGGCATCGTGGTGTTTGCCGACCCGTCGGTAGCGGCCCCCACCTGTCCGCGGGGATATCGGGCGTTCCGCGCGTGGACGGATGATTCCGGAGGGGCGTCGGAGGTCGAATCGACGGCGACCGGCGGGGCGGGCAATCCATCACGGGAATCGGATTCCACGAAATCGTCGACCGGTGTGGGGGCGAGATCGACGGATTCGTCCAATCCCGAAAAAGCGTCGGCCGGCCGGTCGACGCTTGGGGGGAAATCGGATTCGGGGGACGCCGTCGGGGACGATCGTCCGACGGGGCCCGCCCCGAAATCATTGGGGGCGTTCGTCGCCGGGTTCAAATCCGCCGCGACCACGTGCATCAACGCCCATCGGGGCACGCCGGGGGCGCCGGTCTGGCAACGGAATTACCACGACCGCATCCTCCGCACCGAACGCCATTGGCGGGCCGCCCGGCGGTACATCCACCGGAATCCGGCGGAGTGGGGGGCGGCATAATCGAGATCAGACGCATAAACACAACAATCCATGAGCACACCCTATCGCGTCGTGACCTACACCGGCCCATTCGGCTTCATCAAGCCATGGACGGCCGTCCGAGACGAATTGACCTACAGCCAGCAATTCCTCACCCCGAGCACGGTGGAGGGCATGCGGCAGAAGCTGGGCGTCTCCGAGATTTGCCGCCACCGATTGGCACATGATGGCTTCAGCGTACAGGGAGAAACGACCCAGTCGGCAGGCATCGACCGGAAGACCGTGAAGAAGTACCAGGAGGTGACCTACAAGCGGGCGACGGCGGTGCTGGACCGGGGCGTCATGCTCAATCCCCGACTGCATTTGGCCTTCCCGACCCGAGACGACGCCGAGGCCGCCCATCGGCAGCACCTGTGCCTGTCCCGCAACGAGGACGTGGTGATGCCGGAGGGACCGGTTCGAGAAATGACGGAGTCAGAGTTCGACGAGCTCACCGGATTCGAGCTTGTGTTTGGAAAGGACGACGACGCGTTCATGGTGGGCTACAACCGCTACGAGGACGGAGCGCCGATGTACGGCACCCTCAACATTACCGGGGATCCTGTCGGAACAGAACACATCAACCGATGACGCTACTGGCAAAGAGTCCGGATCAAGGCGGCCTCACATTGGAGGAGCACACGCGCCACGTCGTGGAGGCGATGACCCACATGGCAAGCGAACTCGATGTGGCCTTTGATATTGCTCGCCGCGGGGCCATCCTGCACGACCTTGGAAAAGGGCACCCGTTCTTCCAGGCCATGGTGCGCGATGAGTTGACGGACCAGGACTGGATCGAACAGGAGCCGCATCGGCACGAGATTTCGTCGCTGCTCTTTCTTCCCCTGGTGGATGAAGACGAGTGGCCGCAGATGGTCGACCTGATTGCGGCGCACCACAAGTCCATCAAGAAGGATCGGAGCGAGCGAGGCCTGATTGATCTGGTGCGAGAGTATGGGCCGAGCCGTGTATTTGAGCGTCACCAGGAAAAATGGGAGAGCTGGGGGCCGGAGGCCATCGAGATCGCGGCGACATTTGGAATTGAGCCACGGTCCATTGATGAAGAGGCGCGGCGGGCCGCGTTCGACGTTGCGCTCGCGCACTGTCGGACGAACGAGGACGGGTGGTCGGCACTTCGCGGCGTGATGATGAGTGCCGATCACTTCGCCTCCAATTACACGTACGAGACAGCCGACGAGGTGGACGACCTGCATCGGGAGCCGGACCTGACGGGGTATCGGGAAAACGGAGGGCCGTACACGGCGTCGGACCTGTATCCACTGTCCAAACTGGACACCGACGATGAGCGGCCCCACACGCTCGTCACGGCGCCGACGGGCGCGGGAAAGACGAACTTTCTGCTGGGGCGCTGCAACGGACGGGTGTTCTACACGCTCCCGTTTCAGGCGTCAATCAACGCCATGTACCGCCGCGTCCAGACGGATCTCTACGAGCACTTCGACGCCCGGGCGGATGTGCGCCGGCTCCATGCCACCTCCCGAATTGAGCTAGACGACGATGTCGAAGAGGACCCGGATCTGCAGCGCCACCCGGGCGCAAGCGTGAAGGTGATGACGCCGTATCAGATGGCCTCCATTGTCTTCGGCACGGCGGGGTACGAGGCGATGGCGCTCGATCTGCAGGGGAATGACGTCATTCTCGACGAGGTGCACACCTACGACGGCGTGGCCCGCTCGATGGTGCTCCAGATCGTGAAGATGCTCGTCGAGCTCGGCTGTAGGGTGCACATCGGCACCGCCACGATTCCCTCGGCCCTGTCGGAAGCGCTCATGGAGGTGCTCGGGGGAGAGGAGAAGGTGCAACGGGTGCGGCTCGACGACGAGACCCTCGACACGTTCAACCGGCATCGCATTCATAAATGCTCGACGCCGGAGGCCGCCTGGGGGGCACTCGACGACCTCCTGGAGCAAGGGGGGCGCGTCCTATTCGTCAGCAATCAGGTCGATAGCGCGCAGCGGCGATTCCGGATGGTTCGGGAGCGGTATCCCGACGTGCCCGCCATGCTCATCCACAGCCGCTACAAGCGGCGGGACCGGGCCGAGCTGGAAGATCAGATCGAGGTGTTCGAGCAGCAGGAGGGGCCCTGTGTGGTATGTGCCACTCAGGTTGTGGAGGTGAGTCTCGACATCTCGTTCGACGCTATGATTACGGATGCCGCTCCGCTGGACGGCATGATCCAGCGCTTCGGTCGGGTCAATCGCGAGCGGTCCGAAGAGACCATCGGCCGTTTGAAGCCGATCTATGTCATTGCTCCACCGGAGGACGACGCCGCGATCCTACCGTACGACGCCGAGACGGTGCGGGCGAGTTTCGACGCGCTGCCCGCCGACGGCGACGTGCTTCGCGAAGCCAATGTGCAGGAGCGCATCGATGCCGTCTATCCCAACGTCGAGATCCCCGAGGTCGATACACACTTTATCTGGCAGGACGGGCGGTATCGGATCCAGAAGCTGCAGCACCGCCCGAAGTCGGTGCTACTGAAGGCCCTCAACATCAACTCCGAGACGTGCATCCTGCGCTCCGAGGCGCAGCAGTACGCCGATGCCGGCTGGGAGGAGCGCCAGCAGATGCACATTCCGGTACCGGTGAGCTTCAAGCGATTCGAGGAGGAATGGGGCCGGCTGCCAGACATTGGACACGAGCCGCTCTGTCCTCCCGATCACCTCTACGACCCCGACGGCCTTCGGCTCGGCCTCACGACACAGCCGGCCGACGACGTTTCGCCCAACATTCTCTAGCTCAGACCTCAACCATGTACACCTCCTACATCGGGCGGCGTGCCCTGAATCTCTACAACGAGCACATGCACGACGGGCCGCCGCTGTCCCCGAAGGCGTTCTTCGACGATGTGCTTTTCCCGCTCTTTTTCGACGATGGTCGGTACCTCTTCTGGCCGAACAATGCCCCGTTCGCGCAGCCCAAATACTCCGGAAGCCGGGAGGAGGCAGCGGTGCGTCAAGAGGCGCTTGCCGAAACCCACGAAAAGATCGGAGAGATTCAGCAGCCGGTGGGCCACCTGTTTATGGGAGGCATGGCCGACGGGGCCATGGAGACAACCTCCGGGCAGGTGAGCACAGTGGGCGCGTCTGCGGACCCGGAGGAGGCGTACTGCTCATGGATCGGCGCCGGGTGTGGCGTGGGCCTGTCGGGTGGGCTCTCTATGCTTATCGACGAGGACTCGGTGCTGCGGGCCCTTCTCGAAGGGTGGGAGCTGTACCGAACGTACCTGGACCAGACGCCGGGGTTGAAGGGCAACCAGATTACGACCTGGAATGGCCAGTGGCTCTCCCACCGGTTTGGATGGGACTACCATCCGGGCGATCCATTGAGGGACTTTGAGCCGCACGTGACCAGTAGCGGCATCAGCACCAAGGATTGGGCACAACTCCTGTTTGCGCTGGCTCGACACCTGCCGGACAAGCAGTTGACGGTGTACCTCTACTCACTGGGCAACACGAATCAGACGATTGGTTTTCGGCAGTTGCTCCTACCCGAGGTGAAGCACATGGCCGAGCTTTATGAGACTCTCTTCGGCGATGTAGACGGGGTCTCCGCGAGGCGTCTGGCGGATGCGTTTGAACCAGCGTTTAGCATCTATCGGGCGTGCGAACAGGGCGCCATCGGGCTGAAGGCACTGCAGCCGGACCGGTTGCGGAAGTATATGCCCGGCGGCCGCGATTCAAAGATGCCCGGGACGACTCGAAGCGAAAACAAGTTCACCCGCTACCTGATCTTTCAAACCTGGATTATCGCCATGCTCAACAACGAAGAGCTCATCGACACGACCGAGCAACTCGCCGAAGCGCTGCGCGAGTATGCGCAGTCGGATACAAAAGGGCGAGTGACGAAGAAGCGGACCGCCGAGCAAGTGCTGGAGGCCAGCCACCGCCGGGAATTTCTCGAATCGCTTTCGTCCGTTGTGGAAGACGACGCCACGCACGCCGCCCTCATCGACGAGATTGGGGATGAGGTGGTAAAGATGCCGTCGAGCGATTTTCCCCTGTTCTCCACCCTTCTGCGACTCAAGTACCAAGTATTCAGCCAGCAGCAGTCCGTGTAGTTGTTGGTTCTTCTCCTTTCACGTTTTCTCACGCCCCAACCTTTTTCGAGCCATGAGTGCCAATTGCTTTTTCGTCCGTGGACTTCGTCAAGTGAGCCACACGGTATTTTCCGTTCAGGACGGTCAGAAGACGTACTACGATCCGCAGTTTGGAGAAACGGTCGCCTATTCCAGTGGGCAGCAGGTGAAGCGGTCCATTCTGGACGCGGTGTCCAACGCGCTGAACGAGCGCCGAGCGCCCGTGACGTTCAACAAGACCCTCTCGGCAGACGGAAGTCTGTCGGACGGTGAACCCTGGTCGCCCTGCGATCCACAGTACGCCGACCAACTGCTGGGCGGCTGGATGCGGGCCGAATCGGGGGGAGGGAATACCGTCAAGCGCCGAAGTCCGCTTTCCATTTCGGCCATGCGTCCCCTACATCCCCTGCTTGCCGGACTCGCGAGGGAGTCGGCATCGTACGATCGTAGCGACGATCCGGAGCAGCACTCCGTGCGGGTGGTTAATTCGGACGGGGAGGAAATGTCCGACGAAGAGGTGCAAGAGTTCTTGGAGTCCAACAACCGCACGCTGCCCCGTCGCAAGTGGATTCCGGAGGATCAGGTGGGACCGCGGGCTCATGGACTCTACGTGTTCGACGTGGCTGTGGACTTGGATCGGCTCTTTACGGTCTCGACGAACCAGCACGAACCGGAACTGGACGCTGAGAAGATTGAGGAACTCCAAGAGGAGGGGTGGACACTAACCGAAAACAAAGAGCATCTGGTCTGCCCCGAGGAGCGGCGGGACGAAATCATTGAGGCGCTGGCGACGAGTCTCACGGACTGGCGGGTGACCAGCAATCAGAGCCGGACCTTCAGCCCGCAGCCGACGCTCTGTCTCGCCGTCAGCGATGATGCCAACCGCGTCACCAATGCCATCCGGGCCGATCTGACGGAGGACGGGCGTGGCGAAGAGGCTGTTCCTGTGATCGACACGTTCGACGGCGTGTCCGTGTACACCATGCCCGCCTGCAAGGGGCACGTGACCGGCGTCACCGCGAGCCCGGATGCGCTCGACAAGGCCCGGGAGGACATTGTGCGGCGGCTTCGGGGCACGCAGTTCTCGGCGTAGGCGGACAGAGTCTCGTCACCCTCCCGACTCAGGGATGGCCGCGACTACTCATTCTGATCACCTCCGCCGATGATGTTGGGTAACCCAATGAGTGACACCCACATAGAAAATATCGTCACCCTCCCCGGGGTTGATACAGAACCGCGGGGTGACGATATTGACGAAGGAAAGTGGGGGCGAGGATCGACCCTCAGCGCCGTTCATGGTGGAATCTGGAACGCAACAGGGTAGCCTTCTAATCGCACCTTTGAGGTATTGAAAGACATACGCCACGATCCGATCTTCCCAGCGGTCGAGGTACTTCTAATCGCACCTTTGAGGTATTGAAAGTGGTCGCGCATGAGGCGGTCGATTCCGCGCACCGGTCCTTCTAATCGCACCTTTGAGGTATTGAAAGTGAGGTGTTGAGCGCGCGAAACGACTACTGATGCATCCTTCTAATCGCACCTTTGAGGTATTGAAAGAAGACATCATCCTCGAAGACGTGAGCGACCGCCTCCTTCTAATCGCACCTTTGAGGTATTGAAAGCGAGCGGGACACCGGGCGGCTGCGACAGATCCACGAGGACTTCTAATCGCACCTTTGAGGTATTGAAAGCGCCCCGTGACGGGAGGCGCGACGTTTCGGCCTCGTCTTCTAATCGCACCTTTGAGGTATTGAAAGCACGCGAGAGGAGATGGAGGCGGACGGCTGGTTCCCCCTTCTAATCGCACCTTTGAGGTATTGAAAGGGGCCGCGGAGCGTGTACGACTCGCGCCGCTCCGTCACCTTCTAATCGCACCTTTGAGGTATTGAAATGGCGTGTCCCACGAGGAGCCGTCCCATCGCGCCACGTGCTCTAATCGCACCCTTGAGGTATTGAAATCGATGGCGCCGTCCGCCCGCGAATTGGATTTGGGCACTGACGCCGCTTGAAACGAGGTCTACGGGACCATGGGCGCCCGGACGGGGCGAGAAGGTGGAGGCCCCGGCGAACGCTGGGTTGGGGCGGCGCGTTGGGGCGGGGGACGGCTCGTTCTTGCGCAATCGGTCCCCGGCCCATGATTCCCGACGGCCTGTTCGAGAAAATCCGGCGCCTCGAAGTGCGCACCCGCGGCGTGGTGGAGGACGTATTCGGCGGGGAGTACCGGTCCGCCTTCAAGGGGCGGGGCATTGAGTTTGCCGAGGTGCGCCCCTACCAGGTGGGCGACGACATCCGCACCATCGACTGGAACGTGTCGGCGCGGATGGACGAGACCTACGTGAAGGTGTTCGAGGAGGAGCGCGAGCAGACCGTCATGTTGTGTGTCGACGTGTCCGCCTCCGAGAACTTCGGGTCGGAGGGGGCGCTAAAGCGCGACATGGCCGCCGAAATCTGCGCCGTGATGGCCTTCAGTGCCGTGCTCAACCAGGACAAGGTGGGCCTGCTGCTTTTCTCCGACGAGATTGAGGGGTTTGTGCGGCCGCGAACCGGGCGCCGGCACGTGCTGCGCTGCATCCGCGAGCTGTTCACGGCCGAGCCGGCCGCACGCGGCACCGACATCAGCGGGGCGCTGCAGCACGTGCTTCGCATCCTGCGCCGGCCGTCCGTGCTGGTGCTGGTGAGCGACTTCTTCGACACGGGCTACGAGACGATGCTGCGCGCGGCGGCCCGCCGCCACGACACGGTGGCCGTGGAGCTGCGCGACCGGCGCGAGGAGGAACTGCCCCCCATTGGCCTGGTTGATCTGACGGACGCCGAGACGGGGGAGACCGTGACCCTCGACACGCACGACCCGGCGGCCCGCCAGGCCTTTGCGGACGAGGTGCGGGCCCGTCGCGAGCGCACCACCGCCACGCTCCGGCGGACCGGCGTGCCCCACGTGCCGGTGCGCACGGACACCGACTACCTGGAGCCCCTGATCGAGTTCTTCCGCGAGCGCAACCGGCGGGCCTAGCCGCCGCCCGCCCCACCCACCCCGCGTGATGGATGTCTTTCGTCTTGGCGTGATGGCCCTCTGGATCGCCGGGGGCGTGCTGGCCGGCGGGGGGCTGCTCCGGCCCGCCCCGGCCCAGCCGCTGTTCGACGTGACCGCCCGCGTCTCGGCCGACACGGTGCGGATCGGCGAGCGCTTTCGTCTGACCCTGGCGGCCGAACACGACGAGGGGGCCACGGTGCGGTTTCCCGAGGGCGACACCGCCCGCTTTGGCGCGCTGGAGGTGCTGGGCCGCGGGGCCCCGGGCACGCGGCCTCTCGGCGACGGGCGGGCCGTGGACAGCGTGACGTACGAGGTGACGACATTTGCCCTCGACCGCGTGCGGGTGCCGTCGCTGCAGGTGCGGGGCATCGTGGGCCCGGATACGACCACGGCGGCCACGCCGCCCCGCCTCGTCCGCGTCGCGTCGGTGGTGGGGGCCGACGCCACCGGCCTCCGCTCGGGCCACCCCCTGGCGCCCTTCCCGCGCCCCGCGTGGGCGTGGCTGCTGTGGGGCGGGCTGGGGGCCGCGCTGGTGGCCGGCGGGGCGTACTGGTGGTGGCAGCGGCCCGCCCCGTCGCCCAACGACGAGGCGCAGCAGGCCGTCGAGGCCTCCCCGTACGAGACGGCCCAGACCCGCCTCCGCTCGCTCGCTGCGTCCGCCGACCTGGAGGACCGCGACGCCCTCAAGCCGTTCTACGTAGCGCTCGCCGACATCCTCCGCACCTATCTCGCCCACGAGCTGGACGTGGCGGCCCGGGAGCGGACGACGCGCGAGGTGGTTGCCGCCCTGAAGGCGCGATCCGACCTGCCAGACGACGCCACGACGCGCGTGGAAGTCGTGCTCACCCGGGCCGACCTCGTAAAATTTGCGGGCGTTCGGCCCGGCCCCGACGCCACGAAGGACACCGTCCGCCACGCCCGCGCGGCGATCGAGGCCCTGCAGGAGGCCGCCGACGCGACGCCGATCGACGGGGTCGCCTCGGCATCGGCGGCACCGCACTGATTCGATACGGAGCGATCCGGGGCCGTGGGCGTTTATGCGCACCGTTGTTCTCGAAACTCTCCACCCTCATGCCCGCGTTCAGCGAGACACTTGTCGACCGCCTGGCCTCCGCGTCCCGGGTGGTGGTCCTGACCGGGGCCGGCATCAGTGCGGAGAGCGGCATCCCCACCTTCCGCGACCCCGACGGCCTCTGGGAGAAATTCGACCCGCAGGAGCTGGCCAACGTGGAGGCGTTCCTCGACAACCCCGAGCTGGTGCAGGGCTGGTACCGGCACCGCCGCCAGCTCGTCGAAGAGGCCGAGCCGAACGCCGCGCACCGGGCGCTGGCCGACCTGGAGACGCACATTGACGCCCTGACGGTGGTCACGCAGAATGTGGATGCCCTCCACACCCGCGCCGGAAGTTCGGACGTGGTGGAGCTCCACGGCAACATCACGCACAACTACTGCATGGACTGCGAGCGGCCCGCGGAGGCGAGCACCGTGGATGCGGCCATTGCGGAGGGCGTCCCGGCCCGGTGTCCGGAGTGCGACGGCCTCATCCGCCCCGACGTGGTGTGGTTTGGGGAGCAGCTGCCGCCCGCCGCGATCGAGCGGGCGGGCACGGCGGCGGAGCGGGCCGATGTGTTGCTGAGCGTGGGCACCAGCGCCGTGGTGTACCCGGCGGCGCGCCTTCCCCTTGTGGCCCAGGAGCACGGGGCCTACGTCGCCGAGATCAATCCGGACACCACGGGCATCACCGAGGCCGTCGACGAGTCGATTCGGGACACGGCCGGCGCGGTGCTTCCGCCCCTTCGCGATGCCGTCGCGGCCCCCCACGACGCGTAGGGGCGAGGAAGGGCCCGAGGGGGGCCGCCTCGGGGCAACGGGCGGTGTTTCACCCTACCTGTCCACACGCCGATTTTCTGTTCGTGACGTTTGCGAATCCGCACGTGCTGTGGCTGCTGCTGGTCGTGCCCCTCCTCGGGGCGTGGCGGTGGTGGCGCTGGCAGGGCACTCGCGGCCTCCGGTACAGCGACGTGAGCCCGGCCCGGGCCGTCCCGGCGTCGTGGCGGGTGCGGCTGCGCGGGCTGCCGGCGGTCCTTCGCCTCGCGGCCCTCACGCTCGGCATCGTGGCGCTGGCCCGGCCGCAGGTCGAGGACGTCACCCGCACGAAGACGGCCGAAGGGATCGACATCATGCTCACGCTCGACACGTCCTCCTCGATGCGGGCGGAGGACTTTCAGCCGAACCGGTTTGAGGCGGCGCGCGACGTGGCCGGGTCGTTCGTGGAGGGGCGCGTCTCGGACCGCGTGGGGCTCATCGTCTTTGCGGCGGAGGCGTACACGCAGGTGCCCCTGACGCTCGACTACGGCTTTCTACGGCGCATGCTGGAGCGGACGCGCATCGGCCGCGTCACGGACGGCACCGCCGTGGGCACCGCCCTCGCCACCGCCGTGAACCGCCTCCAGGACACCGAGTCGGAAAGCAAGGTGGTGATCCTGCTCACCGACGGCCGCAACAACCGGGGCGAGATGGACCCGGCCACCGCCGCCGAGATTGCCCAGGCCCTCGACGTGCGGGTCTACGCCATCGGGGTGGGGTCGTCGGAAGGGGTGGAGTCCCCTTCGCAGGGGCGATCCGCGGAGCGGCAGCCGGGCGAGGCCGGAATCGACGAGCAGATGCTGCGCACCGTGGCGACCACCACGGGCGGGCGGTACTTCTCGGCCACGAGCAAAGAGGCCCTCCGCGACATCTACGACGAAATTGATGAGCTGGAGACCACGGAGGTCGAAGAGCGCGTGTACACCGACCGGCGCGAGACGTACGCCTGGTTCCTGGGCCCGGCCGCCGGGCTCGTGCTCCTCGACGTGCTTCTCTCGACAACCCTCCTGCGCCGCTTTCCCTGACTGCGAGCGGCGGGCGGGGCGGTGAGAGAGCGACCGCGCCCCGTCCCGGCCGCCGCCCCACTCCTGTACCGACCGATCCTCGACCATGGACTGGCTGCATCCGACCTTTGCGTGGGCGCTGCTCGCCGTGCCGGTTGCGGCGTACGCCTGCTGGCGTGCCCTGCAGGCCCGCCGGGCCGCGCAGGACCAGTTCGGCGACCGGACGCTCGTGCAGCAGCTGTCGGGGGCCGTACGTCCAGGGCGCCGCGTGGTGAAGGCGGGACTGGTGGTGGGGGCGCTCGCCCTGCTCGGGGTGGGGCTGATGGGGCCGCGCCTCGGCACCGAGCCCCGCACGGTGGAGCGGCGGGGCGTGGACCTGGTCGTGGCGCTCGACGTGTCGGCGTCGATGCGGGCGCAGGACGTCGCGCCCAGCCGGCTCCGGCGGGCCCGGCAGGAGGTGCGCGACCTGGTGGGCCGGCTCGGGGGCGACCGCGTGGGGCTGGTGCTCTTTGCCGGGGAGGGGTTCGTGCAGTGTCCCCTGACCACGGATTACGGGGCGTTCCGCCTCTTCCTCGACGGGGCCCGTTCCGACCAGGTGCCCGTGCCCGGCACCAACCTGAGTGCTGCGTTCGAGGCGGGCCTGGAGGCGTTCGACACCGCCCGCCCCCCGTCCGACTCCACGCGCCCGCTCGACGAGCGCCGCTCCCGCGCCCTCCTCGTCCTCTCCGACGGCGAAAACCATCAGGGCGACCTCGGGGCGCTGCGGGAGCGGGCCCGGGCGGAGGGGGTCACTCTCTTTACGGCCGGGGTGGGCACCGAGCAGGGCGCCCAGATTCCGGTCTACGAAGACGGGCGCCGCGTGGGGGTGAAGCGCACCGCGGAGGGGCGCATCGTGCGCACTCGCCTCGACGAGCCGGCGCTCACGTCGCTGGCTGCGGACGGCGCGTACTTTCGGATTGGGGCGACTTCCAGCGCCCTGCCGGACGTGGCGACGGCCCTGCGCCAGCTCGAGGCCACCCCGCTCGACGAAGAGCGCTTCGCCGCGTACAACGAGTACTTTCAGTGGCCGCTTGCGCTCGCGCTCCTGCTGCTGGCCGTGGAGGTCTGCCTCCCGGTGCGGGCCCGCCATCCCGACGCGGACGAGAATCTCCCGTCGATTCCGTTTGTTCACTCGTAGCCCGTCGTCCGCTGGTTGGACCTCGCTGATCCATGATGCCCCGGTTGCTGCTGGTTCTACTGCTGTTCGGCCTGCTGGGCGACGTGGGGGCCGAGCGGGGGCGCGAGGGAAATGCGCTCTTTGAGCAGGGCCGCTACGCCGAGGCCGAGGCCACCTACCGCGACGGCCTGGCGGCCCTCGAGGACACGACCGGGGGCGTCTACGCCGCGCTTCAGAACAACCTGGGGGCGGCGCTGCTCCGACAAGAGGCGTTTGGCGAGGCCCGCACCGCGTTCCGGCGGAGCCGGCAGGCGGCCGACTCGGACACGGCCTACGTTCGGGCGCGCTTCAACGAAGGGATGGCGGCGGCCGGGCAGGACGACATTGCCGCGGCCCTGTCGCACTACCGGGCGGTGTTGCTTCGGGATCCGACGCATGCCGCGGCCCGTCACAACTACGAGTATCTGAAGCGCCAGCAGTCGCAGGCCGGACGCGACGACTCGCCGCCCGAGGTAGACCCGTCGCCCTACGCCCGCCGGCTGAAGAAGAAGGCCGAGGCCCTGGTGGCGCGCCAGCAATACGCCGAAGCGGCCCGCCTGATGACCGACGGGCTGCGGCAGGACTCCACCGTGCAGGCCTACCGCGACTTCATGACGCGCCTCGACGACGTTGCCCAACTGAGCCAGCAGCCATGATGCGACGCGCCGTGTGTGTGATTGTGTGGGTGCTCGTGGTGGGGGGCGGGAGCGCCGCGGCCCAGTCCGACTCGTCCGCGTCCGATGCGGACCCCTACTTTCACGAGGCGGCCCAGGCGTACATCGAGAGCGATCTGCCGGCGGCACGCCGGGCGGTGGCGCAGGGGCTGGAGGTGGCCCCGTCGGACCCCCGACTCCAGGCGCTCCGGGAAAAGCTCCGGCAGACCCGCCCGTCGGAGTCCGAGCCGGACCGCGCCTCCGATTCGGAACGCCCCCAGCAGCAATCGGGCCCGCAGGGCGAGTCGTCGGATGAGGGACGCTCGGCGTCCGACACGGGCGATCGGGAGCGGCAACAGCCGGGGGCGCAAGAGCCCGAGTCGTCCGATGGGGCGGGGCAACGCGCACCGTCGGGGGAAGAGGAACGGGCGGGGGAGCGCGAAGCGCAGGAGCAACAGGGCATGGGGGGCGAGTCCCCCGAGGGCGATCGCCGTCCGGCCCGGCGGCTGAGCCGGGCGCAGGCCGAGCAGTTGCTCCACGCACTGGAGATGCAGGAGCAGCAACTCCTCCGCACCCTGCCTCCCCGTGACGGCGAGCGCCCCTCGGTGGAGAAGGATTGGTGAGGGCCCGGTCGGTTTTGTCTCTGTCTTTTGCGATTTCCCCTATGCTGCCTCGCGTCGTGTGTCTCCTTGCTGCCGCCCTGCTTCTGGTGGGGGGCGTGCACGCGCAGGCGAGCGGGACGGTGCGGGTGGAGGCCCGTGCACAGCCGAGCCCGGTGGGGGCGGACGGGCGCGTGACCTTCACGCTTCGGATTGAGGGGGCCGCCCGCACGGCCGTCGAGACGCCGTCGCCCCCGCCCACCCGCAACCTCGTCCTGCAGGAGCGCACGCCGTCCACCGAGGAGTCGCTCTCCTTCGAGGACGGGCAGGCCCAGCGCAGCATCACGTACAAGTGGACCTACCGGCCCCTCCGGGCCGGGACGGCCCGCATTGAGCCCGCGACGGTGCAGGTGCGGGGCGAGCAGTACACGACCGGCGAGATTCGGATTCGGGTGCTGCCGCCCTCGGCCCAGACGCCGTCCGCGTCGCAGGACGGGGCGGGGGCGCAGGACGAGGCGGAGGCCCGCGCCGCGGCGCAGATCGGGCGTCGGTCGCTCTTCATTCGGGGGCGTTCCTCGGCCCGCACCGTCTACCAGAACGAACAGGTTACGGTGGAATACCGCCTCTTCTTCCGCCCCGACATGCGGCTCCGCCGCAGCCGCATGGCCGATGCCTGGGACGCGCCCGGGTTCTGGCGCGAGGAGCTGGACGTGTCGTCCCGCCCCGTTCCGGAGACGCAGAGGGCCTTTGGGCAGTCGTATAAGACCATTGTGCTGAAGCGGGTGGCCCTGTTTCCGACGCGGCCGGGGGCGCTGCGGATTCGTCCGCTCCGCATCGAGACGGAGGCGCAGGGGGCGGGGCAGGCGTTTCGGGGGCGGTACGAGGCCCTCACGCTTGCGTCGGAGCCGATGGACATTGAGGTGCGGCCCCTGCCGCCGGGGGCCCCGTCGATATTTGAGGGCGCGGTGGGTCGGTTTTCATTGGAGTCGCGGCTGGGGGCGGACAGTGTGGCGGTGGGACGGGGCCGCGAGGTGGCCGTACGCGTGCAGGGGGCGGGCAACCTGCCCATGGTGTCGGCGCCGAGCGTCGACGCCCCGTCCGACGTGGCGGTCTACGGGCCCGAGATCGAAAACGACCTCGACCGCAACGGCGAGGCGGTGCGGGGGAGCAAGACGTTCACGTACACCCTCGTTCCCCGGGCGAGCGGCCGTCACGTCGTGCCGCCGATTCGCTTTGCCTACTTCAATCCCGGCTCCCGCCGCTACGAGACGGCTCAGACCGATTCGGTTGTGCTGCGCGCCTCGGGGGCGGCGGAGCCGGTGGCGACGAGCCGGACGGGCGAGGGGCTCCCCGTGGGCGACATCGCCGGGCTCATCACCACCAACGTGCGGTGGACGCGCCCCGACTCGCCCCCGCTCTACCGGCGGTGGGCGGCGTACGGGCTCGTGCTGGGGCCCGTGGTGCTCGCGCTTGGGGGCATTGCGTATCGGCGGCGGTGGGCGTGGAGCGTCCCGTCCACGCCGTCCGAGGACGAGGCGCCGGCCGACCCGCTGGCCGACGTGCACGCCCATCTCCGGGAGGCGGAACGGCACGGGGCGGACGCACGGGCCCGGTATCAGGCCCTGGAACGGGCCGTGCGCACGTTTCTGGCAATTCGCCTTGGGGTGGCGCCCGATTGCGCCCGGCCCCGCCTCGACGACCACCTGGCGCGTCACGCCGTGCCGGCGGCCGATCGGGAGGCCCTCCGGGAGCTGCTCGACGCCTGTGATCGGGCGCAGTTCACCCCCGAGGCGCCCGCCGATGCCTCGATGAACGTACTCAATCACACCCGGGCGCTCCTGCGCCGCCTCGACAATGCACTTCCCTCCGCCTAAATTCGTCTCCCGAATTGCGACCGGGGGCCGCCGGCTCCTCCTCGTGCTCGCCGTGGGCGTCGCCGCGTGGGGCGTGGGCCTCGGGCCGGGGGCCGCCGCCCAGGCGCAGCTCGACAGCGTGGCCGCCCGGTTCGAGGCGGCCAACGCGGCCTATCAGCAGGGGCGCTACGAACAGGCGATTGCGCGGTACGAACGGCTTCTAAGCGACGGGCACGCCAGTGGGGCCCTCTACTACAACCTCGCGAACGCGTACGTCCGCCGCGACCAGCTGGGGCAGGCCATCCGCCACTACGAAAAGGCGCGGCCCCTCCTCGGGAACGACGCGCGGCTCGACCACAGTCTGGAGCAGGCGCGGCGCCGGGCGGGCGTGTATCCCGGCACGCTTCCGCCTCGGGGCCTGCGGGGCCTCGTGGAGGGGTGGCCGGTGCGCCTCTTGTTCGTGGCGGGGCTCCTGCTTGTGTGCGCGGGCCTGGGACTCGCGGTGGCACGAACGGGGCCCGGTCGTGCGCCGCCGTGGCGGCGGCCGGCGGTGTGGGGGCCGGTGCTGGCGGGCAGCCTCGGGCTGGCCGTCGCCTTCGGGGCCTCCGCCCTGCAGGACGCCTCGCATCGGGCCGTTGTGATTGCCGACCGGGCGGCGCTCCACGACACGCCGAACGCGTCGGCGCCGCCGGACACGACGCTGCCGGAGGGCACGTTGCTGGAGGTGCGAGGGCACCGGGACGGATGGGCCGCCGTGCGAGGGGCCGACGGCACGACGGGCTGGGTGCCGAGCCGGGCCCTGGGCGACGTGTAGCCTACGCGTCCAGCCAGAAGTCAATCTTCAGGGCGAACGTGTTGCTCCCGCCCCGGAATAGGTCGCCCAGGCCGCGGGCGGGGGCAAACCGGGCGTTGTTTTCGGAAAGGGTCTGCCCGCGGTTCCACACGAGATAGAGCGTGGAGCCGCGCCGGTACTGCCACTGGAAGACGACCGTGGAGCGGAGCTGTTTGAAGGTGAAGTCGGGGTTGTCGAAGGCGTAGGGGGGCGAGGCGTCCACGCGGTAGGCGTCGGCGGCCGCGTCGTACTGGGCGTCGATGGGCGCGAAGCGATCCGCGTAGGTGGCCGCCCGCGGGGCGTCGACGGTGGCGAAGCTGTGGTAGTCGCCGCTCGCCACGAACGGCTGGGCGTAGACCTGAAGGGTGGCCTCGGGGGTGAACGCGTAGGAGGCGCGCGTGGTGAGGGAGAATGTGCGCCGGTCGATCTTTCCAAACACGTAGCGCGGGGCCGGGCCGGTCGTCACGGTTTCGATGTACTGCGACGCGTCGCGGCTCAGGGACAGGGCGGGGGAGAGGGACACTTCGGCCCGGGTGGTGGGACGATAGCGGAGCGTGGGCTCAATCGAGGCCGAGTAGCCGTCGACGCCGAAGGTGGTGCGGTAGCTGGTCGTGAGGTCGAGGCGGAGGGCCGACTGCCGGCTTCCGTCGTAGGAGACATAGAGGCGCGAGCTGCCGTTTGTGCGGAGGGCGGGGCCGCCGCGGAGTTCGGAGGGCGCCACGGTGGCGAGCTCGGTGTCGCCGCCCAGTTCGAGCGACCGGTCGCTGAGGAAGCCGATGCGCCCGGCGTAGGAGAGCCGCCGCTGGGTCGAGGCGCCCCCGAAGGTCCACGCCTGCTCGTAGCTGAGCGAGCCCCGCACGTCGCGGAGGGAGTCGTAGGTGTCGGCGTTGAAATAGGAGAGGCCCACGGCGGAGGTGATCTCGTCGGCCTGCCGGAGGAAGCCGAGGTCGTTGATCTCGAAGCCGGGCGAGGTGGCCCCGGCGGCCACCTCCCAGCGCCACCGCCCCGCGATTTTGTCGAGGCGGGTGTTGAGGTCCCATCCGTTCAGGGTGGTGGCGGTGGAGTCGACCGACAGGTAGTCGGCGTCGGGGCGCTGGTAGTAGTGGACGGGCGAGGTCTGCGTCCGGCGGAGGGCCGCGGAGGTGCCCCGTACCTGGCTGCCGAGCACCGACCCCGAGACCTCGTACGTTTCGTCGCCGAAGCGGTGCCGCCCGTCGACCCCGCCGGCGTACGCGGCGCGGTGCATCTCGTCGGCCAGGCGCGGCTCCAGGCCGGGCCGGTTGGCGGCGGTGACGATGCCGCCGACGGTGCTGCGGCCGCCGTTCAGGTTTTTGCGGGCCCGGGCCGCCGCGTAGTTCGAGGTCGGTTCCACGACGGCCCGTGCGCGGTCGCCGCTCTCGTCGAGGAGGGGGGCGCTCTCCTGCGAGGTCACGGCCTCAATGGCGCCGACCTCCCAGCCGCCGGCGGTGCGCCCGGTGAGCTTCGCGGCGCCGAGGATGGTGGTGCGGTCGGGCGCCGTGTGGGTGACGGCGCTGTCGGGGAGGGGCCCTTGCGGCTGGCGGCCGATGCGGCGGGAGTAGAAGAGCCGCGGGGCTTCCTGCACGTCAAAAATGTCGGCGTCCTCCACGAAGAAGGGTCGTTTCTCCGGGAAGAAGGTCTCGAAGGCCGAGAGGTTGATCTGGGAGGGGTCGGCCTCCACCTGCCCAAAGTCCGGGTTGATGGTGGCCTGCAGGGTGGTGTTGGAGGTGAGGCCGTACTGCAGGTCGCCCCCGACGCGCCCGGTCCACTCGGTCGGGTCGCTCAGGGGCGTGCCGGCGGCGGGGCGCTCCATCTGCCCGGCCGCGTAGGGCTGCAGCTCCAGGCGGCGGGGCGAGGGCAGGTCCCGCAGGTTGTAGAGGGAGCCGAAGAGGGAGACCGTACGGTCGATGGTGGGGTCGAGCGGGGCCCACGACACCCCTTCGCTGTAGCGTGCGATGTCGCGGCGGAAGTTGATGCCCCACTCGGCCGTCGAATCGGGGGGGACGGTCGCGTAGCGGAGCTGGGAGAGCGGGATGCGGATCTCGGCGGTCCACCCCAACGAGTCGATGCGCGTCTCGGCGGTCCACACCCCGTCCCAACTCGTGTCGTTGTCGGTGTCGTTCGACAGCACCCCGTCGACCCGGCTGCCGACCGGGTTTACGCGGAAGACAAAGGCGTTGCGGTCGTTGTTGTAGCTCCCGATGCTCACGACAAAGCGGTCGGTGTAGCCGAACTCGTCGCGCCCCATCACCTGGGCGGCAATCGAGTCGGGGTCGTCGTACATGCGGGCGCCGACGTACAGGTACTCGCTGTCGTAGAGCACCCGGGCCACGGTGCGCCGGCTGGCGGGGGCGCCGGGGGAGGGGCGCGTCTGCCGGAAGTTGGTGGCCGAGTCGGCGCGGGCCCAGGGGGCGTCCGTGAGGCGCCCGTCGAGGGTCGGCGGTGTGTCGACCCGCACGGCACGCAGCTGGTGCGTCTCGGCGGCCCGGAGCGAGTCCGCGGCCTGCCCCTGAGCCGGACGCGGCGCCCCTCCGCCCAACGCCAGTACGACGGACAGGGCGCACCAGTACGCGAGGAGGGCACGGACGCGAGGGCGAGAACGCAGCATGCGGACGGGCGGTCGAGAAAACTCGGGGTGGCGGGGATCAGAAAAAGCGGTTCCGAGACCCAGAAACGAAAAGGGGCCCGCAGAAAAACGTGTAAATACAGCGGGCCCCGATCGGGTCGGCGCGCCTTCCGTGCCGGGGGCCTCCGGAAGCGCCGCCGGGGCAGGCCGGGGTTGGATTCGGACCGGGTGATGGCTTACCTTGGAGTCCGCTCCGCCCGATGGATTCACTGCTGGTCCCTTTATGTCCGCCCTGGAACCCCACATCGTCGACCGCGACCGAAAAACCGGATGGATCGAGGTCATCTGCGGCTCGATGTTTAGCGGGAAAACCGAAGAGCTGATCCGCCGCCTCCGCCGCGCCCGCATCGCCCGGCAGTCCGTGGAGGTCTTCAAGCCGGCCCTCGACGAGCGCTACAGCGAGGACGAGGTGGTGTCCCACGACGAGAACGCGATCGCCACCACCCCGGTCGACGCGGCGTCGCAGATTGTGCTCATGGCCGGGGACGCCGACGTGATTGGGGTAGACGAGGCGCAGTTTTTCGATTCGGAGCTCGTGGAGGTGTGTCAGGAGCTCGCGGCGGAGGGGCGACGCGTGGTGGTGGCCGGGCTGGACACCGACTATCGAGCCGACCCGTTCGACCCGATTCCGCAGCTCATGGCGGTGGCCGAGCACGTGACCAAGCTGCACGCCGTGTGCGTGGTGTGCGGCGCCCCGGCGAACCACTCCCAGCGCATTGTGCCGGGCGAGGAGCGCGTGCTCGTGGGGGCGACCGACGCCTACGAGCCGCGCTGCCGACAGTGCTTCGAGCCGGAGCCCGTAACCGTGGAGCGGCCGCGGCCCCACACCGATGTGATTGAGCGGGCCCCGGCGGCGGAGGCGTCCGCGGAGGCGGACGAGGCGGCCGCTCGTCCCGCCGACAGGGCAGACGCAGAGGAGGAGACGTCCCCCGCCGAGCGGAAGGCGTAGGCGGCCCAACACGCCGGGGCGCACCCTGTATGGACAGTACAGTCAGTGCTCGATGGATGCCGAGATGAGTCGATCCGTGCCCATGCCTCGATCCGAATCGACTGCCCCAACCAACCCGCGGCGGCGCACCCCGCAGCGCACGCCCCAGCGCCAGCCCCAACGCACGCCCCAGCGTCAGCCCAAGCAGCCGCCCCGCGTGCCGAACCCCCAGCGTCGCGAGCCCAGCACGCCCGATCCGGAGCGCCGCGAGCCGAGCACGCCGGATCCGTCCTCCGAGTAGCGACGTCCCGGCAGGCCGGAGCCCCCCGATCATTGATGTCTCCGTCCCCCGCCGGTATACTTGAGGGGTGCCTCCGTCCCCTTTCCTCACTTGCCCTCCGCAGCCCCCATGGCCGACCGGGACTACCTCGTCACTGCGCGTAAGTACCGGCCCTCGCTCTTCAAGGAGCTGGTCGCGCAGGAGCACGTCACCGACACCCTGAAGAACGCGCTCCGGCTCGACCGCCTGGCGCACGCCTACCTCTTTAGCGGCCCGCGGGGGGTGGGCAAGACGACCGCCGCGCGCATCCTGGCGAAGGCCATCAACTGCGAGACGCCCCGGGCGGAGCGCGAGGACGAGGCCGAGCCGTGCTGCGAGTGTGACTCGTGCGTCTCATTCGAGGAGGGCCGCAGTCTCAACGTCTTCGAGATGGACGCGGCCTCGAACAACAAGGTCGATGACGTGCGCGAGCTGCGCGAAAAGGTGCGCATTCCGCCGCAGGGCGACCGCAAGAAGGTCTACATCCTCGACGAGGTGCACATGCTGTCGAAGCAGGCGTTCAACGCCCTGCTGAAGACGCTGGAGGAGCCCCCCGCCCACGCCCTCTTCATCTTCGCCACCACGGAGCCGCACAAGGTGCTGCCCACCATCCTCTCGCGGTGCCAGCGGTTCGACTTCCGCCGCATCCCGGTGCCCAAGATGGTGGACCGCCTCCGCGAGATCTGCGAGACGGAGGGCGTGGAGGCCGACGAGGAGAGCCTGATGCTCCTGGCCCGCAAGGGCAACGGGGCGCTTCGCGACGCCCTCTCGGCCTTCGACCAGGCCATCTCGCTCTGCGGCAAAACGCTCACGTACGGCGAGCTCACCCAGGCGCTGGGCGTGGTGGACCAGGACCTCTACTTCGACCTCACCGACCACGTGGCGACGCAGGACACCGCGGGCGTTCTGGAGCTGGTGCGCGAGGTGGTGCGCAGCGGGTACGACCTGCAGGAGTTTCTGGTGGGGCTGGCGGAGCACCTGCGCAACCTGCTCGTGGCCCGGTCGCTGGGCGGCGAGGCGCTGGCGGAGGTGGCCGAGAGCACACGCGCCCAGTACGCCGAGGCGGCGCAGCGCTTTGGCGAGGCGGACCTGCTCCGCCTTCTCACCATCGCCGGCGACGCGCAGGACGAGGTGAAAAACAGCCCCCAGCCGCGCCTCAAGCTGGAGACGACCCTCCTCAAGATGGCGCAGATGCGGCGGGCGGCCGACCTGCAGACGGTCCTTCAGAAGGTCGACCGGCTGGAGCAGATGGCGGAGGAAGGAGAGATTCCGGCCTCACTTGCCGCTGCGCCCGACGACCGTGCGGGCGCCCCCCCGGCCGATGACGCAGATCCGGCCCCGTCCCCCGACGGTGCCGACCGCTCCTCGGCAGCGGCCCGGCGGTCGGAGGCCCCGGAGGGCGGAGCAGAGACCGCCGACACGGCCTCGACCGACGCCTCCCCCTCGACGACGGTCGATGCGTCCGCGGGGCGGCCGACAGGCGCGACGTCCGAGTCGCCGCCCGCTGCCTCCCGGGAGGAAGAGGAGGCGGCAGCGCCTTCGGGGCGGGACGCCGACGAAGAAGAGGCGACCGAAGACGAGGCGACGGAGCCGGCGCGGGAGGAAAAAGAGACGAAGGACGACCCCGACCGCGGCGGCGAGGACAACGACGACGGGCCGGACGACGCGGCGGGCGCGTACAACGACCTGTTCGGCCCCCCGGCCCTGGACAGCGACCCCGCGCCCTCCGACGAGGACGGGACGCCCGAAAACGACCCGAAAGAGGGCCCGACCGATGCAACGGACCGGCGGACCGGCCCTGCGTCGTCGGAGGGGCCGACCGCACAGGCCACCGTCGCCGAGCCGGAGGTGCGATCGTCCACCGACGCCGTGGGCGTCGCGCAGGACTGGTCGCAGTTCGTCGCGGCCATTCGGGGCGACCACATTCGCCTGGGGCTCTTTCTGGAGGAGGCCGAGCCCGTAGAGGTTACGGACGGGGTGCTCATCGTCTCTGTGGCCCGCGCGCTTCACCGCGACACCTTGCGCGACCACCGGCGCGTGCTGCTCGACCACCTCACCGACACGATCGACGAGCGCCTCGACGGAATCGAGTTCGTCGTCGACGAGCCGACGCCCGACGCGGAGGAGGATTCTGAGACCGCACAGTCCCCGGCGAGCCCGCGGGAGCAGCTTCGGGCCCTCCGCGACACCTACCCGGCCCTCGACGTGCTCTTTGCTGAGTTCGAGGCCGAACCCATCTGGTAGGGCGCGGGCGCGGCTCCGGACCGCCAGGGATCGGTCTACACAGTCGCCCGTTGTACCGAAAGCGATTCTCGAACGCATCCGTCCGGCCGGCCCCGCAGAGCCTGCAGGGCCCCGCTGAGGCGGCACACGCACTCCCGACGCTTTGACACGAGACCAACCAGACCTATGGCCAACCAGGGACCCGGAGGCATGAACATGTCCGACATGTTCGGCAAAATGATGGAAATGCAGGAAAAGATGAACGCGGCCCAGGAAGGGCTGAAAGACAAGACGGTGACGTCCGAGGCGGGGGGCGGCATGGTGAAGGTGACCGCCAACGGCGCCCAGGAAATTACGGGCCTCGAAATTGACCCGGAAGCCGTGGACCCCGACGACCTGGAGCTCCTCGAGGACCTGATCATCGCCGGGGTCAACAAGGCCCTCGAAGATGCGTCCGAGATGGCGCAGAAGGAGATGAAGGACTCGATGGGCGGAATGCTGCCGCCGGGCATGGACCTGAGCCAGCTCGGCCTGTAGGCAGTGGCGAATTGCGGGTGGCGGGGCCGGGGACTGACGGCCGGCGGCGCCACACGCATTCGTATTTAAAAACTCGAAATCCGACAGTGTCCCGATGCAGTTTACCTCGGAGTCCGTCGAGGCCCTGGTGGAGCAGTTTACGAAGCTGCCCACCATCGGGCAGAAGACGGCGCGACGGCTTGCCAATTACGTGCTGAAGATGCCGCGCGAGGAGGTAGAGGCCATCGCCGACGCCCTGATGGCGGTTAAGGAGCAGGTGCAGCGGTGCACGACGTGCTACGTGGTGGCCGACAACGATCCCTGCCCCATCTGCCGATCGGACAAGCGCGACCAGTCCACCATCTGTGTCGTAGAGGAGTCCAGCGACCTGCTGGCGATCGAGCGCACGGGCGAGTACCGGGGCGTGTACCACGTGCTCGGGGGCGTCATTTCGCCGCTCGACGGCGTGGGGCCGGACGATCTCCGGGTGCACGAACTGGCCACCCGCATCGATCCGTCCTTCGACGACACCGCCGCGGGCGACGGAGCCCAGAATGGCGCGCCCGACGCCGGGGCCGATGCGGACGACGACCCCGCCTCGCCCGTTCAGGAGGTCATCCTGGCGGTGAACCCCAACGTAGAGGGCGACACGACGGCCTACTATATCTCCCAACTCCTCGAGCCCTTCGATGTGACGATCACGCGCATTGCGCGCGGGCTTCCCATCGGGGGCGACCTGGAGTACGCCGACGAGGCGACTCTTTCCCGTGCGCTGGAAGGGCGTGGGGGCGTGGACCAGTAGCCCGGTTCCAGCGATCCACTTTGACTGAAGGTGCGGACCCAACCTATGAAACTCACGGTAATCGGCGCCGGCTCCATCGGAGCGGCCGTCGTACACGAACTGTGCTCGCGAGACGACGATGTGTCACAGGTGCAGATCTGTGACACGCGCTCGCGGGCCCTGCAGCGGCTGCACGATCAGATCGACAGCCCCGCCCTCCGCTCGTTTCAGGTCGACGCGCGGGACATGAATGTGCTGTCCCAGATTGTGGAGGGGAGCGACTGCGTCGTCAGTTGCGTTCCGGCGGAGCACAACCCCGACCTGGCCGAGCTGTGCCTCGATGCCGGGGTGCATTTCTGTGACCTCGGGGGGGACGACCGCACGGTGCAGCAGCAGCTGTCCCTCGACGAGCGGGCCCGCGAAAAGTCCGTCTGGATCGTGCCCAACTGCGGCCTCGCCCCGGGGCTCGTCAACGTTCTGTGCCTCCACGGCATCGACCAGTTCGATCGGGCGCAGTCGGCCTCCATTCGGGTGGGCGACGTGCCCCTCCGTCCCGAGCCGCCCTTCAACTTCCGCATTTCGTGGTCCGCCGAGCGCATCATTGACGACTATACCCATCCGGGGCGCCTCATCGAAAACGGACAGGTGGTGGAGGTCGAGGCACTGTCGCGCGACGAGGAGATCCACTTTCAGGAGGAGCCCTTCGACACCATGGAGGCGTTCTGCACGCAAGGGGGGCTGTCCACGCTCACCGACACGCTGGCGGGGCGCATCAATGAGCTCGACCACAAAACCATCCGGTGGCCCGGCCACGCCCAGCAGATGCGGTTCCTCATGGGCCTGGGGCTGGGAGAGGATCGCAAAATTGGGGTGCGCACGCACCTCACGTACCGCGACATTCTCGTGCGCCGGATGCGCGAGCGGCTGGGCGGGGACTACGAGGACGCGGTGCTCCTGCGGGTTCTGGTGCGGGGGGAGCGCGACGGGGCGCCGGCCACGCTGGTGTACGAGGCCGTCGAGCGGTACAACGAGCACACGCATCAGACGGCCATGATGCGGTGCACGTCCATCCCGACGGTCGTCACGGCCCTCCTCCTGGCGCGCGAGCAGGCGGTGTCCGGCGGCGGCGCCGGGGTGCCCGAGGAGGTGCTTCCCCGCGAACTCTTTCTCAACGAGGTGGCCGACCGGGGATTGAATGTGCACCACGAATGGTACGAGGGCTACCGCTCCGTCACCACGAAGCAGCCGCTGGAGGGCGAGCACGCGTAACCGGAACGAATGGGGAGCCCTCGGCTTGAAAAGAACGCGAGTTGTGAAGTACGTTGCAACTCGGCGGCTCGTCGCCATGTGCGGCGGGCTCGCATGGCGTTGTTTTGTTCATCATCTCTCTTCCTGTATCGGCACGGAACTGCTACACACCCTGTCGTATTGCCTGGGCGTTCTCCCCTGTGGCGGTGGGCCCCGTTCTGCTGTGTACCCGTAGGGCCCGGCGCACGTTGTAGCCTGTTCGCGTTTGGTTGTCCCCGTGCCTTTCGTTCTGCGTTTCATTTGGCTCGGCCCGCTCCGGCGACGGAGGGAGGAGAGGCGGTTCGTCCGACGGCTTGTCTCCCTTCTGGTGGTGCTGGCGTGGGGGCTGCTTCCGGCCCTCGGCCCGTCCGACGCCCGGGCCCAAGACCGCCCGGCGGCGGACAGCAGCGGGGCCGATTCGCTGCGGGGCAACGTGGCCCCGCTGGCCCCGGTCCCGGAGGGCCCCTCGCTTCGCGAGCGGGCCGGGGGCGCCCGCCTCGGCGAGGCAGGCGGGGAGGCCGCCGACACGGTGGCTGTCGACACCGCCCTTATTGATCGCTACGTGCCGGTGCGGCGGGGCCGAAGGGAGCTGTTCGACGACCCCTCGCCCTTTGTCTCCCCGGCCGACGCGTCGGGGCAAGGGCCCCGCGTCACCCTCGACTCCAGCGGCACCAGCTACCGAGTCGAAGACACGCGCCGTACGGAGGGGCCCATGCGCCTCGACGCCGACACGTACCGGCGCCACCGGCAACGGGCCGCCCTGCGCGAAAATTGGACGTCGCTCCTCCAGCAGCGACAGCAGCAGGTGGATCGGAGCGGGCTCGGGGTGAACATGGTGGTGCCCGGAGGGCGCCAGAGCACGTTCTCCACCATCTTCGGCAAGCCGGAGGTGGACCTGCGCGTCAACGGGCAGGCCGACATTCAGGCGGGGTTCCAGTACAGCAAGAATGACCAGCAGGGGGCCCGCACCGGCGACGCGACGCAGATCGACCCCAACTTCAAGCAGGACCTGCGCCTGGGCATCACCGGCACGATTGGGGACAAGCTGCAGATGAACGTCGACTGGGACACCAACAACCAGTTCGACTACCAGAACCAGGTGAAGCTGGAGTACAGCGGGTACGAGGACGAAATTGTGCAGAGCGTGGAGGCGGGCAACGTGTTTTTGGAAACGCCCTCGCAGCTCATCAGCGGCGGGCAGAGCCTCTTCGGCATCAAGAGCCAGTTCCAGCTCGGCAACCTGAGCCTCACCACCATTGCGAGCCAACAGGAGGGACAGTCCAACAGCCTCTCTATTGAGGGCGGCTCCGAGAGCACCGAGTTTGATCTGCAGCCGACCAACTACGACGAGGACACCCACTTCTTCCTCGGCTACTACTTCCGCAACACGTGGAACGAAGCCCACGAGGATCCCACGACGATCACGCTCTTCAACGGCTTCGACCAGATTACGGACGTGGAGGTGTGGAAGCTGCGCACGTCCACGGGGCCCAACGACTCGGACGTGCGGAAGGCCGCAGCCGTGGTGGACCTGGGGGAGCCGGCGGCCCTCGTGCGGGAGGCGGACGACTACACGGCGCAGGAGCTGCCGGGCCCCCGGGTGGACCAGTACACCGAGTCGGACCTGGACAACCTCCGGGACGGGCAGACCACCGTCTCGAACTACGTATCGGCGAATTTGGGGCAGAGCCTCAGCTCGCAGGATGTGGTGTCCGGCGACTTCAAACGGCTGCAGCGCGGGCGGGACTACCGCCTCGACGAGCGACTGGGCTTCCTCTCCCTCAGCCAGCGCCTGCGCTCCGGAGAGGCACTTGCGGTCGCGTTTCGCTACCGGGCCGGCGGCGAGGTGCGCACGGTCGGCGACTTTGCGGGGGATCAGGGCGGCACGGACGGGGGCATCAACGCCGACCGGCTGGTGTTGAAGCTGCTGCGTCCCAATGACCCGGTGGCCCCGGGCGCGAACGCCGCCTCCGAACCGGCCGCCTGGTTCCTGGAGATGCGCAACATCTACCGGCTGGGCGGGCGCGGCTTCGACTCAAACAGCTTTGAGCTCGACATTGAGTACGATCCGTCGGGGCAGGGGGCAAGCACCACGATCCCCGAAATCGCCAATCAGCAGACGCTCCTCCAGGTGCTGGGGCTCGACCGCATCAACGAGAATGGGGCGCCCAGCCCCGACAATCAGTTCGACTTCACGCCGCTCACCATCGACGCCGACCAGGGCCTCCTCTACTTCCCGTACCTCCGGCCCTTCGGCGACCGCATCCTCGACGTGGCCGAGGCCAACGGCAGCCGCGCGGACGGCGAGCCGTTTGCCTTTCAGAACCTGTACCTCAAGAAGAAGACGAACGCCGAGAAGGAGGACAAGCAGAAGAATGTCTACACGGTCTCGGGGTCCTACAAGGGGCAGACGCAGGGCTTCTACGACCTGCAGGCCTTTGCCGGGCTGGTGGAAGGCTCGGTGGAGGTCACCTCCGGGGGGCAAACCCTGCAGGAAGGAACCGACTACGTGGTCGACTACCAGAGCGGGACCGTCAACATCACCAACCAGTCGTACCTCGCCGAGGGGCGCGAGATCGACATCTCGTACGAGCAGAACAGCATCGCCGACCTTCAGCAGAAGACGTTGCTGGGCGCCCGGGCGGACTGGAGCCTGCGGGACCAGTATTCGCTGGGCGCAACGATTATGCGACTGAGTCAGAAGTCGCCCGTCGACAAGTACCGGGTGGGCGAGGAGCCCGTCAAGAACACCATTTGGGGCGTGAACGGCTCGATGGACCTGACGCCCCGCTGGCTCACGCAGGCCGTCGATGCCCTTCCGCTCATCGAAACGCGCGCCGAGAGCCGGCTGTCGATCAGCGGCGAGTTTGCCCAGCTCCGCCCGGGCCACACCCAGACGGAGGCCTACGAGCGCACGATTGAGGAGGTGGCCAACAGCGAGCGGGAGAGCTTCGCGTCGGACGAGCGCAACGGCATCTCGTACATTGACGACTTCGAGGGCTTCGAGAACACGTTCTCCCTGCGCGAGCAGCTGAACGCCTGGCAGGTGAGCGCCGCGCCCGACTCGATCGGCGAGGCGCCCCAGCTGAACGGCGACGGGCCGGGCAACGAGGACGACCAGGCGCGCACGTACTGGCGGGGCAGCTTTGGGTGGTACCAGCTCAACGAGCAGATCAAGGAGCAACTGGAGGGCAAGGTGGAGCCGCGCGGCCCGGAAGAGGCCACCCGCCTCCTCGACATCCGCGAGGTGTTCAACCGGGACACCCGAGGGACGGCCAACCCCACCCTCCGCACCCTCGACGTGTACTTCAATCCGTGGATGCGCGGGCCCTACAACTACACGCCCAACCTGGAGGACTTCATTCAGAACCCGACCCAGGTGTGGGGCGGCATCACGCGACGGATGCCCGAGGGATACACCGACTTCTCGGTGCAGAACGTGGAGTTTGTCGAGTTCATCGTGAAGGTGTACCCGCAGAACGGGGAGGTCAGCGACGACGCCATGCTGTACCTCGACCTCGGCACCATCTCCGAGGACGTGGTGCCCAACGAGCGGCTAAACACGGAGGACGGGCTCTCCACCACCTTCAATCCCAGCGAGCTGGGCGAGCTGAGCCGCATTGCGGGCAGCCCCTCGCAAAATGGCGCCATCGACATTCGGGACGGGAGGACGGAAGACCTGGGGCTCGACGGCCTTGTGTCCTACACCGATGGCGGCACGTACGCCCCGGAGTTGCTGGAGACGAACTTCTACTCCGACTTTGTCGAGCGGGCCGATAGTCTCCGCGACGCCCTCGGCCAACTGGGCCTCACAGACGCGGAGCGCCGGCGGCTGCGGGCCGAGGTCGCGCGCATTCAGGACGACCCCTCCGCCGACGACTACCAGTACTACGAGAACGACCGCTACTTCAGTGAGGAGCGGTTCTTCCCGCGGGGCGCCACGCTCCAGCAACGCTTCAGCCGCTACTACGCCGGAATCGAGCTCAACGGCTTCGAGTCTCAGAATCAACTCGCCGAGGAGGTATCGTTGCGCCGGGGGGTGGCCCGCTCGCCGGACACGGAAGACCTCGACGGCACGGGGGGCAACGTCACCCTCGCCAACGACTACTACCAGTACGCCATCCCGCTGGATGAACTGCGGGAGCGGGCGGGGCGCGACTCCGGGCCCACCGACTACGTGGTCAGTCGGGTGGGCGAGGGGCAGGACTGGTACAAGATCCGCATTCCGGTGGAGGAGCCGACCCGCACCGTGGGCAACATTCAGGACTTTACGCGCATCGAGTCCATCCGCCTCTGGACCACGGGCCACGCCGCGCCGGTGACCATGCGGTTTGCCTCGTTCGAGCTGGTGGGCAGCCAGTGGCGCGCCTCCCAGCCCGTGGCCGAGCAGCCCGTCGACGAGGGCGACGTGATGGATCCGGGGGACGGGGAGGTGCGCGTCGCGAGCATCAACAACGAGGAGGACCCGCAGTACCAGGCGCCGGTCGGCGCCATCGTGAGCCGGAGCCAGACCTCCCGCGGAGCGCAGCGCCGCAACCGCGAGCAGTCTCTGCTCCTCGGCATCGACGAGCTGACTCCGGGACGACAGCGCGGCATCTTCAAGTCGTTTCAGGGGCTCAACCTGCTGAAGTACTCCAACCTGCGGATGTACACCCACGTGCACGGCGCGTCGAACAGCCCGCAGGTGAAAGACAACATCCGCGAAAACCTGCGCCTGTTCGTCCGCATCGGGGCGAACGAAACAGACGACTACTACGAGTACGAACAGCGCCTGGAGCCCAACGACGTGCCGAGTGCCTCCGGGAGCCAGCGCCTCTGGCGCGAAGAGAACGAGATGAACCTTCTGCTCAGCGCCCTGTCGCAGCTAAAGACCGCCCGGGACCAGAGCCCCGTCTCGCCCGACTCCGTGTACACGAGCGACGACGCGGGCCTGCCCCTCGACTTTGCCCCCGACAGCAGCACGACCATCAAAATCCGAGGGACGCCGTCCCTGAACGAGATCAGCACGGCCGTCGTCGGGATTCGTCACGTGGGCGAGAGCGGCGACCGGGCGCTCGAAAACATCGACCTGTGGGTGAACGAGCTTCGGGTGAGCGGCTACGACGAGCGCTCGGGCTGGGCGGCAAACACCACGGCCGACATTGAGCTGGCCGACCTTGCGTCGCTTCAGGGCAGCTTTCAGCGTCGCACCGACGGCTTCGGCGGCCTCAACAGCACCCTTAACGAGCGCGAATCTTCCGGCAACACGAGCTGGAACGTGCGAGCCGACCTGGAGCTCGGGTCCCTGTTTCCGCAGCAGGAGGGGTGGAACATCCCCGTTACGCTGCAGATGCAGTCGAGCCTTACCGAGCCGCGCTACGATCCGGAGCGGGGCGACATTGAGGTGCGGGAGGTGCAGCAGCTGTTTGGGAGCCTGAACGCGGACTCCCTGGAGACCCGGTTCGGCGACCGCTACCCCGACCAGTGGTCGACACGTCAGTTGCGAGAGGCGCTCCAGGACAGCGTGCGCCGGGCCTCCGAGACCGCCAACGTGCGGCGCACACTCACGGCCAATTTCTCGAAGCAGGGGTCGGATGCCTGGCTCATGCGGCAGACCGTCGACGCAACGGCCCTGAACTTCTCGTACTTCGATCGGACGGCGCGCAGCCCGCAGCGCAGCATCGACAACCAGTGGAATTGGAGCAGCACGCTGGAGTACCAGCTCGACTTCGGGCAGCCGCGCACCGTCGAGCCCCTCTGGTTTCTCCCGGAGGTGCCCGTCCTCGGCCTCCTCGGCGACGTGGACTTCAACTACGTGCCCTCCTCGCTCTCCTTTACCGGGACCGCCGAGCGCAATGCCACCACCCGGCGCAGCCGCCTCTCGGCCCGGCGCGACCGCGCACAACCGCCCCGCATCGCCAGCCCCTTCCGCGACAACCAGGACTTCACCCACCAACGCCGCTTCAACCTGCAGTACAGCCCCTTCCAGTTCCTCAGCTTCAGTTTCGACACCGACACGCGGCAGAGCCTGGACGACGTGGCCCGCCGGACGCAGCGCAACCTCCTCCTCTCGGACAACTCGGCACTGGGCCGACAAGTGGTGGCCGGGGTCGACACCGCCGCCTTCTTCAATGACCCGCAGGCGGTCCTCCCGGACCTGCCGGACGTGTATCAGAACAGTGCGCGCGACAGCCTCGGCACGACCCTTTTCGTGGAGGACCGACAGCAGTGGCGGTCGGAGTGGGAGGTGTTTCAGGATCTCGTGTTCGGGGACGCCAGCCCGCGGACCAACCAGTACAGCCAGCGCTTCTCCACGACGCTGCAGGTGGGGCTGCTGGACCGCGAGGTGTTCAACTGGATCGACGTGCAGGACATCTCCTACCAGTCGTCCTTCGGCTGGCAGAACAGCTCGCAGGGAAGCAACACGGGGGCCAGCGTCCGCAACGAGGGCACGCTGCGGACGGGCGTGAGCCTGCGCCCGAATCGGGTCTGGGAGCGGTTCGGCTTCTTCGAGCGCATGCGGGAGGCCCAGCGGAGCGACGATCGACCGGCGCCGGAGGGGGACGAGGAGGATGAGGACGGGGGCGTCGAGTGGAGCGACGTGCCGCTCCCCGACCCCGTTGGGCTGCTCCGGGGCCTTGCCCTCACGGTCCTGGACATTGATGACCTCACGGTCAACTACAACGGCACGCGTACGTCCCGCTCCTCCAACGTCGGCGACGCCACGCTCAACGACCAGGGGGGCATCGAGCAGGTGGACAAAAAGTACCGGCTGCTCGATGCCGTTCGGGGCGAGGGGCCGTCCCTCGGCTACCGATTGGGGCTCGACCGCTCCATTGCCCCGGAGTCGGGGCGCCGCGTCTTTCCGGAGGGGCAGCGGGTGGTCGACAACCTCACCGACGAGCACGACTTTGAGGGCAGCACCACGCTGTCGCCGAGCCCGGCCCTGGACGTGGACCTGAACTGGAACCTGAGCTGGAGCTCGAGCCCGCAGGTCAGCTTTCGCAGAACCGAAGACGGGATCGCGCGGTCGCGGTCCGAACGTGGACAGACGAGCGCGTCGGTGTGGGCCTTTGGGTCGTTCGGCTCGTTCTTTGAGCAACAGCTCGGCAGGCTCCGGGCCCAGGCAGGAAGTGAGGACACCCTTGCGGCCGCCAGCGTCCCCCTCACCAACGCCTCGGTGACCGCCGACTTCCGCAGCGGGTACCTCACGGGCGGCGGCACCGGCCTCGCCAACGGGTTTGCGCCGTTTCCGATGCCGGGGTGGACGGTGCGCTACACGGGCCTGTCCGACTGGCCGCTGATCCGCAGCATTACCGAGAGCATTTCCCTCCGGCACGGCTACAATGCGACGTACGAGACCAGCTTCGAGCGTTCAAACATTGCGGGCGAGGGGGCGACCCTCACGGTTGGGGGGCAAGAGGGGGGCACGCCCTTCGCGTACCGCCGGGCGGCATTTCAGCTCGGCTCGCCCCAGCTGCAGGAGGAGTACAGCCCGCTGGTGGGGATCGACATCACCTGGCCCGGCAACCTGCAGACGAGCGTGGAGTGGAGCCGGCGGACGACCACCTCGCTTCGGACCGCCAGCCTGCGGATTGCGGAGCGGGAGACGAGTGAAATTTCCGGGCAGCTCTCCTACACCGCGCAGGGGTTCACCATTCCGTTTCTCCCGTTCGGCCGCATCGAAAACCGCGTGCAGCTCTCCGTCACCTTCACCCAGCAGGTGAACGACGAGCGCGAATACAGCCTGCGCCCCGCCCTCGAACAGGCCAACGCCGCCGGATCCGAGTACGACCCCCGCCAGGCGCAGCAGGGCGACAACGTGTCGATCATCAGCGAAACGGAACGGCTCACGGTGCAGCCGCAGATCTCCTACAGCATTAGCGATCGTGTGACGGCCGACTTTACGCTGGAGTACGAGGACTTTAGGGGGGACAGCCGACAGCCGTCCTACACGAACGTGAACGGGAATTTCAATGTGACGGTCAACATTTCCCAAAACTAAGCGTCCTCCCCGCGGGTACGTCGACCCTGCTTCGCCCTGTTCTCTCATGAGCGGTCTCTCCCATGCCCGAGTCGCGTCCGCTGGTTGTGTGTCATCTGGGGCGGGTGGAGTATGCGCCGGTTCGTGCGCTTCAGCAGAGCGTGCAGGAGCGCCTCATTGCGGCCAAGCGCGAGTCGCCGCCCGTGGCGCTTCCGCACGTGCTGCTGCTGTTGGAGCACCCGCCCGTCTACACCCTCGGCAAGAGCGGCGACGCGGAGAATCTGCTGGTGTCGGAGGAACGGCTCGACGCCCTCGACGCCGCCTTTCATCGGGTGGGGCGGGGGGGCGACGCGACCTTCCACGGCCCAGGGCAACTCGTGGGCTACCCGCTGCTCGACCTCGACCGCATCTTTACCGACCTGGGCCGCTACCTGCGGACGCTCGAAGAGGTCGTGATCCGCACCTGTGGCGAATACGGCGTGGCGGGGACGCGGGTGGAGGGGCGGACCGGCGTGTGGGTGGGGCCGGACGAGCGGGGGCCGGAGCGCAAGGTCTGCGCGATGGGCGTGCGCTGCAGCCGCTGGGTGACGATGCACGGCTTTGCCCTCAACGTGACGACCGACCTCTCCTACTTCGACCACATCGTGCCCTGCGGCATCGCCGATCGCGGCGTCACGTCGCTGGCGGAGGAGAGCGACGCGTCCATCACGGTCGACGACGTGCGCGGGCCGGTCGTGGAGCACTTCGCCGACCGGTTTGAGGCCCGGGTGACGGAGTTGCGGGGAGAGCCGGCGCGCGACTTTCTGAAGGAGATGGCCGGGGCGATCGGCGACGCCGCATAGGCCGCGAGGTCCTCCACAGGGGCAGTTTCCGACTCCAGGAGGGCCTCCAGCTCCACCGGCGGCAGGTCGTGGTACCAGTCGTGGTGCGGCGACCAGCGGTGGCACTCCAGGCACTGCGTCTCGCGCCACACCCGGCCACACTCCGGGCACTGGCCGTGCGTGTCGAACGTGTGCCAGGAATGGCCGCACGTGCAGCCCCAGCGGGCGCTGGACGGCGGCTCCCACTCGCACTTCGGACAGTAAATCTCCATGATCGCGCCGGCACGTTGTTGAAAAGGGGGCGTCGCCTGAATACCCTACGGGCACTCCTACGCCTTGCTCGCATCGTCTTTCCCCCGACTCTCGTCTCCGATGGCTGACTTTGACCTCGAAAACTTTACGCACCGCCTCCTGTCCGAATCGCTGTTCTACGACCTGGAGTACGGGCTCGTGGGCAGCGTGAGCCTCGTCGACCCCGAGGCGGAGCGCGAGGCGTACATTGCCTCGTTTATGCCCGACGACGGCACGTTCCTGATCGAGGAGGCCACGGCGTGGGAGGACTTGCCGGACGAGCTGGAGGACGAGGAGGACGTGGCCTACGTCCTGGCCGTCGACAGCACCGAGCACGGGACGTACGAGGTGCCGGAGGTGGCCGCGGAGTCGCTGCTCGATCTGGCCCGCCAGCACGACCTGCTCCCGAGCGTCACGGTCCTGTTTGAGGACGAGGAGCTGTGAGTGCGAGGGCGTAGGGAGGAGACGCCCGATCCCACTTCTGCGTCCTTATCCCGTCAGCACGCCCCAGGTGAGCAGGCCCCAGCCCGCCAGGAAGGCGGCGCCGCCCAGCGGCGTGATGGCGCCGAGCCACCCCGTGTCGGTAAGGACGAGCACGTACAGGCTGCCCGAGAAGACAAGGGTGCCGGCCAGGAAGCAGTACCCGGCCCAGTCAATTGCGCCGCCCCAGCCCTGGGCCGTTGCCCAGCTGACCACGAGCAGGGCGAGGGCGTGGTACATCTGGTACGTGACCGCCGTGTGGAACGTGTCCAGGCGGTCCGGCGACACGCGGCCCTCCAGTCCGTGTGCGCCGAAGGCGCCGGCCGCCACGGCAAGGCCCGCCAGAACGGCGCCGCAGGCGAGAAAGAAGCGGGTCATGAGGAGATGAAGCGGATTCTCGGGGAGCGGGCGTAGCTATTCGTCGTCGGGGGAGCGGCGAAGCTCCTGGAGAAAGTCGATCTCCGACGCATCCCCCTCCGGCGAAATCGTCTCGCTTTCGGCCTCTCCCCACAGGCGCTCGATGCGGTAGTGCTCGCGCCGCGACGGGAGAAAGACGTGCACCACCACATCCACGTAGTCGAGCACCACCCACCGCAGATGGTCGGTGCCCTCCGTTTTCCAGGGCTGCTCGCCACACTGTTCCTCAATCCGTTCGCTGACCCCGCGGGCGATGGCGCGCACCTGCAGGTCGGAGTCGCCGGAGCCGATCACGAAAAAGTCGGCCATGCTGCTCACTTCGCGCAGGTCAATTACCGTGATGTCGTGGGCCTTTTTCTCGGCCATGGCGTTCACGGCGTGGGCGGCGAGCGCAGGGCCGGTGTTCTCCGGGGCGCGGGCCGTGGGGGATTCGGCGGTCGAGGGGGAGGAGTCGGGGGAAGCCATGCACTTAGGGCATTGGTGGGTGGATACGTGGAGGAAAAACGAACCGGCGGTTGGGCCGGGAATGTCCGATCACTGCTGAAAGGGGCGAAGGTCGGTGTAGTCGCGGCCAATGACGACGGAGGCGTCGAGGTAGTACTGTCGGCGGATCTCCTGGCGGACGCGACTGGCCGGGAGCCCAAGGGCCTCGGCGACCTTGCGGGCGGCCTCTCGGTTGCCAACGCGGTCGATCACAACGGACTGCTGCTGGTCGAACGACGAATAGTTGCCCACGTCGACGACGTCGAAGCCGCTGTCACGCAGGAACTGCGTCGTGCGGGCCGCGAGCCCGTCGATGCCGGCGCCGTTGCGCACCTCTACCTGGATGACCGAGCCGACCAGGGCGGTCGAGTCGTCGGCCGGGCGCTCGGGGCTCGGGGGAGAGACAAACGCTCGCGAGGCGACCGCGTAGAGCAGCACCGCAACCGCCAGCCCCCCTACGACGAGGGCGGCGTTCAGCGCCCCGTTGCCAACTTGAGATTGCCACGAAGCCATAGGCACAAGACTGAGCCATCCAAACACAAAAGCGCGGCAGGCCGGGCGGCGTGCCGCGCTTCGCGTCCGCAAGACGGGCGGCGCGGCTAATTCTGCCAGAAGAGGGTGCTCCTGGGACGGAAGGCGCTGCTGCTACGCGAATGGTATCCGTACGGGCTCATGTAGCGGTTGTAGGGCCGTTGCTGCACCTGCACCCGAAACTCCATGTTTTCGGAGGGGCGGTACGCCACCTCGGCGTTGCGGAGGTAGACCCGCGGCTCCTGACTCCCGAAGGTGTTTCCGCCCGTAAACGGGTGGGCCACGCTCACGTCGGCGCGGGCGGCCCAGTTGGAGTTAAATTGCCACATCATCGAGCTCGTGTACGTGCCCATGGAGCTCGTCTCGCCCCCAAAGGAGGAGAACGAGGCCTCGTAGGAATGACTCATGCGGAAATGCTCGGCGCCAAAGAGATCCCCGAGCGCATTCACGGCGGCCGAGCCGGTATCATACAGCTGGGTCTGGACCGAGCGGCTTTGCTGGGCCGTTTCCCGGAGCTGGGCCTGGGCCGGGGCCATCACGCTCAGCATAAACGCGAGGCACAGGAGCGAAAGAGCGGTGCGCATGAGAACCTCCGTCGTCGGTTCGGAAGGGTGCGTAGCAGAGGCAAATGTTTGTCCACGACACCATACCCTGAACGGGCTGGTTTGTTCGGGCTTCACGCGCGCGGAGGATCCCGTGCCGATTTGTCCGCGTGAACAGGAGCGCTCCGGCTCAGTGTCTGCTCCGTCTTCCCATGCGCATCCTCGGCCTCGAAAGCTCGTGCGACGACACGGCCGCCGCCGTGCTCGACGACGGGGCGGTGCGGTCCAGCGTCGTCTCGTCGCAGGCCGATCTGCACGAGGACTACGGCGGGGTGGTGCCGGAGCTGGCCTCGCGCAACCACCAGCGCTACATCGTGCCGGTGGTGGAGGCGGCCCTCGAGGAGGCCGAGGTGTCCCCGTCCACCCTCGACGCGGTGGCCGTCACCTACGGGCCGGGCCTTCCGGGCTCGCTCCTGGTGGGGCTGAGCTTCGGAAAAGCCTTTGCCCGCGGGCTCGACGTGCCCCTGCTGGGCGTGAACCACCTGGAGGGGCATCTCTACTCGGCGGATGTGAAGGGGCCGCCCGTCCCCCGCCCGTACCTCTGCCTTGTCGTGTCCGGCGGGCACACCGAACTGGTGCACGTGACGGAGGATCGCGAGCATCGGGTGTTGGGGCGCACGCGCGACGACGCGGCGGGCGAGGCGTTCGACAAGACCGCGCAGCTGTTTGGGCTCGGCTACCCCGGTGGCCCGGCGATCGACCGGCACGCGCAGGCGGGCGACCCGGCCTTCCACGAGTTCCCGCGCACCCGCCTCGACGACTACGACTTCTCGTTCAGCGGCCTCAAAACGTCGGTGCTCTACTACCTCCGCGACCGCCCGGACGATGAGCGCACCCGCCTGCTGGCCGACCATCGCGCCGACCTCTGCGCGTCGGTGCAGGCCGCGGTGGTGGACGCGCTCGTGGATGCCACCCGCCGGGCCGCCGCCGAGACGGGGGCGGCCCACGTGGCCGTGGTGGGCGGCGTGGCGGCCAACTCGGCCCTCCGCCGTCAAATGAAAGAGGCCGGAACCCACGACGGATTCGAGGTGCACGTGCCGCCGCTCGCCTACTGTACCGACAACGCGGCGATGATTGCCAACGTGGGCCGGATGCACCTGGACACGGGGCGGGACAGCCCGCCCACCCTCGACGTTGCGCCCAACCTTCAACTGTGACGCCCCGTCATGTGGCTCAACACGCCGGGTGAGCGTGCGTTGATCGATTCCGACATGCGGGGGCTGCGCTCTTTCCCCACGACCTGCGACTTCGTATGCTGACCCGTCGTGCCCTGGTCGTTGTTGCGGCCTCGTGCCTGCTCCTCAGCGGGATTGGGCTTGGGGGCGGCGGACTGTTGGTGTTTGGCCCCAACACGACGCCCGACACGCCACGCAGTGTCATCGTGCCCCGCGACGCGACGCTGGAGGCAACGATCGACTCGCTGCAGGCCCAGGACATTCTCGCCGCCCCGTCCACGTTCCGGCTGCTGGCGACCGTGACCGGGTGGGGCGATCAGATGAAGGCCGGCCACTATCGCATTCGCGGCGGGCAGTCGAACTACCACCTCCTCGATCGCCTGCGGCGGGGCCTCCAGGACCCGGTGCGCCTGACGATCCCGCCCGGCACGCGGCCCGAGACGATGGCCCAGGTCGTGGGGCGCCGCCTTGAACTGACGCCCCAGGCGTTCCGGACGGCCCTGCGCGACACGAGCCTCGCCCGCGAGCTGGGCACGACGCCGGAGCAGCTGTTTGGGTACATGATGCCGGAGACGTACGAGCTCTACTGGCACACCTCGCCCGAGCGGGTGGTGCGTCGCGTGAAGGCGTCGTTCGATCGGTTCTACGAGCGCCACCTGGCCGCCGGGGCCGACAGCCTCGGCCTCTCGAAGCAGGAGGTTATCACGCTGGCGTCCATCGTGGAGTGGGAGGCGTTGCTCGACGAGGAGAAGCCCAAGATCGCCGGGGTGTATGTGAACCGCCTCCGCGACGGCTGGCGCCTGCAGGCCGATCCTACGATCCAGTACGTGCTCCTCCAGACCGAGGGGGAGCGCACGCGGCGCGTGCTCTACGACGACCTGGAGATCGACCACCCCTACAACACCTACCAGATTCGCGGCCTGCCGCCGGGGCCCATCACCAACCCGTCGCCCTCGTCGCTCCGCGCCGCCACGCAGCCCGCGCAGCACGACTACTACTACTTTGCGGCGACGGGCGACGGGGGGCACACCTTCAGCCGCACCCTGCGGGAGCACAACCGCGCCGCGGACAAGTACCAGCGCCGCCTGGAGCGGCGGGCGGAGGAGAACTCGCGGTAGTCGCGGTTAGAACTGGTACCGCACGCCCACCTGGAACTGGTTGCGGATCACATCCTCGTCGATGACCGGCGGGGGCGTGCCTTCCACAATGTCGTTCTGGATGAGCGAGGGGTCGGGCTGGGGGTACGGCTGGAACTGATCCTGCGTGCGCTCCTGCATCCAGCCCGCGTCCAGGATGAGCTGCTCGCTGAAGGGGTAGCTCAGGCCCAGCGAGAAAAAGGTGCGTGCCCGATCTTCCGTCTCGCCGTCGAGGGTCGTGATCTCAAACGAGCGGGGGTCGGGGCGATACCCCGCGCCGCCCCGGGCGGTCAGCCCGCCGGCGAACTGATATTCGACGCCGCCCCGCCAGTTGAATACGGCGCGGAAGTCGTCCTCGATGGTTTCATTGGCGACGGGGAAGTCGAACGACTCGGAGTCGAGCGAGAGGGTGGACCAGTCCACGAACTCCACGTCGGCGGCCACGCGCAGGCGCCCGGTGTCGTACGCCAGCCCGGCCCCGTAGCGCCAGGGCGTGCGCACGCTGTAGTCGAAGGTGCCCCGGGCCTCATCCTCGTCCGGGTCGTCGCCGTAGGCCAGCGGGCCGCCCTCGCTGAAGGTCGTTCGGACGAACGCATCGGTAAAGTCCTCGCTGACACTGGTCCACGTGGGCGTTTCGGCCGTCAGCCCGAGACGGAGGGTCGGCGTGAGGTCGGCCGAGAGGCCCAGCCGCAGGTTGAAGCCCGTCAGGTCCGACTCAAAGTTCTCCCGGAACGTGACGGTCTCCAGCCCGAAGCGGTCCGAGGCGCCGTCGAGGTCCCCGTCGACCTCGTAGCCCGCGTTCTCGTTGAAGGCGTCGATCTCTTCCACCTCATTCTCAAAGAAGTAGCGCCCGATAGTGACGTTGGCCGTCGCGCCCGCCATCACGCCCGGGGCGATCGCCACGGCGCCGCCGAAGTTCAGTTCGTTGAGGCGGCCCTCCCGGCGAACGGTGCCCTCCTGCACGATGCGCGTACCGGGGAAAACGGCGGGCTCGAAGGGATACTCGCCGGCCTGAAAGTCGCCGCCGAAGAACTCGGTGGCACCGCCCGTAAACCCGACGAAGGGCCGGATTGGGGTGACGACCGGGAGGCCGTCGTCGTCGACGCTCCACTCGTTCCCCTCGGCGAAGGCGGGGAGGAGGAACTGCGTGATGGAGTTTTGCTCGTTCTCGCCGCGGTAGCGGAGGGTGCGGTCGAAGGTGCTCGTCTGCGTGAAGCCGAGGGCGAGGACGAGGGACCCCTGCGCGGTGGGGGCGCGGTAGACCCCGGCGAAGGAGCCGAGGCGGACCGACGACGCCGAGCCGTCCCGCCCGAAGCGGGAGGCGCTGCCCACCTGGTACGACGCATCGTCGGTGGCGCTCAGAAGGCTCATGCTGCCCGCAAACTCGGAGGTTTCGTAGAAGCCCAGGCCCGCCGGGTTCGTGTACAGGGCGCTCAGGTCGGCCCATCCGGCGGTGCCGGCGCCGCTCATGCCCAGGGCGCGTGCGCCGATGGCGGGCTCCCGGAGGGAGAGGCGCAGGGCGTCGTCGGCCGTTTGGGCCTGGACGGGCAGCGCGGCGAGGGCGAGGAGCAGGCCGCCGCCCAGCGCGGCGAGGAGGCGAGCGGGAGACGGCAGCAGGGTCGGGAGCATGGAGGAGGGGAGGGTTGGTCCGAAAGGGAAGCGTCGGGGTCAGACACACCGGGGGCACGGTCCCGGGTCAGGTTGGGACAAGCCCCCGGTGGGGTGGGCGAGGTGGAGGGCCCGAAAGACAAGCGTCGCCGGGCGGCTACCGATCCCCGTCATCGTCGCTTCGGCCCCGTCGGCCGCCGCGGTCCGAATCGCTCGACGATCCGGAGGAACGGGAGCCGCGGGCCTGGGTGCCCGAGTCATCGGAGGACGAGGAGCGGGTGCGGGGCGAGGTCGAGCGCTCCGGCGTGGTGCGGGTGCGGCCCGAGCGCGTTCGGGTCTCGGGGGCGTTCCAGGACTCAGACGTCCACTCCCGGGGGGAGGACTCGCGCCGCTGCACCCGGTCCTCGCGGAGCTGCTCGTACAGACGCTGGTCGCGGCGGAGCTGGTCGAGGTCCAGCCGGCTCTCGATTCGAGACGTGCGGGCGGGACCGATGCGGCCGGTAGGGGCGCGGCGCAACTCCTCCGATTGCAGTCGGCCGGTGCTGTCGCGCCGAAACCGCGGGGCGGCACTGTTTCCGTCGCGGGCATTCCGCTCAGCCCCCCTCATCGGGCGGGCGGCCTGGTCGGCCCGTGCCCGATTGGTGCGGGCGCGGGCGTTCTCGTTGTCGGTGTCGCGTCCGCTTCGACGGCCCGTTCGGCGGTCCGGTGTGCGCTCGGGCTCGCGCTCCCGGACCGTGCGGTTCGCTCCGCGGTCGTTGTCGGTTCGGCCGGGGCGCGTGGCCCGACCCACCCGTCCGTTGCCGGTCCGATCCGACGAGGCCCTTCCCGTCGTGGCCCGGCGCGGGGTGTCGTCCCGATCGCTGCCGCGTACCGACCGCCCAATGCGAGCGTTGTCGTTCGTGGGGACCGACCGGCGTGCGGCGCGGCGCGCCTCGCCCGCGTCGCGGGAGACGACGTCGCGCGTGCTCTGGCCTACGGTGCCGCCGCGCGGACGGTACGTGCGGCCCGCAAACGACCGATCCTCATCGAAGTCGTCGTCGAAGTAGTAGTAATTGTTCGTGTAGTAGCGCGGGCCGAAGGGCGAGTACCCGTAGCGGTGCCACGAGGAGTAGCGCCACGGCCGGTGGTAGTAGAACGGCGACCCGAAGTGGAACGACAGCGAGAAGCGCGTCCCGGAGGGATAGAACGAGTCGTGGTAGAACGGGTCGTGGTACCAGTCGTCGAAGTAGGTGCGGTACCGGTACGGCGCGCCGTACTTGTATTTGTACTTGTACTCGTACAGGTATTCGTACTCGTCCGCGTAGGCCATCTCGTCGTAGCGATCGTCGTAGCGCACCCCCACGCCGTCGCGGTATTCGCGGCGGTACTCATCGGCGTACTGCGGCGTCTCCGCCCGGTCTGCGGTGCGGGTTTGCTGCTTGTCCGGGGCCGAGCGGCCCGTGTCAGCCGTCTGAAGCTGCGTGTAGCAGCCCGTGAGTCCCAGGGAGAGCACCACGAGAAGAACGGGAGAGACCCAGCCCCTCAGCGAGCGGGTCCAGAACGAAGCGTGAATCATAATGATCACCCCGGCAGGATAGGTGGCAGACGATGTCACTCTTGTACGCGAGGACTCGCCAAAAGTTACCGAGCGAGGCTCGCTCGGAACGGCAGAGTACAACGACAAAGGAGCAAATCTCATGCGGGCTTTCCGCCGTTCACTGAGGAAGCCGCAATGAGAGGGGCTGTGGTAACAATTCCCGCCGGAAAGGGGGGCGGGAAGGAGGGGCGGAAGACATCAGTCCCCGTTCGGGGAGGGCGACCGTCCAGGGAAAGGGACACTTCGGAGATGAAATCCAACAGTTGGGGGCCGCCCCCCCTTCCCCGATCGGGGCCGGCCCGCCTCTCGTGCAATCGGTCCGTGGCCTCCAAATTGTCTACCGGTCGGAGTCTTCGCGTCCCGTGCGGCCGGACGAGGACGACTCTCCGTCGGAGTCCGACGAGTCTACCGACCGTCCGGACGACGAGGAGCCGGAATCGGACGACGCCCGATCCCTGATGGAACGGCCCGTTGTACCACGGGAGCGATCGCCTCCGGAGACGGATCGGTCGGCGGTCGCGGAACCGGCGGTTCGTCCCCGCCGACGCTCCAGGCGGTCGAGAAGCTCGGACGAACGCACGTCACTGAACGGCGAGTCGGATGCGTCGGAGGGGGACGCTCGACCGCCCGACCGGCTGCCGTACAGCTGTCCTCGGGCCGCCCGCCGAATCGTCTCCACACGCAGACCGAGGTCGCCCTCGGCCGCCCGGGACGGAGTGGACGACCGGCCGGAGGGACCGACGCGCTGCGTGTGCAGATGTTGAAGCAGGACCACTCGCTCTTGCGGGGACAGTCCCTCGCGGACGGATTCGGTCAACGACGCAACCTCTTCACTCGAGAGCGTCTCGATCTCCGAGGGCACGTCGAGCGTCGCCTCTCGGTCCTTCGACGAGGCGTCCGCAGACAAGAGGGCAGGGGCGTTTTCGCGCGGACGCTCTTCTTCCGAATTGAGGGTGTGGACGTTCGCACTGCGCTTCATCGTGGCACGCTGATCAGACAGCCGCGAGGCGACGGCGAAGGAGGCGCTCGGCCGGGAGGGGAGGGCCTGCGCCGGGTCGAAGGAGCCGGACGGAAGGAAAAAGAAATCCGCGGACGTGTACTGAAGCCCACTGCAGAGGCCTCCAAAGTTGGGGTCGTACGAATAGGGGCTGCAGTAGAAGCTCGCCGTACTGCGGACGCTATTTTGCGGGTTAATAAACGTGTCGATCCGCTGTCGGAGCTCGGCCAGGCGGGTGTACCGGAGATCGTACGTGGCGTAGAGAGGGTCCCCAAAGAAGTTTCCGTAGAAGCCCGGGTGGTCCAGCCTGAAGTTGTTGAGCCGTTCCCGGTACGTTGAGCGACTGATCTCACTGTCGGATCGCTCCTTCAGCAGGCGGGTCGCCTGCTTCACAAGGGCCCGGTCGGAGGCGTCCAGGTGCTCTAGGGCATAATGGTCAACGTCCTGGAAGAAGTCGTCGACGGCGTCTTGCGTGTCCGTGCTGGACGACTGCGTGCGGTCGGCGGCGTCGGAGGGCGGGGGCTCCTCCGAAACAGCCGGTGCGTCGGTCGTTGTCTGCCCCAGCGTGGACTCCGAGGAAGCCACCGTCCCGAGCTTCGTGTAACAGCCCGTCAGTGCCAAGGCGAGCACAAGGGTCGCAAAGAGAGGAAGTGCATTGCCCCGTGAGATTCCCCGAAAGAGAAATGACATACCATTTTGCACCCATTTTGGGGAGACATGCACGGAAAGAATGAGATTTGATGAAGGGTGTTTCCAAAGAGGAGGCGGGGCGGGCCGACAGATCTGGAGAAACGACGAACACCGCGGATCGCCGTTGAAAAGCGCATCGGATGGGGCCTACGTTGGTACCTGTCCCCTTGCGGCCCCAGAGGGTGCTCCCCGGCCCGTGAGGCTTTTCCGTATCTGTTACACGAGACCACCCGACGCCCATGGCCGACGCCGTCACTCCCCGCGACGAGGACTATTCGCAGTGGTATCAAGATGTGGTCCGCAACGGCCAGCTGGCCGAGAACTCGCCCGCCCGCGGGTGCATGATCATTAAGCCCAACGGGATGGCCCTGTGGGAGAACATGCGGGACCAACTGGACCAGATGTTCAAGGACACGGGCCACGAGAACTACTACTTTCCGCTCTTCATCCCGGAGCGCTTCATGGAGCGGGAGGCCGAGCACGTGGAGGGCTTCGCCAAAGAGTGCGCGGTGGTCACCCACTCGCGCCTCACGCAGGATGAGGAGGGCAACCTGATCCCGGACCCGGACTCGAAGCTGGGCGAGAACTACATCGTGCGTCCCACCTCCGAGACCATCATCTGGGACACGTACAGCAAGTGGATCCAGTCGTACCGCGACCTGCCGCTGCTCTACAACCAGTGGGCCAACGTGGTGCGGTGGGAGATGCGGCCGCGCCTCTTCCTGCGCACCGCCGAGTTTCTGTGGCAGGAGGGCCACACCGCCCACGCCACGCGCGAGGAGGCCGTCGAAGAGGCCGAGCGGATGCTGGACGTCTACACCACGTTTGCGGAGGACTACATGGCGATGCCGGTGATGCAGGGCCGCAAGACGGCCAGCGAGCGGTTTCCCGGCGCGGTGGACACCTACTGCATCGAGGCGCTCATGCAGGACGGCAAGGCGCTGCAGGCGGGCACCAGCCACTTCCTCGGGCAGAACTTTGCGAAGGCGTTCGACTGCACGTTCACCGACGAGAACAACGAGGAGTCCTACGTCTGGGCCACCTCGTGGGGCGTCTCGACGCGCCTCATCGGCGGCCTCATCATGACCCATTCCGACGACCAGGGCCTCGTGCTGCCGCCCAAGCTGGCGCCGCATCAGGTCGTGATCGTGCCCCTCTTCTTCGACGACGACCAGGAACAGCCGGTCATGGAGAAGTGCGAGCAGCTTCGGGAGAAGTTGGAGGACCAGGGCATTCGCGTGAAGATGGACGACAACCACACGCAGAGCCCCGGCTGGCGCTTCAGCGAGCACGAGGTGCGGGGCGTGCCGGTGCGCCTCGCCGTGGGCCCGCGCGACCTGGAGAACGACAACGTCGAGGTGGCCCGCCGCGACACGCAGTCGAAGGAGGTGGTGCCGCAGGACGGCATTGTGGACCGGGTGCTCGACCTGCTCGACGAGGTGCAACAGGGCCTCTACGACCAGGCCCAGGCGCGCTACGAGGACAACACCCACGTGGTCGACGACTACGACGCCTTCCAGGAGGTCATCGAGGAGGGCGGCTTCGTGTGGGCGCACTGGGACGGCACCGAGGAGACCGAGGCCCGCATCCAGGAGGAAACGTCGGCGACGATCCGCCTCATTCCCTTTGACCGCGAGGACCACGAGACCGGCGTCGACATGGTCACGGGCGAGCCGTCCGAGGGCCGCGTGCTCTTTGCCCAGGCGTATTAACTCGGACGGGACGCGGGGCCGGTGGACAGGCGGGCGGCGCGCAAGGGGAACACCCGTTCAGCGTGAGAAGTGCGTATGAACGCCTATGAATCACTGTTCGCCTTCTCCCTCCATCCCCCATGCCGCCGTCCTCCCTCAATCCGTTTGGGTCCGATGCCCCCGAGGACGCCCCCGACGATGAGTCGTCGGGGCAGGCCGCGTCGTCGCCGGAGGAGGCCCGGGCCGCGGCCGAAGACGCCCTGGCCCGCATTGAGGCGATGGCGGACCTGGACGAGGACCCGGACGAGGACAGCGGGGCGGCGTCTGCGCAAACCTCCGCGGAGGCGGCGAGTGCCGAGCCGTCGGGTGACCCGGCGGACGGGCCAGCCCCAGTCGGCGCGTCCGCGACAGGGGCCGATGTGGCGGACGGACGGCCCCCGGAGGATCAGTGCGAGAACTGCGGGGCCCTCCTCGACGGCCCGTACTGCTCGCAGTGCGGACAGAAGGCCGCCGACCGCATCGTGCCGATCTGGCACATGATCAACGAGGGGCTGGAGGCCGTTGTGGAGCTCGACCTGCGGGTGCTCAAGACCCTCCCGAAGTTTCTTTTCCTGCCCGGTCGGCTCACGAAGGAGTACCTGAACGGGCGCCGGCAGCGCTACATCCGGCCCTTCCGGCTGTACCTGTTCGCCACATTTCTTCTGTTTACGGTCCTCGCGTTCACCACTACGGGCGGGATGGGCTTTCCCTTTCCCCCGGCGGCGACGACGGTCCCCGCCGACACGGCGCAGGCATCCACGGCGTCGGTTGTGCCGGACGGGACGGCCCCCACGGCGGCGGGCGCGAACGACACGATCGCCGCCCCGGAGGGACTTTCGGAGAGCCTTCCCGCACAGAGTGGAGAGGCGCGGGTCTTTGGGGACCAGGAGGCACGAAACCGGCTCGCGAACCAGATCGAGCAGGACACGAGCGATTTCCAGGTCCACCTGTTCGACGACCCGGCGACGAACGAGCGCCTCGAACACATCCTCCGCCGCAAGTCGGCGCAGACGGTCCGCAATCCGTGGGAATTCGTGGGCAGCATGATCGATCGGGGGCCGTACGTCATGTTTCTGGTGCTCCCGATCTTCGCGTTCCTCCTCAAGCTGCTCTATATCCGGCGCGGGCGGCTGTTCGTCGAGCATATGATTTTCAGCCTCCACGTGCACGCCCACGCCTTCTTCGCGTTTACTGTGGGCATTCTGATGGGGGAGTCGGACATTGGGTGGGTGAACACGGCAGCGGTGTTTGTTGAGCTGTCGCCGCTCCTGTACGTCGTGTTGGCGATGCGGCACGTGTACGAGCAGGGGATAATCAAGACCGGCCTGAAGGCCTTCCTGCTTTTCGTGCTGTACTCCATCGTTCTGTCGTTTGGGCTGGTTTTTCTGCTCCTCCTCGCCCTTCTCCTGATGTAGCCGGGGCCGCCCTCGTCCGCGTCCGCCGTCGTGCACGAGCGGCCAGGCCGGGGCGCGAGGAACACATTCGCTCTTCTCGCGGCATACGGGATCCTGCTCCTGATTGTCGTCTTTGAGGGGGCAACGCCGACTGTCGTCCTGCCGGAGGTGCTCACGCGTATGGAACTGCCTGGTCCCGATTCCGACGTCTCGGTGGGAAGAGACCCTGCGCCCGGGGTGGGATTGTGGATTGCGGTTGTTGTCAGCTACGTGGTCAACCCGCTCGTGCTGCCGCCGGCGGTGTACGGGCTCGTGCTCGGGCATGTCGGCGCGCCGGGGGGCGAGATTGCCACGGGCGTGGGCATCGCGGCGTTCTTTCTGGCCGTGGTGCCGCTTGTGCACGTGGGGTGGATGCGGTGGCAGGGCCGGGTGGCCTCCCTGGAGATTCGAGACCGACGCAAGCGCACCGAGCCGTTTCTGGGCGTGCTGGCGGCGGGCGGGGCCGCCCTCGGGGCCATCGTTCTTGTTCAGGACGTGGGGCGCGGCCTGCTCATGGCGCTTGTTGGGTGTCACCTTCTCAATACGGGGCTCCTGTTTCTGATCACCACGCAGTGGAAGATTTCCGTTCACTGTGCGTCCGTGGCGGGGGCCCTGGGGACGCTCGTCTACGCCCGAATGCATGTGCCGGGGACCCTGTTGCGGACGGGCGCTGTGGCCGAGGCGGTGCTGCTGGCCGGGGCCGTGCTGGTGCCCCTGCTGCTCTGGGCGCGGGTGCGAAGCCGGGCGCACACGCTGGGACAGGCGACGGCGGGGACGGTGATGGGGCTTGTGGCGCCGTACGCGGAGCTGTACGTGATCGGGGCGGGCATGGCCGCGTAGCCGGGCCCCAGGAGCACGGACCGGAACTTTTCGTGGCCGGGCCGCTGTAGTGAATCTGTCCGGTTCGGTTCGCGTCTTCGGACCGGCCCTCATATCTTTGGCTGCGCACGTGTTCTCCTGAACAGCACGACGTCCCGCATCGACGATCGGTACTGCTTCTGTTTTTCGTCTCCCCGCACTGCGCCTGTCCGTCCGCGATGCGTGTTCTCTCCGCCCTGTTTTTCAGTGCGTGCTGTCTTTTTAGTGTGCTTCCCGTCCAGGCCCAGACGTGGGGCCGCGTGACCGGCACGGTGACGGATGCGGACGATGGGACGCCGCTGCCGGGCGTCACGATCGTTGTGCGCGGGACGGACTACGGCACGGCGACGAACCCGGAGGGCCGCTACTCGATGCGTCTGCCCACCGGGCAATACGCGCTCCGCTTCTCCTCGGTCGGCTTCGCGACGCGCACCGACTCGGTTGTTGTGAGGGAGGACGGACCGGCCCGCCTCGACGTGGCGCTCCCGCCCCGCGTGACGGAGATGGAGGAGGTGACGGTGGTCGACTCGGCGGGGGCCCAGGCGGCGGGCGTCTACCGGGTCGATCCGGAGGAGGTGCAGGACATTCCGACGCCCTTCAAGGACGGCTTCCGGGCCCTCAAGACCGTGCCGGGGGTGGCCACGAATAATGAGCTCTCTCAGCAGTACTCCGTGCGGGGCGGGGGGTACAACGAGAACCTCATCTTCGTGAACGGCTTCGAGGTGTTTATGCCGTTCCGACCGCGGCAGGGGGAGCAGGAGGGCCTGGGCCTGCTCAACCCGGCCCTCGCGACGGACATGACGTTCTACACCGGCGGCTTTCCGGTGCGCTACGGCGGCAAGCTGTCCTCGGCGCTCGACGTGCAGTACGCCCAGCCCGAAGACCAATCGCTCACCGGCTCGGCTGACCTGTCGACCCTCGACGCGAGCCTGCACGCCCAGTCCTCCGCCCTCGACGGCGACCTGGGCTGGGCGGTGGGCGTCCGGCGCGCGCAGCCGGGCCGCTTCTTCGGGACGCAGGACCTGAAGGGCGACTACAGCCCTCAGTTTACCGACCTGCAGGGCTCGTTTGTGTACCGCCTCAGCGAGGCCGTGTCGGTGGAGGCGCTCGGCATCTGGACCGACAACGAGTTTGAGCTGGAGCCGGAGGAGCGGACGACCTACTTCGGCGTCATTAGCCTCGACCCCGAGCGGCCGTCCGATTTTAAGGCCCTTCGCTCCAACCTCAACGGGGCCCGCAACGACGGCTACCGGACCAAGGTGGCCGGGGTGCGCCTCAACACCGACCCCACCGACCAACTCCGCCTGCAGCACAGCCTCGGCTATTTCGGCACGCGGGAAACCGAGTCGTTCGACATTACGAGTGACCAGCGGGTCTGCCAGGTGGACCCCACCGGCGGCGCGACCGATGCCAACTGCTTCCTCATCGGGCAGGCCGAGCGCACCAGCGTGGCGGACAATGCAGTGGAGGTGCGGCGCCTGACGGGAAAGGGGCGCTACGAGTACACGTTGAACCGGCACGCGCTTGCGGCGGGCTGGCACGTGCGTGATTTGCACTTCGACGACCGCCTGAACGAGAAAACGGTGATCACGGGGCAGCGCGAGAGCGGGACGCAGGAGCGCATCGTGGTGGACAGCCTCCGCGACCGCGCCGTCTTCAGCGAGCAGCAGGCCGGCTTTTTTGTGCAGGACGCGGTAGACGTCCTCCCGGAGCGCGACCGACTCGTGCTCACGGGCGGCGTGCGGTCCGACTACTACACCTTCAACGACGAGTGGACGGTGTCGCCCCGCCTTTCGGCCCGCTTCTCGTACAACGACCAGCTGACGCTCACCGGCTCGTGGGGGATTTATCACCAGCAGCCGACCTACCGCGAGCTTCGGGGGACGCCGGAGGACGGGCTCTCCATTAGCGATGCCCTGAACCGCAACATCCGCTCCCAGCGGTCGATGCAGGTGGTCGTCGGCGGCGAGTACTTCTTCCCGGACAGCCGGCTGTACCTGCGGGCCGAAGGGTACTACAAGGACCTCGACGACATCATCTCGTACACCATCGACGACGTGCGTGTCGACTACTCCGGGCAGAACGACGCCGACGGCTACACCTACGGCCTCGACTTGCAGCTGCGGGGCGAGTTTGTGCCCGGGCTGGAGAGCCGCTTCAACTACAGTTTTATGGTGGCACGGGAGCGTTTTAAGGACGAGGTGCTGGCCAGCTACGAGGATCCGACGCTTCGGGAAAACCGGCAGGGCCTCATTCCGCGTCCCACCGACCAGCGCCACACCTTCTCGGCGTTTGTGCAGGACTACGTGCCGGGCGACGAGTCGTGGAAGCTGCACATCCGTCTGCTCTACGGCAGCGGCCTGCCCTACACCAGTACGAACCCGGGGCCGGAGATCAACGGGGCACAGTTCCGCATCCCGGGCGAGCGCATGGCCGGACGCCTGCCGGCGTACCGGCGCGTCGACGTGGGGGCGACGAAGGAGATTGAGATTGTGGAGGAGGGCCTCTCGGCGCCCGTTACGCTCGACCTCACGCTGGAGGTGCTCAATCTCTTCGACATGGACAACACGGTCGACTACTCCTGGACGCGCAACTTCCAGCGCGTGCCGAAGCGCCTCACGCCCCGCACGCTCAACGTGCGCGCCCACCTCACCTTTTAGGCACGGAGCGCGCCCGGGGCTGAACGTGCGGATCCGCTGCGGCGCTACCGGCTACTCGGCCCCGAGCGCGTCGTACTGGGTCTCGTCCTCGGCGGTGGCCGGGACGAGGCGGAGGGCCTGGCCCCCGCTCCGCGCCAGGTCGGCCTCGATGGTGTCGTCGGCCGAGACGAGCCCCCGACGAATCCGGTAGGCGTGCGGGGCGTCCTCGTAGTCCGCCTCCGGGCCGTCCTCGTAGACGTGCGCCACGTACGTCTGTCCCTCGGGGAGGAAGTCGAGCGAGAGGTCGACGGTGCGGGCCTCCTCGTTGGTGATGGTGCCCACGTACCACTCCGCCGTGCCTTTCTGCTGGCGGGCGATGGCGACGTGCGTGCCAATACCGGCCCGGAGCACGTGGCTCTCGCTCCAGTCCGCGGGCAGGTGGCGGAGGAACTCGGTGGCCTCGTGGTCCTCGTAGTTTTCGACGAGGTCGGCGGCCATCTGCACCGGGCTGTAGAGGATGATCTCGTTGGCGAGCTGCTTCGCCAGGGTGGTGTACACGCGGTTGTCCGGCATAATCTCCTCCGGCGTCAGGTTGAAGATGCCGGGCGTGTAGTCGAGCGGCCCGGCGACCATCCGCGTGAACGGAAGGATGGTGGTGTGGGACGGCGGGTTGCCCTCGCTCCAGGCGTTGTACTCCATGCCGCGCACGCCCTCCCGCGTCATCATGTTGGGCCAGGTGCGGCGGATGCCGGTCGGCTTGACCGGCTCGTGGGCGTTGATCGCGATCTGGTGCTTGGCGGCCAGCTTCACCACCTCGCGGTAGTGGGTCACCATCTGCTGGCCGTGGTGGTGGACGCCCTCCGGTCGAATCATGCCCGCGTAGCCGGTCTTCACGGCCGGGACGCCTACGGAGTCGTAGAGCGCGTATGCGTCGGCCATCTGCTCTTCGTAGCTCGGCACGTCGCCGCCGGTTTCGTGGTGGCCCATGAGCGCCACGCCCCGCTCGCGGCCGTACGCGGTTACCTCTTCGAGGTCGAAGTCGTCGTACGACTCGGTAAAGTCAAAGGCCCCTTCCTCGCCCCAGTCTTCCCAGCCGAGGTTCCAGCCTTCGACGAGCACCGCGTCGATGTCGTGCTCGGCGGCAAAGTCCATGTAGCGCTTGGTGCGCTCGGTGGTCGCGCCGTGGGTGTCCTGCCGGCCCCACGAGTAGCGGCCGATGTGCATGCCCCACCAGATGCCAACGTACGTCATCGGCTCGATCCAGTCGGGGTCGTCGATTTTCGAGGGCTCGTTCAGGTTTTCAATGAGGTGCGACTCGACGAGCGCGCCGGGCCGCTCCGCAATCTGGAGGGTGCGCCAGGGGGTTTCGTGCGGGGTGGAGGCTTTTACCTTGAGGCCGTCGGGCCACGGCACAAGGGCGCTCTGCAGCGTGGTCGGCTCGCCGGGGACGGCCTGGAGGGTCATGCTGGAATAGTCGGTGAGGGCGGCCTCGTGGACGGCGATGTACCGGTCCTCGTCGGGGCTCCGAAGGGTGAGGGGCGTGTTGACGGCGCCCGGGTCGGCCTGCTTCGAGGTGCTATCGAACGGCGTGCCATCGGCGTCCTCCTCGAGATACGAGTTGTAGCTGACAGCCGATGCGCTGTCGTTAATGGCGCTGAGCGGCGTCTGGGCGTAGCGCCACTCGTAGCCGTCGTAGTCGTCGGGAATCCACCAGCTCGTGTGGTCGTCCGTGAAGCGGAACTGGGTGTCCTCCGAGGCGATGCGCAGGCTGTCGATGCCGGACCGTTCGGGCCATCGGTAGCGGAAGGCCACGCCGTCGTCGTAGGCCCGGAAGACGAGGGTGAGGCGGCGCCCCGCGTCGTTTTGCTCCTGCAGGTCCACCGTCATCTCGCGGTAGTGGTTCACGACGGTCGAGTCCGTGCCCCAAACGGGCGTCCAGGTCGTGTCCACTGTGCGCGTCCGCGTCGCCGTCACCACAAAGTCGTTGGTCATGGGCGGGGCGTTTTCGAACGTAAAGCCCATGGGGGAGGGCGCGACCACCGTGTCGCCGTCGGCCACGACGCTGTAGTGGGGGTGGCCGTCGGGCAGGGAGAGGCCGACGCGGAGCGACTCGTCGGGCGACGCAACGTCGGTTGCGGTGCCGCCGGGGGAGCAGCCGAGGGCAACGAGGGCGGTGGCGAGGAGGGAGAGGAGCAGGCGAAGCGACATGAACCGGGGGCGTTGGGAGCGGAGCGGGCCGGGCGGATGCCCAGCCCCGTGCTCCCCCGAATATAGGAGGTAGCGTCGCGGGTCTCAACGGGAGGCCGGCCGAGCGGGCGGCGCTCCGCTCGGTGCCGCGTTACGGGGCGTCCTCGTCTTCGGTGCGCTGGTCGAGGGCGGGGCGGCCGGAGGTGTCGGTTCCGGCCAACTGGCGTTGCACCTTCTCGGGGTCGACGCGCTTCCATACCTCCCGCAACTCGTAGTCTTCGACTTTGCCCGTGTGGTACCAGGTGTCTCCCTCCACCCGAATTTCGAACCGGATGGTGGTGCCGGAGAAGGCGGGATCGGAATGGTACTGGATGTGCTCGATGTACAGGTCGCGCTCCGGGTGGTACTCGTAGCGTCCGCCCCCGGCCAGGACCGTCTCGCCGTCCTCCGTCTCCCGGCCCCAGGCAAAGTGTGTCGAATTGAGAATCTTGTAGCTGGGGCCCCACCGATCGCTGATTTCCTCCACCGAGTCCGGGTACACCCGCTCCTGCGACACCATGCGCCAGGTGCCTTCCAGTTTGTTGGCGGGGAGCTGGCCGAGGGCGGCGACGGGGCAGCCGACGAGAAGGGCGAGGACGACGATGAGCGTGCGACGCAGAGGGTGCATGGTCATCACCTCCCGGGGTGGGGTTGGAAAATATGTGTAGAAAACTTGAGGTAAAAGTACAGGAAACATGAATGGTTGTCAACCCAGGGAGTGGGCGAGGGGACGCCCTGGGCCAACAAAAAAACCCCGTCCCGGCGGCGCCGGAACGGGGCGGGAGAGCCGTATGGGAGATCGCGCCTACGGGAAGATGCCCATTTGATTGTAGGACTTGGCAATCTTGTCGATGGCGCTGATGAAGGCGGCGGTCCGCATGTCGACGCCGTGTTCTTCGCGATTCTCGCGGATCTCGTTGTAGGCGAACGTCATCGTGTCCTCCAGGCCCGAGTTCACGAGGTCGCGCTCACTGGCGCCGAAGCCGATGCGCTTGATCAGGTCGTCCAGCAGTTGCTCGTCGAAGTCCTGGTCCGTGAGTTCGTCCACGGCCCGGAGGATGCGTTCGGCGTTTTGCTCTTCGAAGCGACGGCTCATGCGCCCGTGGCGCACGTGCGACAGGTTGCGGAGCCACTCGAAGTAGGAGACGGTGACGCCGCCGGCGTTCAGGTACACGTCGGGGATGAGGAGGACGTTCTTCTCGGTGAGGATGGCGTCGGCCTCCGAGGTGACGGGGCCGTTGGCGGCCTCGCCGATGATGCTGGCCTGGATGTCCGGGGCGTTGTCGGCGGTGATGACGCCCTCCAGCGCGGCCGGGATGAGGATGTCGCAGGGCAGCTCCAGCGCCTTGGCGGACGTCTCCACGTTCCGGGCCCCCGGAAAGTCGAGGATCGAGTCGGTCTCCTGGCGGTGGGCCACCACGGCGTCCACATCGAGGCCGTCGGGGTCGTAGATGCCGCCCTCAATTTCGGCGATGCCCACGATGTTGGCGTGCCCCTCGTCCTGGAGGAACGTGGCGGCGTGGTAGCCGACATTGCCCAGCCCCTGAATCACGACGTCCTTGCCCTCCAGCCCCACGTCGAGGCCGAGGCGGTTCATGTCCTTCTCGTACTGGCACGCCTCCCGGATGCCGTAGAACACGCCCTTACCGGTGGCCTCGGTGCGGCCCCGCACGCCGCCCTGGCCCACCGGCTTCCCCGTCACGCAGGCCAGCGAGTTCAGGTCGTCGTCGCCGATCTGGTGCATCGTATCCATGATCCACGACATCTCGCGCTCGCCCGTCCCGTAGTCGGGCGCCGGCACGTCGGTCCCCGGCCCGATGAAGTCCTTGCGCGCCATTTCGAAGGTGAAGCGGCGCGTAATGCGCTCCAGCTCGTCCTGCGAGTAGTTGCGGGCGTCGATGCACACGCCGCCCTTTGCGCCGCCAAAGGGCACGTCCACGATGGCGCACTTGTAACTCATGAGCGCCGAAAGGGCCATCACCTCGTCCACATTCACGTTCGGCGCGTAGCGGAGGCCGCCCTTCGTGGGCTTCTTGTGGTGGCTGTGCTCGGCCCGGTAGGCCCGGACGACATCGATGGAGCCGTCGTCCCGCTTGATGGGGAACTCAAACCGGATGATGTTGTCGCAGGCGCGGATCTGGTGCAGCACCCCAATCTGGTGGTCCGTGTGCTCCGCGGCGGCGTCAAACATCTTGTTGACCTGGCCGAAGAAGCCATGCTCCGTGCTGTTCTGGGATTCGACGTTCGTCTGAGGGGAGGTCGAAGATGAACTCATGAGACGGGCATCAGGAAACGCGTGAGATGGACACGAGATACTGTTTTTAAGAGAGAAGGTGTATGTCCCAACTGCAAGCGCTTCCAGGCGAATTCGCACGGTGGGGCCCCCGCCGACCCTCGGCCTGGTTGCGTCAACGGAAGTGGGGGCGGGTCCGTCTCGCCTCTCTCCGGGACCGAGTCTAGAAAGCATTCGGAACGTTCTTCTTCGCCGCCGGCCCGTCTCGCGGGTCCGATTACAGTCATCATGAGCACGTCCCGCCCTTCTTCTGCGACGGAGACGGAGCCCCAGGAGCTTGAGCGGACGCTCGGGCTCCTCCCCGCACTGGCCATCGGTACGGGCACCATGGTGGGCGCGGGCATCTTCGTGTTTCCGGGACTGGCGGCGGGCCAAGCGGGGCCCGCGGCCATGATTTCGTTCGCCATCGGGGCCGTTATCGCCCTGCTCGTGGCCCTCCCGACCTCGGAGCTCGCCACCGCGATGCCCGAGAGCGGCGGGGGCTACTACTTCGTCTCGCGGGCCCTCGGCCCCCTCGCCGGCTGCATGGTGGGGATTGGGCAGTGGCTGGGGCTGGTGTTTGCCTCCGCGTTCTACCTAATGGGGTTTGGGCATTACCTGTCCGACCTCTTCCGCGAGCTGGGCGTCGGCCTGCCCCTCTCGGTGGTGGGGCTGGCCCTGGGGATGGGCGTTCTCTTGACGGCCGTTAGCATCACGGGCACGGAAAACACAGGGGACCTGCAAAACTGGATCGTGGGCAGCCTGCTCGCCATCCTCGGGGGCTTTCTCGGGCACGGAGGGCTGGATGCGCTCGGGGTGTTTGGGCGACAGCAGGTGCCGGAGGCGTTTTTCCCGTACGGGACCCTGCCGGTCTTCACGACCGCGGCGCTGGTCTTTACGTCGTATCTGGGCTTTGTCCAGATTGCGACCGTGGCGGGGGAGATCAAAAATCCCGCCCGCAACCTGCCTCGGTCCATGATCGGGAGCGTGCTGCTGGTGGGCACCCTCTACGTGCTGACGATCTTTATCGCTACCAGCCTACTGGGCAGCGAGAAGCTTGCGGTGCTGGGCGAGACGGCCATCGTGAACGTGGGGCGGGCCATCGCCGGCACGTTCGGCGCCGCGGCCCTGCTCGGCGGCGGCCTGCTGGCCACGCTGTCGAGTGCCAATGCGTCGATCCTCAGCGCCTCCCGGTCCATCTACGCCCTGAGTCGCGACGACCTCGTGCCGCCCCAGGTGGAGCGCATCAACACGCGGTACCGCACGCCCCACGTGGCCCTCCTGATGGCCGGCGGGCCGATCCTGGCACTCATCCTCTACGGCCGCGTCGAGGTGCTCGCCGAGGTGGCCTCCCTGCTCCATCTTTTCATGTACGGGCTCATCTGCGTGGCCCTCCTCGTGCTACGACAGACCGCCCCGGAAGGGTATGCCCCAACCTTTCGGTGTCCCGGCTATCCGGTCGTCCCGGTCCTGGGCGCCCTGTCGAGCTTTGGGCTCGTCGGGTTTATGAGCGCGCTGTCCATCGCGCTGGGCGGCGGCATTCTTCTCGTCACGGCAGGGTGGTACCTGTACTACGCACGAACCGTCACCATACCGGCACTTCCCCATGACTGACGCTGCCGCGCGGCCCTCCTCCATTCTCGTCGACGTGGAGCTCCCGGACCCGGCCCCCCTCGACCCAGAGCTCATCCGCGTCCTCTCGTCGCTGCGGGTGGTGCTCCTCGGGTGGTTTGCGGTGCCGGAGCAGACGAGCCCGGCGCAGGCCCGGGATCAGTTTGGCGACGACGCCCAGGCGGCCCTCGACACGATCGCGCAGCGGTTTGAGGCGGTGGGGGCCGACGTCACGACGCGGCTCGTCTTTACCGGGGACGAGCTCGACACGATCAGCCGAATCAGCGTGGAGGAGAACTGCGACGCGGTCCTCGTGCCGGCCCCGGCGGACCGCGTGGCCCTGCGGCGCGTGCTGGTGCCGTTTCGGGGCCTGCACAATGCCCGGCGCATTGCCCCCTTTGTGGCCGATCTTGTGCAGGATCATACGACGGACGTGACGCTCCTCCATATCCTCGAAGAGGGCGAGACCGAGGCGTCTTCGCTGTCGGACGTGCTCGAACCGGCGGCGGCCATGATGCGAGAGCAGGGCCTCGACGCGGACCTCCTGACGCTCGACGCCCGGGCGACGGACGACCCAACCGATGCCATCGTGGAGCGGTCGGCCGAGTACGACCTCGTCGTGTTGGGCGAAACCGAGCCCTCAATTCGCACCATTCTTTTCGGCACAGTGCCGGAGCAGATTGTGCAGCGGGCGCAGGTCCCCGTCCTCGTAGTGCGGAAGGGGGGCGAGATGGAAGAGGGAGGAAACAACTGACGCAGGTGGGCGGTCGGGGGCCCGCCCCGCCGCTTCCGGTCAACAGGTCGGCATACGCTGCAGAAGAGCGGCGCCAGCACAGGGAGCGAGCGGACCGATCCCGAACCAACCCTGGCAGCGCAAGTACAGGGCTCAACCGCAAGCCCCCGACATCCCTTCGGGGCCAACGGTGACCTTGCGGATGGCATAAGATGTCCTTTGCTGAAAGCCTGCCCTCTGGCTACCTCCTCTTTGCCCTCTCGTTTGGCCTCTTTGGCTCCACTCCCAACGTGGTCTCCGACCAGGCCAACTGGTCGGTGCTCTCGGTGCGCAGTTAATGCCCGACACCCTCTCGATCCGGGCCGTCGAGGAGGGCACGCGCCTGCGGGAATCGGTGGGGGTCACCTCCTCGCCCGAAGAATAAAAGAACAGGACGCCCCGAGCGCTTGACGGAATGGGGAGCAGTGATCACGTTGGACCCGGGACGCTTGTGTATCCCCCCCGGTGCCCCGACGTTGTGCGTGTTTTTTTCTCTGATGTCCTCCTTTGCGAATTATGGCTGCAGATGAATCCGCGCCCGAACAGGAGCTCGCCCGTGATCTCGGGTTTTTGGAGGCATACACCATCGGCGTCGGGACGATGATCGGGGCCGGCATCTTCGTGCTGCCGGGCATTGTGGCGAACAACGCCGGACCGGCCGGCATGATTTCGTTTCTGATTGGCGGCGTGGTATCGCTCCTCACGGCCCTGTCGCTTTCAGAGCTGGCCACCGGTATGCCGAAGGCCGGCGGCAGCTACTACTACGTGAACACTGCGCTTGGCAGCTTCTTCGGCTCCATCGTCGGCTGGAGCATGTGGGGCGGCCTCATGTTCGCGACCGCCTTCTACATGCTCGGCTTTGGGCAGTACCTCACGTACTTCATGCCGCTGGGGGAGACCGGTGTGGCCATCGCCGCGCTTGTCATGGCAGGACTACTTGTCGGCGTCAACTACCGAGGGGTGAAAGAGGCCGGGTCGCTCCAGAACCTGATCGTGATTTTGCTGATCGGGTTCATCCTCGTCTTCCTGTCCTTTGGGGTCTTCAACATCGACTGGGGCACCTTCCGCCCCTTCAACCCGAATGGCTGGGGGGCTGTGGCCTCCACCGCCGCCACCGTGTACGTCACGTTCATTGGCTTCGAGGTGATCGCCACGAGTGCGGAGGAGATCAAGAATCCGGGGCGCAACCTGCCGCTCTCCATGATCGCCTCGGTGCTTACGCCCACGGTGTTCTACGTGCTCGTGATGCTGGTATCGACCGGGGTGCTGCCGGTGGCCGAGCTGGCCGAGTCCTACATCCCGGTCGCCGATGTCGCCGATCAGTACCTGGGGGAGATCGGGGCCCTCATGATGGTGCTTGGGGCGGTGCTGGCCACCGTTTCCAGCGCCAACGCGTCGATTCTGTCGGCGGCCCGCGTCAACTTTGCAATGGGGCGCGACAAGATTCTGACGAGCTGGCTCAACAACATCCATCCGGACTACCGGACACCCTACCGGGCCATCCTCGTGACGGGCGCTGTCATTCTGGGGCTCATCGCGCTCGGGGTGGGCATCGAGACGCTGGCCGACGTGGCGAGCTTTGCCTACCTCGTCACGTACGCGCTGGTGCACGTGGCCGTGTTCGTGATGCGGCGGGCCGAGCCCGAGGGCTACGACCCCGACTTCCGACTTCCCGGACTGGCCTACCCGATCGTGCCGATTCTGGGCTTCTTCTCGTGCATCGTCATTGTGGCCCAGATGCGCCCGCTCGTGCTCTTCATCGGCGGTGGCATCCTGCTGGTCGGTGTGGTCTGGTACCTGGTGTACGCCCGAACGCGAGCCGTGAAGCCAAGCCTCGTGGGCGAGGCGATCGCGGCGGAGGGGCGCCGCGTCCCTCCCAGCGGCCGCTACCGGGTGGTCATTCCCATCGCCAACCCGAACACCGAACAGTTTCTCTTACGCTTGGGGGCCGCTATTGCCTCCGGGCACGCGGACGCAAATGGGCGCGAGGCTGAGCTCATTGCCGTCAGTGTCATCGAGGTGCCACAGCAGACGTCTCTTGAGCAGGGCATTCAGTTCGAGGAGGAGCGCGTGCAGCGGCAGCAGGAGCTCCTGAAGAACGCCCGGGCGATGGCCGAAGACCTCAACGTCGGCATTCGGACGCGGGCCATTGTGGGGCGCAGTGTCGGGGATGCTATCTTGAACGTTGTGGAGGAGGAACGGGCCTCCCACGTGGTACTTGGCTGGACGGGGAGGCGCAAGCGGTTCGAGCACATCCTGGGGACCAACATCGACCCGATCGTTCGGGAAACGTCCTGCGAATTGACGGTCGTTAAGAAAGGCCCCAAGAAAGAGGTGGGAGAGGTGGTGGCCCTGGTGGGGCAGGGGCCCTACACCCGCCTGGCGGCCCGCCGCGCCGCCGAATTTTCTCAGAGCGATCCGGATGCCGGCCTGACCATGCTCAACGTCCAGCGCCCGGCGGAGAACGGGGAGTACGATCCGGAGGAAGAGGGGCGCGCGTTGATCGAGTCGGTCGCAAAAGAAGCGAACGTTGACGAGGACTACAAGGAACGCGTCCTCGTTGCCGACGGCGACATTCGCGAAACCCTGCTCGATGCGGTAGAAGATTACGACACGATCTGTGTGGGGGCCACCCGGAGCACGGCCGTGGCGCAGGCCCTCTTCGGGTCCATTCCGGAGGAGATTGGCGAGAAAAGTGAGGGCACCGTGGCGCTGGCCCGGGGGGCCGTGTATCAGCCGCGCTCCGTTTCACAGGGACTCATCGACTGGCTGTCGGGATAATCAGCTTACGAGGTGGAGGCGTTGGCCATCTCCGTTACCTCGTCGAGTGTTTCGTCCGTTCCGGCGAGGATGAGGGTGTCGGTTCGCTCCAGGGGCTCGTCCGGGTCCGGGGGCACAATCATCTTGTCCGCCGCCGTGTCGTGGATGCCGACGACCGACACGCCGTATTTTGATCGCACCGAGAGCTCGCGTAGCGTGTGGCCCCGCCAGTTGTCGGGCACCACAAGTTCCTCGACGCTCAGGTTGCGGGCCATTTTTACGTAGTTGAGTACGCCCTTTTCCGAAATGCGGCTTGCGAGATTGATTCCGGACTCCCGCTCCGGGAAAATTGTCTCGGCGACCCCCAGCTTTCGCATGATGCGCGCATGGTTGTCGGAGATCACCTTGACGTAGACCCTCTCGACCCCGAGGTCCGTCAGGGCCATCGTCGCCAGAATACTGGCCGTGATATCGTCGCCGGTGCTCACTACGGCCGCATCGCCCTCACTGGCGCCCACCTCGTCCAGCGTCTTTGTATCGCGCCCATCCCCCACGGCGGCCCGTGAGCAGTGGGGGGCGATCTCGTCCACCGCCTGCTCATCCACGTCCAGCGCGATGACGTCGTGCCCGCGGCTGTAGAGAGCCTCGGCCACGCTGGATCCAAAGTTGCCGAGGCCGACGATGACAAAGCGATTCATAAGGTGGGTGCGCGAAGGTTGAAAGAGAGTTATCCGATCGAAACGTCCTCGTAGGCGTAGCGAAAGTCGCCGAGCCGTTTGGGGCTGCGGGCCATGGCCGCCGCGAACGTGAGCGTGCCCACGCGGCCGATGAACATGAGCACGACCGTGAGGAGGCGGCCGGGGGGCGACAGATTGCCGGTGGCCCCCATCGAAAGGCCCACGGTGTTGAAGGCACTCACGGCCTCAAACATGTACGTGAGAAATGCGGGGACGCCGCCGGCCGCCGGAACCTCCAACCAGCTGAAGACGAAGATGCCGACCGTTACGATGCCGAACGCGACGATAAAGAGGCCCATGGCCTTCTGAAGGGTCGATTCCGGGATGGTACGGTTCGAAATGCTGGTGGTCGGTTTGCCCCGGAGGCGCGACCAGGCCAGGAAGCCGAGCAGGGCAAAGGTTGTTGTCTTGATCCCCCCCGCCGTGGAGCCGGGCGAGCCGCCGATCATCATGTAGAGGATGGTTAGAAAGTTGGTGCCGGAGGTCGTTTCTCCATACGGAATGGTGTTGAAGCCGGCGGTGCGGGGCGTGATGCTGGCGAAGAGCCCGTTGACGAGGCGTTCAGCCAGGGTCATTCCGGCGAGCGTGTTGTGCCACTCGAACGCCGTGAAGGCTGCCCATCCCGCCACGATGAGGAATGCGGTCGTGCCGAGCACAATCTGGGAGTGGACGGACAGGCGAAACCGATCCTCTTTTTGGCGTTTTCGTCCCCACAGGTTGATCTCCTCCAGCGTCAGAAAGCCGAGGCCGCCCAGGACGATGAGCGACATCACCACCATCAGCAGCGGGAGGTTTCCCTGAAAGGCCTCCAGGGAGGTCGTAAACGTTGAAAAGCCGGCGTTGCAGAAGGCGCTCACGGTGTGGAAAATCGAGTGCCACACGGCCCCGGTCCACCCGAAGCGCGGGACCCAAAAGATGTAGAGCAAGACGCCTCCGATGACCTCGGCCACGAAGGTAAAGCGAAAGACGGCCCAGGTGAGTGATTTGTAGTCAATATCCCCCACTACCTCGGCCGGCCCGCCGGCCAACGTCTCGTGACGGAGGGATAGGCGTTGGCCGAGTGCCACGATGATCACGGAGGTAAACGAGATGATCCCGAGCCCGCCGAGCTGGATGAGGAGGAGGATGTACGCCTGGCCCCACGTCGTAAAATACTCGGCCGTGTCCACCACGATAAGTCCCGTCACGCAGATGGCGCTGGTGGCGGTGAAGAGGGCATCCACCCAGTTCAGGGGCGGTCCGGTGTAAAGGCCGGGCAGCACCATGAATCCAATGGTGCCCAGCGTAACGAGGAGCAGAAACGACCCGACGAAGAGCTGAGACGGGCTCAGTGCTCGCCACCACGAGCGGAGAAATGAACGCGGGGGGGTGGGGAAGTCGTCGATCGCAGGAGAGTCCATCAATCACGAGGTGGCGTTTCGGGGACGGTCTCATGGAAACCCCTCAGGGCACCACGCCTTGGGACCGCTGTGCGTGGTGAGTGATTCGTGGGGCACGGCGGAATGGGCATTCTCTTTCGCCCCCACCTACCACGACAGACACTGGAAAGGGTCCCTGTTCATGAAAGGATTCAAGGGGTGGCCGATGCAATCGGCAGAGTAAAGGTGAACCTACTGCCCTCCCCTGGCGTCGAGTCGACCCAGATGCGCCCATCGTGGGCATGGATAATTTCCTGTGCAATGGCGAGCCCAAGCCCCGTCCCTCCCGAGGCCTGATCGCTATCGATCTGCACGAACTTATCGAAGATCTTCGACTGGTACTCGTAGGGAATGCCGGCGCCCTCGTCCTGGACGGAGATGTGGACCGACCCGCCGACCATCCGGCCGGAGATACACACCTGGTCGCCGGCCTCGGAGTAGCGGAGGGCGTTGGAGAGAAGGTTGTTGAGGACCCACGTCACTTTATTCGGATCGGCCTTTACCGCAGGCAGATTATCACGCAGGTCGACCTCAAATTCAATCCCGGCGTCCTCCGCCTGTGCCCGAAGGGCCTCCACAGCCTTTTCGCACATCAGGCCCACTGGGATCGACTCAATATCCATCTCCATGCGCCCGGATTCAATCTTCGAAAGGTCTAACAGATCATCAATTAGTGCCCGCAGACGCTCAATATCGTCAATCGCGGCCGCCATGAGTTCACGGTCGCGTGCGTCAAAGGCGTCCTCGTGGCGTTCATTCAACAGGCGGACGCTCATGCCGATGCTCGTGAGCGGGGTTTTGAGTTCATGGGAGGCCGTAGCCACGAACTCGCTTTTGAGGCGGTTGAGCTCCTGCAGTTCGGTGACGTCGCGCAGAAGTAGGATGGCGGCGAGCATTTCCTCGTCGGCGTCACGGACCGGGTTCACGACAAACTGGAAGTGGCGGAGATCTCCCTCCCGCTCTACAGTGAGCGTGTCGCCAGGCTCACTCGGGGCGGACTTCTCTCCCGACTCGATCGTCTCCCGAATTTGCTGGAACAGCCGCTCGTTTCGCAGGGCTTCAAGCACATGATGACCCTCCACCTCGTCGCGGCGGATCTCCAGTACCCACTCGGCGGTCGGGTTCATGTTAATGACATCGTAGTCGGCGTTCACGACTAACAATCCGTCATCGATGCTCTGTAGAATCGCTTCGCTCTTGCGCTGCTCCGCCATGATCTTCTCAATGTTGAGGTCGCGGTACGAGCGCAACTCCGCGGCCATATCGTTGAACTGGTCGGCGAGGCTGCCGAGCTCGTCGGTGGCGCCAGTCTGCACCTCTACGTCGTAGTCGCCAGCCGCGATCTTTTGGGTGGCGGCCTCCACCTTTTGGATGGGACGCACGATGCGCCCCGCCAGCACCACGCTAATCACGAGTCCGAGCACGATGGCACCCACCCCGATGCCGCCCACCGACCAGATGGCGCGCGTCGCAACCGACTCGGCCCGTTCGGAGGCCTGGACCATCGTCTGCTGGTTGAGATTTCGCAAATCGCCGGCGGCTCCCCGGACAGCCTGGAAGGTGGGGAGCATGGTCGTCTCGTACGGCCGTGTCCCGTAGGTGCTGGGGGTCTGGAGCAGGGAGTCAAAACGAACCGTGTACAGATCGAACGTAGAGTCGATGCGTGCGAGGACGGTCTCTTCGCCCTCAATCGTGATGTTGTCCTGCGCCCGGGCCAGCCAGCGCGACACCTGATTTTGATTGCGCCGAAACTGCTGGAGGCCCTGCTCCCGATTCTGGAGGTGCAACAGCACGGCGCTGTCCATGCGCTCCAGGCCGTTGATCATGTTCTCCGCGGCGATGATGCTCCGGTAGTTTTCGCTCAGGATGGCCTCCGAAGCACTCCCAAGGTTTTGGATATTCGTGAGGGCCCACCCGAGCACGAGGCCCAGAAGGAGCAGGACGGTGCCATTCGCCAGCAGAATTTTCGTGCGAACGGTCCAGGTCATGCGAAGCGGACACTTGGTGAAGGAAGAGATGCTGGAGGGAAGGAAAGAAGCGACTCGGGATAGCGTGATGCGCGACTGCGTGACGGGGGCGTTTCGCTTCTTCGCATCAAGCAGGCAGGCATCGCGGTCGCCGGCTCACGCTCCGGTTAGGCGTCGGCGGAGGCCCTCTAAAAACGAGGGAGAGGTGGCGTGCGGTCCCCGAACGAGTGCGATGGGAGACGCAGTTGACGCGGAGAGGCGACCGGAAAACGAGTCGGCATCCGAGACGGACCACGAGCCAGTACGGCCGGCTCCGACGCAGATCCGGTCACTAGCGGATGCGCACCGGGCCGCAGCGGCCTGTACCTCCGATGAGACAATCACACGTCCCTCGTACTGCTCGTCCGCCAGGCCTGCCCGATCAGCTACGTCCCACAGGAGGCGCTGTCCCCTGTGTTCGAGGGCGTCGACACTTGCGGTTCCGTCGTTGGATTGGATGGTGAGGAGGGTCAAAGTCCCAACGCCGCTCCCCTGGGCCCACTCCCGCGCTCGGCGGGCCACAAACGGGGCGTGTGGACTGTCGGCAATGAAGGCCGTCACGTCCGCCCCTTCGCCAGGGGCCCCGTCCGTACCGGGCCGGAGGAGGGTGACCTCGCACGAAACTGCGTCCAGGACGTCAGTCCAACTTGTGTCCGGGGCCTCCCCGTTCGTTCCTGGCCAGCGGCCCACGAGGTGCTGCACGGATCGATCGGCGATTGTATTTTCCACAACGGCGGCAGTTTGGTGCGCCACAACCGCCAGGGGGGTCACGCGAAGGGCACTGCCGTCCACCGATTCGGCCAGGGCCTCTAACTGCCACTGCACCTCCTGCAGGCGATCCTGGTGTGTCTCCTTGGCCTGCGAGAGAGTGAGCTGCCGCGGCACCTCCACGACGCTGAGAAGCAGACACTCGCCGTTCGCATGGGCTCCCGCCGAGGCAGCAGCGAGCTCTACGAGGGCCCGATGGTCTGCCGTCGGGCCGTCGGCCACGGATTCATCCAGGACGGTGAGGACGCGGTGGGGGATGTCGTCTTCGCTCAGGGATCGGCTCGCGGTGGTGCGTCCTTCCGAAGTGTGCGCGCCGTCGGCATCCGATGGCGACGGTGGAAGAAGAGAGTCCGCCCGGTCGATGGGAAACTGATCGTTTTCCCGAAGACGGTCGAGCAAAAGCTGGGCCGTGGCGGTGGTTCCCTCCCGCTCCACGGCGGCCTCCAGGTGCCGACGGGCCGCTTCGAGGTTGCCGACCGTACCCTCCAGAAGCCCGAGCAAGGTGTGGGCCTCGGGCCGTGCCTCATCCTGGGCGATTGCCTCCTCCAGGCAGTGACGTGCCGCAGTGGTGCGGCGGTACCGGAGGTGCCACGTGGCGAGTTGCACCCACTCGTCATAGGGGGTTGCGTCGGGCGGCGCGGAGGGCTCCCGAAAGACCTGCTCCACCAGGTCGCGGAGGGCATCGAGGCTAATAGGCTTGAGCAATACGTCGACGGCGCCACGGCGCATGGCCTGCACGGCGTTTTTGACTGTGCCGTGGGCCGTCACGATGACGACCGGGAGCTCGGGGGCCTGGCGGCGCGTGCGCTCTAGCGTCTCCAACCCGCTGAGGCCCGGCATGCGGAGGTCGAGCAGTACGAGATCGTACTCGGCCTCGCCAAGTTGTGAGAGGGCCTCGGTCCCGTTCGGCACGGTGTCGACAGTCAGGCCGATGTCTTCGAGGGCCTGCCGGAGGGTGAGGCGGACGTTTTTCTCGTCGTCGACGACGAGCACGCGGGGGGCAGTTGTAGACATGACAGTGGAGACCTGATGGGGAAAGGATCGAATGGCGTTCCCGAACTCGGAGCGGTTTACTCAAGCCGGTAGTCGGCGGGGGTGCGTACCAACGGGGACCGACTGATGTTATCCCGGTTGTACATCGCAGGGTCATATCCCGGCTGCAGCGCCAGCGCGGACTGGTAATAGCGCTGGGCCTCCTCGTACTGATTGCTCAGTTGCATGAGTACACCGAGGAGGTTGAACGCCTCGGGCCGCGTGGCGTCGATCGCAAAGGCCTTCTGGACGTGCTGGCGGGCCTGCTCGTAGTCCTCGTTCCGAATCCCCGCCCGGGCGTCGCCGATGTGTTTGTCGTACGCCTCCCCGGAGTTCGGGGCCTCTTGCGCGAGCGTCTGTGCGACCGTCGTCCGGATCTGTTCAGGCGTAAACGGCTTGTGGATGAAATTCTCGGCGCCCTCGCGGATCATCTCGACGGCCTGATCGACGGTTCCGTGCGCCGTGACGATGATAACCGGCAGCTCCGGGCGGCGCTCTTTGATCGCATCGAGTACGTCCCGGCCGTCCATCTCCGGCATGCGAAGATCCAGGAGGACCAGGTCGCACTTGTTCTCTTCGATGTGATCGAGAGCCACCGGCCCACTCTCGGCCGTCGTGACATGGTACTCGGCATCTTCGAGTACTTGTTTGAGGGAGAGCCGGACAGAGGCCTCGTTGTCGACGATCAGAAGTCGGGGCGTGTTCATACGGAGGTGGTTTTATAGAAAAGAGCGATTGCGCCCCTCGGCGGTCGTCCCCGACCGTTAATCGCTCAAATCTAGTACCAGACCGGCTTGCCCCGGCTTCAGGCCGACTGAGCGGCTTTTTTCCTGGATTGGCTCTCGTCCATCGTGCATTCTGCACGACGTGCCGCCTCCCTGAATTGCAAAATCCAAGACGAGAGATCGGATCGTGTCGTCGTCGATAGGAGCAGTTACTCAACGCTTTCTTCACTGAAAGTCGTCTTGCTCCCGTTTCGGCCGGCCCGTCGTCGACACAGGCGGACACGGGGGCGGTGAGAGGTTCGCCTTTTCGAACGGGCCGACGACCTGGCCCAGCATTTGTCTGTAGTTCCATCATCGCCCAGCGGGTCTTACGCTGAGAGGTATGTCCTCTGATGCTCTGTCCATTTGCTCGTCTATGGCTCCTCCCTCTGTCCGCTCGCGCCATTCGCCGCTCACCATTCTTGGGCGCGACGTCGGTGTGCTCCTCATGCTTCTCGACGTTCTCTTCCTACTCCCCCTTGCCGTGGCCCTGCTGTACGGGGAGACCTACACCGCGATGAGTTTTCTCGTGGGATCGGGCCTGAGCGCGGCCGTCGGGACGTTCCTCATTCTTCCGGACTACGGCGTGGCCGCCACGCTCTTCGACGCCGTTACCCACGCGATGACGGGACAGTCCACCGGGGGCTTTAGCACGCTCGACGACAGCATTGCGGGGTACGGGTCCTATGCCATGGAGCTGCTCCACATTCCGGCGATGCTGCTCGGGGCCATCGCGCTGCCCGTGTACTACGGCCTCCTCCAAAAGCGGTCGCTCCGGCCGCTCTGGGAGGACGTGCAGGCCCGGACGATGTGATCCTCGTCGCCATCGAGCGAAGCGGTGAGCTGCTCGTGCCAAAGGGCGACACCACGCTGCAGAGCGGCGACGTGGTTACGGTGTTGTCGCTGTCGGGCGTCACGGACAACCTCATGCGGAGCTTCGAGGCCAAATGACAGGGAGTGACATGACAGGGGGGACAGTCCGGCGCTTATTCCTCCGGAGACCCCGTGAGCCCATACCTCTTGCGCTTGCGGTAGAGGGTGGCCGGGTCGATGCCCAGCACCTCCGCGGCCCGGTCGAGCGTCTCGGTGGCCTCGACGACTCGCCGGACGTGCGCCTCCTCGATCGTCTCCAGCGACACGAGTGCGCCCACTCGTTCGGTTGGAGTCGCCTCCTCCCCGCCGGCAAGCGGCAGCTGTTCCCCGTCGATCCGCGGTTGCTTTGTCAGAATGACGACCCGCTCGATCACGTTGCGCAGCTCGCGGACGTTGCCGGGCCACGAGTGCGCCCGGAGCCCGTTCTCTGCGTCTCCGGTGAGTCCCTCGACGGGCCGGTTGTACTTGGACGAGAAATGCGCAATAAACCGACGCGCCAGCGGGAGAATGTCGTCTGGGCGCTCGCGGAGCGGGGGCACCGTGAGTTCGATCACGTTGAGCCGGTAGAGCAGGTCTTGCCGGAACGTGCCCTCGTCGACAGCGGCCTCCAGGTCCTGATTCGTCGCGGCCAGGAGCCGCACGTTCGCCGACCGCGTCACCGGGTCGCCGACACGCTCATATTCCTTGTCCTCGATGAAGCGCAACAGTTTCGGCTGGAGGCCGGGCGGCAGGTCGCCGATTTCGTCGAGCAAGAGGGTGCCCCCTTCCGCCTGCGACACGCGCCCCGGGTGGGTCTCGGTGGCCCCGGTGAACGCCCCCTTCGCGTGCCCGAAGAGCTCGCTCTCCAGCAGGTCCTTCGACAGCGACGGGCAGTGGACCGTGACGAACGGTTCGTCAGACCGCGGGCTCCACCCGTGAATGGCCCGGGCCAGGCGTCCCTTCCCGGTCCCGTGTTCGCCGCGCAGTAGCACGGTGACGTCCTCCACGGCGACCTCCCGGGCCGTGTGCACCACCTCCTGCATCGCCGGATCGGTCGGGTCGAACGGGGCATCGACCTCCTCCCGTGCCGCTCGGTCCTCGAAGAGCTCCACCTTTCGCTCCAGGTTGCGCCGCTCGGCGGCCTTCTCGGCGGCCTGCCGGACCTGCGCCGGGGTGAAGGGCTTGGGGAGGTAGTCAGTGGCTCCGCGGCGCATCGCCTCCACCGCCGAATCGATTGAGGAATGGGCCGTGATCACGAGCACTTGCAGGTGGGGCTGCTCGTCGAGCAGCTCCGGCAGGAGGTCCATCCCGGACGTGCTCGGCAGCCGCAGATCCAGAAACGCGAGGTCGTACGGACGGCGCCGAATCGCTTCGAGCGCCGATTCGGCCCCGCCTGCCTCCGTAACCTTGTAACCCTCTCCTTCCAGGCAGACTCGCAGAGAATTGCGGATGCGGGGCTCGTCGTCAATAACGAGAATGCGCAGGGGGGAAGGCACAGTTGTACCCATAGAGCATACGTTTCGGAGCAGAGAGGACAGGATCGTGGTATGCGGTGAAAGAACAATTCGTTTGCATCGGTAAGGGGCGGCGAGACTCGAACATCGGGGAGCTTCGTTTGTCCCCGATTGCGGACCGTTTTTTCGCCTTGTACCCTGTGGGATGCCTCTCTCCTTCTCGATAAGCAGTTCTGCGGCCGTCGGGCCCCGTCTCATCTCCCCTGCCCATGATCGAATTTGAACTAATCCACAGCCTGGGGGTCATGGTGCTTGCCGCGCTGGGCGTGACCGTGGTCGCGCGGGCCGTTCGGGTGCCGAATATCGTCGCGTACATCGGGGCGGGGCTGTTGCTGGGGCCGGTCCTCGGCGTGCTGGACGTGACCCACACCATCGAGCTGATCTCGGAATTCGGAATTGTCCTCCTGCTCTTTCTGGTGGGGCTGGAGCTGAGCCTCGACAAGATCAAGGAGGTGGGCACGACGGCGTTCGTGGCGGGCGGGGTGCAGATGGGCGGCACGGCCCTGGGCGGCGGCCTGTTGGCCGGGCTCTTCGGGGTCCCGATCGTCGAAGCCATTGTGATGGCCGTGGCGGTGATGTTCAGCAGCACGGTCGTCGTGGTCAAGCTGCTCGAAAAGCGGGGGGACCTGGAGGCTCCGTACGGACAGATCGCGGTCGGGGTGCTGCTCGTGCAGGACCTGGTGGTGGTGTTGGTCCTCACCTTCGTGGCCGGGCTCTCGGGGCCCAATGAGCTGGCGTGGGCGGACGTGGCCTGGGGGCTGGGGCAGGCTTTTGTGGGAATGGCTCTTCTGGGGGGCGCGATCGTGGCGGCGGCCCGGTACGTATTGCCGCCCGCCATCCAGTGGATTTCAGAGATGACGGATGGGCTGTTCATCTGGAGCCTGTTCTGGTGTTTTCTGGTGGTGCTGGGGGCGGAGGCCCTGCACCTGTCGCCCGAGCTGGGGGCCTTTCTGGCCGGCATCGCCCTCGCCCAGCTGCCCCAGTGCCACGAGCTGCGCCATCGCGTGCATCCGCTCATGAACGTCTTTATCATCGTCTTCTTCGTGGCGCTCGGCCTCCAGATGGAGCTGGGGGCGGCCCTCGACCGGTGGCCCCTCGCCCTGGCGCTCACCGTCTTCGTGATGAGCATCAAGCCGCTCCTCTTGTTCGGCGTGCTCCCCCGCCTGGGGCACGACGAGGAGACCTCGTTCCGGACCGGGGTGAGCCTGGCGCAGGTCAGTGAGTTTTCGCTCATCTTCGGCGCCCTGGCGGTCTCGACGGGCCTGATCGACGAGACCCTGCTGTCGGTCCTCACGCTCGTGGGCCTGCTCACCTTTGCGCTGTCGGCCTTCCTGCTCCTGTACAACGACCGCCTCTACGCCGCCGTCCGCCCCTACCGCCCGCTGGCGTGGCTGGGGGCCCGGCAGGACGCGCCGACGCGCCCCAACGACGGGATCCGCGGCCACGTCCTCGTCGTGGGCATGAACACGCTCGGCCGCTGCCTCGCCGACCGGCTGACGGCGGCGGGGGAGACCGTCGTGGCCATCGACACCGATCCCGACAAGCTCGCGCCCCTTGCGGTGCGCACCGTCCACGGCAACGCCATCCACAAAACAACGCGCGAGGAGGCCCACTGGGACGCGGCCCGCCTCATTGTCTCCACCCTCAGCATCGAAGGCACCAACAACCTGCTGGCCTACCACGCACAACGGGCCGGCGTGCCGTGCAGCATCCACGCGTTCGATCGCACCAGCGAAGAGAGCCTTCGGTCCCTCGGGGTCGATCATCTGATTCGGTCGAAGCACGAGGGGGCCCGGCGCCTGCTCCACGAATTGGAATCGAGGGAGGTGTTGGCATGACGGAACTCGCAATTCTTTTGGGACTGGCCGCCGTCGGCTTTGGGCTGGCGCGCTGGACGCACGTGCCGGCCATTCCGTTTTTGCTCGTGGGCGGGCTCGCGCTCAGTGCATCCGGCGCCGTGGGCGATCCTGAGTTCGTCGAGAACGTACTGTTTCTGAGCGTCTCCGTCTTGCTGTTTGTGGCAGGGACGGACCTGAGCCTCGAGCGCGTGGGGCCGTTTGCGGGCGGCGCGGTCAAAATCGGCCTTGTGCAGTTTGTAGGCCTTGCCGGGGCGGGACTCGGCATTGCGTATGGACTCGATTACGGCCCGACCGACGCCCTGTATCTGGCCCTGGCCCTGGCCGCCAGTTCGACGATCGTCGGGGTGCGCCTGCTGCAGCGCCGGCAGCAGATGTTTGAGCCGTTTGGGCGCACGGTGCTCGGGGTGCTCCTCCTGCAGGACATTCTTGTCGTGCTCCTCCTGCCCCTCCTCATCCAACTCCCGGGCGGCCCGTTAGCCATCTTCGGCAGCCTGGGCGGGACGGCCCTTCTGCTTGTCGGCGTCGGCATCGTCATGAAGGGGGTCGTGCCGCTGCTCTTAGAGAGCGAACTCGACGCCGAGACCCAGCTCCTTGCGGTGCTCGGAGTGTTGTTCGGCTTCATGGGGGCGGCCTGGTGGCTCCACGTGCCGCTCTTCGCCGCGGCCTTTCTGGCGGGCGTATCGCTCTCAGGGTTTCCGTTCAGCGGCATCGTGCACGGGGAAATGCAGCCGCTCTACGACTTTTTCTCGGCCCTCTTTTTCGTGGCGCTGGGCGGCGCCGCGGCCCTTCCCGACCTTGCCCTGCTGGGGCACGCGGCCCTCTTCACCGGGGCCGTGCTGATAATTACTCCGCTCCTTGTCACCGTCGTGGGCGAGTGGGCCGGCCTGGTGGCGCGCCCCGCCCTGGAGAGCGGGCTGCTGCTGTCGCAGACGAGCGAGCTGTCGCTGGTGGTGGGGCTGCAGGCCCTCGTCGTCGGCCAAATTGGGGGCGAGGTGTTTTCCGTGATCGTGCTCACCACCGTGTTTACCATGATCGCTACGCCGATCCTGACGAGCGAGGTGGTGGTGCGGGAGCTCGTGCGGTGGCACCCGTCGCGCCGCTCGGGGGCGCTGCCGGAGGTGCCGAGCAACCACGTGCTTTTGCTCGGCGGGGGGCAGAGCGTGCGTCCGGTTCTGCGCCTCCTCCGCGAATCGGACTACGAGGCGGTGGTCGTCGACGAAGATCCGGCGGTGGTTGAGCGGCTCCGGGCCCGGGGTGTGACGTGCGTGCGGGGCGATGGCGGCGACCTCTCGGTACTCCTGGAGGCGGGGGCGGCGCAGGCCCAGGTCATCGTGTCGACCCTTCGGGATCCATCGTCGCTCGGGCCGCTGCTCGACTACGTAAGCGACCGGGTGCCCGTCCTCGTCCGTGTCTTCGAGGACGCGGAGGCCGAGTGGGTGACGGCGCGAGGGGGAACGCCCATTCCGTTTGCCCACGCCGCCGCCGATGCGTTTATGGACTGGTTTGAGCAACAGGCGCCCACGGACTCGGCCGTCGGGGATGCCAAGTAGGACGGAATAAGTTCACGAACGCGTCGTTGGAGGGAATTGCACTTGCATCCGCGCCCCATCATCTTAGGCTCCGAACCGTCCAGGCCAGAGGGCGTCGGGGGAGCACGTCGAGGGGCCGCTCGACCAACTGCGCATTTTGTATCCGCTACACGATGAAAGTGGTCATCATCGGCGTCGGACAGGTCGGGCGCAGCGTGGCCCACGCGCTGTCGACGGCCCACGAGGTCGTCGTGGTCGACAAAGACGCCGAGCGCCTCGACTCGGTGCGGTCCGAGACGGATGTGCTGACCTATGAAGGAAACGGGGCCAAGGTCGACGTGCTGAAGGCGGCGGGGGTGCCAGACGCCGACCTCGTGATTGGCAGCACCAGCGACGATCAGAGCAACATTCTGATTTGCAGCACGGCCCGGGCACTTCACCGGGAGGCGTTTACCATCGCCCGCGTGGCCGAGACGGAGTACCTCGCCACGTGGTCGCAGCTGCGGGAGGCGTTCAATGTCGACTTTATGGTGGGGGCCGATCACCTCACGGCCCGCAGCATCGTGGAGGTGGCCGGCCTCCCCACGGCCCGGGATGTGGAGTATTTTGGGCAGGGGCGGGTCGTGATGGCCGAGTTTACGATTCCGGAGGAGAGCCCGGTTGCGGACCGTGTCGTCCAGAATCTCAACCTGAACGAGGGAGTGAACCTCGTCGCTACCTTCAGCGACGAGACGATGGAGATTGTACGCGGGGCGACGCGACTCCGGGCGGGCATTCGGCTGCTGGTGGTGGGGCGGCCGAGCCAGGTGGAGCGGTTTGCGATGACGCTTACCCCTCAGGTTCGACGACAAAAGATCCGTCACGTTCTCATTCTCGGCGGGGGCGAGATCGGGTATCAGACGGCGCGTTTGTTTGAGCAGCGCGGCCTGGAGCCGCGCCTTGTCGAACAGGACCCGGAGCGCGCCCAGGTGTTGGCCCGGGAGCTTCCCGACACGCTGGTGCTGCAAGATGACGCCATGGACCCGTCGTTCCTGCGCCGCCAGGGCGTAGCGGACGCCGACCTCGTGGTGTCGGCCCTCACGCCCGACGAGCGCAACCTGCTGACGTCTGTTCTGGGCCGGGAGCTGGGGGCGTCGCAGGTCGTCTCGGTGGTCCACAACAAAAAATACGAGTCGGTCTTTGCCAGCAGCGGCATCGACGTGACGATCCATCCGCGCCGAGAAGTCATCGAGGAAATCCTTCGCCACACCCGCACACGGGGCGTTGAGAAAATTACGTTCATCGAGGGCGACCGGGGAGAGGTGGTGGAAGTAGAGCTCGCGGACGACAGTCGTCTGACGGGGCGCCCGCTTCAGGAGGCCGCCCAGGACGTGCCCCACAATTTTGTGCTCGGGGCCCTCATTCGGGAGGATGAGGTGCTCATTCCACGCGGGAAGACGGTGCTTCGAGGGGGCGACCATCTCGTCCTGTTCGTGGACGCAGACGTTGCGGACGAGGTGTTGGGGGCCATATGATTGTCGGTCGTCGCTTGCGTCGCGTGTGCAGCGTACTGGGGCCTGTTCTTAAGTGGTTTGCGGCGCTCTTTCTGGTGCCGATCGCCACGGCGCTCTACCACGGCGAGCCCGTGGGGCCCTTCCTCGCCCCCCTCGCCGTCTCGTTTGCCCTCGGCGCGGCGGGCGAATGGGTGGGGCGCGACAGCGATCTCACCGTCGACGACGGGTTTTTGCTCGTCACGCTCACCTGGATCGGGGTGTCGCTTCTGGGGAGCATTCCCTATCTCATGAGCGGCACCGGGAGCTTTGCGGTGCCGGTGAACGCGATCTTCGAGAGCTTCAGCGGCTTCTCGGCCACCGGGTCCACAATCCTGCTGGACATCTCCATCGAAAAGCACGGGGCGGCGCTCATGCTCTGGCGACAACTCACGCAGTGGGTGGCCGGCATGGGCATCCTCGCGCTGGCGGTGGCCGTCCTGCCGCGCCTGTCGGCCGGAGGGGCCCAGTTCCTCGACGCGGAGGTGCCGGGGCCGCGCCTGGAGCGCCTCACGCCCCACATTGCGGAGACGGCCCGGCGCCTGTGGCTGCTGTACCTCGGGTGCTCGGTGGTGCTTCTGGTCCTGCTGCTGGGCGTGCACTACGGCGGATTGGCGCCCAACATGACGCCCTATCAGGCCCTGGCACACGTGTTTACGACCATCCCCTCCGGCGGATTTTCCCCCAAGGCGCGGAGCATTGAGGCGTTCGCGCCGGCGGTGCAGTGGATCATTATCCCGTTCATGTTTGTGGCGGCGATGAACTTCACGCTGCTCTGGCAGACGATCTTTTCCGACCCGAAGGCCCCCGCCCGCGATCCGGAGTTTCGGGTCTATCTGTCGATTTGTGCGGGGGGAAGCCTGCTGGTGAGCCTCATGCTGTGGGGCGACGGGCAGTTCGCCACCCTCGAGGAGACGGTCCGGCAGGGCACGTTCCAGACCGCCACGCTGCTCACGACGACCGGCTACGCGAGCACTGACTTTGCCGTCTGGGGCGAAGAGGTCCTTGCCGTCCTGCTCCTTCTGATGTTTGCGAGCGGGTGCGTGGGAAGCACGTCCGGCGGCCTCAAGCTCATGCGCTGGATCGTCGGGATGAAGGTCATCGGGCGGGAGCTCTTTCAGATGATTCACCCCTCGTCCGTGCGGCCCATGTGGCTGGGGCGGCGGACGGTCAAAGAGCCGGTGGTGCGCGGCATTCTGGTGGTGATTCTTACGTACCTGCTGCTGGTGGTGGGGGGGACCGGGGTTGTGGCCGTGGACGCCTACCGGGCCGGGGTGGACATGGCCCTCGGCGAGGCCCTGACCGGCACGCTGGCCGTGCTGGGGAATATCGGGCCGGGCTTCGGCACGCTCGGGCCCATGGGCGGATTCGAGGCGCTGCCGGCCACGACGAAGGTGTTCATGTGCCTGCTGATGGTGGCCGGGCGGCTGGAGGTGATGACATTTCTCGTTGTGCTGGCGCCCAGCTACTGGCGAGGGTGAGGAACGCACCGGGCCGCCCATCGTGGGGCGCTGGCCCACCGGGACCGATGCGCGTCGCGTTCGGCTTTGCGTGCGTGAACGGTGCGGGACGATGGTGGAGGCGATCCGGGGCGTTCCGCCTGTCGCGGCCCCTCATGTCCTTTTTCGAAACGTTGGGGAGCGTATATGCCGAAAGAGTTAGAGCGCGACCTGGGATTGCCCTCGGTCCTGGCCATCAGCATTGGCGCCATGGTGGGGAGCGGTATTTTTATTCTTCCCGCCCTGGCGATGAAAATGACGGGGCCGGCGGTGGTGCTGGCCTACCTGCTGGCGGGAGTGCTCGTGCTCCCCGCCGCGCTGAGTAAGGCGGAGATGGCGACGGCCATGCCGGAGGCCGGAGGCACGTACGTCTACATCGAGCGCGGGATGGGGCCTCTCATGGGCAGCATCGCCGGCATCGGCACGTGGTTCTCGCTCTCGTTCAAGGGGGCGCTCGCGCTCGTCGGTGGCGCGCCCTACATCGTCCTCCTGTTCGACGTGCCCCCTCAGGCGCTGGCGCTGGGCATTGCGACCGTGCTCATTGGGGTCAACCTGCTGGGGGTCAAGCAGACGGGGCGGGTGCAGGTGGCCCTCGTGGCGGTGATGCTCGCGGCCATGGTATGGTTCGTGGGGGGAAGCCTCGGGGACGTGGATCCGGTTCGGTTCGAGGGGTTCTTCGATCAGGGCCTCGGGGGGCTGCTGGCGGCCACCGGGTTTGTGTACGTGTCGTACGCCGGGGTCACCAAGGTGGCCAGTGTGGCGGAGGAAATTGAAAATCCGGACCGCAACATTCCGCTCGGCCTGCTCGGGTCGCTCGGGTTTACAACGCTCCTGTACGTCCTGGTGGTGACCGTCATTGTGGGGGCGGCGCCGACGGCCGACCTTGCGGGCTCGTCGACCCCCGTGGCCGATGTGGCCGGCAGCACGCTCATTCAGTGGGGCGTGCTCGTGGTGGTCCTGGCGGCCATCCTGGCACTTGTGAGTACGGCCAACGCGGGACTCCTGTCCGCCTCGCGCTATCCCTTCGCCATGAGCCGCGACCGGCTGGTGCCCGACGCGCTCCAGCACGTGAGCGACCGGTTCGATACCCCCACGACCGCCATCACGCTGACCGGCGGCGTCATGCTCGCCATGATCGCGTTCGTGCCGATCGACGACATCGCCAAGCTGGGCAGTGCGTTTAAGATTCTCGTGTTCATTCTGGTGAACCTGGCGCTGGTGGCCTTTCGCGAGAGCGACCTCGACGACTACAATCCGTCGTTCCGGGACCCGATGTACCCGTGGACGCAGGGCGTTGGGGTGGTGGGCGGGCTGGCGTTGCTGAGCCAGATGGGCGCGGTGCCTTTTGTGGGGGCGCTTCTAATCACGGGCGTCAGCATCCTCTGGTACTATGCCTATGCCCGCCGCCGGGTGACGCGGGAGGGCGTGGTGCGGGACGAGCTCCGGCGCCGGGTGGGGGAGCGTGCGGCGGAACGCACGCGCGTCGCGTTCGAGGAGACGACCGAGGCGGATCGTGTGGTGGTGGGGGTCACCGAAGAGGTTCGTCCGGATCGCGAGGCGCACCTGGTGAAGATGGGGGCGGCGCTCGCCCGGGGAAGCAACGGATGCCTCTCTGTGGTCCGATTCGACGCGGTGCCCGACCAGCTCCCCCTGGAGCCGGCCGCCGAGATGCAGTCGCCCGACGACGTGGAGTTCGAGGCCCGCATGGACCGCCTGGCCGAGACGCTCGAGGTGCCGTTCGAGTACGGAGAGGTGGTGAGCCACGACGTGCGCCACGCCGTGGCGAACTTTGCCCGGCACCACGAGGTGGACCTGCTGGTGCTGGGGCGAACCGTGGGCGAGGAGCGGTCCTGGCGGGATGAGCAGGAGCTGGACTGGATTGGCCGCCACTGCTCCTCCGATCTCCTGCTCGTCGAGCCCACGCCCCTTGCCGTGCTCAACCGCATTGCCCTGGTTACGGACAGCGGGCCCTTTGATCCGCTCAAGGTGCGGCTGGTGGACGCCCTCGCGACGGCGGCGGATGCCTCCATCGTCCTCGTTCACGCGATGCCGGCGGACGCGACGGAGGAACAGCGCGTCCCCATCCGGGCCTACCACGAGGACCTGATGGCGCTGTGTGCAGGACCCGTCGAGTCGGTCATCACGGAGGGGGAGGAGCCCGCGACGGTTGCGTGGGCCGCGGGCTCGGCCGACCTCGTCGTGGTGGAGAGTGACGCCTCCTGGTGGGGCCGGCTTCTCGACAGCCGGGAGCCGCACCACATTGTCGAGGCCTTCGGGGGGCCCGCCCTCGTGGTGCGCCCGCACCAGGCCCGGCAGCCGGGCCTCCTCAAACGCCTTCTGGAGCGGAGTGCATTTTAGTGGAAGCAAGGAGGAAGCCCAAAAGGGGCGGGGGCCACGCCGCGAGCCCTCTGCTCCCCTCTCCCTCCGGCGGGGCGGCGCGAAACGAGACGGTCTTTTTACAGGATCCGCGTCAAGTTTCGGAGAGGGTGGGAACCGTTTCCCCCCTGTCTCGGCTTTAGTTCCCTCCGATCTTTTCCCTCTGACTCCCTGATTTCCTATGGCCTCAGGATCCTCCCTCCAGAAGGACCTGACGCTCTACGACGTCTACGCGATTAGCACGGGGGCGATGTTTAGCTCCGGCTTTTTCCTGCTCCCGGGCATCGCGGCGGCGGAGACGGGGCCGTCGGTGATTCTCGCGTATCTCGTTGCGGGTCTGCTCATTCTGCCCTCTATGTACAGCATGGCGGAGCTGTCGACGGCCATGCCGAAGGCGGGGGGCACGTACTACTTTCTCGACCGCGCGCTCGGCCCCCTCGCAGGCACGGTCGGCGGCCTGGGCACGTGGCTCGCGCTCGTCTTCAAAAGCGCGTTTGCGCTGATTGGGATGGGGGCGTACCTCGCCATCTACGTGGAGGTGCCCATCAAGCCGCTGGCCGCGGCGCTCACCGTGGCGTTTGGGGTCCTCAACATTGTGGGGGCCAAGGAAAGCAGCTGGCTCCAACGCATCCTCGTGACAGTGCTCGTGACGGTGCTCGCCTTCTACGCCGCACAGGGCATCTTCTCGGTGTGGGGCGGGCAGAGCGCCGTCGGCGGGGCGGCGGGGGAGTTCAGCCCCTTCTTCACGGAGGGGGCGCGCGGCTTCCTCGCCACCATCGGCATCGTGTTCGTGTCGTACGCCGGGCTCACCAAGGTGGCGAGCGTGGCCGAGGAGGTGAAAAACCCCGACCGCAACATTCCGCTGGGCATGATCCTGTCGCTGCTTACGGCGACGGCGATCTACGTGCTGGGCGTGGCCATCATGGTGGCCATCCTCCCGGCTTCGGACCTCCACGCCGACCTCACGCCGGTGTACACCTCCGGGGAGGTCTTCTTCAACTGGCTGCCCTACGCGCTGGGGCCGATCCTCATCGTCGTGGCGGCCGTGGCCGCGTTTGCCTCCACCGGCAATGCGGGCATCATGTCCGCCTCGCGCTATCCGCTGGCCATGGCGCGCGACCGCCTCTTGCCCGACAGCTTCGCCACCATTGGGCGGTTCAACACGCCCACCCGCTCGATTCTGGTGACGGTGGCGCTCATGCTCGTCATCATCTTTGTGCTGTCCGAGGAGGGGGTGGCCAAGCTGGCCAGTGCGTTTCAGTTGCTCATCTTTGCGCTTCTCAACTTTGCGGTCATCGTGATGCGGGAGAGCGGCATTCCCTCCTACGCGCCGGGCTACCGCTCCCCGCTCTATCCCTGGATGCAGGTGGCCGGCATTGCCATCCCGTTCTTCCTCATTTCGGAGATGGGCACGCTCGCCATCGTCTTCACCGGAATCGTGGTGCTCTTCGGGATCGGGTGGTACTTCTACTACGCCCGCACCGTCCCGCGCGAGGGGGCCATCTTTCACCTGTTCGCCCGCCTGGGGCGGCAGCGCTACGACGGCCTCGACCGCGAACTGCAGACGATTCTGGAAGAGAAGGGCGTGGGGCACGACACCGCCTTCGACCGGCTCGTGGCCCGCTCGGACGTCATTCACCTCGATGAGCCGAAGCTGTACGAGGATGTGGTGGAGGAGGTGGCCGGACGCCTGGCCGATCAGTACGGCATCTCCACCGAGACGCTGAAGCATGGCTTTTTGGAGGGCGCGCCCTACAGTGCCGTGTCGGTGTCCCACGGGGCGGCCCTGCCCTACTGCCGGCTCGACGGGATCGAGGAGCCGAAGATGGTGATGGTGCATTGCCAGTCGGGCATCTGCGTCAACCTGAAGGACGACATTGAAGAGATCGACCTGTCCGAGCCGGTCTATGCCTTCTTCTTCCTGGTCAGTCCGAAGGACGACGAGGGGGAGCACCTCCGCACGCTGGCGACGCTCGCCAATCGGGTCGACGAGGAGCAATTCCTGGTCGAGTGGCGCGCGGCGACCGACGAGCAGGAAGTAAAAGAGAGCCTGCTGCACCACGAGCGCTACCTCACGCTCCACCTGCTGTCGGGGACGAACACGGAGGAGTTCATCGACCGCTCGGTCTCGGAGCTCAACCTGCCGGCGGGGGTGCTCGTGGCGCTCGTGCGTCGGGACGAACAGATCCTCGTGCCGTCGGGCACGACGACGCTGGAGGAGGGCGACCGGGTGACGATCATCGGCAATCCCGCCGGCATCCAGCGCCTCTACGAGCTGTACCGGACCGGGGAGCGAGAGGGCGTCGTGAAGTAGACGGTCCGGTTGCCGACACCGGTTGCCGACAGGGCGGCCGCCGGTTCGGATCCCCCCTGCACATTTGCATCACCGTGGCACCTGAAGACCCACTTCGCATGATGGTACGCACTGGCTCCGTTCAGACGACGCTTGTTGGCCTTGTGGCGATCGTGTGTGCGCTGGGCATGGCCCCCGCGGCCCACGGGCAGATTGCCCCCGACCGCCCCGGCTTTGGGGACGGAGCGACCACCGTCGCGCCCGGCACGGTCCAGCTCGGCCTCGGGTACGCACTGGATCGGGAGACCGGCCGCGCCCCGGGCGAGACGATTCATGAGTTTGGTCAGGTGCTGCTCCGGACGGGCGTGACCCGGGCGCTGGAGGTGCGCGGCGGCGTGGGGTCGTTGAAGGCCACCGCGGACGGCAGCGGCTACGAGGGCCTCGCCCTCGGCACCAAGCTCCGGCTCCTGCGCACGCCCCGGACGGCCCTGAGCGGGGTGGCCACCACGTCCGTCCCGGTGGGCACCGGCGCGTTTGCGCCGGGCGACCGGCGGGCCCGCCAGGAGCTGAAGCTGGCGTTCGACGGGGCGCTGGGGGAGGGGCTCGTGCTCTCCGTAAACAGTGGGGCGTCGTTTTTCTACGACGCGGGCCTGCAGGACGAGCGGGCCCTCGAAGGGCTTTTCATTCCCACCCTGTCCGTCGGGCTCTCCGAAACGACGGGCGCCTACGTGGGGTACGCCGGCTTCTACGGCAAAAGCACCAACCGAAACTGGGTGGAGGGCGGCCTCACGTTCACGCCCAACGCCGACACGCAGTTCGACGTGAACACCGGGCTGCGGGTGGACGACAACGTCGACACCGGATTCTTCGTGGGGCTCGGCCTGGCCACCCGCTTCTAATCACTCCCCCGCCGCGCTCGCTTGATTCTTTCGAGGACCGTTCCATGGACATCGACGCGACCACGCGGGTGGTGACGCTGCTGGGCCACCCGGTCGAGCATTCGCAGTCCCCGCGGATCCACAATACGGCCTTTCGGGCCCAGGACGTAAACGCCGTCTACGTGGCGACGCCGGTGCGGGCGGAGGACCTGCGCGCGGCGGTCGACGGGCTCCGGGCGCTCCAGTTTTTGGGGGCGAACGTGACGGTGCCGCACAAAGAGGCCGTGCGCCCGCTGCTCGACACGGTCAGCGAACGGGCGGCGGCCGTGGGGGCGGTCAATACGATTGTTCGGGAGACGCGTGCGGACGGCCCCGATCGGCTCCGTGGCGACAACACGGACGTGGAGGGCTTCCTGGCGCCGCTGGGCGAGGTGGGCGCGCCCCTCGACGGCGCGCCGATGCTAGTGTTTGGGGCCGGGGGGGCGGCGCGGGCGGTGGTGTACGGACTGCTCGACCGCTACACGCCCGAGCGCCTCACCCTGGTGGCCCGTCGGCCCGAGCAGGCCGAGCAGCTGGCCGCCGACCTGTCCGGGCACGACGCGCAGGGGGCCCTCCGCGTAACGACGTTTGCGGACGCGGCCCCGGCGGTGCGGAGCAGCCGCCTGCTGGTGAACGCCACGCCCCTCGGCATGGCCCCGACCCCGGAAGAGACCCCGTGGCCGGCGGCCGACGACTTTGGGGCCGACCAGGTGGCGTACGACCTCGTGTACGCGCCGGAGGAGACGCGTTTTCTTCGCGACGCGGCTGCCCAGGGCGCGACGCCCATCGGCGGCCTCGACATGTTGGTCGAACAGGCCGCCGCGGCCTACGCCCAGTGGACGGGCGCGGAGATGCCCCGAGAGACTGTGTACCACGCCCTCCGAGACGCGTAGGTTGCGGGGACGAACGGCCTACGCCGCCGGCTCGGCGGGCGACATCGAGTCGAGCGTGAGCGTGTCGTCGGCCAGGGGGGCGAGGGCGTCGGTGAGGTGACTGGCGACCACGGCCAGCCCGCCGTCGGCGACGAAGTCCTCAATCAACGCCACCGTGGCCTCCGTCGTGGCCGTGTCGAGGCTGCGAAGGGGCTCATCCATCAGGAGCACGTCGGGGTCGGCGATCAGGGCGGCGGCGATCTGGGCCTTCTGCGTCATGCCGCTGGAATAGGTGCCGATGCGGTTGGTCCGCCGCTCGTCGAGCTGGAGGCGGTCGAGCAGGGCAGCGATGCGGTCGGGGCCGTCGTCGGCCCAACCGTCGCGGCTCCGCAGGATCCACTCCAGCAGCTCCGGGGCGGTCAGGTGCTCCGGCAGGCCCACCCCGGCGTGGACGAGGCCCACGTGGGCGAGGTAGCGGTGGGGATGGGCGTGCACGGCGAGGTCGCCGTACTGCACCGTGCCGGAGGTGGGGTAGGCCAGCACCGACAGCAGGCGCAGGAGCGTCGTTTTTCCGGCCCCGTTGGGGCCGACGAGCACCGTGAGCGTACCGGGAGAGAAGCGGTGCGACAAGGCGTCCAGCACGGGCGGGCCGTCGCCGTACCGCTTGGTAACGTCGGTGAGTACGAGGGAGGAGGCCATGGCCGGGGGAGAAGCGAGCGGAGGCAGATGAGCGAACGCGAGCGGTCGGAGGCGGTCCGGGGGCCACTACGCGGCGGCCCGGCGCGCCCGGCCCTCGTGGGCGCCCGTGGCGACGGCGGCGGCGACGAGCGACAGCCCCCCGTGGACGCCCGCCCACAGGCCCACCCAGGCGAGGCCGTAGGTGTCATCGAAGAGGGCCACCAGGGCGAGGCTGCCGGCGTGTGCGCCGAGCCACCGAAGGTTCACGAAGGTGCGCGTGCCCACCCAGTCGCCGATCGATTGCAGGGTCAGTTGAAAGGGCGGGGGGGCGGCGGTGGGCGTCGCCAGCAGGCCGCACGTGGCGGTCTGTGCGATGAAGACGACGGCCAGGTAGCCGGCGACGAGCGAGGAGGGCGCGCCCCGCAGGCAGAGCAGCCAGAGGCCGGCGTGGGCCAGCGCCACGAGACGCCCCAGCGGCAGCCGCCGATCCAGTTGTCGCAGGCTGGCCCAGACCGAGGGGCGCCAGCGGGGCAGCACCCAGTAGAGGGCCGAGTACGGCACCGGCTCCCGCTCCGATGCGCGGACGCCTCCGCCCATCACCTCGGCGTAGAAGGCCGTCGTCTGGTAGAAGTGCCGGTCGTACCCCCGCCGATGCCGCCGCAGTCGGAGGGCGGCCCAGCCGACCAGGGCCAGGCCGACGCCCCAGGCCACCACCGGGAGGCCCGCCTGCACCGCGGCCCCGTTCACCAGGATCGCCGTGAGGGCCACCGCAAAGCAGCGGGTGGTGGCGAAGAGGGCCGGCACGAGGCCGCGCGGCAGGCTGACGCCCTGCCCGCGCTCCTCGACGGCCCGGGCGTACCACGTGCCCGCCTGCCCCTCCTGCCAGGCCTGCGACCGCGGCCCGAGCGTCGCAAAGTGCACAAAGCTGTCGCCCGCCGCGCCCCCCATGAGGAGGAGGGCCTGTCCCAGCGCGGCCGTCTTGGCACCCAGGTGCTGGAGGGGCGCGGCCGGGTCGGCGTACGCCAGGAGCGCCGCCGGGACGATCGCGAGCGCCAGCAGCGGCCCCATCCGGCCGAGCTGGTAGCGCAGCAGCCGGGCAGGAGGGTAGTTGAGGCGCTGCAGCAGCGTCGTGTTCGGGTCGGGGAGAAGCACGTTGGGCGGGGCGAGGGCAAACACGCCGGACGCGGCCAGGGCCCAGAGGCGCAGCCCCGAGGTCCGCGTGCCCACATCCGCCCCCACGCCCAGGAGCGCGGCGGCCCCGCAGAGCAGGACCAGCAGCCCCCCGTAGGCCAGGCGCTGTGCGCCGGCGGAGGCGCGGAGCGAAAACCGATCGGACGACACGACGGACACGAGAGCGACGGGAGTGAGAAATTCTTCAGCGGACACCGTCAACATAGATCCGCCACGCAGCGATGTCCACGGCCCCACGGAAAAGATCGAGCCAATCCAGACGACGCGATCGGGGGGGCGTCTCCCTGTCCCCAAACGACCCATGCCCCGCGGCGTTGGAAACCCGCCTCCCCTCCGGCGCATGTACACGCCGGTCGCCCGCTTGCACACAGGACGCCGTCGCCATGACCAGCCGTCTCGCCGACCCGCTGTACCATCGCCTCCGCCGCACCTTCCCGCCGGGCTCCCCCTACACCCGGGCCGACTGGGACGAGGAGACGATGCCGGCGGTCGTGCGGCACTTTCTGGAGCACCGTCTGCGCCAGCACAGCCGCCGCGAGGTGCGCCAGATGCGTCGGGCCCGCACCAACTGGGTCGACTACGACCATCCCGAGATGGAGGCGGCGGTCCGGACCTTTTTCGACGCCGTGGCCGCCCACACGCGCGTGCCGGCCGACGCCTGGGACGACACGCTGCGCCACGCGGTCGACTACACCACCGCCTACCTGGTGCGGCCCGTGCCCGTGCTCGTCGAGTTTGTCTACGGCGACCAGGACGGCCCCCTGGCCCTCGACGCCATCCGCCAGCGGATGCAGTTCTTTCGGCCGTATCCGTATCTTCGCGAGGCGGTGCGGGCCTACGCCGAGAAGCGCGACCAGGAGGCCGTGGCCCGCGACACGTTCGCGTCCGTGCTGGGGCGGGTGGACGAGGGCATCGCTTCGGACGTCGGCGCGGACCGTTGGCTCCAGCTCCTGAGCCCCCTGTTCGAGGTGGGCCGGTACGCCCTCGGACAGGAGCGGCTGCCGGTGCCGGTGCTCCGCATCTTCTTTGAGGAAAAGGGGCAGGCGGGCCTTGCGGAGCGCCTGGCGGAGCACGCCCGGGAGGGAACGGATGAAATCGGGGCGGAGGCGCTTGCCCGCCTGATCGACGGGCAGGGGGAGCAGGGGGACGAGGAGACCGAGCGGGCGTCCACGGCGGCCTCGCCCTTCCCGGAGGGGCCGTCCGCGTCGTCCCCTCCGGCCAACGACGAGCCCCAGCCGGTATGGGGCGTGTCGCGGACTGACGACGAGGCCGAGGCCCCGGCCCCGGAGCGGGCGCCCGGAAGCGAGGAGCCGCTCTGGAAACAGTTCCAGAAAGGGCAGGAGGGCGCCTCGCGCGCCAATACCGCGGAACGGAACGGGGGGCGGGACACGCCCCGATGGGCACAGTTTCGCCAGGAGCGCAACACGCGGGCCGACCAGATTGCCGACGCCTCAGGCTCGGACGGGGCCGAACGGGCGTCGCCGACCCAGACGGGGCAAGACCGCACGGAGGAGGGCCGGCCCGAGCGGGAAGATGCCGGCGCCGGTCGGTCCCCCACGGACGGGGCGTCCATGCCCGCCACGAATTCGGAATCGGACCCCGATCGCTCGTTTCCAGCGGGTGCCTCATCCTCCGCCGGCCCCGACGATCTGGAAGCGCTCGAGCGTGAGATTCTGGGGGCGAAAAACCCGTCGCACCGCGAGCGCTACGTGAAGGAGCTGTTCGATGGCGACGCGTCGGCCTACCGGCAGGTGCTCCGTCGCCTCCGCACGGCGGACACGTGGAGCGAGGCGTCCGACATCATTGCGAGCGACATTTTCCGCGCCCACAAGGTGAATATCTACAGCGACGCCGCCGTGCACTTCACGAACACCGTGGAGGCGCGCTTTCGGGAGCGCGGCTGATGGTCGCTCTGCGCTTGACGCAGAACGCCCTTCTGCCCCCGTCCCGGGCGTGGAGCGACGCGGCAGGGGGCACGAGTTACCCCCGGTATTCGCGAGCCTCCTACTCCTCCGTGACGGTCTCAAAGATCTGCCGCATCTCCCTGCGGAGGGCCTCTGGAGGCGTGGCCCGCGTGTCGCCGACCCGGAGCGTAACGGTGGAGGTCTCGGCCATCAGGAGAAACGTTTCTTGTCCAAAGTAGACCGAGGTCGGCCCGACCTCGTCGTCCGCGGGGCGCTGGACCTCCAGGATCGGCAGGGAGTCGCCGTCTTGCAGAAGCTGGATGGGCGACTGATCGTCGGCGCCGATGAGGCGCAGGCCCCAGCGGGTCGTGTCCGGCGCCGAAATCCCAAAGGCGCGCGCCGAGAGCCTGTCTGCCAGCACGTGCGGCTCGGCCGTGAGGGTGGTGGTTTCGCCGCTCCCGGGCCCCTCGACGGTGGTTACGTTTCCGGACTGGGCCACTGCGGGGAGGACGCCGAACAGAAGCCACAGAAGGCCGGGCAGCGCGAGGAGGGCGAGTCGGGGACGCATGGTGGGATCGCTGTTGAGAAGAAGGCAACAGGTGCAGGGTATAGACGCATGGCGGGGCCGGGCGTTCGCTTTCGTGGCCCGAGGCCGGGCGGGGGAGGCGGCGAACCATTGGGTTGGGGCTCGCGGTAGATCTACTGTCTGCCGTTCGATTTTCCGTCTCCCCCGATGCCGCCCACGCCTGCTCACACTCGCGCGCCGGTTCTCCGTCCCGCGATCTTTTCCGACATGCCCACCGTCACCGCCGGGATTAGCACGCGGCGCGGCGGGGTCAGCGGGCCGCCGTACGACACGCTCAACGTGGGGCGTCACGTGGGCGACGACCCTGTGAGTGTGGAAGAGAACCGGCGGCGGTTCTGCGCGGCCCTCGACACGGATCCCGCCTGGCTCGTAACGGCCGGACAGGTGCACGGGGCGACGGTCCGGGCGGTGGAGGCGCCCCGCCACGAGCCGTTCTGCGACGGGCTGGTGAGCAGCACCCCGCGGCTGCTTCTTGCGATTGCGGTGGCCGACTGTGCGCCGGTCCTGCTGGCCGACCCTGCCGCGGGGGTCGTTGGGGCGTGCCACGCCGGGTGGCGCGGCGCGGTGGCCGGCATTGCCGCCCGCACGGTCCGAGCGATGGCCGAGCACGGCGCCCGCCCGGACGCCCTGCGGGCGCACGTGGGGCCGTGCCTCTCCCGGGAGGCGTTCGAGGTGGGGCCCGAGGTGGCCGCCCAGTTCGACGCGGCGGTGGTGCACCGTCGCGAGGCGTGGCCCCGGCCGCACGTCGACCTGAAGGCGGCGCTGTGTCGCCAGCTGCGCGACGCCGGCCTCGCGGATGATCACATTGAGGCGTCCGACCATTGCACGCTCCGGGAGGACGACACCTTCTTTTCGCATCGGGGGTCGGGGGGGACGACGGGGCGCATGTTCGGGGCCATCGTCCTGCGTCCGTGACGCGCCCCCCGACCGCATCCGCTGTCTCTCTGCGCTTCTCCGCCCCGCCTCGTGCCCGTTGTCGATTCGACCTACACGCCGCCCCCCTTCCTGTCCGGCGGCCACCTCCAGACCCTGTTCTCCTCGGTGGCCCGTCGGGTCGATTTTGCGTACGACCGCCGCGAGCGCATCGAGACGCCGGACGGGGACTTTCTGGAGCTCCACTGGGCCGGGCCGCGGTCCCCAGAGGGGCCAAACCGCAACAGCGAGCGCGTGGCCGTGCTCACCCACGGGCTGGAGGGCAGCGTCGACCGTCAGTACATGCGCGGCATGGCACGGGCGCTGGTCCGCCGCGGCTGGACCGTGTGCGCCTGGAACCTGCGCGGCTGCGGGGCGGCGATGAACCGGCGCCCCATCACCTATCACAGCGGCAAGACGGAGGATCTGGCCGCGGTGGTGAGGCATGTTCGGGGGCGGGGCTACGACGACGTGTCGCTGGTCGGCTTTAGCCTCGGGGGCAACCTCACGCTCAAGTACCTCGGCGAACGCGGCGCCCGGGCGGCCGACCTGCGGGGGGCGGTGGCGTTTTCGGTGCCGGTCGACCTGGAGGCGGCGTCGCACCGGATTGCGCACTGGACGAACCGGCACTACACGGCGTATTTTCTGCGCTCGCTTCGGGAGAAGATCCGGGTGAAGGCGGACCAGCACCCCGGGGTGGTGCGGACCGACGCCCTCGAGCACGTGCGCACGCTCCGCGACTTCGACGATGCGTATACGGCGCCGCTCAACGGCTTTCGCACCGCGGACACGTACTACCGCCGTGCCAGCAGCAAGCCGCTCCTGTCAGAGATCGCCGTGCCCACGCTGCTGGTGAACGCCGCGAACGATCCCTTCCTCGCCGACGCCTGCTACCCGTGGGCCGCGGCGCGGGGGCATCGCCACGTGTCGTTGGAGGTGCCGGCGAGCGGAGGGCACGTGGGGTTCGTGTCGTTCCGGGGCGAGGCGTACTGGTCCGAGCGCCGGACGGCGTCCTTTCTGGCCGCACAGTCGGGGGCGTGAGGCGCCGCTAGGCGCGGGCCGCCGACCAGCGGACGTGGAGGGGCGCGTCGTCGTTGGGGCTTTCCTCAATGTGGACGTCGGACAGGCGGTCGAGCACCGCGGTGGCGTCGTCCAGCGCCTCGGGCGGGCTGTGGGACGCAATCCCGAGCACCGCGGCGCCGGCCCGCCGCGCCGACTCGATGCCGGCGGGGGCGTCCTCGAACACGAGGCAGTGCTCCGGGGGGAGTCCCAGGCGCTCGGCGGCCAGTTGGTACGGGTCGGGGGCGGGCTTGCCGTGCGCGACGTCGTCGGCCGTCACGAGGGTGTCGGGCATGGGCAGGCCGGTGGCCTGCAGGCGGCCCGTGGCCGTGGTGCGGCGTCCACTCGTGGCAATCGTCCACCGTCGTTCCGGCAGGGCGGCCAGGAGAGCCTCCGCGCCCGCAAAGGCCCGAAGCGCCCCGTCTTCCGGCGCGGCCAGCCGGTCCATGCGGTCCATTTCCTCCTGCAGGTCCAGGTGCGGCGCCACGGCCTCAATCACCTCCGCCATGGGGCGTCCGTGGTAGACGGCCTGGACCTCCTCAAACGGGATGTCGTGGTGGGCGGCCCACCGTTGCCAGCGCTGGCGAATGGCGGCCTGGGAATCGATCAGAACACCGTCCAGGTCGAAGAGGACGGCGTGGCAGGAAAGCGACATGGAGGAGACCGGGTGGGGAGGGAACAGGGTCGAGGCGTTATTCGGATTCGAGGCGCAGGTCGCGCGCCTTCAGCTGGAGCGTGGTGCGCCCGTTCCACGTGTTGTCCTCCAGCGAGAACAGGAGCTCCAGCGGCTGGCCCTCGCGCTGGCTCTCCTTCAGGACGGAGAGCTTTTCGCCCATGTTGAACCCGATCACGTCGAAGGGGCGGGCGTCGGGTTGGTCGCGGTGGCGCACCTTGAACTTGAGGTGCTTGTCGTTCGACCCCACGGTGCGAGGGGAGCCGACCACCGCCAGCTCGCGGGCATGGAAGACGGGCGTCGGGTTGGCGGGGCCGAACGGGCCGAACTGCCGCAGCACGGCCCAGAACCGGTCGTCGATGGTGCCGATGACGCTCAGGTCAATCTCGGCGTCCACCTTGAGGGAGGGGCGCAGGAGCTCGGGCGTCACGCGCTCGCCCACCGCGGCGTCGAACCGGTCGCGGAAGGCGTCGATCTGGTCCTCGGTCAGCGACAGGCCGGCCGCGTGGTCGTGCCCGCCGAACTGGGTGAGCACGTCTTCGCAGTCGGCGAGCGCGTTGTAGATGTTGATGCCCTCGATCGAGCGGGCGGAGCCTTTGATCTCGTTGCCGTTGCGGGTGAGCATGATCGTGGGCTTGTGGAACCGCTCCACGATGCTGGAGGCCACGATGCCGATGACGCCGAGGTGCCAGTCCGGATCGTAGAGCACGAGGGCGTGCGGGCTGCGCGAGGTGATCTGACGCTCGGCCTTCTCCACGGCGGCCTCCTCGGTGGCGTCGTCCAGTTCGCGCCGCTCGCGGTTGAGCGACTCCAGCTCGGCGGCCAGGGGCTCGGCGGTCGCGTAGTCGTCGCTCAGGAGCAGCTCGACGGCGGTCGAGGCATGGGCCATGCGCCCGGCCGCGTTGATGCGGGGCCCAATCGTAAAGACGATTTTGCCGGTGGAGGTGATGTCGGGCAGGTCGAGGCCGGCGGCGTCGGCGAGGGCCCGGAAGCCGGGGCGGTTGGTCTGTTGGAGGGCCCGGAGTCCCTCGGCCATCAGGATGCGGTTTTCCCCTTCGAGCGGCACGATGTCGCTGGCGGTGGCGACGCCCAGGAGGTCGAGGTAGTCGAAGGCCGTGGCAGGGTCCTCGTCGCGCCGGGCGAGGGTGGCCTGCACGAGCTTGAAGCCGAGGCCACACCCGGTGAGCTCCGTGAAGGGGTAGTCGTCATCTTCCCGCTTCGGATCGACCACGGCCAGGGCCCCGGGCAGTGTGTCCTTGGGCGTGTGGTGGTCGCAGATGATGAGGTCGAGCCCCTGCTCGCGGGCGTATTCGGCTTCCTCGTGGGCCGTAATGCCGCAGTCGAGAGCCACCACAAGCCCGGCGCCCCGCTCCTGAGCGGCATTAAGACCGCGCTTGCAGAGCCCGTATCCGTCCTCGTAGCGGTCCGGGATGAAGAACGAAGCATCGACGCCGCGGCGCCGGAGGAAGTCGGTGAGGAGTGTCGCCGCGGTGGTCCCGTCCACGTCGTAGTCGCCATACACGAGAACCGGCTCGCCCGTGTCGATGGCGCGGGCCAGGCGGTCGGCGGCCGTGGGCATGTCGGCCATGCCGAGCGGATCGTGCAGGTCGGCCCGGTCGGCCCGGAAGAAGTGGCGGGCGTCGTCGAGATCGGTGATGCCGCGCAGGGCGAGGCTGCGGGCCAGCGGATGCGGAAGGTCGTTGAGCGCCTCCTGAAGGTGGCGGGTGTGTTCGGGGTCGTCGGGGCCGCGGGGAATCCAGCGGTAGGTCATCGACATGAAACGGACGAGCGGAGCGGCGAACAGAACGGGCGAGACGACACTCATACTCTCCCCGCACGTCGAACGTTGCGTTGTGCATCGGCGTTTCTCGGGGAGCGGGAGGGAGGCCGTCGGGGGCCGGAGACCCGAAGTGGACACAAGGTGCGGATCATCCGGCGAGCCCACTTGTTACAACCGTCCCGCTTCTTCTAAAGCGACTATTGTCTCATAGATCTTTGATTCCAGCCCGCCGTTCAGGGCCGTCGCGCGATCGCTCTTCGGGTGCGCTCCCCACCCCTTCCCGAAGTCCTAGACGCGCCGCACTGAGTGCGGAGAATGAGCGCTATGCTTCAGATCGACGTCGCTCCGTTCGCGTCTGGGGAGGGACCACGGCCGGGGCGAGGTCGGAGAAACGGTGGAGTGGACTCTTTTTGTCATCGCCGAACGGGAGGTCCTTGACGCATGTGCTCGCCTGGGCATGTGCCCCACGCTTGCGACTCCGGACGGCACGGACTGACTTTTTCGTCTACGTATGAAAATCTCTACGCTACAAGAAAAAAAGCTCGACGAGCTCCGCGACATTGCCCGCGAGCTGGATCTTTCGAACTACTCCAAGCTGCGAAAGCAAGACCTGATCTATCGCATCTTGGAGGCGCAGGCGGAAGGAACGGCTGCCGGCGACCCGGGGACGGTTGAGGAGGCTGCCGACCAGACGAACGGGGCGGAGGAGACGGCCGACGCTGCGACCCGCCGGCCCGACAATGGGACCGAGGCCGCGGACGAGGCCGCGCCCGACGACGAGGGCGAGGCCTCCGGAAAGCCCGACTACATGCGTCGGTACGACCCGAATGAGACGCCGCTTCGCGGCATGATCGAGAAGGCGGGCGTGCTGGAGATCCTCCCGGACGGGTATGGATTCCTCCGCTCCGACGAGTACAGCTACGAGTCGAGCCCCGACGACATCTACGTCTCGCCCTCCCAGATCAAGCGCTTTGGACTGGAGGAGGGCGACACCGTGCACGGCCGGGTGCGTCCGCCGAAGGAGGGGGAGAAGTTCTTTGCCCTCATCCAGGTCGACGAGGTCAACGGCTGCGACCCGGAGGAGGTGGAGGACCGGCGCGACTTTGACTTTCTCACGCCCATCTTCCCCCGTGAGCGGCTGACCCTGGAGACGGAGCCGGACGAATTCGGACCGCGCATCCTCGATCTCTTTGCCCCAATTGGAAAGGGGCAGCGGGGCCTCATCGTCTCGCCGCCGAAGGCCGGGAAGACGGTCCTGCTCCAGAAGATTGCCCACGGCATTACGACCAACCACCCGGAGGCGCACCTGCTGGTGCTGCTCATCGACGAGCGGCCCGAGGAGGTCACCGACATGGACCGGCGGGTGGACGGGGAGGTGATTGCGTCTACGTTCGACAAGGACCCGGAGCGCCACGTGGAGGTGGCCGACACGGTGCTCCGCAAGGTGCGGCGCCTCGTGGAGTCGGGGCAGGACGTGTGCGTGCTGCTCGACTCGATTACGCGCCTGGCGCGGGCCCACAACGCGGTGACGCCGGGGCAGGGGCGCACCCTCAGCGGCGGCATCGAGGCCGGGGCGCTGCGCGGCCCCAAGCGCTTTTTCGGCGCGGCCCGCAACGTGGAAGAAGGGGGCTCACTCACCATTATCGGCACGGCCCTCGTCGACACGGGAAGCCGAATGGATGAGGTCATCTTTGAGGAGTTCAAGGGGACCGGCAACATGGAGCTCGTGCTGGATCGCGAGATGGCCGACCGGCGCGTGTTTCCCGCCATCGACCTCATCCGGTCCGGCACCCGTCGGGAGGAAGAAATTCTTTCGAAGCCGGTCCTCAAGCGCGTGTGGGTCATGCGCAAGATCCTGGCCGACATGGAGCCGATCGAGGCAATGGAGTTTCTCCTCGACAAGATGCGTGGGACCGAGAGCAACGACGAGTTCCTGGAAGAGATGAACTCGTAGGGGGCACGGCCCCGTCCTTGTGCGGTCGGGGCCCGGTGGGCGCGCGCCGCTAATGGGGCGATTGGAGTGGGTCCAATCAACGCAACCCATCCCGGCGGACTCGGTATGGAAGGCGTGCGTTCTCGATTGACTGCGCCTTCTGCCTACCATGATTCGCCACCTACTGTCGTTCTGTGTCCTTCTGTCGTTGCTTGTGCTGCCGACGGCGGCGCAAGACACCGATCCGTTCATGCGCCACCCGGCCGTGCATCCCGACGGCGACCGGGTGGCGTTCTCGTATCAGGGGGATCTCTGGACCGTGCCGACGAGCGGGGGACGGGCCGAACGTCTCACCGTCCACGAGGCCTATGAGGGCGAGCCCCGCTGGCGCCCCGACGGCTCCCAGATCGCCTTTACGAGCGACCGCTACGGCAACGACGACCTGTACGTGATGGAGGCGGACGGCAGCACGCCGGAACGCCTCACGTACCACTCCACCGGCGACGCTCTGGGCGGGTGGACGCCGGACGGCTCGCTTCTCTTTTCCACAGAGCGCACCTACGTCCAGGCCGAGTGGAGCAGCGAGATCTACGAGGTGTCCGCCGAGGGCGGCACGCCCGACCGGCGCCTCGATGCCGTGGGCCAGTCCCCCCGTATGTCCCCGGATGGCCGCTTCATTGCCATTGAGCGGGGCTACAACGACCGCGGAAAGAAGGGCTACGAAGGGCCGGCCGACCGCGACGTGTGGGTCTACGACACCGAGAACGACACCTACACCCGAATCACGACCTACGAGGGGAACGACCACAGCCCCGTGTGGACCGGGCCGCGCACCCTCCTCTACATCAGCGAGCAGAGCGGCACCTACAACGTTCATCGCCAGACGATCACGGACCAGGGGGCGACCGACGGGGCGGCGGAGGCCGTCACCTCGTTCGACGAACACGGGGCCCGTGCCCTCAGCGCGAGCAGCGATGGGAGCGTCATTGCCTTCGAACGGAAGGCCGACGTGTACGTGATCGAGAACGGCGGCGAGCCGCGCATGCTCGACGTCACGGTGCCGTCCGATTACCGGTTCAGCCCGACCGAGCAGATGGAGATGACCGACGGCCTGCGCGACTACGCGGTGTCGCCGGACGGGGAGCAGATTGCCCTCGTGCTGCGGGGAGAGCTCTTCCTCATGCAGAATGAACCCGACGCGCCCCGCACCACGCGCCTCACCGAGCATGCGTACCGCGACCGCGACGTGGCGTGGACCAGCGATTCGACCCTCGTCTTTTCCTCCGACCGAAACGGGGGGCAGTACGACCTCTATCGCCTCTCCTCGGCCGATCCCGAGCACCCGGGCGACCTCTTCGATGCGCTGCAGCACGAGGTGACGCGCCTCACCGACACGCCCGAGGATGAGCGCGTCCTGGCGGTCGCCCCCGACCGCTCGCGCCTCGCCCTCCGCCGCGGCGCAATGACCGGCTACGGCGAGGGGCAGCTCCTCACCGCGAGCCTCTCCGCGGACGGCCTTGCGGAGGAGACCATCCTCGCGGACGGCTGGAACGCCCCGACGGACATTGCCTGGAGCCCCGACAGCGACTGGCTCGCCTACAGCCAGGAAAACCTCAACTTCAACTCCGAGGTCTACGTGCAGCGCGCCGACGGCAGCGGCGAGCGGGTGAACGTGAGCCAGCACCCACGCGGCGACAGCGACCCGGTGTGGAGCCCCGACGGCTCGAAGCTCGGCTTTACGTCCGACCGCAGCGGCGGCGACAATGACATCTGGTTCGTCTGGCTGCAGGAGGAGGACTGGGAAAAGACCGAGCGCGACTGGGAGGCCCTGGACGACGATCAGGACGCGGCGGCGGACGCCGAGGCCGAAAGCGAGGCCCCCGTGGACGTTGAGATCGACCTGGAGAACATCCACGACCGCCTCGAACACCTCACCAACATGCCGGGCGGCGAGGGCGACCCCGTCATCGGCAAAGACGGCGACACGTTCTACTTCGTCGGCGGCCGCAGCCCGGGCCCGGCGGGGGCGGACTCGGACGTCGACCTCTACAGCATCCAGTGGGACGGATCGGAGCGCACCCGCCTCACGGAGCGCGACGTGAATCCCTACGGCCTCCGCCTGTCCCCGGATGCGTCGCAGCTTCTGTTCACCCACACCGGCGGCCGGCTTGCCCGCGTGCCCACCGCAAGCAAGGAGCTGGAGCGCCTTCCGTTTGCCGCGACCATGACCGTCAACCACGAGACGGAGCGCAAGCAGATCTTCGCCGAGCTGGGCCGCACCCTTCAGCAGGGCTTCTACGACCCCGACTTCCACGGCGACGATTGGAGCGCGCTGCGCGAGACCTACCGTCCCTGGGCCATGCAGGCCTCGACCACGGAGGACTTTCAGTACGTGGTGAACCTGATGCTCGGCGAGCTCAACGCCAGCCACATGGGCTACGGGGCGGGCGACCGGGCCGAGACGCAGGAGGAAGAGACCGGGCGCCTCGGCCTGGAGCTCGATCCGGTGGACGCCGGGGTGGAGGTGCAGCGGGTGGTGCCCCGCTCGCCCGCCGACCGCGAGGCCAGCACGCTCCGCGAGGGCGACGTCATCACCGCCGTGGACGGCCGCTCGGTGGCCGACGCGCCCAACTTCTACGCGCTCCTGGAGGGCACGGCGGAAGAGAAGCTGCTCCTGTCCGTGACCGGCCCGGAGGGCGAGGAGCGCACCGTCCGCATCCGGCCCACCGACGACCTCGGGGAGGAGCTCTACCGCGAGTGGGTCGAGGAGCGAAAAGAGTTGGTCGAGGAGTACTCGAACGGCCGCCTCGGCTACATCCACGTCGAGGGCATGAACTGGGAAAGCTTCGAGCACTTTGAGCGCGAGCTCTACGCCAGCGGGCACGACAAGGAAGGGCTCGTGATTGACGTGCGGTACAACGGCGGCGGCTGGACGACCGACTACCTCATGACGGTGCTCAATGTGCGGCGCCACGCCTACACCGTGCCCCGCGGCGCCACCGACAGCCTCGAGCAGAACCACACGAAGTTCCGGGAGCACTACCCCTACGGCGAGCGCCTGCCCTACGCGGCCTGGACGAAGCCCACCGCCGCCCTGGCCAACGAGAACAGCTACTCAAACGCCGAAATCTTCTCCCACGCGTTCAAGAACCTGGACCACGGCCCGCTGGTGGGGCAGCCCACCTTTGGGGCGGTCATCTCCACCGGGGCCGAAGGGTTCATCGACGGGTCGTACGCCCGCATGCCGTTCCGCGGCTGGTACGTGTACCAGACGGACGAAAACATGGAGCACGGCCCGGCCCGCCCCGACGTCCGGGTGCAGAACCCCCCGGCCGTGAAGGCCACCGGCGAGGACCCGCAGCTGCGCCGCGCCGTCAACACGCTCCTCCAGCAGCTTGAGGAGGGCGACGAGTAGGCACCGGCCGGACGGGGACTTTCCCGAGAATGCCCGTCGCCCGGGGAACGGACCGCTTCCCGTCCGGTCCAAAACACTTGGCTCGTCGCACTCCCCCACGAATTGACTGCTTGCTCCATGCCCGAGAACGTACAACTCCGCGCGTTGCTGTTCGACATGGACGGCGTCCTGGTGGACGTCTCGCGCTCCTACCGCCGCGCCATCGAGGAGACGGTTGAGCACTTCACCGGCCGGCAGATTGGCGAGAATGCCATTCAGCGCTACAAAAACTACGGCGGGTTTGAGGACGACTGGAAGCTCACCCACGCCATCATCACCGACACGGCGATGGAGGTGCCCCTGAGCCGCGTGATCGAGGAGTTTCAGGACCGCTACCGGGGCGACGACTGGGACGGGTTCATCAACGAAGAGCCGCCCCTGATCGACGACGAGACGCTCGACACGCTTCGCGGCGACGGCCACATCCTGGGCATCGTGACCGGGCGGCCCGAGGAGGAGGCCCAGTGGACGCTCGAGCATCGGAATTGGACGGACTACTTTCCCCTCCTGGTGGGCAAAGAAAAGCAGGGGGAGCGTCCCAAGCCCGACCCCTTTCCCCTGGAGCACTCCCTCACCATGCTCGCCGCTGCGGGCTGCGACCTGTCCCCCGAGGAGGTGGCCTATGTCGGCGACTCGGTCGACGACATGGAGGCTGCGCGCGAGGCCGGCATGTGGGCCATTGGGGTGGCGCCGCCCTACGTCGACGCCGCCGAGCACAAGCCCCTCCTGAAAGAAAAGGGAGCGCACTTGGTCATTGAGGACCCGAATGAACTCCCCGACGTGGCGGACACGCTCGGGGAGCGGGCCGTGCTGGGGGCCTCCACGCGGTAGCCGCCGTGGGGGCGACGCCTGGCAGGCCGAAGCACCGGAGAGACGAGCCGGCGGCTACGAGCCGTCCTCCACAAGAATTTCGACGCGTCGGTTTTCGCGGCGTCCCTCCGGGGTCTCGTTCGGGCCGGTGGGCGAGCGGGGCCCGAAGGCCTCGATCTCCAGTCCCTCCGTGCGGATGCCATGCTCGGTATCAAGGTAGTGAGCCACGGCGGCCGCGCGCTGGGCCGACAGGTACCAGTTGCTCGGATACGTATCCTGAAGCGTGGGGCCGATGGGCACGCTGTCGGTATAGCCCCGAATCCGAAACTCGGCGTTCGGGTACTGCTCCTGAATGGTCTGTGCGTGCCGGTCGAGGCGCTCCTTGGCGCTGTCGAAAAGCCACGCGCTGCCCGACGGAAAATACACCGCGGGTTCGAGGGACGTCCCGCTCGACGAGGCCCGGAGCGAGTCCCGCAGGGTTTGTGCCTGGCGCTCCAGGCGTTGGTTGGCGCTTTCCAGCGAGTCGACTCGGCTCTGCAGGGCCGGGTCGGGGCTCTGCTGACAGCCCGCGAGCAGGACAAGAGCGAGAAACGACAGGGCGAGCGTGCGCATGAAATCAGGGCATCTGGAGGGGAGGGTGCACCGTCGATGGTCGCCATTGGCGGCGGCGAATGCAAGATTCTCCCGGAAATCCCCCCGCGCTCAAGGCCTGGGGCAGGGGGAAGGCCCCCCGACGACCGGCCCGGAGGCGCCGTGCGTCGGGAGGGGCGTCACGGGATCCTCGCACCGGCTTCACACTTGCAGAGGATCAACGGCGTCTTCGCCGGCTTTGCGAGGCCAATGCTTTGGTTATATCCCTGACCAGGGACGCACGCACGTCTTCTTTTCGGAATAGGGCCGCTCGACGCGCACGACGGCGATGTGGAACCAACTCCTGGCCTGGGGGCGCGATGCCCTCTATATCACGCAGTGGGCCTCGGACTATTCGACGGACACGCTCCAGCAGGACGCCACGGCGGGCCTCACGGTGGGCGTGATGCTCATTCCGCAGGGGATGGCGTACGCCGTGATTGCGGGGGTGCCGCCCATCTACGGCCTCTACGCCGGGCTCGTGCCGCTGCTCACGTACCCGCTGTTTGGGAGCTCGCGACAGCTGGCCCTCGGCCCGGTCGCCATCGACATGCTGATTGTGGCCGCGGGGATCGGGGCGCTGGCCCAGGCAGGCACGGACCGGTACGTCGCCCTCGCCATCCTGCTCACGGCCCTGGTGGGGCTCTTGCAGATGGCCATGGGGGCGATGAAGCTCGGCTTTGTGGCCAATCTGCTATCGCGCCCGGTGATTGCCGGGCTCACCTCGGCGGCCTCGCTCATTATCGGAGCGAGTCAACTGGGCAACCTGCTGGGGGTGGAGCTCGGGCGGTCCCAGTACGTGCACGTGCTGCTGCGGGAGGCCGCACAGAACGCGGGAGAGGCTCATCTGCTCACCCTGGGCATCGGCCTCGCCTGCATCGCCGTCCTCGTGGGGCTTCCGCGCTGGCTTCCGCGCGTGCCCGAGGCCTTGGTGGTGGTGGCCGGGGGCGCGCTGGCCGGGTGGTTCTTTGAGCTCGACCAGCTCGGGGTGGAGGTGATCGGGACGATCCCGACGGGGCTGCCGGGGCCCCAGGCCTGGTCCGTCAGCCTTTCGGAGTTGAACTCGCTAATCCCGGCCGCGGTGACCCTCGCCCTCGTGCAGTTCATGAAGGACATTTCGCTGGGGCGCATCTTTGCCACGCGACACGGCTACACGATCGACGCCAACCGGGAGCTGGTGGGCATCGGGGCGGGCAACTTTTTCGGCAGTCTGTTTCAGAGCATTCCCGCGTCGGGCAGTTTCTCGCGCTCGGCGGTGAACGACCAGGCCGGGGCCAAAAGTCCTCTGGCCAACGTGTTTGCGGCGGTCGTAGTGGCGCTCACGCTGCTTTTCCTAACGCCGCTTTTCTACTATCTCCCCATGCCGGTGCTGGCGGCCATCATCATCGTGGCCGGGGTGAGCCTCATCGACGTGCGGGAACTGCGGATTCTCTTCAAGGCTCGGCGCCGCGACGGGTATATCGCCCTCTTCACGGCGGCGTGTACACTGTTTATTGGCATTCAGGAGGGGATTTTGCTCGGCATTGGGGCCTCGGTGGTGGCCGTCCTGTTCCGCATCAGCCGCCCCAATGTGGCCGAGCTGGGGCACGTGCCCGGCACGCGCCTCTTCCGCGACATGGAGCGGTTCGAGCAGGCGGTGCGCCTGAAGGACATCATGGTGCTGCGGGTCGACGCGTCCTTCTCGTTCGCCAACGCGGAGTACTTCAAGGACTTCATTCTGGAGAAGAGCGAGCGCGAAGGGCGAAGCGTGGAGGTCGTGGTGGTGGACGGCAGCAGCATCAACGACCTCGACACGACGGCGATTGGGGCGCTCTCCTCAGTCGTCGAGACGCTGGAGGAGGAGGGGGTGGCGTTGCACCTGACGGGCCTCATTGGGCCGGTGCGCGAGACGGTGCGCCGCTCGGGCCTCTACGCCCTGATGGGGGCCGAGCATTTTCACCTCGATCCCCACGAGGCCGTTGTGCACGTGCTGGAGAAGTGGGACCGGGAGGACGGCGGCGACCGGGTGCGGCGCTACTTCGACACCACCGAGCCGGACAAGAAGGAGGCCACGCCCGCGGCGTCATAGGACGAACGGTCCGCAGCGGATTCACTCGTCCGAACCCTGCTGGAGGAGTGTGCCGCAGGCCTGTGCCTGGCGGAGTACCCGTCCGACGGTGAACGTCCAGCGGGGGGACGTGTCGCAGCCGGCGGCTTCCAGGGCCGCGGCGGCCCAGTGATTGCAGTTGTTGAAGGCGTGGTAGGAGAGGCCGGATCGGTAAAACCGGCTGCCGGGATAAAAGCCGGGCCCCGACGCGGTCGAGTCCGCCGCAAACGAGTCCGCAATGAATTGGCCCAGCGCGTCGAGCTCGGAGGGCCCGACCGGAATGCGGACGATCGTGTTCTGCGGAAACGTTTCGGCGATCGCGTCCGGCACGGGCACCACGTGCAGCACACTGCCGGTGGGCCAGAGGCCCGCGCGCATCACGCCCCAGAGGCCGCGCGTGTGGCCGGGGTAGTAGCGTGCCTCGCCCCATCCCACCTCCAACATCTGGGCCTCGGGGAACGCCCGGTCCGCGGGGCCCCACGTGTCCGGAATGTCGGAGCGGCGAAGGGCAATGCCGGCGTGCCAGCCGTGGCGCACCACGTAGATCGTGCTCGTGCTGTCGTCCGTGGCCTGGACCGTCTGGCGGGGCAGGTGGCAGCGCGTCCCCAGCACCAGTGCGTACAGCAGCAGAGCCAGTAGCGCCGCGGCGCCGGACCAGCGGGCCATAGCGGAGGGGGCGGAGATGACGAACGGATGCGCAGCAGCCCGAACGGGGCGGGGCGGGCGAGGATTCCGTCTCCCGCGGATGCATTCGGGGCATCGGTTCGTTATCCTGCAGCCCCGATTGCTTTTTGCGCAGCCCCCCGCCGCCATGGACCGTTCCGCTCCCCTCCGCGAGCATGTTCGTGCGCTCCTCACCGCCCGGCAGGCCCACGCCACGTTCGAGGACGCGATCGCCACCCTGGACCCGTCGGCCCGCGGCGTGCGCCCCGAGGATCTGCCGTATTCGGTGTGGGAGCTGGTCGAGCACCTGCGCCGCGCCCAGCGCGACATCCTCGACTACTGCCGCGATCCGGACTACGAGGCCGGCGACTGGCCCGACGACTACTGGCCCGCGGCACAGGCCCCGTCCGGCGACACGACCTGGGCCGACAGCGTGGGGCAGGTGCAGAAGGACCGCGACGCGATGGTCGACCTCGTAATGGATGCAGACCGCGACCTCTACGACACCGTCCCGTCCCACGACGAGCACACCTACCTCCGCGAAGCGCTGCTCGTGGCCGACCACAACGCCTACCATATCGGCCAAATTGTGGCGGTGCGCCGCAGCCTGGGGGCCTGGCCGCCCGACAACAGGTAGGCCCGGGGGCGCGGTCGACGGGAGGGGCGCAGACCTGGCCGGTCCCCCTCGCGTCGACCTACACAGCACTCGCCGGACGGAACCGGTCACCAGGACACGGCGCCTTTCTGGTTGTTGGGCCCGAAAAGACTACTGCAGGAATCCTGTGCCGAAGAAGGCCCCGACCCCGGGCGATCGGAAGGCGCCCTCGATGGTTACGGCCCGCTCCGCCGGCTCGCCCCCGTCGCTGAATTCAAACGCGGTGCCCGACAGCGACAGGGTGCCGTCCAGGCGATCCGACTCCGAGCGACTCACGTCGATCGTGCCCTCCAGAATCTCGTAGACCGTCGCGGAGGACGAGGAGACGTTTTCGTAGAGGACCATCGCAAATGTAGAGCCACTGTCGAAATCGTCGTCCGCGGTGGAGACCGCGTAGGAGCCGGTGCCGGGCCGCCCGGACTTGCGTACCGCCAGCCCGAAAAGACCGTCGGCGGCCCTGTTCTGAGAGAAGTCCTCGTCGTCAATGAAATATAGCACGAACCCCTCGACGCTCGTCTCCGGGTCCGTGCCGGTGGCGAAGTATGCGAAGCCGTCGAGGGAGCGGGGGGCACCGTCCGCGTCCGTGACCGTGAAGGAGAACGTGTTTTCGAGGGCGGGCGGGTCGTCGGGGTCGGCGTCGGAGCCCCCGCCCGAGTCGCAGGCCGCGAGGGGCAAGAGGACGAGAGACGCGAGCAGGGCACACAGCGACGATCGGAGCAGAGGGGAGTACATCATGGGAGTAGGAGTGGGCCGGTGGGACTCGGAAAGAGAGGCAACGGAACTGTTCAATATTGCCGTCTTCTTCCGATTCGGCCCCCTCGGGTACGTCCTGCGTGTCGTGCGCCATCGACGCAAACGACCCGGGGCCAACGGAGAGCAGCGCTTCCCCGGATTCGAGGATGGGCAACGCCCCCGCAACATCTCCGTCACGATGGGGCTGTCCCCCACCGCCACCGGGAAACGCCCACCCGCCCGGACGGTGTAACTCCTTCTATAGAACATCGTCGCCACCGCCCCCACGCAACACGCAGTCCGCAATACGCGAACCCGGCGTGGCGTCCGGTGCGAGCACTCCCTCATGAAAGCTGCCGTCCCACGCATGCCCGAGCACATCACGATCCGCGGCGCGCGCGAGAACAACCTCCAGGCCGTCGACCTCGACATTCCCCGCAACCGGCTCGTCGTGGTCACCGGCGTGTCGGGCTCCGGCAAGTCGAGCCTCGCGTTCGACACCATCTTTGCCGAGGGGCAGCGGCGCTACATGGAGAGCCTGAGCGCCTACGCCCGCCAGTTCCTGGAGATGATGGAGCGGCCCGAGATCGACTACATCGACGGCCTCTCGCCCGTCATCTCCATCGAGCAGAAGACGGTGAGCGGCAACCCGCGCTCCACCGTCGGCACCGTCACCGAGGTGTACGACTTCCTCCGCCTGCTCTACGCCCGCGCCGCCACGGCGTACTCGTACGAGACGGGCAACGAGATGCGGCAGCAGAGCGACGACGAGATTGTGGACGGCCTCCTCGATTTTCCCGAGGGCACGCGCCTGCAGATCCTGGCGCCCGTGGTGCGGGGGCGCAAGGGCCACTACCGCGAGCTCTTTGAGCAGACCTCCGCCCAGGGCTTCGAGCGGTTTCGGGTGGACGGCGAGATGCGCGTCTACGAGGAGGGGATGAAGCTGGAGCGCTACGAGACGCACGACGTGGAGGTGGTCATCGACCGCCTCGCCATCAAGGACGGCATCCGCTCGCGCGTGAGCCAGTCGGTCGAAACGGCGCTGGAGATGGGCGGCGGCACCCTCATCGCGGACGTGGTGGACGGGCCCGACGGCGTGGAGACGGGCGACCACCTCTTCAGCCGCGACCTCGTGGACCCCGAGACGGGCCTCTCCTACGAGGACCCGTCGCCGAACATGTTCTCCTTCAACACGCCCTACGGGGCGTGCCCGGAGTGCGAGGGACTGGGCACGACGAACGAGGTCGATCCCCAGCTCGTCATCCCCCATCCGCAGAAAACGATCAACGAGGGGGCCCTGGCCCCGCTCGGCGAGCCCCGCGACATCTGGATCTTCAACCAGCTCGAGGCGGTGGCCGAGGCCTACGGCTTCGACTTCGACACGCCGATCGAGGACCTGTCCGACGCGCAACGGGACGTCATCCTGGAGGGGGCGGGCGACGAACAGTTCGACATCACCTACGGCTACAAGGGCCGCGAGGTGCGCTACAAGCACCGCTTCGGCGGGCTGTACGAACACATCTGGCACACCTACGAGAACACGAGCTCGTCGAAGAAGCGGCGGCGGGCCGAGTCGTTCATGCGCGAGATGGACTGCCCCGAGTGTGGGGGCGGGCGCCTCAAGAAAGAGAGCCTCCACTACCGCATCGGCGACCGGTCGATTGCCGACCTGGCCCGGATGGACCTCACCCAGCTGCGCGAGTTCGTGGAGGACATCCCCTTCGACACCGAGCGGCAGGAGCGCATCGGGGCGCCGATCGTGAAGGAGGTGCGCGAGCGGCTCGACTTTCTGATCGGGGTGGGCGTGGGCTACCTCACGCTCGACCGCCCGGCGCGCACCCTCAGCGGAGGCGAGAGCCAGCGCATCCGCCTCGCCACGCAGGTGGGCACCCAGCTCACCGGCGTCCTGTACGTGCTCGACGAGCCCACCATCGGCCTCCACCCGCGCGACAACGATCGCCTCATCGAGAGCCTCAAAAGCCTGCGCGACCTCGGCAACTCGGTCCTCGTGGTGGAGCACGACCGCGACATGATCGAGGCCGCGGACCACGTGATCGACCTCGGCCCCGGCGCGGGCATCCACGGCGGGCACGTAATCACCACCGGCCCGCCCTCCGTCCTCACCGTCGATCCGGCGGCGCAGACGAACGGGGAGGCGAGTGCGGAGACGGTCGACCACGAAATCGAAGACAACGGCGTGGCGCGCCAGCAGGTGGCCGAGCGCGCGGCGGCCTACGACAGCGACCACTACGACTTCCGGAGCTTTACCGCCGCCTACCTGCAGGGCGAGCGCGTCATTCCGCTCCCCGACGAGCGGCGCGACGGCACCGGCGAGGCGATCACGCTCCGGGGAGCCACGGGCCACAACCTGAAGGAGCAGGACGTAGACTTTCCGCTGGGCAAATTCATCTGCGTGACCGGCGTCAGCGGCTCCGGCAAGTCGACGCTCGTCAACCAGACGCTCTTTCCCATCCTGCACCGCGAGTACCACGACGCCAAGACGGTGCCCCTGCCCTACGACAAGGTCGAGGGCCTGGGGCACGCCGACAAGGTCATCGAGATCGACCAGCAGCCCATCGGCCGTACGCCGCGCTCCAACGCGGCCACCTACACGAAGCTGATGGACTCCCTCCGCAACCTCTTCGCCCAGCTGCCCGAGGCGGAGATCCGCGGGTACTCGAAGAGCCGCTTCAGCTTCAACACGGACCCCGGCCGCTGCGACAAGTGCGGCGGGACCGGCACGGTGACCCTCGAGATGAATTTCCTCCCGGACGTGGACGTGACCTGCGACGAGTGCGACGGCAAGCGCTACGGGCCCGAGACGCTGGAGGTGGAGTACAAGGGCAAAAACATCGCCGAGGTGCTGGACCTGACCGTCGCTGAGGCCCTGGATTTCTTCGAAAACCAGCCGCGCCTGATGCGCACCCTCCGGACGCTCGACGCGGTGGGGCTCGGCTACCTCACGCTCGGCCAGCCCTCGACGACCCTGAGCGGGGGGGAGGCCCAGCGCGTGAAGCTGTCCAAGGAGCTCTCGCGCCCCGGCACGGGCGATACGATCTACATCCTCGACGAGCCGACCACCGGCATGCACTTCGAGGACGTGCGCCACCTCCTCAACGTGCTCCACGGGCTGGTGGACGAGGGCAACACCGTAATTGTGATCGAGCACAACATGGACATCATCAAGCAGGCGGACCACGTCATCGACCTCGGGCCGGGGGGCGGGCGCCACGGCGGGGCGGTGCAGTGCGTCGGCACGCCGGAGGACCTGGCGGCCGCCGACACGCACACGTCGGCCTACCTGCGCGAGGAGCTGGAGCGGACGCGGGCCGCACAGGAGAGCGACGGCGAGGTCGTCTCGCTGAACGGGTCGTCGGCGACCGACGAGGAGACGAGTGGCGCGGACGCCGAGACGGTGGCGTCGTAGGGACGAAGCGCACACGGCCCCGGGCAGAGGAGGCCGGAGCCGTTTGGAGGAGAAGCGCTCCGCCGTTATCCGACCGCGGCCCGCGCCGTGCGGCTGGGCCGTACGGTCGGGGCAAAGGCGCGGAGGGCGGCCACCCGATCGGCCACCGGCGGGTGCGTGGAGAACAGGCGCGTCAGGCCCCCGATGCCCCCGCTCGCGAGCGGGTTGACGATGCGTAGGTGTGCCGTGGCGGGCCGCGCCGTGGACGACGGAATGAGCGCCGCCCCGCGCTCCAGCTTCTGCAGGGCCCCGATGAGTCCCCGTCCCGTGCCCGTGTACGCGGCCGCGGACCGGTCCGCCGCAAACTCGCGGGTCCGCGAGATCGACAGCTGAATCAGGGTAGCGGCGAGCGGCGCAAAAAGGGCCGCCACAAGCACCCCAAGGACGCCCGGCCCGTCCCGGTCCTGCGCCGGGGTGAAGATCATCGCCCATTGCGCGAGATTGACGAGCGTCATCACCGCGCCCGCGAGGGACGCGGCCACCGTCATCGTGAGCGTGTCGCGGTTTGCGATGTGCGCAATCTCGTGTGCAATCACCCCCTCCACCTCGTCGGGCGAGAGGAGGTCGAGCAGGCCCTGGTTCAGGGCCACCACCCCGCGCTCAGGGGTGCGGCCCGTCGCAAAAGCATTCGGCTGCGGGTCGGGCACCCGGTAGAGCCGCGGCGCAGGGATGCCGGCGCGGGCGGCGAGGCGCTCCGTCATATCGTGTAGGTGAGGGGCCGCGGGGCGCGGCAGCGGCTCGGCCCCCGCCATGCGGAGCACCAGCCGGTCGCTGTACCAGTAACTGCCCACGTTCATTGCGAGGGCAAGGCCCAGGGCAATCAGCGTGCCGGCGGTGCCGCCCAGCCAGCCGCCCAGCCCCACAAAGAGAAGCGTGAGGGAGGTAAGAAGAACCCCAACCTTGAGTGTGTTCATCAGCAGCGCAAAACAACCATCCTCGGCCCGGCGGTGGGACCCCCGTTGGTCCACCATGTACCAACATCGCCGATTATACGCCGGATCCCTTCCCGGTTCCCACCCGCCCGACCGGTGCGAGACCTATTTTTTTCCACCCGTCTCGGTTTTGCGCCCGGCCCGGCAGGCCGAATCCGTCAGAGGGTCTGGATGGCGTTGATAAGCCTCTCGCGATAGGAGGGACCGATGGGGATTTTTTGGTCCCCGATCTGGAGCGTTTCGTCTTCGATCTCCTCGATGTAGTCAAGCCGGACCAGGTACGATCGGTGCACGCGCATGAAGATGTCGGACGGGAGCCGTTCCTCCAGTTCTTTCAGGGTGCTGTAAATCATATACTCGTCGTCAACGGTCGATACCACCATGTAATCTCCCTTCGCCTCAATGAACTGAATGTCGGCAAGCGCCACGCGGACGAGCCGATTCCCGACCTTGAGAAAGGCGTGTTCGGGCATATGATCTCGGGTAAACAGCCCGTCTTTCGCGTCCGATGGGGCTGCCGAGGGCGAGTCAGCATCCGACGCGCTCGTCCCGTCCGACTCCGAAGAAGAGAGGTCAGACTGCACGCGGTTGATGGACTTCAGGAAGCGGGGATACCGTACCGGTTTCACCAGGTAGTCCGTCACGGCCAGGTCGAAGGCCTCCACGGCGTACTCTTCGGACCCGGTGATGAGCACGACGGCGGGCGGGTCGTCCAAGTTTTCCAACAACTCAAGGCCCGTCATTTTGGGCATCTCCACGTCGAGGAGGAGCAGGTCGACGGGGTCGTCGTTGAGAACATTTGCTGCTTCGATGGCCCCGTCGCACACGTCGGTGATTTGGAGAGCAGCGTGTTGTTCAGCGAACTCAGTCAGCAGTTTTTGAGCAGTGGGGTCATCGTCAACGATGAGGGTGTGAATCGGAGCGGACATAGGAGCGGGAGTGGGGAGAGAAGGCCACACATTCTACGCTCTGGTCAACGCACCCCAGTGCGGAGAATTGAGGGTGGGGGCGTTGTGGAAAGAAGGGAGGCGGCACGGACAAATTGTACTCGAATCGAGAGGAATGATTCATCGGGGGCCGCTGCACGTGGGAACAATAGCTGAAAATAGAGTTGTGATAAACAAATAGAAGTTGTGATACAGACGTCCCAGTTCCGTTGAATGGGATGTAATATTGATGGCCGCACGTTTTTTGGTTTTCCTTCTCGCTATCGGGTTCTTGGGAAGGGGGTTGCCCGTTGAAGCACAGTCTGCGGGAGAGGCTCGTCACACCGTCACGATTCGAGTAGAAGAGACCAGTCAGATTGAACTGGGGGAGGGAGCAGACCTCACGATTGATCGGGGAGGGACGGCGCGGGAGACCAGCACGTACACTGTTCTGACCAACCGATCGGTCGCGCAGTCCATTGGCGCGAGCATCGAGATTGAGGATCCGCCCGATGGCCTCACCCTTCAGGCAGAAATGCAGGCGCCGCAAGCATCGGGAACGTCCACCGGGTCACAGATACTGCTGGAAGAGGGGACTGTTACGTCTCGTACCCTGGTCAAAGAAATCGGACAGCTGTCCCAGTCCGGGCTCGAAATCACGTATGAGGCCACGAGCACCCCGGAGGTTTCGCCGGGGACGTACGCCATCAACGTTGTTTATACAATCACCGAAGAATGATGAAGGAGGGGGTCTTTTTTGTCCTTACGGTAGAATTGGTATGAAAGATCACGCGTCAAGTACAGGGACCCCATCGCCCTCTGGTTTCTGGCAGGAGAAAGAAGAGCCGATCGTTTCGCGGACGGTGCTGCGAACGCGAGCGGAGGACCTGGGGGAAGAGGAGATTGGGAGTCCCCTTTTGGTAGATTGGGTGAGCGGCTTCTTGGCCGACGCGAGCAATGAGATTCCGGTGTTGCAACGGCACGCGGCGGCCGGGCGCATGCAAAAAGTGGAGTCCGTTGCTCATCGGCTCAAAGGGAGCGGGCGGACGGTGGGGGCGGAGGCCTTCGCCGCGATGTGTCGGGGGATGGAGCAAGCAGCCCGAGAGGGGAACGAAGAGCGCGTCCAAGAGGCAGTGGATCGGCTGTCGGCCCTACTCGAGGAAACGCAGGCGGAATTTCAGGACATGATGGGGGAGAGCGTGGGGGCGGGAGAGGTTCAGTCGGAGTCGTAGAGTGGAGGAAGGCTCCGGGGGCGCCTTTCCGGTTGCGAACGAGCGGGGCCAAAGAAACAGGGGCGGGTCCGGGCGACAAGACACGGGGAGACAGAGCGGTTGCGATTGGCGAGTCCTGGGCCCCGGGAGGAACATGCGCCTGCAGATGTGGTGGCACCCCACATCTTCCTCCGGACGAGGAGACCCCCCACTGCTCGTGAATGCTCTCATCGCGCTGGTTCCACCGTCCCTATGAGTGGTTTTGCAGGCCTGTTTTGCGGGAGCCGTCCGGGGGGCTGGCCTGGATGGGATGGGTTCCGGTG
>NCRC01000051.1 GCA_002894685.1 Salinivenus lutea
GGAGGTGTCCCGCGGGATGGTGCTGTCGGAGCCGGGGACGGTGACCCCGCACAAGGAGTTTGAGTGCGAGGTGTACGTGCTGTCGAAGGAGGAGGGGGGACGCCACACGCCGTTTTTTGACGGGTACCAGCCGCAGTTTTACTTCCGGACGACGGACGTGACGGGCAGTATCGAACTCGAGGAGGGAGTAGAGATGGTGATGCCGGGGGACAACGCGACGTTCAAGGCGAAGTTGATCCAGCCGGTGGCCCTGGAGGAGGGGCTTCGGTTTGCGATCCGGGAGGGGGGACAGACGGTGGGCGCGGGCGTCGTCAGTAAGATTCTGGACTAGAACGGAACGGTCTGAGCAGCGGAGGTCGACGCTTCCGGACGGCCCTGTGCCTTCGGGGCGCGACACCCGCCTGCCTACGGGCGTAGCTCAATTTGGCAGAGCAGCGGACTCCAAATCCGCCGGTTGGGGGTTCAAGTCCTCCCGCCCGTGCTATCCTCACGACATATGATACCTGGGCGGTCGTGAAGACGGGTGCTCTGGTCGGTTATCTTTCTCACTGGTCCCCTGATGCTATGTGGATCCGGGATTACCTACAAAACGTGGTGGAGGAGATGAAGAAGGTGAATTGGCCCAGTCGGGATGAGCTCATTAGCAGTACGCTCATCACCATTGTGGCGACGCTTATTATCTCCGGCATCATCTTTCTGGCCGACCAGGCGATCAGCACCACCCTCAACTTCTTGTACCAGCAGTAGGTTGGTGCCTTACGCCCCGAGGCCTGCACTCTGACCACGGATTTTTCCCGCCATGCCTGACGAAAACGGAGTCGAAAACGCGACAGACGACACGTGGTACGTGCTCCGTACCTACTCGAACCATGAGAAAAAGGTGCGGCGCTACCTGGAAAGTGAGTTGGAGCGGACGGGGCTTGAGGAGCAGGTCGACGAGATCCTGATTCCTACCGAAACGGTCTTTGAGATGAAGGGCGGGGAGAAGAAGACGAAGGAGAAGACCTTTTTCCCGGGCTATATTCTGCTCAACTGCACCCTCACCCACGAGTTGCGCCAGATGGCGGAGGATCTCCCATCTGTGATTGGCTTCTTGACGACCGGAACCGGCGACGGCCCCACCCCGCTCCGTAAGGAAGAGATCCAGCGCATCCTCGGCAAGATGAATCGCGCCGAGGAGATGGGAGAACAGCCCGAGATCCCATTCAAGGCGGGCGATCCGGTCAAGGTGGTCGACGGCCCCTTCGACAGCTTCAGTGGGTTTGTTGAGGAGGTGTACCCGGAGAAGATGAAAGTGAAGGTCATGGTGTCGATCTTCGGGCGAAAGACGCCCGTCGAGCTCGACTACCTGCAGGTGGAGCACGAAGAATAGGAGGGTACGCCCCTGGTTCTCGGGGGCGAGAGGATGTTCGTAAGATTCCAAACAAACAGCGGGAGTCTGCCTCAGGCAGACGTCCGAACCGCTTCTTGTATTTATGGCAGCACCGGTAGAGACACAGATTAAGCTTCAAATCAAGGGAGGACAGGCCAACCCGGCGCCCCCCATTGGGCCCGCCCTCGGGCAGCACGGCGTCAACATCATGGAGTTCTGTAAGGCGTTCAACGCCGAAACGGAAGACCAGATGGGGACGCTCCTGCCCGTTGAGATTACGGTCTATGCCGACCGGTCCTTCGACTTTAAGGTCAAGAGCCCGCCGGCCTCCATTCTGTTGAAGCAGCGGGCCGGCATTGATACCGCCGCCGGCGACCCGCTCCGCGAGAATGTCGGCACGGTCTCGTGGCAGGACTGCATTGAGATTGCCGAGCGGAAGATGGATGACTTGAATGCCCACACCCCGGAGGCGGGCGCCCGCATGGTGGCCGGCACGGCCCGGTCGATGGGCATCGACGTAGAGGGCAAACCCGCGCCCAACGCGTAGCCCTCCGAGGGATTCGGTCACTGCTTGTTTGCGTTCCTTCACGCGGAAGTTGCCCCGGTCTTCAGGCCGGGCGACGTCAGCACCGCACAACCCCTACCTATTTATGGCTAACACGAACGGAAAACGATACCGCGAAGCAAAAGACAAGGTGGACGATCAGCAGGAGCCCGTGAGCCTGATGCAGGCCGCGGACCTTGTGAAAGAGACCGCAACCGCGAACTTTGACGAGTCCGTCGACCTCGACCTTCGTCTCGGCGTCGACCCGCGACACGCCGATCAGATGGTGCGCGGCTCGGTGGCCCTGCCCAACGGGACGGGCCGTGAGGTGACGGTCCTCGTGCTCGCCAATGAAGGCAAACAGCAAGAGGCAAAAGACGCCGGGGCCGACCACGTCGGGCTCGATGAGTATATCGAGCGCATTCAGGAGGAAGAGTGGCTCGACTTTGACGTGGCGATTGCGACCCCCGACGTGATGGGGCAAGTCGGACAACTCGGCCGCATCCTCGGCCCCCGGGGCCTGATGCCAAACCCCAAGAGCGGGACCGTGACGATGGACGTGGCGGACGCCGTTGAAGAGGTGAAGGCGGGCAAGATTGAGTTTCGGGTGGACCGAAACGGATGCCTGCACACCTCCATTGGCCGCGCCTCGTTCGAGCCGCAGGAAATCTACGAAAACGCCCGGGCATTCCTGAAGAAGGTTGTCCGGCTCCGACCGGCCTCGGCGAAAGGGCTCTACCTCCGGTCCATTACCATGTCGGCGACCATGGGGCCGCCGGTCCGTGTCGATCGGAGCTCGGTGCTGAGCGAGGCCCGATAGCCCTCCGTTTCCGTCCCTTCGCCCTGTTGCGACCAACCTGTACTTTGTTATGTCGAAGACCCGCGCCGAAAAAGCTGAAATCATTGACGAAATCGGGGAGAAGCTCGACGAGTACCCGATTCTGTACCTCACCAACTTTTCGGGCCTGACGGTTGCCCAGTCCAATGACCTCCGGGGCCGATTCCGTGAGGCCGGAGTGGACTACCAAGTCACGAAGAATACCCTGGCCCAGCTGGCCCTTGATCGCCTGGACGGCATGGACGCGCTGGAGGAGTTTTTCTCCGGGCCCACCGCCGTGGCCTTCAGCGACGACCCCGCAAAGCCGGCCCGCGTCATTCAGGACTTCCTGGAAGACGAAGAGGTGGAGCGGCCCGAGCTGAAAGTGGCCTGGATTGAAGGCGAACTTTACGAAGGGCCCGATGCCCTCGACGAACTGGCCGACCTGAAGTCGCGCGAGGAGTTGATTGGGGACATCGTCGGGCTTCTGCTCTCTCCGGCCCAGAACATTGCGGGCGGCCTTCGAGGGGCTGGGCAGAACCTGGCGGGCATTCTCGAGAGTCTGGCCGACCGGGAAGAGACCGACGACGAATAGCGCACTCACAGTCTACACTCATTCGCCTTAATGCGCGGCGCAGCTCCGTAGAGTGTCGGGGCCGAGACCGTCGCTGGAGACAACCACATACCTACCTATGGCTGATATTGAAGACCTCGCAGAACAGCTCGTTGGACTCACCATCAAAGAGGCGAACGAGCTGGCACAGCATCTTGAAGACGAATACGACATCAAGCCGGCCTCGGCCGGCGTGGCCGTGGCCGCCGGCGGTGACGGCGGAGGCGACGGGGGCGACGGTGAAGACGAGCAGACCGAGTTCGACGTCGTCCTCACCGGCATTGGCGGAAACAAGATCCAGGTCATCAAGGAGGTTCGCTCCATCACGGGCCTGGGCCTAAAGGAAGCCAAGTCGCTCGTGGACGAGGCCCCAAATCCGGTGAAGGAAGGCCTCTCGCGTGAGGAGGCGGACGACCTGAAGGCGCAGCTGGAAGAGGCGGGAGCCGAAATTGAGTTGCGCTAACACCCTTAATCGTCGCGTGCCCCCGGGGATTGGGGGGCGACGCGCCGATGGGCACTGCAAGAACGGGGACCCGTGCCAGCGTATTTTGTGAAACAACCCTAAAAGATGGGCGTTTGCCGATTCCTATGCAAGCGGCCCATTCTTCCTTTACTGGTCCGTCTGATCGCATTTCTGCAGGTGGGGAGTGCCGAAGTACACCCCTCGCAGAAGGGTTGCGATGGGGTCCTGATTCGAGTTGATCCTCGAGCGCCATCCCGCAGCCGACGCTCCGCTCCTCGCGTCCCCCACGGGAGCGCACTTGCAGTTTAGTGAGAACAACGCAGAGCATCCTCGTCGGGGAGACCGCTGTATCCTCGGCGTCCTGCATCCTGTACTACACACGTCAGAACCTGTAGCCTATGCCAACCCTTCTCAACGGTGACGTCATCACTCCTGGGCACCTTGAGGATGCGAAGCCGCGGAAGAGCTTCGCTGACATTCCGTCCGTGTGGGAGTATCCGGACTTCCTGAACGTCCAACTAAAAGTCTTTCACGACTTTGTCCAGGACGATGTGCCGCCCGAGGACCGGGAAGACGAAGGCCTGCAGGCGGTCTTCAATGAGCACTTTCCGATTAAAGACAATCGGGAGCGGTATACGCTCGAGTTCGTGAAGTATGAGCTCGATGCCCCGAAGCACACGGTCGAGGAGTGCATCGCGCAGGGCCTTACCTACTCGATTCCGCTGAACGCCACGCTCCGCCTGTCGAGCAAGGAGGAGGATGGCGACGAGGAGGCCATTGAGGCCATCGAGCAGGAGGTCTACCTCGGCACCCTGCCGTTCATGACCGAGCGGGGGACCTTTATTGTGAATGGAGCGGAGCGGGTCATCGTCTCCCAGCTCCATCGTAGTCCCGGGGTCTTCTTCGGGAAGGAAATCCACGACAACGGGACGGAGCTGTACGACGCCCGTGTGATTCCCTTCCGGGGATCGTGGATGGAGTTCTCGACGGACGTCCGCGACGTGCTGTGGGCGTACATCGACCGAAAGAAGAAGGTGCCGGTCACGACGCTGCTCCGGGCCCTGGGCTACTCCGGAGACGACGAGATCATCCGCATGTTCGACATGGCGGATGCGGTCGACATCGAAAGTGAGGACGAGTTTGAGGAGTACCTGGGGCGGGAGCTTGCCACCAGCATCACGATCGAGAAGACGATTGAGATCGTCGACGAGGACACCGGTGAGGTCGTGGACGAGGAGAAGGAGCGAGAGGTGCTTCTGCCCGCCGAGCACGACCTGGAAGAAGAGGACTGGGAGGTGCTTGACGAGCACGACATCACCCGGGTCTACCTCATCCGGGAGGATGCCGACGAAGGCGACCTGGACAAGAGCACCCTCGTCGAAACGCTCCAGAAGGACCCGACCCACACCCAGGAAGAGGCCCTGTACCACATTTACGAGAAGCTGCGGGGGAGTGAGGCCCCGGACCTCAGCTCGGCGAAGGAGGCCCTGGAACGCCTCTTCTTCAGCGAGCAGCGATACGACCTCGGCGACGTGGGCCGTCACCGGACGAACGAACGGCTTGGCATCGATGTCGACGAAGACGTTCAGGTGCTGACGAAAGAAGACGTGGTGGGGATTGTCCACGAGCTGGTTCGCCTCCAAAACGGGGAGAGCACGGCCGACGACATCGACCACCTCAGCAACCGTCGGGTGAAGTCGGTTGGGGAGCAACTGGGCTCCCAGTTCTCGCTGGGGCTCGCCCGCATGGCGCGAACGATCAAGGAGCGCATGAATCTGCGGGACGCCGACAAGTTTACGCCGAAGGACCTGGTGAATGCCCGGACGATTGAGAGCGTGATCAACACGTTCTTCGGGACGAACCAGTTGAGCCAGTTCATGGACCAGACGAACCCGCTGGCGTCTCTCACCCACAAGCGCCGCATGTCGGCGCTGGGGCCGGGCGGACTGACGCGTGAGCGGGCCGGGTTTGAGGTGCGAGACGTGCACTACACGCACTACGGCCGCCTGTGTCCGATTGAGACGCCGGAGGGCCCGAACATTGGGCTTATGCTGTCGCTCTGCGTCCACTCCACGATTAACGACTTTGGGTTCCTCGAGACGCCCTACCGCGTCGTCGAGGATGGGCGGGCGACGGAGAAGGTTGAGTACCTGACGGCCGACCAGGAAGACAAGGCCGTGATCGCCCAGGCCAATGCGCCCATCGACGACGATGGGCACTTCCTCAACGACGAGGTGCGCTGCCGGTACCAGGGCGACTTCCCCGCCGTGGCGCCGGAGGAGGTGCAGTACATGGACGTGGTGCCGAACCAGATTGTCTCGCCCTCGGCAAGCCTCGTCCCCTTCCTCTCGCACAACGACGCCAACCGGGCGCTCATGGGGTCCAACATGCAGCGCCAGGGAGTGCCCCTCCTCCGCAGCGACTCCCCGATTGTGGGGACCGGCATGGAGGGCCACGCCGCGAAGGACTCCCGCGCCTGCATCGTCGCCGAAGGGGCCGGAGAGATCGAGTACGTCGACTCCGAGCGCATTGTGGTCCGCTACGACGAGGAGCAGGACAAGACCGATCTCACCTTCGGCGAGCCGGTGCGCGAATACGAGCTTACCAAGTTCCGCCGCACCAACCAGGGCACCTGCATGAACCAGAAGCCCATCGTCCAGAAGGGCGACCGGGTGGAAGAAGGAGAGGTGCTCACCGATGGCTTTGCCACCGAGAAGGGGGAGATGGCCCTCGGCAAGAATGTCCTCTGTGCCTTTATGCCCTGGCACGGGTACAACTACGAGGACGCCATCGTCATCAGCGAGCGCCTGGTGGCCGACGACGTGTACACCTCGATCCACATTGAGGAGTTTGAGCACGAGGTGCGCGATACGAAGCGGGGAGAAGAAGAACTCACCCGCGAAATTCCGAACGTGAGCGAGGAGGCCACCAAGGACCTCGACGAGCGGGGCATCGTGCGGGTCGGCGCCGAAATTACGCCCGGCGATATCATCGTCGGAAAGATTACGCCGAAGGGCGAAACCGACCCCACGCCCGAAGAGAAACTGCTCCGTGCCATCTTTGGCGACAAGGCCGGGGACGTGAAGGACGCGTCCCTGAAGGCGAAGCCCGGCATGGAGGGCGGTGTGGTGATCGACACCAAGCTCTTTAGCCGCCGCGAGCTGGACCCGGCCTCGAAGAAGATGGAGGAGAAGCGGCTCGAGAACATCGAAAGCAAGCACGAGCGGAAGCTCGGCGACCTCAACGAGCGCTTCTGGAATAAATTCTTCGGCCTCGTCGAGGAGGCGTCGTCCGGGGGGCTGGAGGACCGCGAGGGGAATGTGCTCCTCGCCGAAGACGCCGAGTTCACCCGGGACGCGTTTGAGGACGTCGATCCCTCTGACCTCAGCCTCCGCGCGCCGTTCACGAAGGACGAGGATCTGAACGACCAGATCCGGACCCTCCTCCGCAACTACCGGTCGCGCCGCCGGGACATTGAGGGCACCACGAAGCGCGAGAAGCACCAGGTGGAGATGGGCGATGAACTGCCCTCCGGGGTCGTGCAGCTCGCCAAGGTGTACGTGGCGCGGAAGAAGAAAATTGAGGTCGGGGACAAGATGGCCGGCCGCCACGGCAACAAGGGCGTGATTGCCAAGGTGGCACCGGTCGAAGACATGCCGTTCCTCGACGACGGCACCCCGGTCGACATTGTGCTCAATCCGCTCGGTGTGCCGAGCCGCATGAACCTCGGCCAGATTTACGAGACGCTTCTCGGCTGGGCCGGGGACAAGCTCGGGGTGAAGTACTCGACCCCGATCTTCGACGGCGCCTCCCTCGAAGACGTGGGGGACGAGCTCGAAGAGGCGGGGCTTCCCCGCGACGGGAAGGCGCAACTGTACGACGGTCGGACCGGCGAGCCCTTCGACGAGAAGACGACCGTCGGCCAGATCTACATGATGAAGCTGGAGCACCTGGTCGAGGACAAGATGCACGCCCGCTCGATCGGGCCGTACAGCCTCATTACGCAGCAGCCGCTGGGCGGCAAGGCCCAGTTTGGGGGGCAGCGCCTTGGCGAGATGGAGGTGTGGGCCCTCTACGCCTACGGCGCCTCCAACACGCTGCAGGAGATGCTCACCTACAAGTCGGACGATGTGCAGGGACGATCCGAAGCCTACGAGTCGATTGTCAAGGGCAAGAACCTGCCGTCCCCCGGCGTCCCCGAGAGCTTCAACGTCCTGGTCCGCGAGCTTCAGGGGCTCGGGCTTGAGGTGACGCTCGACTAATCCCGGAGTGTGGTGCGCAGGAGAGATCGGTCGGGGGCCCGCCCGGCCGACTGCGCTCCGCTCGCTCCTCATCCGACCTCCGCACTCCGAATTCCCACATTTGCCTACCGCATATGCCGTACGGAAACTCCAAGGAGATCGAAAAAGACTTCGACAGCATCACCATCAGCCTGGCGTCGCCCGAGGATATTCTGGAGCGGTCCTACGGCGAGGTGATGAAGCCGGAGACCATCAACTATCGGTCGTTCAAGCCGGAGATGGGCGGCCTTTTCTGTGAGAAAATCTTTGGTCCGGTCAAGGACTACGAATGCCACTGTGGGAAGTACAAGCGCATCCGGTACAAGGGCATTATCTGTGACCGGTGTGGCGTGGAAGTGACCCGAAAGGCCGTTCGGCGTGAGCGCATGGGCCACATTAGCCTGAGCGTGCCGGTGGTGCACATCTGGTACTTCAAGACGCTGCCGAACAAGATTGGCCACCTCCTGGGCCTGAAATCGAAGGACCTGGAGAAGGTCATTTACTACGAGAACTACATCGTCATTCAGCCGGGGTCCGCGCGGCGGCTCGGGATTGAGAAGAACCAGCTGCTGACCGAGGAGGAGTACTTTGACATCCTCTACCAAATCCGGGAGGACAACAACCGGCTCAACGACGAGGACCCCGACAAATTCATCGCAATGATCGGGGGCGAGGCGATCGAGACGATGCTGGAGCGCCTCGAGCTCGACCGGCTGGCGCAGGAGCTGCGCTACCAGGTGCGCACCGAAACGAGCCAGCAGCGGAAGTCGAAGGCCCTGAAGCGCCTGAATGTGGTGGAGGCCTTCCGCGAGGCAAACAAGGAGGGGGACAACAAACCGGAGCGCATGGTGATGCGGGTCATCCCGGTCATTCCGCCGGAGCTCCGTCCGCTGGTGCCGCTGGACGGCGGTCGGTTCGCGACCAGCGACCTCAACGACCTGTACCGTCGGGTGATCATCCGGAATAACCGGCTGAAGCGCCTCATCGACATCAAGGCGCCGGAGGTCATCCTGCGCAACGAGAAGCGGATGCTGCAGGAGGCGGTCGATAGCCTCTTCGACAACAGCCGCAAGTCGAACTCGGTGCGCGGATCGTCGAACCGCCCCCTCAAGAGCCTTTCGGACATGCTGAAGGGCAAGCAGGGGCGCTTCCGCCAGAACCTGCTCGGCAAGCGGGTCGACTACTCCGGCCGCTCGGTGATTGTGTCGGGCCCGCACCTGAAGCTGCACCAGTGTGGCCTGCCGAAGGAGATGGCCGTGGAGCTCTTTAAGCCGTTCATCATCCGCCGCCTCATTGAGCGCGGGATCGTGAAGACGGTGAAGAGCGCCAAGAAGTATGTCGACGGCAAAACGCAGGACGTCTGGGACATCTTAGAGAAGGTGATTCAGGGGCGACCGGTCTTACTGAACCGGGCCCCCACGCTTCACCGTCTCGGGATTCAGGCCTTCCAGCCGGTGCTCACCGAGAGCAAGGCCATCGAGATTCACCCGCTCGTCTGCCCGGCGTACAACGCCGACTTCGACGGCGACCAGATGGCCGTGCACGTGCCGCTCTCGCACGAGGCGTGCCTGGAGAGCATGATCCTGATGCTGTCGAGCCACAACGTGCGCAGCCCCGCCGACGGGGGCCCGCTGGCTGTGCCGAGTCAGGACATGGTGCTCGGGCTGTACTACATCACGAAGGCCAAGTCGAACCAGAAGGGCGAAGGGATGCGCTTCGCCAGCGTGGAAGAAGTGCGCCAGGCCTACGACCAGGACCGGCTCGCACTCCACGCCAAGATCAAGCTCCGCGACCCGGACGGCTCCGGGGACATGCTGAACACGACGGTCGGCCGCGTCATCTTCAACGAGACGCTGCCCGACGGAATGGACTACGTCAACGAGGTGCTCAGCACGAAGAACATTCGGACGGTCATTGCCGAGGTGCTCAAGCGCACCAACTTCAAGGAGACGGCGGACTTCCTGGATGCGATCAAGGACATGGGCTTCCGTCGCTCCACCACCTCGGGCATGACGTTCTCGCTCTCCGACATCATTGTGCCGGAGAAGAAGCAGAAGCTCATCGAGGAGGCCAATCAGGAGGTCGAGAAGGCCGAGCAGAACTACGCGATGGGCTTCATCACCGACAACGAGCGCTACAACCAGGTCATCGACGTCTGGACGAAGACGAACAACCGGGTGTCCGAGGTGCTCTTCGACGCCCTGAAGGAGCACAAGGAGGGCTTCAACCCGATCTTTACGATGGCCGACTCCGGTGCGCGTGGCTCGCAGGAGCAGATTCGTCAGCTCGGCGGCATGCGTGGGCTGATGGCGAAGCCGCAGAAAAACATCGGCGAAGGCGGTGGGGGAGGCGAGATTCTGGAGAATCCCATCCTCTCCAACTTCAAGGAAGGCCTCACGGTGCAGGAGTACTTCATTAGCACCCACGGATCCCGGAAGGGACTGGCCGACACCGCACTCAAGACGGCCGACGCTGGCTACCTCACGCGCCGGCTGGTGGACGTGACCCAGAGCGTGACGGTGACCGAGCACGACTGCGGCACGCTCCGCGGCATTAGCGTGGGGGCGCTCAAGGACAACGAAGAGGTCGTGGCGCCGCTCTCCGACCGGATCGAGGGACGCGTGTCGGTGCACGACGTGTACGACCCCCACACCGACGAGCTGATCGTGGAGGCCAACCAGCTGATCACGGAAGAGGTGGCCGACCGGATTGCCGAGACGTCGATCGAGGAAATCGAAATCCGCTCGGTCCTTACGTGCGAGGCGAGCCGGGGCGTGTGCACGCTCTGCTACGGCGAAAACCTTGCCACCGGACGCATGGTGGAAGCCGGCGAATCCATCGGCGTGGTGGCGGCGCAGTCAATTGGGGAGCCGGGCACGCAGCTTACCCTGCGCACCTTCCACACCGGAGGCACCGCGACGCGCCAGTCGGCCGAGTCGACCATCGAGGCCAAGTTTGGCGGCACGCTCGAATTCGAGAACCTCCGGACCGTTACCTTCGAGGACAGCGACGGACCGAAGGAGATTGTGCTGTCGCGCCAGGGCGAGGTCCGGATTATGGACGCCGACGCCAACCGACGCGAGCTCACGAGCTACGTCGTGCCGTACGGGGCCGAGCTCCTGGTCGAAGAGGACCAAGAGATTGAGAAGGGCGACGTCATCGCCAGCTGGGACCCGTACAACAGCCTCATCCTGACGGAGGTCAGCGGAACGGTGCGCTTCGAGGACGTGATCGAAGGGACCACCTACCGGGAAGAGACCGATGAGCAAACCGGCCACAAGGAGAAGGTGATTGTCGAGAGCCGGAAGCGGACGCTCACGCCGACCATCGTCATCGAAGACGAGGACGGCGACACGCACGACTACAACATGCCGGTCGATGCCCGCATTCAGGTCGACGAAGGGGACGAGGTGCAGGCCGGGAAGACGCTGGCCAAGATGCCGCGCCAGGCGGCCCAGACCAGCGACATTACCGGGGGTCTGCCGCGTGTCGAGGAGCTCTTTGAGGCCCGGACCCCGGACGAGCCGGCGGTGGTCAGTGAGATTGACGGCATCGTCAGCTTCGGCGATCGGAAGCGGGGCTCGCAGGAGGTCATTGTGACCAGCCGCGACGGAGACATGGAGAAAACCTACATGGTCTCTCTCTCGAAGCACATGCTGGTGCACGAGGGCGATTACGTGGAGGCGGGCGACCGGCTCTGCGACGGACAGATTGCCCCGCACGACATCCTGTCGATTAAGGGCCCGCGGGCGGTGCAGGAGCACCTCCTCAACGAGGTGCAGGAGGTGTACCGCCTCCAGGGCGTCGACATCGACGACAAGCACTTCGAGGTCGTGATCCGGCAGATGATGAAGCGCGTGAAGATCACGTCGCCGGGCGACACCCGCTTCCTCGAAGGCGACAAGGTGGACCGCAGCAAGATGGCGGAGGCCAACGACGACCTGTACGACAAGTTCGTCGTGACAAACCCGAGCGAGGCAGACGTCCAGATCGGCGAGATCATCAGCCGACGGCGCCTGCGCGAGATCAACTCCGACCTCAAGCGCGAGGACAAGCCGGAGGTGGAGGTCCGCGAGGCACGACCGGCCGTCGGGGAGCCCGTCCTTCTGGGCATCACGAAGGCCTCCCTCGCCACCGACTCGATGATTTCGGCCGCGTCGTTCCAGGAGACGACCAAGGTGCTCACGAACGCCGCGATCGAGTCCAAGACCGACCCCCTCGACGGGCTCAAGGAGAACGTCATCGTGGGGCACGCCATTCCGGCAGGAACGGGCCAGCAGCAGTACCGCGATCTCGTGGTGGGCTCGAAGTCGGAGCTCGAAGAGCTGCAGGCCGCCATCGGAGGCGATGGAGAGGCCCCGGCCGGCGATGGAGCCGCGGGCGATGGCGCTCCGAGCGAGGACGAGGTAGAACAGATCGAAGCCTCGGAGTCGGATAGCTAATGTCCGTTCCGGCAGACGACTGTACTACGCCCCGGCCGCCGTTCTGGCGCGCCGGGGCGTTTTTTGTTTTGTCCCTCGCTGTGTTCTGATCCCCTCCGATGTTTTTGTGGACCGATTGGCTGGTTTTGGGCCTCGCGGCGCTTTCGCTTGGCGGCCTCGTGGTGGGGGCGGAGCGGCTCCCTCGGGCCCGTAGATACGAGGCGGCGGCGCGCCGACTGGTTCATGCCACGGTGTGCCTGTTCGTGGCCGCAACGCCGTGGCTGTTTTCCGGCCCTGGGCCGGTGGGGCTCTTGGCGACAGCATTTGTGGGGATCAACGGGGTGGCGTGGGGGAACGGGTGGTGGCGGCGCCTCCACGCGCCTCGTCCCGCGAGCTGGGGAACGGTGGCCGTGCCGCTCGCCGTACTTCCGGCGCTCGGCGCTACCTGGGGGCTCTCGGGGGAGCGGGTCCTGCTCTTCCAGACGGCCTTCCTCGTGCTTGCCCTGGCCGACCCGCTGGCTGCCTGGGTTGGGGAGCGCGTCGACACGCGCCAATGGGTGGGGGCGGCGACGTGGGGCGGCACCGCCACCTTCTTCGTGTTGGCGTGGGGGCTTGTCGGAGGGGCGTTGATGGCCGGCGGCGTGTCCGGAGGGCGGGCCGTGGCCGGGGGCGCCGCCGTTGCCCTCGTTGCGGCGGTTGCGGAGGCGATCAGCACGCACGGCAGCGACAACCTCTTTATTGTTCTCGCCGTCATTCTCACGCTGAGTCCGGTGCAGGGGGGCGAGGGAGGGGTGGGCGTCCTCTGGGCCGGTGTGGCGGCCGGCGCCGGGGTGGCCGCGATCGCTGGGGCGTGGGGGCTTCTCACACGCCGGGGAGCCGGGGCCGCGGGGCTCTTTGCCGCGGCTCTGGTGTCGCTGGGCGGCCCGGCGTGGATCGTGCCGGGCCTGGTCTTCTTTGGGCTGTCGAATGCCCTTTCGTTTCTCCCGCACCCGTCCGAACCGACGGCCTCCCCGCGCCGAACGCTCCGGCAGGTGCTCGCGAATGGAGGCGTGGCGTGGGCGCTTCTGGGCCTGTGGAGTGTGCTCCTCCCCGACGCGGCGCTGGCCCGGACGCTTTGTTACGTCGGATTTGGAGGGGCGCTGGCGGCGGCTGCGGCCGACACCTGGGCCACGGAGCTTGGCGTTCGGTGGGCCCGTCGCCCGTGGTCGCTTCGAACATTTCGTCTCGTGGACCCGGGGACGTCGGGCGCAGTGTCGGTGATCGGGACGCTGGCGGGGGCGGCCGGGGCCGGGACGGTGGCGGCCAGCGCCGTGCTCACGGGAGGGCACGCGGCGGCCACGGGCGGATGGATGCTGGCCGGGGGAGTCCTGGGGATGAGCGTGGACAGCGCTGTGGGGGCCACGATTCAGGGGCATTACCGAACGGACGCGGACGCCCCCTGGACGGACCGCCCCGCGCCTGATGCTGAGCAGATCCGGGGCCTTCGGATTGTAGACAACGATGTGGTGAATCTTGTGGGCACGGTCGTCGGGGCGGGGGG
>NCRC01000052.1 GCA_002894685.1 Salinivenus lutea
CACCCGCCCGACACGTCATCTTCCGACGCCTGCCACCACCGCTCCCCGTACGCGCCGGCCAGCCCTCCCACCACAAAAACGGCCCATCCGATCGGAACCGCGATAAGGCCAATGGCCGCCAACGGATCGTCCATAAATCCGCCCAGGATGTACACGCGGGTCCCTACATCTCCCACACACGCCACTCCCCACGCGCCTCCCACCCAGGCCGACCGGGGCGCGGCCCGCAGGGCCAGGGAGCCGAGCACGTGCGGCACGGCCCCCGAAAGCGCGACGGCGCTGAGGAGCGGCAGACTCCCGAGTACGGCCCCCACCGTTTCCACAGGACCGCCCCCTTGACGCAACACCGGGAACGACAGCGCCACGACCGTCCCGATGCCCACTGCGCCCCCTACACCGTGAATCAGCCGGCGCCCCCCATCGCGGGGCCAAAGCGCCCTCCGGATGAGCGTACGGTCTACCATGGCGGGGAACAGCGTTTTTCAGCGAGGATCGGCACGGATTCGAAAATACCGGCCCGTGCGGGCCCGGGACCGCGGCGGACACCCCACCATCCCCCCTCAATTGTCGTTGAGGGCCGCCTTGCGCCCCGCCCGAATCAGCTCTTTCACTGTCATCCCCGACCGGGTTTCGCGCTGGAGCACCGACCGGTACGCCTCCCCGGCCACCGTCGTGGGGTCCCCAAAAACCTCGTGGGCCAGCTCATAGAAGGTTTCCTGGTCCTCGGCTGCGATCTCCACGTGCACCCCGTCCTCGGTGGTGATCGCGATGACCTCCTGTTCCGCGTAGGTTTCGTAGACGATGTCGGCACGATCCATGGGCGAAGCAACTGGTGCGGGGAAGCAATGGCGTCATGAGTTGTTGCGCCCCGTGAACGGAATGAACGCGGAGGACGCAGAATTGGGTTGCCGTCGAGGCGCACGCCTTGCCCACGGCCAACGTTCCGTCGCCACCTCCCCTCCCCGCAGCCAGCGTTCCGATTCGTGCATCGCTCCGGGCGGACGGCCCGGGTGGTTTTTTTGGTTGTCTCCGTCTACGGGTCGGATCCCTGCGTTCCCTCTGGGATACAGGAGATGTTGCCGCTAGGCTCTGTTCATAGCTCCCCCGTCTTCAATGCCCGACTTTTTCGACGAGCGTCGCCCCCACAACGGCTGGACCTACGCCGACTACCGCACCCACTGGCAGGAGCAGAAGGAGGCTCCGCTGGACGACCCCAGCCCGGACGAGCGGAAGATGCACCACTACCTGAACTACAACTGGGAGCGCCAGGCACACGTCCACGACCGCTACACGCCCTCGGAGGAGCTGCGGGCGGCGATGGACGCCCTCGACTCCCCCCAGCTCTGGATGGTGCTCACGGAGCCCTGGTGCGGCGACTCGGCCTTTCTGCTCCCCATCATCGCGGAGGCGGCCGCCCAGTCCGAGCAGGTCACGCTCCGCATTCTGCCGCGGGATGAGAATCTCGACATCATGGATCAGTACCTGACCGGAGGCGGCCGCAGCATCCCGAAGCTGGTGGCCTTCTCGGAGGAGGGCGAGGAGCAGTTCACCTGGGGCCCGCGTCCCGAGGCGGCGCGCGAGCGCTTCGAGGCCCTCCGAGCCGAGCACGACGACAAGATGGCGGCCATCGAAGGCCTGATTGAGCATTACGAGGAGGGCGGCTGGCGCGAGGCCGACGCGGAGCTGGCCGACGCCCTTCGCACCACTCAGCCTGCGGAGACCGGTTAATCGGCCCGCCGCGGGCCCACAAGGGGGGTATCGGGGGGCGGCGCTTCCGGCGCCCCTCCCCCGGCGGCGGTGTCGTCTGCGGCCTCTCGGGGAACGATGACCCAGAGCCACACCAGCCCCGAGGCCACCTGCAGTGCAGCAAACGCCTGGATGGCCCCTGCCAGGCCCAGCCACCCGAGCTCCAGCACCACGCTGGCCCCCAGGATCGACAGCGACTCGGCACTCATGACCAGCAGCCACTCCGTGGAAAAGACCCGCCCCCGGTAGCGGTCCGCCGTACGCTTCTGCAGCATGACGGTGCTCAGCACCCAGTTGCCGGCACTAGCCGCGTGCCCCGCCACCACGAACACACAGAGCAGCGCAATGCCGGCGGCCGTGGGGGTCCACGGCAGCACCCCCACCACGGCGTAACAGGCGCCGCAGAAAGCAATCGCCGCGCCGATCACGGCGGGCCACTGCCGACGGTCCTGGAAGAACCGGCGCGTGAGCAAGGGGCCAATGCCCGTGCCGATGCCACGGGCCATGAAGAGCACGCCGATCCCGGCCCCCAGCGCCGCCGGCGCAATGCGGTCGCCCAGCAGCGCCAGCATATACACCAGGCCGCCGCCCGCCACGGCCCAGGCCGCCTTCGCAAACGCAATCCGTCCGATCCGCGGCCGCTCGCGAATGTGTGTCCAGCCGTCGACAATCTCCCGCACGGCCGATCGGACCAGCCCGGCCTCCGCCGAGGTCGTGTCCTGTGGAATGACAGTCGCAAAGATGAATGCGGCGGAGACGAGGTACGTCGCGCTGTCGATCCAAAAGACCGCGTGGAGGCCCACGACCTCCACGGCCAGGCCGCCCAGCGCCGCCCCCACCGCCAGCATGGTCGACCACGTGGCCGACATGAGCGCGTTGGCCGTCAGCAGTTCGGCCGGCGAGGTGATGTTGGGCACCGAGGCGCTCTTGGCTGGCGCAAAGACCGCCCCCGCCACCACCTGCGCCGCCAGCAGCGCGTAGAGCCACGGCACCTCCGCCGGCTGATCGATCCACAAGAACCCAAGCACCAGCACGGCCCGCACCAGGTCCGTCCCAATCATGAGGCGCCGCCGATTGTAGCGGTCCACCACCACGCCTGCCAACGGAGCCGCAAGGGCCCACGGCAGCATCTTGGTGAGAAAGACCGCCCCCAGCGCCAGCGGCGAGCCGGTCAGCTCCGTCACCAGCACGTAGAGGGCGATGGTGTTAAACCAGTCGCCCAGTAGCGATATGACGGTCCCGATCCACAGGCGGCGGAAGGATTGGTTGCTCCCGACGAGCGCCCAGTATCCGGCCTGTTCCTCTACATCGGTGTCGTGGGCGGAGGGCATGGGCCTAGCGGAGCATTACCCCGCAACTGCAGCAATGAGGGTCGCTCCGACGAGGACGTTGCATACAGGAGCATGTTCGGGAGGAACGGTCATCCTTGCACGTATCGCCGCTCGGGGCGCAGTCTGAAACTACTTCCTCGCTACCGCTCGGGGCGCAATCTGAAATCACTTCCTCGCTACCGCTCGGGGCGCAGCAGGGGGAAGAGGATCACGTCGCGGATGGACTCCTGGCCGGTGAGGATCATGGTGAGGCGGTCGATGCCAATGCCGAGCCCGGCGGCGGGCGGCATGCCATACTCCAGCGCACGGAGGTAGTCCTCGTCGATCAGGTCGTCCGGGTCCACGTCCGCGTCGACCTCCGCGGCCCGCTGGCGTGCCTGCGCCTCAAATCGCTCCCGCTGATCTTCCGGGTCGTTCAGCTCGCTAAAGGCGTTGGCAATCTCGCGCCCGGCCACCACCAGCTCGAACCGCTCCACGAGCCCGTCCTTCTCCCGGTGCTTCTTGGCAAGGGGGCTCAGCTCCACCGGGTAGTCCGTCACGAAGGTGGGCTGGATGAGGGTCGGCTCCACCGTCTCACTGAAGATCTCGTCCAGGAGCGCGCCGAGGTCCATGTCGGGACCGACTTCGTCGAGGCCCAGTTCGTCGTTCGCGACCTCGTAGACGCGGTCGGCGTCGTCCTGGTAGAGGTCGAACCCAGTCTGCTCCTCGATGGCCTCGAAGAAGGGGACGCGGTCCCAGTCCCCGCCGAGGTCAATCTCGTGCCCCTCAAACTCAACCGTGGGCGTGTCGTGGAGCGTGCGGGTGACGGTGCGGAGGAGATCCTCCGTCAGGTCCATCATCCACCGGTAGTCCTTGTACGCCACGTAGCACTCCATCATCGTGAACTCCGGGTTGTGGAACCGGCTGAGGCCTTCGTTGCGGAAGTCCTTGCCAATCTCGTAGACCCCCTCGAAGCCGCCCACGAGCAGCCGCTTCAGGTACAGCTCGTCCGCGATGCGGAGGTAGAGCGGCATGTCGAGCGCGTTGTGGTGCGTCTTGAAGGGCCGGGCCGAGGCCCCGCCGTAGACGGGCTGCAGGACCGGCGTCTCCACCTCCAGGCACCCCTGCTCGTCCAAAAAGTCGCGCATCGTGGAGACGAGCGTGGACCGCTTCCGGAAGACCTCGCGGGTGTCGGGGTTCACCGCAAGGTCGGCGTAGCGCTGCCGGTACCGGAATTCCTTGTCCGTGACCTCGTAGTACGTCTCCTCCTCGGTCTCTTTCACCACGGGGAGCGGGCGCAGCGACTTGGCCAGGAGCTGAAACTCATCGGCCGCGCGGACGGTCACCTCGCCCATGTTCGTCCGAAAGACGTAGCCCTCGATGCCGACGATGTCCCCAATGTCGAGCAGCTCGGTGAAGACCTCGTCGTAAAAGCCGTCGGGGAGATCCTGGGAGCGCACGTACACCTGGATGGTGCCGCTCTCGTCCCGGATGTCGAAGAAGGCAGAGCCCCCCATCACGCGCAGCCCCGTAATGCGCCCGGCAATGGACACCTCGTAGGGCGGCTCGTCGTGGGCCTCCGGGTCGTGTTTGTCGTCGTCGTAGGCCTCCAGAATGTCGGCGGCGTGGGCGTCGACGTCCCAGGCGTAGGGATACGGATCGATGCCACGCTGTTCGAGGGCCGCGCGCTCGTCACGGCGGCGTTGTTCCTGTTCGCTCCGGTCGTCGGGATTGGACATGCAGTAGGAAGGCAAATTTGGGTGAGCATCATCGACAGGCAGGCCCCAGGCAATCGCCCGCAGCGGGCCCAACAAAAAAGACGCCTCCCGGCGAAGGGATGCGTCTTCACGAAGCGCCATCGCCTCAGTCCCCGGCGAGGACTACGAAATCCATTCGTCGGCCTCCAGCAAGAGAGCGTCGTGGTGGCCGCGGAGAAGTTCGGTAATCAGTTGGCTGAGGCGTCGGGCGGGGCTGCCGTCGGGCTGGGCCGTAGTAAGGCACGACATGCGACCCGTCCCCTCCTCCAGCACCTCCAGCGCGTCGGTCAGCGCAAACCACCAGGGCTGCCCGTCGGTGGGCGAGGCCGCGCTGCCCTTGCCACACAGGTGGATGACTTTGTCGCCCTGCCGACTGAGGGAGTCGCGGAGCACCTGAACGGCCTCCTCCCCGGTCTGAACCATGGCGTCCATCTTTTCCTGCTGGCCGAGGGAGAGCGCGGCGCCGGCCGCCTCCCGCTCGTAGCACAGCGCCTGTTCAAGAATTTGCACGGCCGCCACGGCGACGGACTGGAACGCAGCGCTCTGCTCCTCCACCTCCTGCACAAGCAACCGAAGGGCCTCCACATCGGGTTCTGAGGCCTCCGGGGCGTCGGCGTCGGCCTCCTCCGCTTCCATCAGCAACGCCATGTTCTCCAGGCGCTGCCGACGAGAATCGGCCTCGTCGGCCTGAGTGGAGGCGGCGGCCTGGGCGCGGTTTGCGTCGGTACTCATGCGCGCGGTCTGCACTGTGAAAAAAAGCGAGGGCGGCCACAGGCACCCTGCGGCCCAACGATCTGCAACGGGGCGTTGTAGCGCGTGTGCCCCGGCCCAGGTTCCCGACCCGGTGGGCCCGATCTATCGGGACGTCCCCTGGGCCGACTGCACCGCCTCTCGGAGTTGCTTGAACAGCGGACGGGCCTCGTCCGGCGCAAGGCTGCCCCGGCGGACGGCCATGCGGGCCATTTCGGTCGAGAGCGCGGCGTAGAGGGGCACAAGATGGGGGGTGGTCTCTGAGAGGGCCTCCAGATGGGCCGCCACCGTGTCCCGGTCGCCGCGGGCCACAGGTCCCGTGAGGGCGCCCTCCGCCCCCCGCTCCTGCACGTTGGCCCACGTTTGCTCCACGAGGGGCCCGAACAGGGCCGCGGGATCGGCCTCCCGGAGCGACGTGGTCGAAAGCACCTCCTGCACCACCCCCATCAGGGCCGCCAGGCCGTTGGAGGCGAGGGCCGCGGCGCAGTGATACCGGGCCTTGTCGGCCGTCGAGAGAACGACCGGATGGGCGCCCAGGGCGTCGGCCAGCGCCCGTCCGGCGACGAGTGCCTCCTCTTCGCCCTCAATCGCAATGGCAATGTCGTCAAACGCCTCGGGCGGCGTGTCGCGGGCGAAGGTCTGGAGCGGATGGAAGCTGAGCGTGGGGGCGCCGGCGTCGGCGAGCGGGGCCAGGGCCGAGGCGGGACGCCCCCCGAGGTGTGTGCGACGACCGTCTGCGGCCACGGGTGCTCGGTTGCGGCCAACTGCTTGGCCACCGCAGGGATGGCATCGTCGGGCACGCAGAGGAGGACCAGTCGCACCTCGGGCGGCACCGCGGCCATCCGGTCCGACGCGGGGGCGCCCCCCACCTGCTCGGCCAGCGCCTCCGCGTCGGCAACCGTGCGGCTCACCACGGCCCGCACCGCGTACCCCGCCTGCACCAGCCGCCGGGCGAGGGCCGTGCCCACAGCCCCGGCCCCGATGACGGCGACGGGGGGCAGGTCGGACGACGAGGCGGAAGCGGACATGCCAGGAGCGGGGCGTGAACCAGGGAGTGGACAGGGACCTGCATGATAGCAGACGGGGCGCAGAACGTCTATCCACGCCCCCGCCCGCTGCCGTATGCAAATGCCAGCTGGTTTTTATACCTTCCGTATTGTCTTCGGGCCGAACCTCCGGTCCGCTACCCCGCACTTGTTGAGTCGACGGAGCCACGGAGCGTCTTATGGAAATTCCTTCGCTGCAGGGATTTGAGCGCGAGCGCGGCCTCATGACCATGGAGAAGCCGCTGAAGGAGTCGGACAGCCACCAGTCGCTCCGGATTGGAGTGCCGCGGGAGGTCGCCAACGAGGAGCGCCGGGTGGCCCTGGCCCCCAGCGGGGTCAGTGCACTGGTCGCCAACGGCCACGACGTGTACGTGGAGCAGGGCGCCGGGCGGCAGGCCCACTTTCAGGACGACGAGTACGCCGAGGCCGGGGCGGACATGGTAGAGAGCCCCGACGACCTCTACCAGCAGTGCGACCTGATTGTGAAGGTCGGGCCGCCGGACAACGAAGAAATGACGCTTCTGCAGGAGGGGCAGATTCTCCTCTCGGCCCTCAACCTGGGGGGCACCACGCCCGAGTTCCTGCGCCACCTGATGCGCATGAAGATCACCGGGATCGGCTTCGAGTTCATCCGTGACCCCGATGGCACCTTTCCGCTCGTGCGCATGATGCACGAAATTACCGGCTCGATGGCCATTCAGATCGCCGGGCGCTACCTGGAAAGCAATGAGGGCGGAAAAGGCGTCATGCTGGGCGGCATCTCCGGCGTGCCCCCCGCCACGGTCGTCATCCTGGGGGCCGGCGTGGTGGGCGAGTGGGCCGCCCGCACGGCCCTGGGCTACGGCGCCCACGTCATCGTACTCGACACCGAGCTCGGGGCCCTGCGCTCCATCGAGCACTACCTCGATCGGAGCGTGACGACGGCCATGGCGAGCGATCAGTACATCCGGCAGGCCGTGGGCTCGGCCGACGTGGTGATTGGCGCCATGATGGCGGGCGGCGAGCGCTCCCCCATGCTTGTGACCGAAGACATGGTCGCCAGCATGTCGCCCGGAGGCGTCATCGTCGACGCGGTCATGGACCAGGGCGGCTGCATCGAAACGAGCCGCCCCACCACCCACTCCGACCCCGTGTACCGGCGGCACGACGTGATTCACTACTGCGTCCCCAACATGCCGTCGAACGCGGCCCGTACGGCCACCTACGCCCTCACGCACGTGCTCGTCCCCTACCTGCTCCACATCGGGGAGGCCGGCTCCATCAACGAGGCCCTGTGGCGCGACGAGGGGCTGCGCAACGGCACGTACGTCTATCGACAGCACCTCACCAAGAAGAGCCTGGCGTCCATGTTCGGCATGAACCATCGCGACATCGAGCTCCTGATCGCCTCCGGCATCTGAATGCCCCCCGCCGATGGCTCTCTCTGTGTCGCTCCGTAAGGTAGACGAAACCCCGCGCTACTGCCTCTACGACCTCGGCGCGGGGGCCCCCGTCGCCGCTCGGGTTAAGCTCTACAAAGACTCCGGGGACGTGGAGGTCGTCCGCCTCTCCGACGCGGATCTGCCCGCCCGCCCCCCGTTTTACCTGGCCGAGGGCCTCCCGCGTCTGCGCCAGTACCACGAGCAGAATCGGTACCCTGAGCGCGACGAGTGGGCCGCGTAGTGCAGCCGGGCGTGTTTCTGTTTTCCGTGATTTCACCCGACAATCCGCCGGTCCCCCGCACCCGGTCGTTGTGTTCAGGGGGGGCTCCTTTTATCTTCGCGATCGGATCGCGGCGGGTGATCGCCCGTCGCCGCCGTTGCTCCGGGACCGCGCTGTTCGGTCCCTTTCTCTGGTCTAATTGCTCGTGTCCACATGGCCCCTTCGTCCCCGCAACGGGAGCAGTGGAGCTCTCGGCTCGGCTTTGTGCTTGCCGCGGCGGGATCGGCCATCGGCCTGGGCAACATCTGGCGGTTTCCCTTCAAGGCCGGCGACAACGGCGGGGGCGCCTTCGTGCTCATCTACCTCGCCTGCCTCCTGTTTCTGTGCGTTCCGTACCTCTTCGCCGAGCTGGCCCTCGGGCGCAAGAGCCAGAAGAACCCGGTGGGGGCGATCCGGGCCATCCGGGCCCGTACCCCCTGGTCGCTGGTGGGAGGCCTCTGCGTCCTGGCCGGACTCGCCATCCTGAGCTACTACGCCGTGGTGGCCGGCTGGGCGGTGGGGTACGTCGTGCACGACGTGACGGCCGCCGCGGAACCGTCGAGTGCGGCCTTCGAGCGCTTCATTGCCGACCCGGTGTGGGTCGTGCTCCTGTTTGGGGCCTTCCTCCTCACGACGATTGGGGTGGTGGCGGGGGGCGTGCAACGCGGCATTGAGCGGTGCGCAAAAATTCTTATGCCGGTGCTGTTCGTCCTCATCTGCCTGGTTATCTTTCGCGCCGTGACGCTGCCGGGGGCGAGTGCCGGGCTCGACTTCTACCTGAACCCGGACTTTTCGAAGGTGACCGGCCTCGTGGTTGTGGAGGCCCTTGGGCAGGCCTTCTTTTCCCTCAGCCTCGGCATGGGCGCCATGATTACCTACGGCTCCTACCTGCCCGACAACGAAAACCTGGTCGTCTCCGGGAGCTACGTGGCCCTGTTCGACACCGTCGTGGCCCTCATGGCGGGCCTGATGATCTTCCCCGCGGTCTTTGCGATGGGACAGAACCCGGCGGAGGGGCCCGCCCTCGTGTTCGTGGTGCTGCCCGAGGTGTTCGGGGCCATGCCCCTCGGCTCGTTCGTGGGCCTGCTGTTTTTCCTCCTCCTGGCCATCGCGGCGCTCACCTCCAGCATCTCGCTGCTCGAGGTTGTCGTCTCCTACCTCGTCGACGAGCGGGCGTGGACTCGCCGCACGGCGGCCTGGGGGGCCGGGGGACTGGCGTTTCTCCTCGGGCTTCCCTCCGCCCTGTCCCAGGGGGCCGTCCCCGCCCTTAGCGACCTGTCGTGGCTCGTCGGCGGGCACCTTCTCGGTCCCCGCCCCGGCCTTCTCGACGTCATGGACTTTCTCTGGGGAAGCGTCGCGCTCGCCCTCGGGGCCCTTCTGCTGAGCCTCTTCGTCGGGTGGGTGTGGGGGGCCGACAATGCGTTGCGCGAGCTGCGCACCGGGCGGGGGTACACGCTGGGCGGCCTCGCGGGGCCCGCCTGGCGCATCGCCATCAAGTACCTGTGCCCGCTCACCATCCTGGTCGTGCTCGTCTTTGACGTGCTCTACGACGTGCTGTAGCCTGTTGCCCGCGAGCCCCCCCTGCGCCTCGGCGCGGCTCCCGGGGATTGCGATCACGTGAGCCACCTTTTAACTTCGAGCGGTGCGTTCCCTAGCGGGTCTGCCCCTCGCCCCGTGCGCTCTCTGTTTGTTCTCTTCCCAACCCGACGCCTCCCATGAGCACGACCTCGTCCGACCGCGAGCAGTGGTCGTCTCGGATTGGCTTCATTCTCGCCGCCGCCGGATCCGCCATTGGGCTCGGCAACATCTGGCGCTTTCCGTATCTGGCCGGGGAGGGGGGTGGGGGCGCCTTCGTGCTCATTTACCTCCTGTGCATCCTGTTCATCGGGATGCCGTACCTGTTCGCCGAGCTGTCGCTGGGCCGCAACAGCCAGAAAAACCCGGTGGGCGCCATCAAATCCATCACCGGCGGCGGGTCCGCCTGGATCGTGGTCGGGGGGTTCTGTGTGCTTGCCGGCTTCGTCATCCTCAGCTACTACAGCGTGGTGGCCGGGTGGGCCGTGGGCTACGCCGTCAAGGATGTTATTGCGCCCACAATGGGCTTTGAGGCGTTTGCGGCCTCTCCGTGGCTCAACATTGGCCTGCTGTCCTTCTTTTTGCTGCTGACGCTTCTCGTGGTGGTGGGGGGCGTGGAGCAGGGAATCGAGCGATGGGCGAAGATTCTGCTCCCCGTCTTGTTCGTGCTGATTCTGCTCGTCATCGTCCGGGCCGTCACGCTCGACGGGGCCGCGGAGGGGCTGCGCTTTTACCTTGTGCCCGATTTCTCGAAGGTCACCTTCGACCTCGTCATTGCGGCGCTCGGGCAGGCCTTCTTCACCCTCAGCCTCGGCATGGGCGCCATGATTACCTACGGCTCCTACCTGCCCAAGCGCGAGGACATCGCCATATCGGGCGGATACGTGGTGCTGTTCAACACGCTGATTGCCCTCATGGCCGGGTTCATGATTTTCCCCGCCCTGTTTGCAATGGACGCGGATCCGGCCACCGGCCCGGCGCTCGTGTTCGTGGTGCTGCCCAAGGTGTTCGCCCAGATGCCGCTCGGGGGCATCGTCGGCTTCCTGTTCTTCGTGCTCCTCTCCATCGCCGCGCTCACCTCCAGCATCTCGCTCCTGGAGGTCGTGGTCTCCTACTTTGTGGACGAGAAGGACTGGTCGCGCCGGAAGTCGGTCGTGATTATCGGCGCGATCACGTTTCTCATGGCCATTCCCTCCGCGCTCTCCTTTGGGGCCGTGGGCGCCTTCAGCGACCTGACCTACCTCTTCGGCGAGGGCGGCCTGTTTGGGCAAACCAATGTGCTCGGCGTTCTGGACTACCTCATCGGAAGCGCCGGACTGGCCGTCGGGGCCTTCTTCCTGAGCGTGTTCGTCGGGTGGGTGTGGGGCGCGGACCAAGCCGCTGAGGAGCTCCGCCAGGGGAGCTCGACCCTCACCGACGGCCTGATCTCGGTGTGGATCTTCGGCATGCGGTACATCATTCCGGTCGTCGTCTTCGGCATCGTGATGGGATACCTCACCGGCACCCTGTAATCTCGGCTCCCCAGGGAGATGAGCATGCCCCCGCCCGTTCGCCTCGCGCTGGTCTTGTTCGTGCTGCCCGCCGTCCTGGGCGGCGGCCCTCTGGCCCCCGCGCACGCCCAGCTCCGCACCGCCCCTGCGGCACCCTCGGCCGCCTCCCC
>NCRC01000053.1 GCA_002894685.1 Salinivenus lutea
GTCGCAGTCACGAGCCGGCGTCCGGGTCCCCCGACGACGCCCCGCCCCCGGACGCCGGCTCGTGACTGCGACCGCCCCGATGCCCTGAACGGACCGAAGGCCCACCCGTACCCATTTTTTGTTTCCCCTTCGTTTCCTCACGGCCTCGATGTCGGCCTTGCTCGCATTCGTGCGCTCCTCCGCCCGGACCGCCCTTCTGACCCTCCTGCTCCTCCTTGGGACGGGGACCGGCCTGCTTCCCTCCGTCCAGGCCCAGGCCCCCCTCTACCTCGCGAATAGCGAGACGACCGTGAGCGAGATCTCATTCCGGTTCGTCGACACCCAAACGTTCGAGGTGGACCGGCTGCGGCAGCAGATCGCGACCGACGCCCCTGGGTTTTTTGACCGGGCGCGCAACGCGGTCGCCTTTCTGCCCGGCGTCCGCGCTCGCACCTTTCCGTTCGATCCGGTCACCCTCCAGAAGGACGTGGTGCGGCTCCGACGGTTTTACAACCAGAACGGCTTTCCCGCCCCGAGCGTCGACTACCCCGCCACCCAGCTCGACACGGCGCGCAATCAGATCCACGTGGTCTTTACCATCCGCGAGGGCGCGCCCGTCACCATCCGCACCCAGGAGTTTTTGGCGGCGGACACGGACGCCCCCCTCGAGACGCAGCTGTCCCCGGCCCTGCGCCGCGAGTGGGCCTCGTTCCGACAGTCGACGGAGGTCGAGGCCGACGCCCGATACACCGAGTTCAAACGATCAGAGACAGAGGGCGAGGTGCGCACGTGGCTCCGCAACCAGGGCTACACCTTTGCCGAGGTCACGTCCGAGGCGGCCATCGACTCGACGGCCAACACGGCGACGCTGCGATACCGCATCGACCCGGGGCCGGTGGGGCGCATCTCGGAGATTGTGGTGGAGGGAAACGAGGCCGTGAGCGCCTCCATCGTGCGGCGCGAGCTCCCCTTCCAGGTCGGCGATCGCTTCTCGGCGGCAAAAATCACGGAGGGGCAGCGGCGCCTCTTTGACCTCAACCTCTTCCGCGTCGCCCTGGCCGACGTGCCCAACCAGCCGCGGGACAGCACCGTGACCGTACGGTACCGGGTCCGCGAAGCCAACTTGCGGGCATACTCGGGACAAATCGGCTACGGAACGCAGCCGGGCATCACCCTGCAGGGAAACTGGCGCCATCGCAACTTCCGCGGAAACGGCCGCAACCTCATCGTCGGCCTCGTCGCCGACACGGGATACCCGCAAAACCCGCCCGACTTCCTCCCCAACTTCCTCGCCCAGTCGGCCTCCCGCGACCCCGACCGGCGATTCCGGGCGTCGGTGACCCTGCGCCAGCCGTACCTGTTTTCGGGCGATTTGTCGGGCACTGTGGAGCCGTTCGTGCAGGAGCGCATCAACCCGAGCATCGGCGCCAACACGGACCGGTTCCTCGGTCTCAACGAACGGCAGATTGGCCTCAACACCACCCTCATCTACGACCTCCTGCCCTTCCGGTCCATCTCCCTTCGCCACTCGTTTGCACGCATCGAACAGTTTCGGGGGGACGGCACGACCACCGACTCTCTTGGGGCCGGGGACGACGACTTGTTTGACAAGAGCGTCTTTTCGCTCAGCGGCACGTTCGGGAAGACCGACGACTTCATCAATCCCACGCGGGGCTACATCCTCCGCCCCTCGATCGAGGCGGGCGGCATCCCGTTCGAGTCCGGCGTCGACTTTCTCCGCACCAGTGCCGAGGTGAGCGGCTACCTGCCCCTGTCCGATCAGGTCGAGCTCGCTGGGCGCGTGTTCGGGGGCCTGCTGTGGCCGATCGGCAACAGCCGGGACAACCTGACGATTCCGCCCACGGCCCCGCCCTCCCGCCTGCGCCGCAGCCGCATTTTTCAGGACCGCTTTTCGGAGTACCTTTTCTACGCCGGGGGCGGGAGCGACGTGCGCGGGTGGGCCTCCCAGCTGGGCGGCGGCAAGGTGCTCCAGCGTTCGACCCTGGCCCGCGAGGACTTCGTGTACCGCCCCGTCGGGGCCCGCTCCAAGCTGGGCGTCAACCTCGAGGCGCGCCTCCCCTTTCCGGGGCTCGGGTCGAGCTGGCGCTCGGCGGTGTTCGTCGATGCCGCCTACCTGCATGCCGGCCCCCTGAACCTGGTGCCGCCCCCCAGCGTATCGACCCCGCCCGGCCCCGACGGCTCCCCGGTGGCCACCGACCCGGACGACGTACTGGTCGGCACCGGGGTGGGCATTCGCTACCAGACGCCCTTCGGCTTCGTACGCCTCGACACCGCGTACAAGCTGACGCCGGACGCCCTCGACCTTCGCCGGCCCGGCGCCGTGGGCGACGCCGTGACCACCGACAACCGCTCCCTCGACACGGTGCCGACCCGCACCATCCGACGCTTCCGCCTTCACTTCGGCATCGGGCGGACGTTTTAATCCGCCGCCCCGTCCGACGCCCCTCGTTGCACCTGCCTGCCTCCGCCCGTGTCCCCGCCGCCTCCGTCCGGTTCCGATCCTGCTGATGCGTCCCCCGACGCGGACGACGACGCCCCCGCACGCCGCGCCTGGTGGCGCCGCGCGGGCCGCCTCCTCGGCTGGCTCGGGGCGGGGCTGGCCCTGCTGATCGGGATCGGGCTGCTCGTGCTCCAGACGGAGTCCGGCGCGACCGCGCTGGCCCGCTACGCCGCCGGCGCCGCCAACCCGCTCTCCGGCACCGAACTCACGATTGAGCGCGCCTCCGGCAGTTGGGTCCGCTCGCTCCGACTCACGGGCGTTCGGCTCACCCGAACGGACTCCACAACGGGCGCCGCCCTGGAGATGGCGTCGGTCGATACGCTGTCGGTTCGCTACCGCCTGCTCCCCCTCCTGCGCGGCCGCCTTCACGTCACCGACGTGTCGGTGGCCCAGCCCCGCGTTACGATGCGGCAGGCGGCGGACTCGACGTGGGACTGGGCCCGCGTGCTGCCCCCCGCCTCGGCCGAGGCGGACACCAGCGCCGGCCTGCCCGTGCAGGTCGACCGGGTGGCGGTCACCGATGGGGCCCTGCACACGCGCTTCTACGCCGAGGGCCGCGACTCGACGGCACAGGTCCGCGGCCTGGAGGTCCGGGCGCGTGACCTGCAGACGGCCCCGTCGTTCACCGGGCGCCTGGACACGCTCGGCCTGCGCGCCCGCCTGCCCACCGACACCACCGACCTGACCCTCGCCGCGAAGGGAGGTCTCGGGGCCACCGAGCTGCGGCTCGACACCCTGCGGCTCGACTCGCCGCGAAGCCGGGTGCGGGGCGGCGGTCGGCTTCGCTTCCCGAGCGCCCCAGACACCTCCGGGGACGACGTCGACGTGCGCCTGCGGGCCGACCCGTTCGTCCTGGCCGACCTCACGCCGCTCCTGCCCACGCTCGACGTCAACCCGGCGGAGGCCCTGACGCTCGACCTGCACGTCACGGGCACCCGCCGCACCCTCACCGCCACGGCCGACGCCGCCTTTAGCACCGGCGGCACCCTGTCCGCCACCGCGACGGCCACACCCTCAACCGACAGCGCGGCGGCCCGCCCCCTCCGCTACCGCCTCGACGCCGAGGTCGATCGCCTGACCACGAGTCTGCTCGGCCCCACCGACCCGGCCGAGAATCGCCTCAGCGCCACGGCCGCCGTCGACCTGCGCGGGCCCTCGCTCCCCGCCCTCGGCGGAACGGCCGCCGTCCAGGTTCGCGACACCCGCTGGGGCGGCGTCGCCGTGTCCCGCGCCGAACTGGAATCCACCGTCCGCGACGGGACCGCCGACGTGGACCTCCAGAGCACAGTGAATGACGCCTCCTTCTCGGTGGCCGGAGAGGCGCGCCCGTTCGACGCGGCCCCCTCGGCCACCCTCACGGCGCGCACGCAGAACCTGGACGTCTCCGCCTTTGCCCCCGACGCCGGTGTCGACAGCGACCTGTCCGCGACCGTCGAACTGGAGGGCACCGCCCTCGGCGCCCCCAACATGACGCTCGACGCCACGGCCCGCCTCGCCCCCTCTCGACTCAACACGCAGCGCCTGACCGACGGCACCGTCTCACTGTCGCTCGGCCCCGAGCAGGCCCGGGCCAACGGCCGGCTGACCCTGCCCGAGGGGCGGCTCTCGGCCGCCGGCTCGCTGCAGCGGGACGAAAGCGAGGCCTTTGCGCTGGATCGTCTCCAGCTGGAGGCAGTCGACCTGGCGGCCCTAGCGGGCGACACCACCGGGAGCCGCGTGAGCGGCACGGTACAGGCGAGCGGGCGCGGCTATTCGGCCGAGCCCCTGCGCCTCAACGCGTCGGCCACCCTCTCGGACTCGCACTACGGCCCGCACCGCCTGTCGTCCCTGTCCGCCCGGGGAACGCTAACCGACGGCACACTGAACGCCCAAACCGACCTCGTCCTCAACGACGGGTCCTGGTCCCTCGCCGTCACCGGGCAGCCCCTCGCCGATCCCCTCACCCTGCGGCTCACCGAGGGGCGCTTTCGCGACGTGGACATCGGCCCCTTCCTGCAGGACACCACCCAGTCGAGCGACTTGAACGGATCGTTCCAGGGCCAGCTGGCGGGCACCACGCCCGCCGCCCTCCGCCTCACCGCCGCGATGACCCTGGACTCCTCACGGGTGAACCGGCAGACGATAGACGACGGCACGTTCCAGCTCCGGCTCCGGGACGGCAATTTGACGACGGACGGAACCGTGACCCTTCCGGAGGGACGGGCGACCTGGGCCGCCGCGGCCCGCCCCTTCGACGCGGTGCCGTCCTATCAACTGACCGACGGCACCTTCGACGCCCTCGACGTGGGCGCCCTCGCGGGCCTGTCGGGCGTCCGCACCGCCCTCTCCGGTCAGCTTACGGCGGAGGGGCGCGGGGCCGACCCCTCGTCCCTCTCCCTCGACGCCGACCTCCGCCTCCGCCCCTCCACCCTCAACGACGCGTCCCTCTCCCGGGGACAGCTCTCCATGGGCGTGGCGGAGGGCAACGCCACCGCCGACGGCACCCTGTCGCTGGCCGGGGGCACGGTCCGGCTGAACGGCCGCGTCGACAGCCTCGCCGCCACCCCCGCGTACGACCTTCGGGCCACCGCTGGCAGCCTCGATGTGGCCGCCCTCGCCGGACGCGACTCCCTCACGGCCCGCCTCGACACGCTCGAGTGGGCCCTCGACGGGCGGGGACTCGAGCCGAGCACCCTTTCCGCCACAACGCAGCTCCGGGCCGACGGGGCCCACTGGGACCAGTTTCGCGTGCACGCCCTCAACGCGGCCGGCACCCTCCAGAGCGGCCGCCTGTCGATCGACACCCTCGGCCTCGACTCCAACGTGCTCACCGGACAGGGACGCGGGGCGCTCGCCCTCACCGACACCACCGCCGCCTCGTCCCTCGCCCTGGACGCCACCCTGACGAACCTCCAGCCACTCCAGCGCCTGAGTGGCGCGGATCGGTTGCGCCTGCAAGACGGCACCGCCACGGCCCGCATCTACGGAAGCGCCACCAACCAGCGGTTCGACGGCACCGTCGAGCTCAGCGGCCTGACCTACAACGACCTCCAGCTGTCCAGCGCCGAGCTCGACCTGAACGGCCAGCGCACGAACGAGGCCCTGCAGCACTTCGAACTCGACGGCACGCTGGGCTACCTCTCAATTCCCACCCTCGCGGTGGAGCGCACGCGGCTGAACGCGACCTACGACGGGACGGACGCGGACGTGTCGTCCACGATCCAGCTCGATCCGTCGCACCGGGCCGACCTCCGGGCGACCGTGACCCCCCGTGAAGAGCAGACCACCGTGTCGCTCTCTCGCCTCACCCTCCGCATGGGCCCGGATCAGTGGGCCCTCGCCCAGGAGGCCACGCTCACCGCCGGGACGACCTATCGGATCGACAACCTGCTGCTCCGCAGTGGCGAGCAGCAACTGTCGGCGGGGGGCGTCGTCGACCCTGCGGGCGAGCAGAACCTGTCCGTGGCCGCACAGGCCGTTCGGCTCGGCGAAATTGCGCCCCTCTTCGGGTTTTCGGGGCTGGACGGGACCCTCACCGGCGCGATGGACCTCACGGGCCCGGCCACCGACCCGTCGCTCGACGGTCGCCTGGCGGTCGACCTGCGCTCGGAAGACACCCCCGTCGGCACCATGCGCCTCGACGTCGGCTACGACAGCCTCGCGGTCGGGCTCGACGCCACCCTCACCCACACCGACGGCAGCACCCTCACCGCTACGGGCACCCTGCCCGCAGACCTCCGCCTCGACGCCTCGCGGCCCGTGGCGGTGGACCAGCGGCCCGTGCAACTCGCCCTCTCCACCGAGCGCTTCCCCGTCAACTGGGTCGATCCCTTCCTCGACCCCGAAACGGTGCGGGACGTGCGCGGCACCGTCACGGCGGACGTGACGGTGGACGGCCGGCTCGACGACCCGCAACTGCGAGGGTCGGCCGCGCTCCAGAACGGTGGGGCCTACCTCCCCGCCCTCGGCACCACGTACCGCAATGCGCGCGCCACGCTCGGCTTTGCGGACGACCAGGTGGCGCTCGACTCGGCCGCCGTCGAATCCGGCAACAACGGCCGCCTGCAGGCCCGCGGCGTCATCAACTTTCCACAGCTTACGGTCGGCACCTTCGACCTGTCGCTCGACGCGTCCAACTTCCTCGCCGTCGACACGCGCGCCTACCGCCGCGCCATCATCAACGGGGCGATGGAGCTGCAGGGGACCACGCAGCGGCCGGAGCTCAGCGGCACCGTAGATGTGCAGAGTGCCGACGTGTCGTACACCGAGGCCACCGCCGCCGGCGAGGCCGCCACGAGCGTCCCCCTCTCGCAGGAGGACCAGCTCACCTTGGAGACCCGATTCGGCGTCCGCGCCTCCGCGGCCGACACCACGACGTACGACGCGTACGAGGCGATGGCGATGGACCTCACCGTCCGCATCCGGCGCGACACGTGGCTGCGCTCCCGAAGCACGCCCGAGATGAACATCCAGTTCACCGGCGACCTGGACCTGAGCAAGGCCCCCAACGAGGACCCCCAGGTGTACGGCACCATCCAGGTCGTCGAGGGGCGCAGCACGCTGCGGCAGTTCGGGCAGGAGTTCCAGATCTCTGAGGGCACCCTCACCTTCAATGGCGACCCGTACCTGCCCTACCTGAACCTGGCGGCGGTCTACGAGCAGCGGGCGCGGGGGTCACAGGAGTCGGAGGTGCGCATCACCCTGTCGCTGGAGGGGCGCCCCGACAACCTCACGCCCACCCTCTCGTCCGAGCCGCCCATGGACACGCGCAACATTTTGTCGTACCTGGCGACCGGGCGCCCGGCCGACGAGCTGTTCAGCGGCGGCGGGGACCAAAATGGGGGCGGCAACCTCGGCACACAGGTGCTGCTCGGGCAGGCCACCAATCTCGTGGAAAACCTGGCGGCCAACGAGCTGGGGATGGACGTGGTGCGGCTCCAGATCCGCACCTCGGGCACCTCCTACCTCACGCTGGGCCGCTACTTCACCCCGCGGCTGTTCGTGTCCGTCGAGCAGCCGGTCACGACCTCCAACCTGAACGGCCTCCAATCGACGGCCTACCTGCCCGACCTCACAATGGAGTACCAGCTCACCGACACGCTGCTGCTCCGCGCCCTCAACACGCAGAACTCCCTCCAGCTCAATCTGCTCTTCGAGTACGCGTACTGAGGCCCGCGGCCCGCGCCGTTGCCCTTCCCGGGCGGGCGAACCCGCACCAGTTCGCCCAAGTTGCACGACCCTGTGCGTTCCGTCCTCCTCGCCTGCTGTTCGCCCTGCCATGCCCTCTTCCGGCTCGCCGGCGTCTTCCTCAGAGTCGAGCCCGTCCAACGACGCGCCCGCGTCGTCGAACGGAGGCGGATGGGGACGGAGTGCCGCTTTCGAAACGGTCCTCATCGCAGGGGGTGTGGTCCTGTTCTTGGTGCTGCTCTACGAGATGCACCTGCCCCCGCGAGACGATCGGTTCTTGAGTCCGCCGCTGGTGGCCCTCGCGGGCGCGGTGCTGCTCTGGCCGCTCCGACGCCAAAAAACCGTGCGGGCCCTGCTGCTGTCCGGGGGCCTGTTGTTGCTCCTGTGGGCCATGGACAAGATCAGCGCCATCCTCATTCCGTTTGCCGCGGTCTATCTGTTGGCCTACCTGCTCAACCCGGTCGTGCGCACGCTTCGGGTCCGATACCGGGTGCCCCGGTGGCTCTCGTCCGTGTTTGTCAGCAGCCTCGTGGTGGGAAGCGTCGCCCTGTTCATCCTCATCCTGGCCCCCAGCGTGGCCGACCAGGTGAACGCCTTGTCCAGCCGTCTGGTGGACGGGGTGGACGGGCTCCGGTCGTGGCTCAGCACCTCCGCGGCGCTCGATACGCTGGAGAGCATCGGACTCATCGAAAAGCAGGAGGCACTGCAGCAAATTCAGACAATCGTGCGGCAGCAGGCCACCCGCCTGCCGGACGCCGCCCAAAACCTCGTCTCGTCGCTCGGGTCCGTACTGGGGGCCGTCACCCTTCTCGCCCTCGTGCCCGTTCTGCTCTTCTACACCCTCAAGGACTACCCCGACATCCAGGCCGCCCTCATCGACCTGTTTCCCACCGCCGGGGGACGCCGCGACTACGTGGTGGAGGCCGGAAGCATTGTGGGCCAGTACCTCCGGGGCCAACTCCTCATCAGCACCATCGCGGCGTTCAACGTGTCGGTGTTGTTGTTTGTGTTCGACGTCCCGTTCTGGCTCCTCATCGGCCTGCTGGCCGGGGTCCTCAACTTTGTCCCCCAGCTCGGGGCCCTCATCACGCTCTTCATCGGCGGACTCGTGGCCCTCATCTTTGCGGGATGGGTCAAGGCGTTCGTGGTGGTGGCGGTTCTTCTGGGGGAAAGCCTGCTGGAGCAGAGCGTCCTCACGCCCAACATCCTGAGCTACCAGGTAGGCATTCACCCGCTGCTCATCCTGTTTTCGCTGTTGGCCTTCGGCATCTTTTTTGGGGTCTTCGGGCTTCTCATCGCCGTTCCCCTCACGGCGATCCTGGTGACGGCCTACCGGGCCTATCGGGAAGAACTCACCCTTGAGCTCAACGAGTACGGGGCCGACACCGACACTCCGGACGCCGCCCCCATCCCGTCCCCTCCCGACACCGCCTCCAATGAGCCGGCGCCCTGAACGGTTGCCCGCGTTCTGAGTTGAGATGGTCGGTCCTTCTTCGTCGACGGGGACCGACGGTTCGCCTTCCTCCCGCTGCCCCTCCGCGTTCCTGTGACCCGCACGTTCCGGTCCGCCCGCTGCTACGATCCGAGCTATTCGCTCCTGGGCCGCGCCCTTCGGCGCTGGACCCGCGACCGGCTCCGGGGCGAGGCCCTCTTCCTCGTCGCCCTCACGGGGCTGGCCCTCGTGCTCCTCATGACGCACTACCTGGGCTGGGCGCTTCTGCAGTCGTACCTGGCCGAGCAGCCCACCCGGCAGCTGGTGTTCTGGGGAGGGCAGCTGGCCTCGGGGGTCCTCTGGGGAGGCATCGGCCTCGTCGGCTTCCGGCCGGGCGTCACGGCCACGTGCACGTCCAACACCCTGACGCTGGAACAGAGCGGTCGCACCCGCACGGTGCCGTACGACTCGATCGACGAGACGCGCGTGATTTCCGCCACGCGCTACCACCGCCACTACCGCCGCTACGCCGCCACGTCGGTGTTCGTGGGGCGCCTGGCGGACGACGTGCTCCTGCTTCGCACCGAGCGGGGGCCCGTGGTCGTGGGCCTCACCCCCGCCGAGGCGCACGAGGAGCTGCAGCGCCTGATCGAGTCGTCCCGCACCACCCTGCGCGAGACCCGTCTCCCGTCCGAGGCGTAGCGCCCCGGGCCGCTACACCAGGCGGGTGCGCTTGTTGAGGTAGGCCAGGAGAGCCGTGTCGTACGCCGCGTGGGTGTCGAGCTCGGCAAAGTCGATGTCGTGCTCCCGACAGCTGCGCCGGAAGGTCTCCGTAAAGTGCTCGACGGCCTCCTCGTAGTGCTCGCGCATCTGGGCGGGCCGGAGCGACACCTCCTCCCCCGTCTCCACGTCGCGGAACAGCATCGGGCGGTCGGGAAAGTCGAACGCCCGCTCCGTCTGCCCCTCCAGCACGTGAAACACCACGACCTCGTGGCCGCGGTGGCGCAGGTGCCGCAGGGCGCGGAGCAGGTCGTCGTGCGCGGCCACGTTTTCGAACAGGTCGGTGATGACGACGACCAGGGAGCGCCGCTGGATGCGCTCCGCCACCTCGTCGAGCGCCGCCGCCGCACTGGTGCGCGTGCCGGTCGGCTCCCGCTCGGTCAGCTGTTCAAGGGTGGCGAGGAGGCGGCGCAGGTAGCCGGGCGTCGCCTTCGGGGGGCGCATCGTGTGCACCGACTCGTCGAACGCGATGAGTCCGGTCGCGTCCCGCTGCTTGATCATCAGGTTGTGGAGGCCGGCGGCGAGGTACGACCCGTACTCCAGCTTCGACAGCGGCGCGTCGCCCTGGTAGTGCATGGAGGGCGAGGTGTCGAGCACCACGTAGTTGCGCAGGTTCGTCTCCTCCTCGTACTGCTTCACGTAGAAGCGATCGGTCTTCGCGTACACCTTCCAGTCCACGTGCCGCAGCTCATCGCCCGGATTGTAGGGGCGATGCTCGGCAAACTCGACGGAGAAGCCGTGGTACGGGCTGCGGTGAAGCCCCGTGATGAAGCCCTCCACGATGAGCCGTGCCCGAAGCTCCATGTTGGCCAACTGCGAGACAACGACAGGGTCGAGATAGCGAAGGGATGTCTCTGCGTCGGCCATGCGGACGAGCGAATCCAAAACGAAAGAAGAGGGATCGGTTAGAAAGTTTCTATCGTCTTCGGTTCCTTGTGAATGGCATCCGGCCTCGATCGACGGGCCACGCCCTTCGCCCCTGCCGAACCGCTCCGCCCCGCCATGCCTCCCGTTCCCGCCCCGAAGGCGCAGCTCCTGACGGCCCACGACCTGGGGCGCACGCTCGACCGCATGGCGCAGCAAATTCTGGAGCTCATCGACCCGGAGGCCGACACCGACCCCGGCCTCGCCCTCGTGGGGATGCAGACGCGGGGCGTGCACCTGGCCCGCCGCCTGCAGCGACGCATCGAAGAGCAGGAGGGCATCGACCTCCCCTTCGGCGTGCTCGACGTCACGATGTACCGCGACGACGTCCGCCTCCGCTTCGAACAGCGGCGGATTCGGGAGACGCGCATCCCGTTCGACGTGACGAACCGCCACCTCGTGCTCGTCGACGACGTGGTGTTCACCGGCCGCACGGGCCGCGCCGCCCTCGATGCCCTGATGGACCTGGGGCGCCCCGCCTCCATCCGGTTCCTCGTCGTCATCGATCGGGGCCACCGCGAGCTGCCCATCGCCCCCGACATTGTGGGCCGCACCGTCCCCACGCTGCCCGACGAGTCCGTCCGGGTCGCCGTCGAGGAGGTCGACGACGCCGACGGGGTGTGGCTCGTGGAGGCCGATCCCGACAGCCGCCCCTCAGACCCCACGGCGCGCTAACCGCCCCCGCCCCGCTCTTCGCCCGCCAACCCCAAC
>NCRC01000054.1 GCA_002894685.1 Salinivenus lutea
GCCATACGGCCTACCGCGACCCGTTGCGCCCCGTCCGGAGCCACGAGGTGGCCCCCGCCCGCGCCCGTCGCTCCCCCCGAGCTGTGGCCCACGCCGCGCCTGGACATTCCAGCGTGACAATTGCCGAAGATTGGACGCAATGCCCCACCCCAAAAGAGGAACAACACCCCCGGGCTGTGGTGGCATACGACCCACAGCACTTTTGTCCAATTTCCCCCTCGATCAATGGCTGTGAGCCGCGAAGCCGTCGTCCGGGCGCTCCGAAAGATCACGCATCCGGAGCGCGAGAAAGACATCATTCGCCTCGACATGGTGAAGGACCTCACCATCGAAGACCAGCGGGTCCATTTTACGGTGGTCGTCAAGGAACCCGACGGCGCATTTGCCAACCAGGTACAGGAGGCCTGTCGGCGCATTCTGCACGAGGAGGTGAGCCGCGACCTGGAGGTCGACGTGGAGCTCGATAGCGAAATGATCCCCCTCGGCGACGAGCTGTCGGTGAGCGACCCCAGCGGCGAGAAGCAGCAGGTGAGCGGCGAAGACGGCGTGCAAAACACCATCGCCGTGGCCAGCGGCAAGGGCGGCGTGGGCAAGAGCACCGTCGCCGTCAACCTGGCCATGGCCCTGGCCGACGACGGCTACAACGTGGCGCTGGTGGACACGGACATCTACGGCCCCTCGGTCCCGAAAATGCTGGGCATGGAGGGCGAAAAGCCCCGCGTGAACGACGAACGCAAGATCGTTCCCCTCGAAAAGCACGGCATCAAGGTGCTCTCGATGGGCTTCATGGTCGACCCCGACAAGGCGGTCGTGTGGCGCGGCCCCATGGTGACGAAAGCCGTGCAGCAGTTTCTGGGGGACGTGGACTGGGGCGACATCGAGTACATGATCCTCGACCTGCCCCCCGGCACCGGCGACGTGCAGCTCACCATCGTGCAGACGATTCCCCTCACCGGCGCCGTCATCGTGTCGACGCCCCAGGACCTGGCCCTCGCCGACGCACGGAAGGGCAAAGCGATGTTCGACAACGTGAACGTGCCCGTGGTGGGCATGGTCGAAAACATGTCCTACTTCACTCCGCCCGACCAGCCAGATCGCAAGTACTACCTTTTCGGGCGCAACGGGGCCCAGGAGCTCGCCCGCGAGCTCGACGTGCCCTTCCTGGGCCAAGTGCCCATCGAGCAAAAGGTGCGCGAGAGCGGCGACTCCGGACACCCGCTGGTCCGCTCCCACCCCGACAGCCTCTCGACCACCGCCTTTCGCGAAATTGGGGACGAGCTGGTCGAGCAGGTCGCCCTCCGAAACGCTGAGACCGACCCCACCCAGAAGGTCGAAATCCTGTACGAGTAATTCCGTGCCGTATTGATCTTTTCCGGCCCGGCCCCGTTATAAGAAGCACTGGCGACGCGCCCCCTGCGCCGCTTCCGCTCCCTTCACCGACCCCGACCCCCATGTCCGACGACGTGCCCTCGCCCGCCGGATCCACCCCCGATCCGAGCATCGACCCGGAGCTGCGCGATCAGATTGAGGAAGCCCTCGACACCATCCGCCCCTACCTCATGGCGGACGGCGGCTCGGTGCGCCTCCTGAACGTCACGTCGGACTACGTCGTGGAGCTGGAGCTGCTCGGCGCGTGCGGGTCCTGTCCCATGAGCACCATGACGCTGCGGGCCGGCATCGAGCAGGCGCTCAAGCGCTCCGTGCCGAAAGTGAAGCGAGTGGAGGCGGTGAATGCGCCCGCCGCCGCGTAGCCCCGCATCGCTGCGCTACCACAACCGGACGTCCACGCCCACTCGCAGCGTGAAGTAGCGCGGGGTCTCCGTGTCCTGCGTCGAGATGAGGAAGCCGTCCGACTTTCCCTCGAAGAACGTAAATCGCGGCTCTACGAAGACCGCGTAGGTCTCATCGATCCGGAAGTTGCTTCCCAGCGCCAGGTGAAAGCCGCGCTGCACTGAGGTCTTCGTCGGCGCAGGCTCGTTTCCGCCCTCTCTCCCGTAGAACTGGCTGTCGGTCTGCTCCCCCCGGTACAGCCCCACGCCCGCCAGCACGTAAGGGTGGGCGTCACTGTCATTCTGGAGCGTGTACCGCACCCCAACCGATCCCCCGAGAAGAGACAGGTCGCCCGCTCGGAATTGTCCCCCGCCACTCAGAATCTGCGCATTTTCCCGATTCAGCGTGAACTGGGCGTACGTCCCCTGGAGCGACACCGACACCCCCCGGTATACCGATATGTCGGCCGCCAGCCCCAGGTCGGTCCCTGAGTTCAGCAGGTCCTGCTCCACCCCGGGCGACTGGAAAAAGGACGCCCCCACGTTCCCCTGAAGGTGAACCGCGGGCTGCGCCGCGGCCGAGGCGACGCATCCCCCCGCCACGACAACCGCTAACAGGAGACGACGAACGGCCGGAAAGAGAGAAGGCATAACCTGTGCAAGTGGATGTGGAATCAGTTGATGAACGCCCCCTCACGCCTCCCTTTACGATCCAGCGCAGGATTTGATGCAGCCTCCGTGAATCTGAGGCACGCGCTCGTCCTCTGACGTTCGTTTGGTTCCGGACGTTACGCAGTCCCACTCCTTTTTTCTGACACTCACTCCCAACCGATGGACGAGGTTGCCGTCGTAACTGTTTTTTTGCGTCACCGTGGCGACGTCTTGCTGCTGCGTCGGAGCCCCGAGGTGGACTCCTATCCGGGCCGGTGGGGCGCCGTCACCGGGCACGTCGCGAACGACGACCCACTCGACACTGCGTACTCGGAGATCGAGGAGGAGACCGGCCTCCGGGCGCCCGAGGTGACCCTCGTGGCAGAGGCCCCCTCCGTTTCCGTCGACGATGCGGATCGGGGCACGCGCTGGCAGGTGCATCCCTTTCTGTTTGACGTCGACACGCGGGACATTTCGACGAACTGGGAAACCGACACGTTCGAGTGGGCCGCCCCCACCGCCCTCCTCCGCCGGGACACCGTGCCCGAACTCTGGACCACGTACCGCCGGGTGGCCCCGTCGGTTGTGGACCTGACGGACGACACCACGCACGGCTCGGCGTACCTGTCGGGGCGGGCCCTGGAGGTGCTGCGCGACCGGGCCGGGCGCCTGGCCACGGCCGACGCCGACGACATTGCGGATGCCCGGGCCCGCCTTCGCCAAACCGCCAACCGCCTGCTCGACGCCCGCCCCTCGATGGCGGCCCTCGCCAACCGCATCCACCGCGTCCTGCACGCAAGTCGTCCCGACCTCGACCCCGCCACGGTAGAGGCCAACGCCCACGAGGCCATCGGCCGGGCCCACGACGCCGAGGCCGACGCCGCCCAGAACGCAGCCGCGCTGGTGTCGGACCAGCGGGTCCTCACGCTCTCCCGCTCCGGCACCGTGCACCGCGCCCTGCAACGCGGCACGCCCGAAGCCCTCGTGGTGGCCACGTCGCACCCGGGCGGCGAGGGAATCGGTGTGGCCGAACGCTTCGCCGGGGGCGCCCCCGAGGTGTCGCTGATTCCCGACACCGCGGTCCCCGCCGCCCTCGCGGAACGCAACATCGACCTCGTCCTGGTCGGAGCGGATACGGTGCTCCCCTCCGGAGCCGTCGTCAACAAGGTGGGCACTCGCGGCGCCGCCCTCGCCGCCCGTCACGAAGACGTGCCCGTCTACGTCGCGTGCAGCATCGACAAGGTGTCGCCCACGCCGTCGCTCCCCTCCGAAGCCGTTCCCCGGCACGACGTGTACGACGGCCCGGCCCCCCTACAGGTGTGGGCCCCACGATTTGATGTGACGCCGCCGGAGCTTGTCACCGGAGGGGTCGCCACCGAGCGCGGCCGGCAATCCACAGACGCCGTGGCGTCCATCGCCGAAGAATTGGAACAGCTTCGGGACTGGCAATAGCACAGCCCCCGCTCGGGCTCAGCGGCTTTTCACGAACTGCGCACCCGGGGCTGCGTTGATTCCAATCCCATCCTTTTATAGGGTGTATCCGCGGAGGCGGCGCCCGTCGTCTGCCTTCTGCACTGCCCGGTCGTCTAATGGCAGGACAGCGGCCTTTGGAGCCGTTAGTGGTGGTTCGAATCCACCCCGGGCAGCCGTCTGGCTCGTCGTACCCCTCGCTGCGCTCGGCTCCCGTCGCCGGAGCCGGCGCGTGCTGCTCCCTGCCTGCCCATGCGCACCTCCCGCCAAGACCACCCGGTCGCCATCTTCGGCGGCCGCTCAAACCCCGCCCTCGCCCAAAAAATCGCCGAGGCCTACGGCACCACCCTCGGCGACCTCACGATTCGCGACTTCGCCGACGGCGAGATCTACGTCCACTTTGAAGAGTCCATCCGCGGGGCCGATCTCTTCATTATTCAGAGCACCCATCCGAAGGCCGACAACTGGATGGAGCTCCTGCTCCTCATCGACGCTGCGAAGCGGGCGTCCGCCTCCCGCGTCACGGCCGTCATCCCCTACTTCGGCTACGCCCGGCAGGAGCGCAAGGACCAGCCGCGCGTGTCGATCGCGGCCAAGCTGATGGCCAACATGCTCACGTCCGCCGGCGTGGACCGCATCCTCACCATGGAGCTCCACGCCGCGCAGATCCAGGGCTTCTTCGACGTCCCCGTCGACCACCTCTACGGCTCCACCGTCCTCATCGACCACGTCCGCCAGTTCGACCTCGACGACTTTGTGGTGCTGGCGCCCGATGTGGGCGGCCTCAAGATGGCCCGGGCCTACGCCCAGCGCCTGAACGTGGACCTCGCCCTCATCGACAAGCGGCGCCCCAGTCAAAACGAGGCCCGCGTGATGAACGTGATTGGGGATGTGGAGGGCAAAAACGTGATTATCATCGACGACATCGTCGACACCGCCGGCACGCTCACCCGCGCCGCCAAGGCCCTCAAGGACCACGGGGCCCTGCAAATCATGGCGGCCTGCACGCACCCGCTCCTCTCCGGCCCGGCCTACGACCGGATCGAATCATCCCCCATCGAGCGGCTCATCGTCACCGACACGATTCCGCTGAAGCGCCCCTCCGAGGCCATCGAGGTGGTGAGTGTCTCGAACCTCTTCGCCAAAGCCATTCGCCACATCTACACCGACCAATCGGTGTCGACCCTCTTCACCGAGTAGTCCACCGATTCGCCGACGCCCGTCTATTTTGCTTGAATCGGGCCCTCGGGGGGAACCTGCCCCCGCCCCATCGCCTACGAAGCGTTCTGCATGGAGCGTCGGCTCCGCACGCTTACCTACTCTGCACCGACTGGACTGCCGAGACGTCATGGACGCCCCCGTCATCGAAGCAACCCCCCGCGACACCGGCTCAAAGGCCGCCCGCGAAATCCGCAATAACAACCGCGTGCCGTGCGTCCTGTACGGCGCCGAGGTCGACTCGACCCCCCTCCAGGTGGCCGTTCGCGACATCAACAAGCTGGTGTACGGACGCACCGCCCCTGTGGCCGAAGTGCAGGTGGACGGCGAGACGCATCGCTGCATCCTCAAGGACTTCGACCTGCACCCGATCACCGACCGGCCCCTGCACGCCGACTTCCAGGCGCTGGCGGAAGGGCGCAAGGTCACGCTCACGGTGCCGATCCGCTACGCCGGGGTCCCCGTCGGACAGAAAAATGGCGGCGACACCCAGCAGATTGTCCGCGAGCTGACGATCTCGGTGCTGCCCCAGAACATCCCCTCCGAGATTCGGCTCGACATCGAAGATCTTGCCATTGGGGACTCCATCCACGTCTACGACCTCGACGTGGACTACGACATCAAGATGGCCGACGCCCAGACGCTCGTCACGGTCGTCGCCCCGCAGATCGAGGTTGCCACAACGGCCGAGGCCGAAGAGGAAGAAGGCGAGGAGCGCACCCTCGAAGACCTCACGGAAGAGGAGCGAGAAGAGCTCACGGAGGAGGAACTGGCCGAGCTCGAAGCCGCCGAGGAAGAAGAGGAAGAGGGCGCCGAGGGCGACGAGCTCCCGGAAGAGTAGCATCTCCCCCTACATTCTCGCACGATCGAAGGGCGGCCGTTCGGTCGCCCTTTTTTGTTTTCCGTCCCCGCTGCTTATGTCGTCTCCCCGCCTCATCATCGGCCTCGGGAACCCCGGATCCGAGTACGCCCACACGCGCCACAACATCGGCTTCCGGGTCGCCGACGCGCTGGCCGATCGGCTCGACGCCTCCTTTCGCCACGTCAAAAGCGTGATGCTCGCCCGGGGCACGTACAAGGAACAGGACCTCGGCATTGCCAAGCCGCTCACCTACATGAACCGGAGCGGCAACGCGGTCGCCGGCCTCTGCCGTGAGCACGACCTGTCGCCCGATGAGATCCTCGTCGTGGTCGACGACCTGAACCTCCCCGTCGGCACCCTTCGCCTCCGCCCCGGCGGCAGCAGCGGGGGGCACAACGGCCTGTCGCACGTCGCCGACCGCCTCGGCACCACCGACTTCCCCCGACTCCGCGTGGGCATCGGCAGCGACTTTGCCAGCGGCGAGCAGGTCGACTACGTCCTGTCGCCCTTCACCGCCCAGCAGGAGCCGAAGGTCGAAAAGGCCGTGATGGACGCCGTGGCCGCCATTCTCACCGCCGTGCGCGAGGACCTCGACGCGGCGATGAACCAGTACAACTGACGCGGCGCCGGCCTCCTCCGAGAGCATGCTCCGCCCCAATAAAAAATCCCGACCGGGGATCGCCCGGCCGGGATCGAAAAGGTCGCGAGGCGAGGCCGACCCCTTCTCGGCCGTTCGCCTCGGGATGTCGTCTGGTCCCTACCCCATCAGGTAGGCAAAGAGCGGCAGGAAGATCACGGCCACCTTGCCCATCAGCTTGATGAGAACGTTGAGCGAGGGGCCGGCCGTGTCCTTCAGCGGGTCGCCCACCGTGTCGCCCACGACCGACGCCTTGTGGGCCTCACTGCCCTTGCCGCCGTGCACGCCGGACTCAATGTACTTCTTGGCGTTGTCCCAGGCGCCTCCGGCGTTCGACATGAAGATGGCGGTCAGGAAGCCGCTCATGAGCACCCCGGCCAGCAGTCCGGCCAGCGCCTCCACCCCGAGTCCGGGGAGCACGCCCACCACGATGGGCGCGACGAGAACCACAATGCCCGGCAGCATCATTTCGCGCAGGGCGGCGGTCGTCGTGATGTCGACGCAGCGGGCGTAGTCCGGCTTCGTGTCGCCACTGCGCACGCCCTCGATCTCCGCGAACTGGCGCCGCACCTCGTTGACCACGGCCGCTCCGCCGCGGCTGATGGCGTGGATGCCGACCGAGGACAGGTAGAAGGTGAGCATGGCGCCCAGCAGCAGTCCCACGAGCACCGCCGGATTCATGAGGTTCACGCCCGCCTCCAGCGAGAGCAGGTTCAGGGCCGCCGCCTCCGAGAAGTAGGTGGCCAGCCACGCGAGGGCCGCCAGCGCCGCGGAGCCGATGGCAAACCCCTTGCCGATGGCCGCGGTGGTGTTGCCCGCCGAGTCGAGCGCCTCGCAGCGCTCCCGGACGTCCTGGCCGAGATCGGCCATCTCCGAGATGCCCTGTGCGTTGTCGGTAATCGGCCCGTAGGCGTCGGTCGACAGCACCACGCCGAGCGTGAGCAGCATGCCGAGGGAGGCGAGGGCAATGCCGAAGAGGCCGCCCAGGTGGTACGCCACGAGCGTGGCCACGCCCACGGCCAGCGCGGGCACCACCGTGCTGAGCATGCCGGTGCCGAGGCCCTCAATAATCGTCGTCGCCGCCCCCGTCTCGGCCGACTCCGCAATCTGCTTCACCGGCGCGTACTCCGAGGTGTAGTATTCGGTCGCCTTTCCAATCACGACCCCCGTGATGAGGCCGGACAGGATCGTGAGGAAGAGCGCCCAGCGCACGTCGATCGACGACGCCGCGTCGTCAATCACCGCCGAGGCCGATTCGCCGCCCGGCACGAGCCAGAAGATGAGGCCGAGGGCGAGCAGGCTCGTCAGCACGTTGGCGACGGTCGTGCCACGGTTGAGGGCCGAGCGCGCGTTGGCCGCCTGCTTCTCGTAGGAGACGTCGTCGCCCTCGCCCGCGCTCACGAAGAAGTAGCCGAGGATGGACGACACGATGCCGAGCACGCCAAACAGGAAGGCGATCATGAGCCCCAGGTTTTCAAACCCGAGGTTCGGGAACGCCGCGGCAAAGTCGACCTCCGCCCCCAAGAACATGGTGGCGGCCAGGGCCGACACGTACGACTCGTACAGGTCGGAGCCCATGCCGGCCACGTCGCCCACGTTGTCGCCTACGTTGTCCGCGATGACGCCCGGGTTGCGGGGGTCGTCCTCCGGAATGCCGGCCTCCACCTTCCCCACCACGTCGGCCCCCACGTCGGCCGACTTCGTGTAGATGCCGCCGCCCACGCGCAGGAAGAGCGCCACGCAGGACGAGCCGAAGGCGTACCCGAGCCAGGCGTGGCTATGCCCCGGAAACAGGAGGTAGATCACGGCAAGCCCGAGCAGTCCGAGTCCCACGACGGAGAACCCCATCGTGGACCCGCCGGAATACGCAATGTTCAGCGCCTTGGCAAAGCTGGTTTGCGCCGCGTGGGCCGTCCGGCCGTTGGACTTTGTGGCGATCCACATGCCAATCCACCCGGCCAGCCCGGAGGCCAGCGTTCCGACGATAAACCCGACGGTCGTCGGCAGGCCCGTTTCGGGCATAAAGTAGAGCAGCAGGGCCACAACCACCCCAAAGACCGCCAGGTTCTTGAACTCCCGGCCCATGAAGGTACGGGCACCCTCCTGGATGTCTCGGGAGAGCTCCTGGACGCGGTCATTGCCCGGATTCTGCCGGAGGATGTACCGGACCAGATAAAACGCGAAGGCAAGCGACAGTAGCGACGCGACCCCGGCAATCATGGGGGCGCTGGAAACGAGAAATTGCTTCGACACGACAATGAATTGGCTGTTGGACGTTCGTCGATAGGGAGCGGGGCCTCGCGAACGGCCCCGACGTGCCACGATCGTACGGCAAAGCCGCCTCGCCCCGTTTACAGGTGTTCTGGAGCGACGGTTTTCGGGGGCGCGGCTGGGCGCTGCGCCCAGCTAAAAAACGTTCGAGTTTTAATTGAACCCACGATCCGAAACGAAGGGGCGAGGCACGATGCGCGACCGGGCAACGCCCCACAGGATCTTCGTTGACGGGGACGATCGCAACCGCAGCGGGCTGTTCTCCCACTTTTCGCTATTCCTTCCTCTAAATCCAGGGGAGATCGTGCCGGTTTCTTCCTGCCTCGGCCGATGGGCCTCCCTGCAATCGTAGCGCTTCCAAACTGACCGGGGCCGCTCCCAACTTCCGCCGCGCTCCTCTCTTAAACATAGCCGGGTCGTTTCATTATTGGCCTCGGTTTCCTACATTGGAAGACCGTTCCCCCTTGGCCGCACGCCCCTCGGCGTCCCGGCCTCCGATTCTCTCCGTACGCTGAACGAGCGATCGACACCATGGCGCAGGTTGACGTAGAAATGCCCAAGATGGGCGAAAGCATCACCGAAGGCACTGTGATTACCTGGCACAAGCAGCCGGGCGACGAGGTGGAGCAGGACGAGACCCTGCTCGAAATTGGCACCGACAAGGTGGACACCGAAGTCCCCTCCCCCGCCGCCGGCGTGCTCACGGAGCAGTTGGTCGCCGAGGGAGACACGGTGGAGGTGGGCACCATCATCGCCCGCGTGGAGACGGAGGCCGACGCGGCCGTCGTCGAGGAGTCGCCCGACGCCCCCGCGGACGAGACGGAGGCGGAGTCCGCGCCCTCTCCGGACGCCGCCCCCGACTCCACTCCCGATGCGCCCGCCGAGGAGCGCACGCTCGACGGCGACGCCGCGGGCGGCGAGGACGTGGAAGTGGTCATGCCCAAGATGGGCGAAAGCATCACGGAAGGCACGGTCATCGCCTGGTACAAAGAGGTCGGCGATGCCGTTGAGGTCGACGAGACGCTGCTCGAAATCGGCACCGACAAGGTGGACACGGAGGTGCCCTCCCCCGCCGCCGGCGTCCTCAAGGAGCGCCTGGTGGAGGAGGGCGAGACCGTCGAGGTGGGGACGGTCATCGCCCTGCTCACCTCCGAGGCCGCAGACGGCTCGGTGGAGGCCCCGGTGCCGGACGAGCCCGCCGACGCGGATACGGACGACCGCGCAGCGGAGTCGGCCTCCGATCGCGACGTGCCGTCCCCCTCGGGCGACGGGGCCGTGCGCGAGCCGGAGACGGCCGACGTGCCCGCGGAGGAGACGATCAAGCGGCGCGGGTCTGACGGTCGGTTCTACTCCCCGCTCGTCCGCTCCATTGCGAAGGAGGAGGGCCTGCGGATGAGTGAACTGGAATCGCTGGACGGCTCGGGGCGCAGCGGCCGCGTCACGAAGGAAGACGTGCTCGCCTACCTCGAAGAACGCGAGGAGGCCCCCGCGGCCCCGTCGACCGCCCCTCAGC